>JBGUNA010000086.1:0-193396 GCA_045117135.1 Candidatus Limivicinus sp. | reverse complement strand
CAATTTTCAAGGTACATCGCGTCGCCCCTCTCGGCGGCAGCTTGGTTAATATACCACATCACCAGGTACTTGTCAACAGTTTTTTTCGCAAATTTTGAAAGTTTTTTTGAAATCTTTTTGTATCCCATTTCTTGTATTTTTTCTATTATAAAAACCACAAAATGCCGGATTTTAAAATGAGGACAACCAAACGGCTGCCCTCGTTTCTTTTAAGCTAACCTTTTTATTTTGCCATGGTATCGACTTCCTCGCGAAGTCTGGAAATAAAATCATCCAGCGGCATGGCACCGAGATCCACACCCGTGCGGGTACGAACGGCAACACAACCGGACTCTTTTTCCTTGTCACCGACTACAAGCATATACGGCATTTTTTTCAGCTGTGCCTCACGAATCTTATAGCCGATCTTTTCGTTACGTAAGTCTGATTCTACCCGGAAGCCAAGATCATTGAGTTTTGCCGTAACTTCTTCCGCATAATCATTCACACGGTCGGTAATCGGCATGACAACAGCCTGTACGGGAGAAAGCCAGACCGGGAAAGCCCCGGCGAAATGCTCCGTAATAACACCGATAAAGCGCTCGATAGACCCAAATACCACACGGTGAATCATCACCGGGCAGTGCTTTTCCCCGTCGGCTCCAACATACTCCAGATTGAAGCGGCCCGGAAGCTGATAGTCAAGCTGAATGGTGCCGCACTGCCAGGTTCTGCCCAGGGAGTCTTCAATATGGAAGTCAAGCTTCGGGCCGTAGAACGCGCCGTCACCAGGATTAATGGTATATGTTTTACCAATACTTGTGAGGGCATTTGCCAGAGCATTGGTAGCAATATCCCAGTCTTCCACAGTGCCGATGTGATCTTCCGGCATGGTGGAGAGTTCAATGGTGTACGGAAGGCCGAAAACGGAATACACTTCGTCAAACAGTTTTACAATACGAACAACTTCATCCGTAATCTGCTCCTTGGCGAGAAGAATATGCGCATCATCCTGCGTAAAGCAGCGAACACGGAACATACCGTGAAGCGCACCGGAAAGTTCGTGGCGATGGACTATACCAAGCTCAGCACAACGCATGGGAAGATCTTTATAGGAATGCGGCTCAAGCTCATATACCAGAATCGTACCGGGGCAGTTCATGGGCTTAATGGCAAAGTCTTCTCCGTCGATGACAGTGGTATACATGTTGTCTTTATAATGATCCCAGTGACCGGAGGTCTCCCAAAGAGTACGCTTCATGATCTGAGGGGTCATAATCTCAACATAGTCCCACTTCTTATGGACGCGGCGCCAGTAATCAATAAGGGTATTGCGCAAAACCATACCCTTCGGCAGATAAAACGGGAAGCCGGGTGCCTCATCACGGAAAGCAAACAGGCCGAGTTCACGCCCGAGCTTGCGATGGTCACGGCGCTTGGCTTCTTCGATCCTTGCGAGATAGGCATCAAGCTCTTCCTTTTTCGGGAAAGCAATACCGTAAATTCTCTGCAAAGTCTGCCTGTTGGAATCACCACGCCAATAGGCAGCATTGCAGGCCGTAAGCTTGATCGCATTACCTTTAATACGGCCGGTAGAATCGAGGTGCGGGCCCGCGCAAAGATCCGTGAATTCGCCCTGGCGATAGAAGCTGATGGGAACGTCATCCGGCAGGTCATTGATCAATTCTACCTTATAGGGCTCGTCACGCTCTTCCATAAACTTCAGGGCCTCGGCACGCGGGAGTTCGAACCGCTCAAGCTTCAGCTTCTCTTTGCAGATTTTGCGCATTTCGGCTTCTATCTTTTCCATGATTTCCGGCGTGAAGGCAAACGGAGAATCCATATCATAATAGAAACCGTTGTCGATCGACGGGCCGATTGCGAGTTTGACTTCAGGATACAGGCGCTTTACTGCTTGTGCGAGGACATGAGAACAGGTGTGCCAATAGGTCCGGCGGTATTCCTCATTCTCAAAAGTAAACTGGTTTTCATTTTCTGCCATTGTTCTTCCCTCCATAAAAACAGCACCCTCAGCATTTTGCCAAGGGTGCGCTAATTTGCACACGGTTCCACCTTGCGTTTCACTCATTCAGGCGATCACGCACGCCATACGGGAAGGCATTTCCTCCTTCCAGCTCAGGAACGGTCACTCATCTGCAACGGCACGGGGCAGCTTTCAGCCCGGACTGCCTTCTCTGGACGGCCGGTATCGCAGAGGTGTTCTCCTTCACAGCTTTTGAACGGAAAGCATCATATCACTTCATAAGCGGTTTGTCAACAAAATCTGTAACGCTCTCTTGCTTCTCTGTTTTATCTTTACATCTGTGGCGCTTTCGGCTCATGGTATTCCAAACCCTGATCAAATCGGACCGCTTTCGGCGGAAGCTCCAACTGTTCCGGATGTTCCATATAATGCCGCCAGTCAGAAAAGAAGCGGGCGTAGTGAGCACCGGAGCAGACACGTTCATCCGCTGTAATGCCTATCGGCAAATAGCGCTTCATACGGGTTATTCCGTCTTCCACAACGGCAACCTTCTCCGTCGTCCCCATACCCAGAAAGAGGCCGACATTCCCCCAGTTATAAATATGATGATTAACATCATGAACGCCAATGGATGCCGTATTGGTAATATACATGCCTACATAAAACGGGAGCTCCTCAATGAGAACACCTGGAGCGAGCCCGTAACGATCCAGGAAACGAACCAGCCCTACAACACATGTTGCAAGCCCAGGTACCAGGAAAAGCGTGCTGAGCAGTTTATCCACAAAGCCAGCAGGCTGATCGCCTCGGTTTGCCGCCACCCCTGCAGTCATACGGTCACGCACGTCATATATCGTATCCATCAGGTCAAATTTTATTTTTACAACGGACTCTCCTTCATCTGCATCCGCAGGATTTTTAAGGATGGTAAAGGCAACAGAACAGTTATTCCGCGCAAAGAGCTGCTTGTTCATCACGAAGCGGTTGACTTCCGGATTGCGGCTGAGTGCGCGCACATAAGCTGCAACTACAATCTGCATATGGGTAAGCTGCTGATTTTTTTCCTGTTTTTGCTGACGGATATATCTTGTGAGTTTCTCCATGTCTGCCCGGTGCTTCATGAACACCTGCGCATCACAGCGCATAGGCATCACATAGGAGGTGATCTGCATTACAGGATCAATCCCTTTGACTCTGCGTCCGTCTGCCCGCCTGCCAAACATAACTCTACCTACCTTATTTATAGAATGTTGATATTGTAACACATTTTTTTGGCAGCAACAATCACATTTTTATTGAAACAAGAGTTGTTGACTTTTACTCTCCCATCGCGTAAACTGATAAAGAGAGAATGAGAGAGCAGATGATTATTCATCTTGCAGAAATTAGGAGGAACATGCTATGGCAGTAAGGCAAAACCTGATTCAGCTATGCGAAAAAATCAACGGCGGACATTACACGATCACCCCTGAATGCGCAGAGTACAAGCTCTTTGAACAATGGATTACCGTTGAACAGATTTCCGTAATGCTGGCAATGACGGATATGAAACCAGCTCTGGTACCGCTGATTGCACGAAAAGCAAAAATGCCTGTCAAGCGGACACGTGAAATCCTGCGAGAAATCACGGATATCGGGTTGGTGGTACAGGTAGTAGTCCCCAAAGTGGGACTGGAGATCTATCTGCTGCCACCCTATACACCGGGTATTTTTGAGTTTCTGCTGATCAACGAGAAATTCTGCCTGGCACACCCAGAAATAGCTTATGCCTTTCACGGGCATGCAACTACAAGCCAGATTGAACATGCTCCGAACACCCCTATGGGTGCCGGCATTATGCGCGTGATCCCGGTTGAGAGTGCAATTCCTGCAGAGGCACAACAGATTGACAACGAGCGCGTCAGCAAATACATTGAAGACAATGACGGCCATCTGAGTGTCACTCCCTGCCAATGCCGACGTGTACGCAGGATGATGGGTGAAGGAAGCGGTGACCTAGACGAAGGTCTGTGCATCTTCATGGGCCATGTGGCAGATATGTTCAACCGGACCGGTAAGGGTAAACCGGTTTCGGTAGCAGAAGCCAAAGCGCTGGTTCAGAAATGCGATGAACGAGGATGCGTTCATCAGATCACCACCCTGCATCAGGGTGAAACCTTTGCCATCTGCAACTGCCAGCCGGAAAGCTGTCTGGCTTTGGGCGTTTCCCAGTATTATAACACGCCCGATACTTCCAGAAGCAACTACGTTGCCGAAATTGATCAGGAGAAATGCGTTGCCTGCGGTCAGTGCACGGATCACTGCGCCAACAATGCCATTCAGATGGGGCAAAAGCTTTGTTCAATCACCCCGATCGAGCATAAACACATGGAACTCCCGGATGACATTGAATGGACACCGGAGCACTGGAATCCGGAACATCGCACTAACCGGGAATACATTTCACCGGAAGGTACAGCACCCTGCAAAACAGCCTGCCCCGCACACATAGCCGTACAGGGTTATATCAAACTTGCTGCACAAGGCAGATACCTGGATGCTCTGGAGCTTATCAAGAAAGAAAACCCCTTCCCAGCAGTATGCGGACGCGTCTGTAACCGAAAGTGTGAGGATGAATGTACGCGGGCTCAGATCGACCAGGCAGTTGCCATTGACGAAGTTAAGAAATTCATTGCCGACAGAGAGCTTGACCGCGATACACGTTTTGTACCAAAGAAGCTTTATGATTACAGCGACAAAAAAATCGCCGTAATCGGCGCAGGTCCTGCAGGATTGAGCTGTGCTTACTACCTGGCAGCAGACAACTATAAAGTGACTGTTTTTGAGAAGAACGAGCAGCCCGGCGGTATGCTGCGGTACGGGATCCCGAGCTTTCGCCTGGAAAAACCGATACTGGATGCAGAAATTGATGTGTTAAAAGAATTGGGCGTAATATTCCGCTGCGGGGTTGAGGTCGGTAAGGATGTCACCATTCAGCAGCTTCGCGAGCAAGGATATGACGCTTTCTACCTGGCAGTCGGTGCACAGAAGTCAGCCTCTCTCGGAATTCCCGGTGAAGAGCTTCAGGGTGTATGGGGCGGTATTGACTTTCTGCGTGAAGTAAACGCTGGGGCAAAGCCAGCCGTAGGCAAAAAGGTAGTCGTCGTGGGTGGCGGAAACGTTGCCATGGATGTAGCCCGCACAGCCGTGCGATTTGGAGCGAACGTAACCGTTGCCTACCGCAGAAAAGAGAGCGACATGCCAGCAGACCCAGCTGAAGTGGCTGAAGCAAAAGAGGAAGGGGTTCAGTTCCTTTTTGAGCACAAGCCTGTAGAGATTGAAGGCAAAAACGGCAAGGTAACTGCGCTTGTCTGTGAAGGTGACAAAAAAATCAAATGTGATACCATTATTGCAGCAATCGGCCAGCAGATTGTTCTGGACGGGCTGGATCTCGGTGAACTCAAACTCGGCGAGAAAGGGCGTGTTCAGGCAGACGGGTTTACCTATCAAACCGCACAAAAAGATATTTTTGTAGGCGGCGATGCCTTTACCGGGCCTAAGTTTGCTATTGACGCCATTGCGCAGGGAAAGCAGGGCGCTATTTCCATCCACCGCTATGTGCATGAGGGGCAGAGCCTTACAATCGGCCGTGACCGCCTGACCTACCACGCTTTTGATAAGGCGAATGTTAACTTTGACACCGTTAAACGAGATTGTGAAAAGACATCACGCCAGTTCCCTGATCAGGACAAGGCAAAAGCTTCCACCTTCCGAGATGACCGCAAGACCTTTACGGAGGATCAACTCAGGAAAGA
This sequence comes from Candidatus Limivicinus sp., assembly GCA_045117135.1. Lineage (GTDB taxonomy): Bacteria > Bacillota > Clostridia > Oscillospirales > Oscillospiraceae > Limivicinus. Next base: position 187,639 of record JBGUNA010000086.1, on the reverse strand, counting down.
GACAGCCCGCTGTCTCGGTTGCGGTGCTTCGTTTGTAGATCCAAACAAATGCCTTGGCTGCGGAGTATGTACGACACGCTGCAAATTTGATGCCATCCATCTGCGCAAACGCACGAATGTGGAAAGCATTGAATATTTTGACCGGCCGAAAGTACTTCCAGCGTTTATCGAAGAACGGCAGAGAAAAATTGCTATTCGAAAAATGAGGGATAAATAAAACACAAAAGCTATCTGCTTCAGAATACAGTGCTGAAAAAGAATCGGGGCGAAAATTCGTCCCGATTCTTTCTATTTAATATAACAGACGAGGCTGGCTTAAAACTCCGTCCTCATAGCGGAAAATCTCACGGATTTTACGGTAAGGTTCTGTGAAGGTACCTCCGTTAAAACCTTCGACATACCGCCAATGGCCATTCAGAGAACCGAGCCCCATATAAGTCTTACTGAAATCCATTTCCACTCCGGGGAGCAGCCTTTGGAAGATAGCGGCTTCTTTATCCATATCGAGCTCCATATTGCGCATGTTCGGCGCATAGAAACGCTTAAGGTTTTTACATTCTGTTAAGCTGTGCAGACAGGAAATATCCGAAATCATAAGATCTCCCACATTAAGATGCTCAAGATTCTTCAGCTCTGCAATGGGAGAAAGGTCCTTCAGGCGGAAGCATTCACAGACCTCCAGATACTTCAGGTTTTTGCAGCTTGCGACATGGGAGATATCTTCAAAATCGCTGCAGGCAATGATAAGTACCTCGAGATCAGGCATATAATCAAGAAAGCTGAGATCCGTCATGGCAGAATGGCCGATATCAAGATTTTTGACTTTTGTGCAGTACTTCAGCGAAGAACAGGTCTCATCTCGAAGATCAACAGAGGCCCAGATGGTTTCGACATCTGTCATACAGGAAAAGGGTGAGAAAAAGACTCGCCAGACGATCTCAATATCGGGAAAAGCATCCCGCAGGTTGGCACAGGCTTCATCCGGGATATCACACCTGTCAAATGAAAGATAAGAGAGATGATGAAGATACGGAAGAAGCTTCCAGAAAATGTCAAGGCCGAGATCACCGATCGGAGTCTGCAGGTATTCCAGACGTGCTGTTGTAACGGTATTCACCCGCTGACCAAAAAGATCGAACGTGCAGTCGATCTCTGTATCGGGAAGAGCCTTGGATAGAGCTATGAAATCATCTGCCGTAAAGGAAGAAGGATTTCCTGCATCTTCCGGGATGGTGAGATGAGTAAGGTTCGAAAAAGATGACAGGGAGGAAAGCACGGAAGAAACTTCAGAGGACTTGAGCTTAAGCGTGAGGGATGAGGTATCGGAAGGATAAGAAACGCCAAGGACAGAGATCTGAGAAACCGTATCTGTCTGTTCCGGTGATCGGCTATCTTCTCCCCCAGAGGAAGGCTGAGACTGGAGCGCCGAGTCATCCGCTGATGCGGAGAGTACTTTGCCCACCACTTCAGCGTTTCCTTCTCTCCATGAGGGGAGCGTAAAGTTGAATAAAGTTGAACTCGAGAGCAACAGGCAAAACACAAGAACGGCAATAACTGCCGTTAACTTCTTAAGCGGATTCATTCTGCCTTTTCTTGCGCGATAGCAATCTTTACAATACGGCTGGTGCCGAGACGTGTGGCACCGAGACGCATAAACTCCTCCGCATCCGCAATGGAGGAAATCCCCCCAGCGGCTTTGACCTGCACGGTTTCCGGGCAGTTTGCACGCATAAGTTTCACATCTTCAAAGGTGGCTCCACCCGTGGAGAAGCCGGTAGAAGTTTTAATAAAGTCAGCACCGGAAGCAGAAACGATTTCACAGAGCTTGACTTTCTCTTCTTCTGTGAGGAGGCAGCACTCAATGATAACTTTCAGGATGACACCCTCGGTGGCTTTGCGGACTGCGACAATATCATCCAGGACTTCCTGCCAGCAGCCGTCCTTCACCATGGAAAGATTGATAACCATATCAACCTCGTCGGCACCGTTGCTGACAGCGTCCGCCGCTTCAAATGCCTTGGAGGCAGTTGTGCTGTAGCCGTTGGGGAACCCGATGACCGTGCAGATTTTCAGCTTATCGCCACAATAGCGTTTGGCACCTGCAACATGGCAGGGCGGAATGCAGACAGATGCGCAGTGATACTTCATGGCCTGATCGCAGAGCGTGCGGATCTCCGCCGACGTACAGTCGACCCGGAGAAGTGTGTGGTCACAAATGGAGAGGATTTCAGGGAGAGAGTAAGATGTGGATTCGGACATGGGGATGACCTCCTTATGTGTTTTTTTATTGTTTTTATATTTTTATAATGTTTTTTGGGTTTTTGTTGCCTAGTGGGAAGTGCAAAGCATCTTGCGCGGAAGACAACACAGTACCACGAGTTCAGAAATCCGTCCGCGCTAAAAGGGGCCGGAGAATTAAGGCGCGATAAAGAGGGGGGATATGAGGGGAATGTAATATAAGGTCAGGTGACGGTGGGGTGAATGGCGTCGTCCACGAGGGAAAGGGTGACGCCGGAAGCTGCAGTGCCGTTGCACGAGGCAACAAAGGAAATCACTGCTTCGGCGGCAGGATCTTCAATTTCCTTCTGGATCAGGCGTCGAAGATTACGTGCACCGTAGGTGACGGAATATCCTTTCCGTACAAGCCAGGCAGGGATCTCTTCCGACCAGGTGAGATCGATACCTCGGGTAGAAAGAGCCTCTTTCAGTTCCTGCAGCATAATGACAGCGATTGCGGCAAAATTCTCTTCCGTGAGCTGGTTGAAGCAGATGATCTCATCTACACGGTTCATAAACTCAGGACGTAGGAACTCAGAAAGGGCTTTCATAGCGCGATCCTTTGAAAGATCGCTGAGCGTACCGCCAAAGCCAATGCCTCCGGATTTGGAAGTGCTGCCGGCATTCGTCGTCATGACGATGATCGTATTTTCAAAATTGACGTTACGCCCCTGCGCATCGGTGATATGTCCGTCATCCAGGATCTGGAGAAGAATGTTCATAACATCCGGGTGCGCTTTTTCTATCTCATCAAAGAGTATGACCGAATAGGGCTTACGGCGTATTTTTTCGGTCAGCTGGCCGGCCTCGTCATAGCCGACATATCCCGGCGGAGAACCAATAATGCGGGAAACCGCAAACTTCTCCATAAACTCGGACATATCCAGACGAATCAGGGATTCCGGAGAATCAAAGAGATCGGCTGCAAGACGTTTAACCAGCTCCGTTTTGCCTACACCCGTGCTCCCGGTGAAGATAAAGCTGACCGGCTTGCGTTTTGCCTTCAGACCGATTCTGCTGCGCTTGATGGCAGAACAGACTGCATCAACCGCCTCGTCCTGCCCGATAATATGCTCTTTCAACCTGGCATTCATACCTGCGAGATGCTCCAGCTCCCCTTCCTTAACGCTGGAAGCGGGGATCTTTGTCCAGAGCTCAATGATACGGGCAAGGTTATCGATCGTGAGTTTCGGACGACCGACCGCCTCGAGTTCTGCCCGCTCCCGATCGAGCTGGATTTCTTTTGTGCGCAGCTCGGCTATACGGGCGTACCGTTTGTCCAGATACTCCTGAGAGTTTACAACATCATCCGGGATAGCCTCGGTCATGAGAGCGTTCCGTTCGAAACGGACGTTTTCAAGATCCCGGTCGACAATCATACTGCGGCAGATATTCTTATCTTTCAGGTTTACATCAGAGCAGGCTTCATCCAGAAGGTCAATCGCCTTGTCGGGAAGATAGCGGTCTGTAATATAACGCTCACTCAGCGTTACGGCATAACGGCACATCTCTTTGGGGATGGTAACACCGTGAAAGTCTTCATAATAATGAGCAATGCCTTCGATGATTTTAACGCTATCTTCAATGGAGGGTTCTTCCACAGTAACCGGCTGAAACCGACGTTCGAGAGCGGAATCCTTTTCGATATGTTTGCGGTATTCGTTAAACGTCGTCGCTCCGATGACCTGGACTTCCCCGCGGGAAAGTGCCGGCTTCAGAATATTGGCAGCATTCATGCTGCCCTCCGCATCTCCGGCCCCTACAATAGTGTGGATTTCGTCAATCACCAGAATAATATTGCCCTGGCGGCGTATCTCTTCAATGAGACCTTTCATGCGGCTTTCAAACTGGCCGCGGAACTGCGTACCGGCAACCAGCGACGTCAGGTCAAGGAGGAAGACCTGCTTTTCCTGCAGTTTCACCGGAACACTGCCCATGGCAATCCGCTGGGCAAGGCCTTCGGCAATTGCCGTTTTGCCCACGCCGGGATTCCCGATCAGGCAGGGATTGTTTTTCTGGCGACGGTTAAGAATCTGAATGACGCGCTCGAGCTCTTCTTCCCGCCCGATCATAGCATCCAGCTTCCCTTCGGAAGCACGAGCAGTCAGATCAATGCAGTAGTTATCCAGATACTTATGCCTTCCCTGGCGTGAGGAATCCTTCTGCTGTTTCGGAGCATTTTCCGTACCGGCATCCTGCTTCTGATCCCCTCCGCGGGCAAAATTGCCAAACAGACGACCAAAAAACGGAAACGTAGCCGTTTTACCTTCCTCCTCAGAAGATGCATCCTCCTCCGAAGGTCCGGCCTCTCCCTCCATCCCGTTGAGGAAATTCATCGCCTCTCCGGAAATATTATCAAGATCATCATCGGAAATACCGAAACGGTTCATAATATCATCCACGGGCTTGATGTGCAGCTCGCGGGCACACTTCAGGCAAAGGCCTTCGTTTTTGGATTCGCCGCTGCCGTCAATTTTTGTAATAAAGATCACCGCCACATTTTTCCCGCAGCGGGAGCACATTACTGTCTGCATAGATTCTCCTAAGAAATTAAATCAGGGATTTTGTAATAAAACGGAATGCCTGGAAAAAACTGATCAGCGGCGTACTGTCACATGTATCTTTTCCGATGATCAGGCCGAGAAAACCCAGAAGCCAGCACAGAAGAACACAGTAAAGAAAGCCTTTTACAAAGCCCATGCCCGCTCCGGCCACCTCATCAATCACATCGACATTAGGCAAATGGAAATCCAGATTGATCATGTCCATCAATGCATTGATTAGGATCAGTATCATAATGAACGCGACGGTTGTACATCCCACATATGCAATAGCGTTGCATGCCATTGTGATGACAGCCGTTGTAACGCTTACCCCAGCCCGATTGGCATAAGAAACCGCTTCTCCAGCCAGATCTTCCGAAATGGCACTGTAGAAGCCAATGGAACGGAAACACTCATAGGCATAGTCATACCGAAGAGATGTGTCCTGCTCAAGAATATCTTCCAGAGAAAGGTCCGTATTGGCATAACCGAGGTTCGCAAGGATTTCATCCGTATTCGTTTCGGAATCAATAAACCCACCTACAAACGGGCTTAAAGCAGGCACGACTTCTTTGCCATACCGTGTCGTAAGTGCATTTGCAGCAACTAATGCAATCAGCACAGCAAGAAAACCCGCGATTCCTCCGATCAGGCCACGTTTAAAGCCACCCCAGATACACAAGGCAAGAATAACCATCAGGGTAATATTCAAAATCAGCTTTATCATTGTTTCACCTCATCATCGTTCTGCGTTTCAGCACAATATCCAGTCAGTCCAAAAACAACTCCCCCACCGGCCCATCATACCAGACCCGGTTAAGATACAGCCCCTGGGGCGGCATAGTCGGCCCGGTAAGACGTCTGTCCCCCTTAGCTAGGAGAGAAGGTATCTCTTCCGGTAACAGTTTGCCATAAGCCGCATATACCATTGTGCCTACCATGGCACGGCACATATTATAAAGGAAACCGTCTGCACAGATGGAAATGGTGATGATATCTCCTGCCTTTTCCGCATGGCAGGAATAGACGGTACGAACAGTCGTCTTAGTTTCTGTGCCGACGCTGCGGACAGCCCTGAAATCATGTGTACCGATAAAGGCAGCGGCTGCACGGGCAATCAGATCCATATCCAACTGCTGCGGCCAGAAACAGACACGGTCAGCCAGGAAAGGATCGCGAATACGGCTGTTAAGAATTTTATAGATATACTCTTTTTTCAGGCAGGAAGAAATCGCATTAAAGTCCGGCTGTGCATCACAGGCAGAGACAACCGCAATATCATCCGGAAGGCGCGAATTGATGGCAAGAGGAATTCTGTCAACGGGTATCGCTGTCTCCGCCCTGAAATTGGCACAATAGCGCAAGGCGTGAACCCCGGCATCCGTCCTTCCGCAGCCGGTTATTTTTGTCCGGACTCCCAGCACTTTTTCCAGTGCATCCTCCATTGTCTGGGCAACGGTACTGTCCTTCTTCTGAACCTGCCAACCATGATACCGGCTGCCGTCGTATCGCAGGCGAAGTGCAATATTTCTCATCTGCTCATAACCCCAGCACTTTCAGGACGATCATACCCGCGAGGAAGAGAACGCCAAGCAGAAGTGCAGCATGATCGGTAGAAGACATCTTCAGCTGTTTCATCCTGGTTCTCCCCTCTCCGCCATGATAACAGCGGCACTCCATGGCAACAGCGAGTTCATCCGCACGGCGAAAAGAAGAGACAAAAAGCGGAACAAGAACCGGAATAAGCGCTTTCGCACGCCTGACAAGGCTGACGGTTTCAAAATCAGCTCCCCGGGCACGCTGGGCAGACATGATTTTATCGGTTTCCTCAATGAGCGTCGGGATAAAACGGAGTGCCATACTCATCATCATCGTCATCTCATGGACGGGAACCTTCCATTTCTTCAACGGACTGAGCAGCATTTCCAATCCATCCGTTAAAGCGATCGGGCTGGTGGTGTAGGTCAGGAGAAAAGTGCCGGTGATCAAAAGAACAATACGCAGAATCATCTTCACCGCACGGGCAATCCCCTCCCAGGTAATAATCCAGCCCGGCAAAACAGGTGTGCCTGCGGTATAGAAAATATTCAAAAGAGCTGTCAGCGTAATGATAATCAGCATAGGCTTCAGGCCTTTAAAAAGATTCTTCGGCCTGATGCGGGACAGCAGCGTGCAAAGCACAGAAACCGCAAGAACGACAGCGTATGAAATCCAGCCTTCCGCCTGAAAGAGTGCAATAATATAAAGGACAACAAGGATCAGCTTCGTTCTGGGGTCAAGACGATGGACTATGGTATCGCCCGGAAAGTACTGGCCAAGCGTAATATCTTTCAGCATACGGCAGCCTCCTTCACACGGAGAATCGCGTTCAGCAGCCGCTCATGCGTAAAAACAGGTTCTTTCAGATCAATGCCTTTTTCTTTCAGCGCCAAAGCAATCTGGGTAGACTGCGGAACATCGAGGCCGAGTGAACAGATCTTTTCCGGGTCGGAAAAGACTTCTTCCGGAGTCCCGTCCATCACAAGGGAGGCGTTGGCAAGGACAATCAGGCGCTCAGCAATGCGGGCCATGTCATCCATATTATGGCTCACAATAATGACAGTGGAGCCGGTACTGTGCCGATAGGAACAGAGATTTTCCAGAATAAGACGGCTGCCCTCCGGATCCAGACCGGCTGTCGGTTCATCCAGAATCAGTACACCGGGGCGCATGGCAATAACACCGGCAATAGCGATTCTGCGCTTCTGGCCCCCGGAGAGTTCCAGAGGAGACTTCTGAAACAGGTCTTCCGACACACCTGCAAAACCGGCAGCTTCGCGAACGCGCTCATCGATTTCTGCGGCGGAAAGCCCCATGTTCTGGGGACCGAAAGAAATGTCTTTATAAACGGTTTCTTCAAAAAGCTGGTATTCCGGATACTGAAAAACCAGCCCGACCTGATGCTTTACATCCCTGCGTGTAATCTTGCTGCTGTTGATATCCACCCCACCGACAAAAACCTGCCCGGCGGTGGGCTGCAGCAATGCATTGAAATGCTGGACCAGGCTCGATTTCCCCGAACCTGTATGCCCCAAAAGCCCTACCATCTGGCCGTGAGGAATTTCGAGACTGATATTATCCAAAGCCTTTTTTTCAAAAGGCGTTCCTATACTGTAGCTATGGCTGAGGTTTACTACTTTAATGTCTGCCATCTATCGGCTCTCCAATGCATCAGCGATCATCTGTGCGCAGGCATCCACACCAAGTGTGGTAAGCGGGAAAGAAAATCCCTTCCGGTTTAAATCATACAGTATTTTTACGGTCTCAGGAGAGGAAAGCCCCTGTTCCTCCATCAATGCAATATCGGAAAAAACTTCCTGCGGGGTACCGGAGGCAGCAACGGAGCCGGCTGAGAGGACGATTACTTTGTCCGCATTGACGCATTCATCCATATGATGCGTAATCAGAACAACCGTCATATGGTTTTCCCTGCAGAGCCTGGTTATGGTTGAAATGACATCTTTCCGCCCCTGAGGGTCCAACATAGCGGTCGGCTCATCGAGGACAATAATTCCAGGCTGCATGGCAAGCACGCCGGCAATTGCCACACGCTGCTTCTGCCCTCCGGAAAGGAGGTGCGGTGCATGCTTTTTATACTCCAGCATACCAACGAGTTCAAGGGAAGAATCCACTCTTTCCCTGATTTCAGCAGAAGGAACGCCGAGATTTTCGGGTGCAAAGGCGACATCATCTTCCACAACATTTGCAACGATCTGATTGTCGGGATTCTGAAAAACCATACCGACATTTTTACGGATCTTCAAAAGATTAGCCTCGTCAGCAGTGTCCATTCCGCAGACTGTCACCTTACCGGAATCCGGCACAAGAATTGCATTCATGTGTTTTGCAACACTGCTCTTCCCCGATCCGTTTCTCCCCAGAACAGCGACAAATGACCCTTCTTCAATGCTGAAAGAAATCCCGCAGAGGCTTTCTATTTCATCACCCGGATATTTATAATGAACATGATCAAACTGAATAATACTACTCATCTACACAGACTGACTTTCACTTTATAGTCCATCGACAGGAGGCCCCGCACGGAAGAACAAGCCCGTTTGAGCTCACCGGAAGGCCAAGCTCCTGTGCATCACTGTGACCGCCGAATTTTCTGGAGACTGTGCTCTCCGTCATATAGGTAAGCACGGAAGGAGACAGGCCGGTTGTATAAGAATTAATCAGGACGAACAGAGGATTCTCCGAGAGGACACCCATACAGAGTGTAAGAAACGGCCAGAGATTCTGCTCCAGCTTCCAGATTTCTCCTCCCGGGCCGCGCCCATAGGACGGAGGATCCATAATAAGAGCATCATAGCGATGCCCGCGACGGATTTCCCGCTCGACAAACTTGGCGCAGTCATCTACAATCCAGCGGATCGGAGCCCCGGTGAGGCCGGAAGAGGCTGCGTTTTCCTTTCCCCAGGCCACCATGCCCTTCGCGGCATCCACGTGGCACACAGAGGCACCTGCTTTTGCACAGGCAACTGTTGCACCTCCTGTGTAGGCAAACAGATTAAGAACACTGACCGGCCGCCCAACAGAACGAATCTGATCTGCAGCCCAGTCCCAGTTGGCAGCCTGTTCGGGGAAAATCCCGGTATGCTTGAAGTTCATCGGCTTGACATTGAAAACAAGGTCCCTGTATCGGATCTGCCAGGATTCCGGAAGCCTGGCTTTACTCCAACTCCCGCCGCCTGTCTCACTGCGGTGATAGCGGGCGTTGCTGGCATTCCACCGTTCGTCTGTTCGTGGCGTCGCCCAGATTGCCTGGGGATCAGGACGGATGAGGAAAAAATCACCCCAGCGTTCAAGCTTTTCCCCTTCCGAACAGTCTATCAATTCAAAGTCCTGCCATTGATCCGAAATCCACATACTCTGCTCCGAACAAAATAATCAAATCAAAGTATTTTATCATGTTGCTCTTCATTTGACAATAAAATTTGTGTGAACAGTTTTCGGCAGAGTCGAAAACAAAAAATCTGCACCGTTTCGGTGCAGATCAGTATTCAAAGCTTCCTTCAAACACGGTTACGACGCTTCCGCTCAACCAAAGCCCGCCGGGATGCAGCTCCACCGTCATCACTCCCCCGGGCTGAGCGACGTTCAATTCCCCCTCGGAGGCACAGAAACCCAGTTTTGCGGCAGTGGCTGCAGCAGCGCAGGCACCGGTTCCACAGGCGAGAGTTTCTCCGATTCCGCGCTCCCAGACACGCATACGCAGGTCGCGACGCCCCACTACATGCACGAATTCCACATTGACACGCTCGGGAAACAGCGGGTCAAATTCAAACGCCGGCCCGATTTCATCCAGATTCAGCTGTTCAAGATTGTCGCAGAATACAACGCAGTGCGGGTTACCGACAGAAAGGCAGCTTACACGCCAGCTCTGCCCGTTGATTTCGATCGGCTCATCGATCATGGCTGTTCCGGGCCAGGCTACCGGAACATCTTTCGCATCAAAGCTGACCCGTCCGACCTCGACCCGAACCGAACTGACCCGTCCGTCCCGGACAAACAATTCCGCTGTGTGGATCCCGCCCGCCATTTCGATCCGGATGCGGTCTCTTCTGCACAGGCCTTTATCGTACAAGTACTTTGCCACACACCGCAGGTTGTTGCCTGCCATGCGTCCCTCGCTGCCATCGCGATTAAAGGAGCGCATCCTGATGTCAGCACAGTCCGAGTGTTCCATCAGAACAATACCGTCGGCCCCAACTCCGAAGTGCGCTTCGCAGAGGCTGACGCACAGAGATTCCGGGCAGGTAATACCACCGTCAAAGTTCTCGATAAAGATATAGTCATTACCGCAGGACTGCATTTTTGTAAAGGCAATCTGCCGGCGAACGGTCCGCATATTGTTGAGATTCACCAGCTCTGTGTTGCTCTCGTTATAGCGGCTGGCAATAATGTCAGCAAGGGCACTGGCTGTGTCGAGAGATGTGAGACAAGGTATCCCCAGCTGCATTGCACGGCGATGCAGAGCAATGTAATCCCCCATAGTAGCGTCTTTCACAGCACCGGTATAGACGATATATCGCAGTGCCCCCTGCTCCATCAGCTTCCACAGCGTATCACTTTCCGTAGCGTTGGGAACAGCAGTTACCTCAATCCCGAGTGCACTGATCGCAGTAGCAGTGCCACTGGTGGCATAGAGCCTGAGGCCGAGCTCATAAAAGCGCCGAGCCAGAGCAAGAATTTCAGGATAGTCATTTGTCTCCACACTCAACAGCACACCCGTCACTCCGCCGTGAAGCGGAGGGACCGTGAGCCCTGCGGCAGTGAGCCCCTTGAACATCGCCTCTGCCAGAGTACGGCCCAGACCCAGCACCTCGCCGGTGGATTTCATTTCCGGGCCGAGGATCGAGTTGGCGTCGCTGAGCTTTTCAAACGAGAAGACCGGCACCTTGACCGCGTAATACGGCGGTGTATGCCAGAGGCCGGTTCCATAGCCGAGATCCCGTAGCTTCGCCCCGAGCATGATACGTGAGGCAAGATCGACCATCGGCACATTTGTGACCTTGCTGATATAGGGCACGGTACGGGAAGCGCGGGGATTGACCTCAATCACATAGAGCTCATCATCATAGATGAGATACTGGATATTCACAAGGCCCCGCGTCCCTAAAGCCAGTGCGAGCTGGCATGACACCCTGCAGATCCGCTCCAGAAAACGGTCGGAGAGGTTATAGGGCGGATACACGGCGATAGAATCCCCGCTGTGTACACCTGCGCGCTCGATGTGCTCCATGATACCGGGGATCAGCACATCCTCCCCGTCAGAAATGACATCCACCTCCAGCTCGGTGCCGGGCATATATTTATCCACCAGCACCGGATTCTCGATTCCCCCGGCAAGGATGCTGCGCATATACATCTCGGTCTGCTCCCGTGTACGGGAGATCGTCATGTTCTGCCCGCCAATGACATAGGACGGACGCAGCAGCACCGGATAACCCAGATCTTCTGCTGCTTCCAGCGCCTCAGAAAGCGTGTTGACTCCGCGCCCGCGCGGGCGGCGGATGCCGAAGCGCTCCAACAGGGAATCAAAGCGAGCGCGGTCTTCAGCCATGTCGATGCTGTCAGCCGAGGTACCAAGAATGTTTACACCCCGCTTATGCAGAAAGCCGGTAAGCTTGATGGCAGTCTGCCCGCCGAAGGCGACCACAACACCCACGGGCTTTTCCACCTGCAGAATATTCCAGACGTCTTCCGGACACAGCGGCTCAAAATACAGGCGATCTGCCGTATCGTAGTCTGTTGAGACGGTTTCAGGATTGTTATTCACGATAACAACATCGTACCCCATCTCCCGCAATGTCCAGACACAGTGAACCGAGCTATAGTCGAACTCAATGCCCTGACCGATCCGAATCGGCCCTGAACCAAGCACCATCACAACCGGATTGCCGCTGCGCGGCAAGGTACGACTCTCGCAGATTTCATCGAAGCATGAGTAGAAATATGGTGTTTCAGCGTCAAACTCCGCACCACAGGTGTCAACCATCTTATAGCTCATGGCGACGGTGGGCAACTCTTTCGTGCCGGAAAGCCGACTCAGTGCCTCATCGGTATAGCCGAGGTGTTTCCCCTCTCGGTACATCCCCTCATCCAAGCCGGAGGCAATCTTCTTCTCAAAATCAGCAAGATGTCTGAGCCTGTGCAGAAACCAGGGATCTATCCGTGTGACGGCATGAATATCCTCCACAGTATATCCGGCTTTGAGCGCCTCAAAAACGGTGAAGAGTCTCTGGTCATCCTGTTCTTTGAGCCGTTCACTCAGCGGCGCAGCAGAGAGCGGCACGGCATTCAACGTGTCAAGTGAGATCTCTGCCCCGCGTATGGCTTTCATCAACGCCATTTCAAAGGTCGGTGCGATGGCCATGACCTCTCCCGTCGCCTTCATCTGTGTACCGAGTCGCCGGCTCGAGCCAGCGAATTTGTCAAAAGGCCACTTGGGTACCTTGACCACTACGTAGTCGAGCGTCGGTTCAAAACAGGCGCAGGTCTTGCCTGTGATATCGTTTTTGATCTCGTCGAGCGTATAACCCAGGGCGAGCTTCGTGCTGATCTTGGCGATGGGATATCCCGTTGCCTTCGAAGCAAGCGCCGAGGAACGCGAGACGCGTGGATTGACTTCAATAACGGCATATTCGAAGCTGTCGGGATTCAACGCAAACTGGCAGTTGCAGCCGCCCACAATCCCCAGACGTGTGATGATATCCAGTGCAGCTGAACGGAGCATCTGATATTCCTTGTCCGAGAGCGTCAATGCGGGGGCGACTACAATGGAATCTCCGGTGTGAATTCCGACGGGATCGAGATTCTCCATCGAGCAGACAGCTATCACGTTGCCGGCTGTGTCGCGCATCGTCTCGAACTCGATCTCCTTCCAGCCGGAGATGCATTTTTCCACCAGCACCTGGCGGATCGGCGAAAAATCAAGCCCCGTTTTGGCGATGGTGCGCAGCTCCGCCTCATCCCCTGCAATACCGCCGCCGCTGCCGCCAAGTGTGAAGGCCGGCCGCACAATAACCGGATATCCGATCTGCTCAGCAACAGCAAGAGCTTCCTCCACCTCGTTTGCCACGTCCGATGGAATCACAGGCTGACCCATCTCGCAGAGCATGTTACGGAACAGTTCCCGATCTTCGGCACGGTCGATGGCTTCCATGTCCGAACCGAGAAGGCGCACCCCATAGCGTGCAAGTGTCCCGTCTCTCGAGAGCTGCATGGCGAGGGTCAACCCCATCTGACCACCCAGACCAGCAAGCAGACCGTCCGGCCGTTCCATGGCGAGGATACGGCGCAGCGTCTCTGCAGTCAAGGGTTCCAGATAGATCGCATCTGCCAGGCTCTTGTCAGTCATGATGGTGGCAGGGTTGGAATTGACCAAAACTGTTGAAATACCCTCCTGCCGCAGCACACGGCAGGCCTGTGCCCCTGCATAATCAAACTCAGCAGCCTGCCCGATTACAATCGGGCCGGAGCCGATGACAAGCACTTTTTTAATTGTCGGGTCTTTCGACATGGATCATTCTCCTCCCATCAGTGCCAGAAAGCGGTCAAAAAGGAATTCCGTATCATGCGGCCCGGCGCTGGCCTCAGGGTGAAACTGCACGGTGAAGCAACGCTTATCCGTATAATCCAGCCCCTCACAGCTTTGATCGTTTGCGTTTACATAACTCAAATCAGCCCGGCCTTTCATACTTTCACTGACCACGGCATATCCATGATTCTGGCTGGTGATGAAGCATCGCCCGTCGGCCAGACGCCGAACAGGCTGGTTGGCGCCCCGATGACCATATTTGAGTTTCATGGTCTCCCCACCCATTGCGAGAGCTGCAAGCTGATGGCCCAGACAGATTCCGAAGCATGGCACATTTCCGATCAGCTTTTCAAGCTGTCTGATACAGAACTCATTTTCTGCAGGATCTCCCGGCCCGTTAGAGAGCATCAGCCCGTCGGGCCCGAGGGCGAGTACATCTTCTGCCTTCGTATTCCAGGGAAAAACCGTCACCTCACATCCGCGCTTTCGGAGATTGCGCAGAATGCCCCGCTTTGCCCCATAGTCCAAAAGAGCCACACGATATTGCCTCTCCCCTTCAGCCGGAAACGTCACAGGCTCCCGACAGCTCACCTGCGGCACCACCCCGGTGACACGGTAGTCAGTAAGTGCCGAGAGATCAGCAGGCGGTTTGGAACAGATGCATGCGTTCATAACCCCCTCCTCACGCAGGAGGCGGGTGATTGCGCGCGTATCGAGCCCACAGAGGCCGGGGATATTCCGCTCTTTCAAAAAACGATCGAGTGCATACTCACTGCGGAAATTTGAAGGGGTATCACACATCTCGCGAACGATATATCCGCGTACAAAGCTATCACCCTCAAAATCTTCCTCGATCACACCGTAATTACCGATCAGGGGAAAAGTCTGCAAAACGATCTGACCGGCATAACTCGGGTCGGTCAGCGTCTCGAGGTAACCGACCATGCCGGTGGTGAACACAAGCTCACCGATGCTGTCTACCGGTGAGCCAATGCGGCGGCCTTTGAAACAAAGGCCGTTATTCAAAACAAGATAAGCGTCTTCCATAGTTTACAAGGTCGCGGCCATAACGGCCTTGATGGTATGCATGCGGTTTTCGGCTTCGTCAAACACGATGGATTGAGATCCCTCAAAAACCTCGTCAGTGACCTCCATGCAGGTCAGGCCAAACTTCTCATAAATCTCCCGTCCGTTCTCGGTCTCCAGATCATGATAGGATGGCAGGCAGTGCATGAATCGGCACTGCTCACCGGCCGTATCCATCAGGGACTGAGTCACACGGTAGGGCAGCAGGTCATGGATCCGTTCAGCCCAGACGCTCTCCGGTTCACCCATCGAAACCCAGATATCGGTATAGATCACGTCGGCCCCTGTTACAGCCTTCATGGGATCACTTTCAAAGGAAAGCGTGGCGCCGGTCTCAGAAGCGACAGCTTCACAGCGAGCAATCAGCTTCGGATCGGGGAAGTACTTTTCGGGGGCACAGGCTACGAACTGCAGCCCCATCTTTGCACAACCAACCATCAGAGAGTTGCCCATGTTATAGCGTGCATCACCCATATAAACAAGTTTGCGCTTCTTCAGGGAGTCAAAGTGTTCCCGAATCGTGAGAAAATCCGCAAGGATCTGTGTGGGGTGGAACTCATTTGTAAGCCCGTTCCAAACCGGCACGCCCGCATATTTGGCCAGTGCTTCCACTCGCTCCTGCCCGAATCCACGATATTCAATTCCGTCAAACATGCGCCCGAGAACCCGGGCAGTATCGGCTATGCTCTCCTTTTTCCCGATCTGCGAAGCATGCGGATCAAGATACACCGGGTGCATACCAAGGTCGGATGCTGCCACCTCAAAGCTGCAGCGGGTACGTGTGCTGGTCTTTTCAAAAATCAGGGCAATGTTCTTACCCGCATGGATTCTGTGCGGAACACCGGCCTTCTTTTCGGCCTTAAGCCTGGCAGCAAGATCCAGCAGGCTGTCGATCTCCTCCGGTGTAAAGTCCAGAAGCGTCAAAAAGTTTCTGCCTTTGAGATCCATCCTAACCTCCTCATGCGCATGCCTGAAGGATAATTCCAACAGCCTTTTCAAGCGTTTCCATCGGGATGTTCAACGCAGGGAGCAGCCGCAGCTTATCCTTCGCGGTCAGGCACAGAACACCGTTTTCCAGACAGGTATGAAGCACCTCACCCGCCGGCTTTGTCGTCTTGAGGCCGATCATCAGCCCCATTCCGCTCACCGTTTCCACTCCGGGTGCGCTTTGGAAGGCTGAGAAGACATAGGCACTCTTAGCCTTCACATCTTCGAGCAGCTTTGCGTCCAGCCTGCTCAGAATGCTGATCGCACCGGCACAGCTCACCGGGTTCCCGCCGAACGTGGAGCCGTGATCGCCATTCCGGAGGACATCCTGTGTTTTCTCGCCGAACAGCGTCGCCCCCAGCGGGAGACCTCCTCCTAGACCTTTGGCAGTAGAGACGATATCCGGCTCAACGCCGTAATTCATATAAGAATAGAGTGCGCCGCTGCGTCCGTTGCCGGTCTGTACCTCGTCCACGATCAACAAAATATCCTCCGCTGCGCAGAAAGAAGCGAGGCCCTGCACATAATCCCTGTCCAGCGGGATTACGCCACCCTCACCCTGTATGCACTCGATCATCACTGCCGCTGCCTGGTTTGCCAGAGCAATGGCTTTGGTGCTCTCCAGGTCGTTTGCCGGAGCATGGACGAAACCGGGAGTCAGGGGCTGGAACAGTTCATGATAGTGCGCCTGGCCGGTAGCCGCAAGAGTAGTCAAGGTACGGCCGTGGAAACTGTTTTCGAGCGTAACAATGGTAGAATGCGCCACGCCCTTTTTCCCGAATGCGTACTTCCGTGCGGCTTTGATGGCGCACTCGTTTGCTTCAGCTCCCGAGTTGCAGAAAAAGACCTTTTTCATCCCGGTTTTTTCACAAAGCAGCTGTGCCAGAAGGGCACAGGGCTCCGTGTAATAGAGGTTGGACATGTGCTGCACCTTGTCGAGCTGCTCCACCACAGCCGCCTTCCAAGCCTCGTCGCCGATACCGAAAGCTGTCACCCCGATGCCGCTTCCCATATCGATATATTCTTTCCCTGTTTCATCCCAGACCAGGGAACCTTTGCCCGAGACAATCTGCACGGGGAAGCGAGCATAGGTATTGGCTACATATTCCTTATCAATTGCTTTGATATCCATTCAGTTATTCTCCTTTCCGACAACCATTGTCCCGGCACCTTCATCAGTCAAAATCTCTATCAGAATGGAATGAGGCACACGCCCGTCCATGATGATGGCGCTTCCCACACCCCGGTGAATCGCATCGATGCAGCACTCCACTTTTGGAATCATACCTCCGGCAATGATGTTCTGCTCAAACAGCGTCACCGCCTCCTCAATTGTCAGGCTTGAGATCAGGGTGGAAGGATCATTCCGATCCCGCAGAACCCCGGCAATATCCGTCATCATGATCAGCCTCTCGGCGCCGAGCGCCCCTGCAATACAGGCTGCAGCAGTGTCGCCGTTTATGTTGTAGGTGTTACCCTGCTCGTCGCAGCCGAGGGTAGAGACCACGGGGATATAGCCTTTCTCCAGCAGATCCATCACCGGGGCGATGTTTACCCCCGTGATGCTGCCTACATAGCCGAGCTGTGCGTCCTTCTGTTTGGCCTGGATGAGCCGACCGTCCATCCCCGAGATGCCCATCGCCTTGCCGCCCTTGACTTCCAGCATGTTTACCAGGGTCTTGTTGACTTTTCCGGCCAGCACCATCTGCACAATATCCACTGTCTCTTTGTCTGTAACACGCAACCCGTCGACAAACTCCGGCTTTTTCCCGAGACGCGTCATCATTTCGCTGATTTCCGGACCCCCCCCGTGTACCAGCACAACCTTTACGCCAACCAGCCACAACAGCACAATGTCTTCCATAACCTGCTGGCGCAGCTGCTCGCTGACCATTGCATTGCCGCCGTATTTAACAACAACGATACGCCCGTTGTAGCGCCGGATATACGGCAGGGCTTCGGTCAGCACCTGTGCCCGCTGGGCGTTGGAAAAATTCGTCAAATCCATTTCAGGTTCGATACTCTCCGTTGATTTTCACGTATTCATAGGTCAGGTCACAGCCCCAGGCTGTGGCAGCAGCGCTTCCGCTGCCAAGACTGACCAGAATCTCTATCTCCTTCTCGTGAAGGATCTGCGCAGCTAACTCCTCGGAAAAGGGTACGCCCGCCCCGTCGCGACAGACTTCTACACAACCACCCGCAGAGCGGAATGAAACGCCAACTTTTCCAACGTCCACAGCTGCCCCACTGTATCCGATCGCACACAGCACACGCCCCCAGTTGGCATCCTCTCCAAACATTGCAGCCTTGGTCAGGCTGGAACAGATGACACTTTTGGCGACGGTCTTCGCCGTTTTGATATCCCCGGCACCGCTGACGGCACATTCCAGCAGTTTGGTTGCTCCCTCGCCGTCAGCTGCAATAGCCCGGCAGAGATAGACATTCACTGTGTTGAGTGCCTCCATGAAGGCGCTGAAATCCTCACCCTCATCAGTGATCTCCTCATTCCCGGCCAAGCCGTTTGCAAGGAGTGTCACCATATCGTTGGTGGAAGTATCGCCGTCCACACTGATCATGTTAAAGGTGTTCTGAATATCCCCGGAAAGAGCCTTTTGCAGCATTGCGGAGCTGATTGCCGCGTCCGTCGTCAAAAACACCAGCATCGTAGCCATGTTGGGATGGATCATGCCGCTGCCCTTGGCAATCCCGCCGAGCCGGCAGATTTTTCCGCCCAGAGAAAACTCCACGGCAATCTCTTTCTTTTTTGTGTCCGTGGTCATGATCGCCTCACAGGCATCTGCACTGCCATCCTCCGACAGAGCCGCCGCCAAAGGAGCAATGCCCTCAGCGATGGGTTCAATATTCAGCGGCTGGCCGATCACACCCGTGGACGCAACTACCACGTCTTCCGCCTTCACCGGCAGAGCGTCTGCCACCAGCGCACTCATCTTCTCGGCAATCTCGATACCGTTTGCATTGCAGGTATTGGCATTGCCGCTGTTACAGATGACGGCCTGAGCAAATCCGTCTGCAATGTGCGCTTTGGTCACTGTCAGGGGAGCTCCCTTGACTAAATTGGTAGTATAGACGGCAGCAGCGTGAGCCGGAACAGTGCTGTAGATCAGGGCAAGATCCTTTTTGGTCCGGCTCTTGCGGATCCCGCAGTGGACACCGGATGCCTGAAAGCCCCTGGCAGCGCATACACCGCCGGATATCTGTTTAATCATGGTGTTTCCTCCTCAAGTACCAGGCCCGTCGTCTCCTCCAGGCCAAGCAGGATGTTCATATTCTGGATCGCGGCGCCTGAGGCTCCCTTCCCCAGATTGTCAAAACGGGATATGAGCAGGATTCGCTCTTCGTTCCCGGCTACGGTTATTTCCATCGTATCAAGACCGGAAAGCGCATTCCCGGCGATCAAACCGCCGTCATAAGGGACATAGCGAACAATCGGCCCGCTGTAGCAGCTTTGATACAGCGAGATGATATCCTGTACACTTCCCCTGAGATCCTTTTGAAACAAAGGAACCGTCACTGCCATGCCGCTATAGTAATCCGCAACGATCGGGCAGAAAACCGGAGCTGTTTCAAGAGCACTGATTTTCACCATCTCTTTCAGATGCTTGTGCTCCTGCCCCAGGGCATACTGGCGGGGAGAAGAAAGTGCTTTGTCCCGATTTTCGCTCTCGTAGTCGGCAATCATGTTCTTGCCGCCGCCTGAATAGCCTGTGACGGAGAAGCAGCTCAGCGCCAGATCCGCTGCAATCAGCCCCTCCCTTACCAGCGGTTCCACCAGAGAGATAAAGCCGCTGGCATGGCAACCAGGATTCGCTATGCGTTTACTTGCAGCAATCTTTTCACGCCGGTTCGACAGCTCCGGAAAGCCATATTCCCAGCCCTGCGCTGTCCGGTGGGCGGTGGAAGTATCGATTACGGCAACGTCGCTGTGCACAAGTGCCGCAGCTTCAACAGCTGCCGCATCCGGCAGGCAGAAAAAGGCGACCTCCGCTTCGTTGATAGCCTCCTCGCGGGCCTTCAGATCCCTGCGCTGATCAGCAGGGAGGCTGATCAGCTCGATATCACTCCGACCGGTCAGCCGCTCGGTGATGCGCAACCCGGTAGTACCGGCACTGCCGTCAATGAATACTTTTGTCATGGTTCAGAACCTCTTTTACATAAGCGATCTGCTTTTCGACAGAGGCGGACGAGGTTCCGCCTTCGGAAATACGCTTTTCCATGCAGGTATTCAGATCAATCTCAGCATAAAGATCCTGCCCGAAAAGCGGACTAAATTCGTTGTACACGGCGAGCGGGAGCGTTTCAAGCACCTGCCCGTCTTTCATGCACCGGGCAACGATCTGCCCGGAGAGCTTATATGCTGTACGGAAAGGCAACTCTTTGCGCACCAGATAATCCGCAAGATCGGTGGCATTGATGAACCCGGTCTGTGCAGCACGGCGCATATTGTCGGTGCGCACGGTCATCGTGGCGAGCATCGGCGCAAACACCTTCAGACACATCTTTACCGTGTCGCAGGCGTCAAAAACGCATTCCTTGTCCTCCTGCATATCCTTATTGTAGGCCAGGGGAAGGCCTTTGAGTGTGGTCAGCAAAGCCATGAGATCTCCGTAGACCCGCCCGGTCTTGCCCCGAACCAGCTCAGCCATATCGGCATTTCGCTTCTGCGGCATGATTGAGGACCCGGTAGTGTAGGCGTCAGAGAGCTCGATGAACTTAAATTCCCAGCTCGCCCAGAGTATCATCTCTTCCGCCATACGCGACAGGTGCATCATCAGGATCGAGAGGGTACTCATCAGTTCCAGAGCGAAATCCCGATCCGATACACCGTCAATACTGTTGCGGCAGATCTCATCAAAACCGAGGAGTTTTGCCTCCAGATGCCGATCTGTATCGTATGTCGTACCGGCGAGAGCACAGCAGCCAATGGGTGAGCTGTTCATCCGCCCCGCGCAGTCAAAAAGCCGTGCACGGTCTCGCAGGAGCATCATCGCATAGGCCATAAGGTAGTGGCCGAAGCTTAAAGGCTGGGCGCGCTGCAGATGTGTGTAGCCCGGCATAATGCTGGCTGTATGCTTCCCGGCCAGATCCGTCAGAGTTTCTATCAGGGCTTTTATCAGGTTACCGATTTCCTCACACTCCCCGCGCAGATACAGTCTCAGATCGAGAGCAACCTGATCGTTGCGGCTGCGGGCAGTGTGCAGTTTTTTCCCAGTCTCGCCGATGCGCTGCGTCAGCACCTGCTCGATAAACATGTGAATGTCCTCACAGCCCGGATCAATTGCGAGCACGCCGCTTTCCAGATCCTCCAGGATTCCGCCAAGACCTTCCAGCAGCTCGTCACGCTCGCTCTCCGTCAGGATGCCCTTTGCCGCGAGCATCGTCGCATGTGCCATGCTCCCCTGAATATCCTGCCGAAACATACGGCAGTCAAAGCGGATGGAGGAATTGAAGTCGTCTGCGATCGGATCGGTTACTCCGGCGGTCACACCCGTCCACATCTTTTCCATGTTGTCCTCCCTTCGCCTTTGCAAAACATTTCTTACTTGTTTTTGGCGTTTACCATAGCCTGTACTTTAACCGGCAGCCCGTACAGATTGATGAAGCCCATGGCGTCGGCCTGATTATAATCACTTTCACCGAAGGTCGCGATTTCTTCACTATAGAGAGACCAGGGGCTCCATACGCCGGCGTTGATAATATTACCCTTGTAGAGTTTGAGCTTCACAGTGCCGGTGACATGCTCCTGCGTCTTGTCCACAAAAGCGCTCAGAGCCTCCCTCAGCGGCGTGAACCACTGGGCACTGTAAACCAATTCTGCGAAGGTAATAGCCAGTTTCTGTTTCTCGTGCAGGGTCATCTTGTCCAGGCAGATACTTTCGAGCACACTGTGCGCTTTGTACAGGATGGCACCGCCCGGCGTTTCATATACGCCACGGCATTTGATGCCTACAAGCCTGTTCTCCACAATGTCCAACAGGCCGATGCCGTTGGCACCGCCGATTTCATTAAGCTTCAGGATGATCTCTTTGGCACTGAGCTTCTCACCGTTGAGCGCTACAGGGATACCCTGTTCAAAATCAAGTGTAATGTAGGTCGGCTTATCCGGAGCCTGGATGGGCGAAACACCCATCTCCAGGAAACCGGGCTTCTCATACTGCGGCTCGTTGCCCGGATCCTCCAGATCCAGCCCCTCATGCGAAAGATGCCAGAGATTCTTGTCTTTGGAGTAGTTCGTCTCGCGGTTGATCTTCAAAGGCACGTTGTGGGCCTCGGCATAATCGATCTCCTCCTCACGGGATTTGATGTTCCACTCACGCCAGGGAGCAATGACAGGCATATCCGGAGCAAAGTGGCTGATAGCCAGCTCAAAGCGGACCTGATCGTTGCCTTTACCGGTGCAGCCATGAACAATGGCGTCCGCCCCCTCTTTCTTCGCAATCTCAACCAGAGCTTTGGCGATTACGGGACGGGCGTGCGCGGTACCGAGCAAATAATCTTCATATACAGCTCCGGCCTTGAGACAAGGCATAATGTACTCGTTGACGTATTCATCAGTCAGATCAAGCACATAGAGTTTTGAAGCGCCGGTTTTGAGGGCTTTCTCCTCCAGCCCCTCCAGCTCATCACCCTGCCCGACATTGCCGGAGACAGCAATGATCTCGCAGTTGTTGTAGTTTTCTTTAAGCCAGGGGATAATAACGGATGTGTCGAGACCGCCGGAATAAGCAAGAACGACTTTCTTAATGTTTTCTTTATTCATATTTATACTTCCTTTTTTGTAAGATTGCATAAATATTACATCATACTGTATTTTATGTCAAGAATTTTGGATAATAATTCGTCACTTTCTGCATATTGTGAAAAAACTGTGCTTTTCACAGTATCCGCCCCTGTCAAATCTGTACAATTCATCCAACCACAAAACAAAAAAATGTTTTCCGATGCCTTGAAAGGTACACAAAACTCCGGCATCGAAAAACATTTATACAAAAAAAGATTCTGCACTTTTCAGTACAGAATCTGTGGTGGACGATACAAGACTCGAACTTGTGACCTCCCGCACGTCAAGCGGATGCGCTACCAGCTGCGCTAATCGTCCATCGCTCTTTCAAGCAAGGGGTATTTTACCTTAGTTGCCTGCCAATGTCAAGAATTATTTTTGCCCCCCTCTTGGATTTTTCTCTAATTTGCAAAAAAGTGGTTTTCTTTTCATGAAACAATCTCCGGAAGCACTTGACTTTAGTTGCTTTTTCCGTTACGATTCAAATAAGAAATTCACCAGCAAAGAAGGAGCCATCATGAATCCTACCAGAACCTATACACCGGAAGAGCTGCGCTATCTGAAGATGCTGTCGAGGCAGTATCCTACCGTAAGAGCGGCAGGGACGGAAATTATAAACCTGCAGGCAATCATGAACCTGCCAAAGGGATGTGAACACTTTATTTCGGATGTGCACGGAGAATATGAAGCATTTCTGCACATTCTGAATTCCTGCTCCGGCGTTGTCCGGGAACGGCTGGATTTTTTATATCAGGACAGCGTACCCAGAGCGGAACTGGATCAGCTTGCTACACTGATTTATTATCCGGAAGAAAAAATGGAAGAGCTGCGCCCGCAAATCGCAGATCTTGACGAATGGTACCGCATCACACTGAACCGGTTGATGGAAGTCTGCAGGCTCGTCACGGCACGTTATTCCCGTTCCAAAGTACGCAAAGCGATCCCTGCAGACTATACTTATATAATAGAAGAACTGTTGCATACACACAGTGAAGAAATCGACAAGCAGGACTACTACAAGAACATTATCACCACGATTGTCGATATCGGGCAGGCTCCCGATGTTATTGTGGCTGTATGCGAACTGATCAAATGGGCAGCAGTAGACCACCTGCATCTTGTAGGCGACATCTTTGACCGCGGCCCCAGAGCGGATATTATCATGGATTCTCTCCTCCATCATCACAGTGTGGATATTCAATGGGGCAACCATGACATTCTGTGGATGGGGGCCGCCAGCGGGAGCCGCACCCTTGTTGCCACCGTGCTTGCAAATTCTATCCACTATAACAACCTGGAAGTTGTGGAAACCGGTTACGGGATTTCGCTTCGTCCACTGTCCGTCTTCGCAAACGAAGTGTACAAAGACTGCAACGTATCCCGCTTCGCAGTAAAGCTGACCGGAGACAACGCAGGACGCTACTCTGAAAAGGACAAGCTTCTCTCTGCCAGAATGCATAAGGCAATCACGATGATCCTTTTTAAACTGGAAGGTCAAAAAATCCAGCGTCATCCGGAATACAATATGGATGACCGGCTGCTGCTGGATAAAATCGATTATGAAACCAAAAGTATCTGCATTCACGGGATTACCTATCCTCTGGAAGATACCGATTTCCCGACAGTTGACCCTAAAAATCCATATGAGCTGACAGCAGAAGAAGAATCCGTTATCGACCAGCTCACCGCTTCCTTCGAGCGCAGTGAAAAGCTGCAGGAGCATGTGCGGTTCCTCTATTCCAAGGGAAGCCTGTACAAGATTTATAACGGCAATCTGCTCTTCCACGGATGCATTCCCCTGGACGAAAACGGTGAGCTAATGTCTTTCCGCCTGGATGACAAGGAACGGAAAGGAAAAGAATTCCTTGACTTTGTGGATACCTCCGCGCGGCAGGCCTTTTATCATAAAAGAAATTCCCAGGAAAGGAAGCTGGGAATGGATCTGCTGTGGTTTTTGTGGGCAGGGCGCAACAGCCCGATTTTCGGCCGAGACCGGATGACAACCTTTGAGCGGCGACTGATCAAAGATGAGAGCGCATGGGCAGAACCCAAAAATGCCTATTATACGCTTTATCAGGATCCCGCAATCTGTGACATGATTCTGAAAGAATTCGGCCTGGAAGGCCCACATTGCCATATCATCAACGGGCATGTGCCTGTAAAGGCAAAAAAGGGAGAAAGCCCAATCAAAGGCGGAGGAAAACTGATCGTTATCGACGGTGGCTTCTGCAAAGCCTATCAATCCACTTCCGGAATTGCCGGCTACACCCTGATCTACAACTCTCATTCGTTCCGCATCGTATCACACCAGCCTTTTGCCGGGCGGGAAAAAGCCATTCGGGAAAACTTTGATATTGCTTCTTCCACCGAGATTTTCGAGCGGCTTGACGGCAGGCAGAAAATTAAGGAAACCGATATTGGGAGAGATCTTCAGACACAGATCGACGATTTGCGTGCACTGCTGAACGCCTATCGGGACGGTGTTGTACAGGAAGACCACCACAAAAAGTATTCCAACTGATTCTTCTCTCGTAGGCAGCACTTACAAGCTGCACGGGGGACGTTGTTCCCCTTCAATACTCTGCCCTGTGCCATCCAATTAAAAGGCAAGGCGTATAAAAAGCCACCGGTTGTTGACCGGTGGCTGCTTTGATTCATACGGTTCTGTTTGGAGGATCAGTAACCGAAGAAGTAATTGAAAAAGTCTTCCATGGAGTTTCCGCCCCAGTAGTTTCCATTGCCGTTGCCATCACCGTAGTAATAGTAACGAGGATTCTGCTGACCGCGCTGATCCGGCTGGGCGGGCTGCTCCTGCTGATTATTCTTTGCCTCTTCCTCAGCAGCTGCAGCTTCGTCTTCATGTTTGGTGGCAGATTCCGTCTTGGAATCTACTCTGACGTCAATTTCCATTTCCTTGCCCTGGCGGTAGATGTGGAAGCGAAGGACGGTGCCCGGTTCGGTATCAGAAATTACCTTTACCAGGTCTTCGGAGCTCCTAATATCCTGGTCGTCCACTTTCGTGATTACATCGTGAGCCTTGATGCCGGCTTTGTCAGCAGGCGCGTCTTCGGTGACTTCGTAAACCACTGCACCTGCTTTGATGCCGGTGATATTGGCTGTCTCTTCCGACATAGAAGAAACTGTGATGCCGATGTAAGGTTTAAGGATATAGCCATTTTCAATGATGCTGGTGACGATGCGCTGGACACTATTGATCGGGATGGCAAAACCGATATTATCAATGGATGCCTCGCCGGAATAGCCTGAGGAGGAGTACTTGGCGTTGGTGATGCCGACTACTTCACCGTAAGCATTGAAGAGAGCACCGCCGGAGTTACCGGAGTTGATGGAACAGTCGGTCTGGATGAGACTCATGGTGGAGCCGGAATCCATGGTAACGCTGCGGCTCAAAGCACTCACAATACCGTGGGTGAGAGAGAAAGTCAGCTCGCCAAGCGGGTTGCCGATAGCGAAGACCGGATCGCCGACGCGAAGAGTACTGGAATCGCCCAGAATGACAGGAGTCAGCTCCTCCGCTTCAATTTTGAGAACGGCAATGTCGTTGCTCTCATCATAACCGATGACCTTGGCATCGTAAGTCTCATTATTGTAAGTTGCTACGGTTACTTTTTCAGAGCCCTCAATAACATGGTAGTTGGTGAGGATATAACCGTCACTCGTGATGATGAAACCGGAACCGGATGCCTGGTAGGTGTAACCATAACCATACCGACTTGTCGTCTGGCCACTGATGGTAATACCGACAGTGGAATTGACATTCTGCTCATAAATATCTGCCGGGCTGAGCTCTTCTCTGTTTTCAGCCTGAGCCGTCTGGCCGACGCTGGCAAGAGCAAACCCACTGACAAGGCAGCAGAAAAGGACAAGTGCAATCACCTTTCCGAAAAGGCCTGCGGAACGAATGGAATTTTTCATACTAAATGGACCTCCTTTGTATTTACGGCAAATAGATAATTTTGTTTTCGGACATTTTGATGAGTTCTTTATTTGTCTTTCGAGTGTATTATAACCGTTTTCCCCGGTAAAAAAACCGGAATTTATGTACATTTTATGAAAAAAATGTTAACGAGAGTACCTATTGCCTGTGCGAAACTACAAAATATTCAGAAGGGGTGCGAAAAGGATTGCATTCACATGACTGCTATGGTATATTTCTCTCAACATCAAAACCATACCGCTGAAGTGCACGGAATCTGATGATTCCGGAAACCGTGTACGGAGGAACTCTGGAGAATCCCGTTTATTGCGGGTGCCGAAGGTGCAAGGCGCAAAGCCGAATCTCTCAGGCAAAAGGACAGAGCACAGGATCCAGGACAGATCTGCTGATGCTTTTCCGGAGTTGCTCAAAAGGGCAGCTCTTTTTTGGTGCTCCGGTATGGCGGATGAAAACCAGATCAGGAAAGAAGGATATTTGTGGAAAATTTTGTTTCAAAAGTGGAAGCCATTAACGGGGCTATTAACAACTTTGCATGGGGCCCGCTGATGCTGCTGTTGCTGGTTGGTACAGGTGTTTACCTGACCTGCCGCGTTAACTGGCTGCAGGTTACGCATTTCGGCAGAATACTGAAAAACACTGTCGGGACGCTGTTCAAGGGTTCGTCCAAGAAGGATCACGGCGCCAACATCTCTCCGTTTGAGGCTGTAACGACGGCTCTTGCGGGCACTGTGGGCACCGGGAATATTGCCGGTGTTACAGGCGCTATTTTCACCGGCGGTGCAGGCGCAGTTTTCTGGATGTGGGTAGCTGCCTTCTTCGGCATGGTAACAAAATATGCAGAAATTGTCCTCGCTATGAAATTCAGGGTCAAGGACGAGAGAGGCACTTACCACGGCGGGCCGATGTACTATATTGAAAACGGTATCGGTAAAAACTGGAAATGGCTGGCAATTGTTTTCTGTCTTCTAGGCGGTTTCGCATCTTTCGGCATCGGGAACATTGCACAGAGCAGCGAAATATCCGGCGCGCTGAAAGATCTGTTCCATCTGCCTCCGATTGCCTCCGGCATACTGATTGCGATCGTGGTCGGTCTGGTTACACTAGGCGGTATCAAGAGAATCGGCAAAGTGACTTCTCTGCTGGTTCCGTTTATGTCAATCTTCTATATTCTGGCAGGTATTGTGCTTATCCTGATGCGGATCGGGGATATTCCGTCAGTTTTCGGACAGATCTTCAAGGGTGCCTTTTCTCTGAAGAGTGTCGGCGGCGGTCTCTTCGGGTACACGATTATGATGGCTATGAAGCAGGGTTTTGCACGCGGTGTTTTCTCCAATGAGGCTGGCCTTGGCTCCGCTCCGATTGCACATGCAGCTTCTTCGACTGAAGAGCCATGCGAACAGGCGATCTGGGGTGTATTTGAAGTGTTTATTGACACGATTGTCATCTGCAGCATCACCGCTTTTGCCGTGCTGCTTTCCGGTATCCTGAATGCAGAGGGGGGGCTCGGTGCCTTTACTTCCAAAGGTGCGGCGGCAGCAGCGGCATTCAATGAGATTCTCCCCGGTACGCTGGGCGGAAAAATCATTGAACTTAGCCTGCTCTTCTTTGCACTGTCCACTATTCTCTCCTGGGCTTATTACGGCGAAAACTGCTGGCTGTATCTCACAAACAGCAACACAGCAGTGCTGATTTACAAGGTGCTCTTCTCGCTCGTCTGCATTGTTGGTGCCGTCGGCTCAGGGACACTGATGTGGGACATTGCAGATACGCTGAACGGCCTGATGGCTATCCCCAACCTGATTGCACTTCTGATGCTCTCCGGTACAGTTGCTGCACTTACGAAAAAATATTTTGCCTCGCATATGCTGAAAAACAAATAAAAACAAATCTGTACAGAACAAACCTCCGGGTTCCTTCTTGGGAATCCGGAGGTTTTCATTTTTGTTTAAATAACCCTTGCAAGGAGTCAGATTTTACGGTAAAATGACGCGAAACATGGAAGAATTGAAAGATGGCAGTTGGCAATCAGGCCAGGGAGTTTACCTGTTATGGACAGAATTGGAGCAATTCAGCAATATGAAGCAGCATTAAAAGCCGGACAAAAGTATTATCATGATGCAATCCGGCACAGCCAGTATCCGTATCCGCTTGTTCTGGACGAGATCCTCGATGAACATACGATTGTCGGCCGGGCAGAGCTTGGGGTGGTTAACATCCCTTCGGAGCTGATTATCGGGACAAAATCAGCCGGGCGCATTGCAGCGTTGGCCGGAAACTTTATGCCAATTCTGCCGGAGAACAGCGAGTTCGGAGCTAAATGGGTTTCGCTGTGTGCAGCTCATCTCAGCGATGAAGGAATTCGCGATCCGATCCAGTGTTATGAATATCTCGGGAAATTCTATATTATGGAAGGCAATAAGCGCGCAAGTGTGCTCATGAGTTTCGGTGCCCCAGCTGTTACCGGGTATGTGACGAGACTGATTCCCGAATACTCGGAAGACCATGATATCCAGCTCTATTATGAGTTTATGCGCTTTTATTCCCTTACAGGTGTTTATGGCGTAACTTTCCGACGCAGCGGAGATTATCTCCGTCTGCTGGCGGCACTGGGAACGGGAGAAGACCACATCTGGACAGACCGGGAAAGAAAGAGCTTCTCTGCCGGGTTTACTCACTTCCGGGATGCTTTTGAAAAGCTCCGCACAGAAGACATGAAAGTAACACCCGCGGAAGCGCTGCTGGCCTGGTTGGAAGTATTCCCGTTTTCCGATATCAAGGATCTGACGGTTTCCGATCTCTCCAAAAAACTGGAGAGTATCTGGCCGGATATCCTTTCTCTGGAGAAGAAACCTCCGCTTGAGGTCATTTCAAGCCCTGATGGGAAGGAAAAAAGTGTGCTTTCCCGCCTGCTGAGCTTTACAAACCCCGACCATGTTAACGCTGCATTTATATACGCCTATTCACCCGAAAAGAGTGCCTGGAGCCGCGCGCATGACCACGGGCGCGAATATCTGGAGAAGGCACTCGGAAACAAAGTCACAGCTACTGTCTATCCCGCTTATGACAGAGATTATGACAAAGCGATTGAGCAGGCAATAGCAGACGGCGCTCAGGTGATTTTTGCTACAACGCCACCAATGATCGACGCCTGTCGGCGTGCTGCTTCAGCACACAAAAATGTGAAAGTGCTCAACTGTGCACTTTCCAGACCATATACCGGTGTCAGAATGTATTACAGCAGGATTTATGAGTGTAAATTCATCACCGGAGCAATTGCCGGGGCTATGGCGGAAAACGACCTCGTTGGATATATCTCCAACTATCCGATTATCGGAGACCCGGCAAATATCAATGCGTTTGCACTCGGTGTGCAGATGACAAATCCACGGGCAAAAGTAGTACTGCGCTGGTCCTGCCTGCCGGGAGATCCTATCCAGGAACTTCTGGAAACCGGCGCCTCCGTCATATCGAACCGGGATGCAACGAATTCTGCCAACACACACTGGGCACTGGAATGGGGTACCTATGTGCTCTCCCGGGACAGAACCATGACCCCGCTCGCCGTCCCCTGCTGGGACTGGGGACGTTTTTATGAACAGGTGGTGAAAAGTATTCTGAACGGGAGCTGGTCAACCCTGAACGGTGACCGGTCGGTGAATTACTGGTGGGGTCTGAGCAGCGGAGTTGTTAGTATCCAGTACAGTGAGCTGCTACCTCCGGGTGTGGAAAGCCTTGCTAAAGTGCTGGAGAGTGGAATTGCTTCCGGATTTGTTCGACCTTTCCAAACGAAAATTACAGATCAGAATGGCGTTCTTCGCAACGATGGAACAGAAGATTTTTCCTCCGCTGCCTTGATGGATATGGACTGGCTCTGCAGCAATGTTGAAGGCCGCATCCCGACCTATGAGGAGCTGATCCCTGATGCGAAAGACACCGTGCGCCTGATCGGACTACACCGGGAGCAGATCACTCCGGAAAAGGAGAATGAACAGCTTTGAAGATTCTGACTGTTGCTGATGAGGAAAGTGCCTACCTGTGGGACCACTACCGTCCGGGAAGGTTGGCAGGGATAGATCTGATTCTTTCAGCCGGAGACCTGAAACCGGAATATCTCTCATTTCTGGTAACCATGGCAAACCGGCCTCTGTTGTATATCCATGGCAACCACGACGGGATCTACGAAAAACGCCCTCCTGAGGGATGTGACTGTATAGAGGACAAGATTGTTACGATAAACGGAATCCGCATCCTTGGGCTTGGTGGGGCGAGGAGATACAACGGTGGGCCATACCAGTACAGCGAACGGCAGATGGAACGGCGCATCCTGAAGTTGAAATGGAAGCTGTACCGTGCAGGCGGAGTAGACATTGTGCTGACGCACTCCCCTCCTGCGGGATACGGGGATGCGGAAGACGTCGCCCATAAAGGGTTTGAAGCTTTTCTGCCATTGCTGGACAAATACCAACCGAAATATCTGATTCACGGGCATGTACACAAGAGTTACGGCGTACATTCATTTGAGAGAGAAGTGCAATATGGGGAAACCACGGTGCTGAATGCAGCGGGGAGAACAGTTATAGACATATAAAACAGGGCTGCCAACCGGCAGCCCTGAAATTTTATTCGGTTTTTCTAAAGAATCAGAATTCAAGGTTCTTCTCTGTATCTTTGGAGAAGACATGAGCAACAGCACCGTTGAAGGTGAAGTGAACCTGCTGGCCCATCTTGAATGCATCACTGAGCATCTCGGTTGTCGGAACAATGATGATAACATCCTTGCCTTCTGCAGAAACATGCAGATGTACGGAGGAGCCCATCATTTCGGAAACGTCGATCTTTGCAGGAACACCCTTGTCAGCAAGCTCAGTGTGCTCCGGACGGATGCCGAGGATGACATCCTGAGACTGGACGTTATTCTTCAGGAGGCGCTCTTCCTTATCCTTGCTGAGCTCAACCTTTACGCCACCGAGTTCCGCAAAGAACTTGTCACCCTCGCGGGTCAGATGGCCATCAAACATATTCATAACGGGCATGCCGATGAAGCCTGCGACGAAGAGGTTTGCCGGATGATTGAAGACATCCTGAGGAGTGCCGATCTGCTGAATATAACCGTCACGCATGATGACAATTCTGTCACCGAGAGTCATAGCCTCGGTCTGGTCATGGGTGACGTAAATAAACGTGGTATTGATACGCTCGCGAAGCTTGATAATCTCAGCACGCATCTGGTTACGGAGCTTAGCATCGAGGTTGGAGAGCGGTTCGTCCATGAGGAAGACTTTCGGGTCACGCACGATGGCACGGCCGATGGCGACACGCTGTCTCTGGCCGCCGGACAGAGCCTTCGGCTTACGATCAAGATACTGGGTGATATCCAGAATCTCTGCAGCTTCACGTACTTTTTTATCGATGACTTCCTTCTTTTCCTTGCGGAGTTTGAGGGAAAATGCCATGTTTTCATAAACCGTCATATGCGGGTAGAGAGCATAGTTCTGGAAAACCATTGCAATATCTCTGTCTTTCGGGGCAACGTCATTCATGAGCTTGCCGTCGATATAGAGTTCGCCGCCAGAGATTTCCTCAAGGCCTGCAACCATACGCAGAGTTGTAGATTTTCCACAGCCTGACGGACCTACGAGAACGATGAATTCCTTGTCTGCGATGTCAAGGTTGAATGCCTGGACAGCGACAACGCCTTCGTCGGTAATCTGAAGATTTACCTTTTTCTTTTCAGGCTCGTCAGCTTTCTTTTTGTTCTTTTTCTTGTCCTCTCCGCTTACGAACGGATACACTTTTTTGACGTTTTTGAGTTGAACAGTTGCCATACTTTCTCAGCTCCGACTGTACGGCCTCCGCCAAGTACAGCCTCACAGACGGCTTTACCGACTGTATTATGACAGGTCTCCACACTGCCACACCCCGAGCTGCGGGGAAAAATTTATTCCTCCTTTTTTTATGCTATGCACAACTAAGAGTATGGAGAGCCGTGCATGCACATTAATACAGAAGTATTATACAGGAAATCATGCAGATCCGCAATTGTTATTATTGCACAAGGAATCAGATGATTTTTTGTATAGTTTATACAAAAACACCGGCAGCTCAAATATGAGCTGCCGGTATAGGAATTGTGAAAACGACTTTGATCAGATCTTCATGCAGACATCCCAGGCACGCCAGATGGCAGTACGCAGGTTGCCAATGGCAACACAGTCACCAACACGGTGAACGTTGCGCTTCTTCTCGCCGATCGGAGTGGGAACAAAGCCGATGCCGTTTACAACATCGTCACACTCGATCTTTTCGGTTGAGCCATCCTTATGGCGGACGATGACATAACCGTCACCGATTTCGGTGATAGTGGATTCGAGATAGACAGGAACATTTTTGTATTCCATCATATCACGCAGGAATGACGCATTTGCAAGGCAGACATTCTGTGCAGGAACAAGGTCTTTCGCGTACTCGACGATCATCGGGTGCTTGCCCTGGAGAATCATCTCGTATGCTGCTTCGCAGGCGGACTGACCACCACCGAAGAACATGACCTTATCGCCAACTTCCTTCTTCTCGCGGAGGAGCTGAGTAAGAGTGATGGTCTTATCAAAGCCCTTAACGGCAGGCATATTTCTGGGAACGGAACCCGTTGCAACGATGATTTCATCAAAGCCGCGGAGCGTACCGAGGTCATTGACTTCGGTATTAAGACGGACATCAATACCCTGCTTTTTGATCTCTCTGAGGTACCACTGAACGAGCTCTTTGTCATTCTCTTTGAAGCTCATGGCAGAAGCTGTAAGGAACATACCCCCGAGGTCGCCCGTCTTCTCAAAGATGGTGGGCACATGGCCGCGCTGCTTCAGAACAAGAGCACATTCCATACCGCCAATACCGCCACCAACAATCGCAACCTTCTTTGGTTTAGTAGTCGGGACTATTTTGTAGCGGTTGTGCTGCATCGTCGGTGGAGTCAGAGCGCAACGGGCAAGATGCAGAGAATCTTCCATAGACTGGATGTTTGCGGTGCCTTTGTACTTTGCAAAGTTGAAGCAGCCGTTGTGGCAGCGGATGCAAGGCTTAATGTCTTCTTCCTTGCCAGCAAGAATTTTATCAATCCACTCGGGGTCAACAAGGTTCTGGCGGGCAATGGCAACTGCATCGAGACGACCTGCTGCGATTTCTTCAGCAGCGAAAACAGGATCCATTCGGCCAGCACAGACAACCGGAGCATTGGTGAAGTTCTTGATATGCTCGACTTCTGTGATGTTGCAGTTGTCCGGCATGTACTGAGGCGGATGTGCCCAATACCATGCATCGTAGGTACCGTTGTCGCAGTTGAACATGGCATAGCCGGCTTCTTCGAGGTATTTGACAGCCTTTTCAGATTCTGCCATATCACGGCCGAATTCCACAAAGTCTTCCCCTGGCATAGCGCCTTTGTACCAGCCCTTCGTCTTGGAAACAACAGAGTAACGCAGGGAAACAGGGAAATCATCTCCGGCGTACTTATGGATACACTGAACAATTTCGACCGGGAAACGGAAGCGGTTTTCAAAAGATCCGCCATATTCGTCTTTACGATAGTTCCAGTTAGCAATGGTAAACTGGTCAAGCAGATAGCCTTCGTGCACGGCATGGATTTCTACACCGTCGACGCCGGCGTCGCGAAGCTTTTTCGCCGTTTTACCAAAGGCTTCAACCATCTCGTGGATTTCTTCGACCGTCATCGGGCGGGAATTCACGCCTTCAACCCAACGGTTCGGGGTTTCGGAAGCGGATGCGCAGCAATACTCAACATCAAGGAAAGGCTTTGCGAGTTTGCCGAGAGTGGGGTTCTTTAGGAGGTTGACCATCATGCCGTTAACTGCCATGGATCTGCCAAAGCCGGCCGCCAGCTGAATGAACAACTTTCCTCCATACTTATGAAACTCGGGCATCCACTCGGCGAGTTCTTTGAACATGCGGTCATTCTGGTACAGCCAGCGCTTACCCATAGTATCGCGCACGCACTGCATGCCGGGAAGCACAAGGCCCACATTGTGTTTGGATCTCTCCAAAAGGTGATTTGCAGCTTCCTTATCAAAGTGGCAGGGTTCCAGCCAGCCAAAAAGAGAGGTGCCGCCCATGGAACACTGGACAATGCGGTTTTTAATCTCCACATTGCCGATCTTCCACGGCGTAAAGAGGGGCTCGTATTTTTTGTTCATGCTCATACAGTTGTTTCCTTTCGTGTATTTATAGCAGATGGCGTTTTGACGCTCATCAGATATTCAGTTTATTATATCACATTAAAGGCTATTTCGCAATGCGAAATAGCCTGGTTGTGATGGTTTTTACTATACCATTCAGTCTCTTCCCGATTTATATGCAGCAGCTTGCTCGTGAGAACAACAGGAACCTTCGATGTGAAGTATCTACTGCCTATTTACCAACACAAAAGCGGGCAAAAATTCGCTCGGTAACGTCTTCGCGTATGGTTCGACCAGAAAGCTCTCCGATAGCCTGCATTGCCCCTTCGGCTTCAGTAAGGACAATATCCGGTGTTTCACCCAGATCAAGTGCAGAGAGCGCTGAGCTGATATAGTCCAGTGCAAGGGCAACGGCTTCCGCCTGGCGGGCATTCGTCAGGATTTCGCCCGCCGGGACGGACGGTAAGGGGAACATCTTCTGGATAACTACTTCGAGAGCATCTATCCCCTCTCCTGTCTCTGCACTAATCTCAACAACGGGAAGGGAGGTTTTGACTGATGCCGAGCTGAAGCCTGGCAGATCCTGTTTAGAAACAGCGACAATAGCTTTCGGCGCGTTTTCCGCAAAGCGGAGAATGGCGGAGTCCTCCTCAGTAAATGCAGCAGAACCATCAACCACAGCAATGACAAGAGATGCTCCGCTGATTGCTGCATAGGAACGCTCGACACCCATCTTTTCCGCTTCATCCGATGTTTCCCGAATGCCGGCAGTATCAATCAGACGGAGCAAAACCTGTCCAATACGGATTTTTTCTTCAATGGTATCCCGCGTGGTACCGGGAATGGCAGTAACAATAGCCCTGTCATATCCCAGCAGAGCATTAAGGAGCGAACTTTTTCCCGCATTCGGCCTGCCTATGATTGCCGTGGGGATTCCAGCATTCATCAGCTTCCCGCGGTCATAGGTTTTCTGAAGAGACGTAAGGGTCGCTTCCGCAGATTTAAGGGTACTTTTATAATTCTCCAGGAGAAAAGGCTCGATATCCTCATCCGGATAATCCAGCACCGCATGATAATGGGAACAGATGTCCACCAAGGAAGAATAGATTGCATCGGTTTTGCGGCTGATTGCCCCCGACAGCTGGCCAGCTGCATTTTCAGCCGCCTCGATTGTCTCGGCGTCGATCAGGTCCGCCACAGCTTCAGCAGCAGTGAGCTCCAACCTCCCATTGAGGAAAGCCCTTTTAGTGAATTCCCCTGGCTTTGCCTGCCGCACACCTAGAGCAAACAACTCCTCCAGAACGGAGCGCAGGAGCATAGGGGAACCATGGCACTGTAGCTCCGCGGTGTCCTCACCTGTGTAGGAAGATGGGCCACGGCTAACGGTGCACAGACACAGATCCAACAGTTTTCCAGAACGGCTGCAGAGTTGCCCGTAAATCAGCTTCCGGTCTTCCCGCAGACTCAGCTTTTCTCCGGAGAGCGGTTTGAACAGTTGCTCGGTTGCCGAAATGGCGTGATCACCGGAAAGGCGGATGATGCCGATTGCAGATACAGCTGATCCTGTTGCAATGGCTGCGATGGTGTCGCTCATCTGAAATCCTCCCTAACAAAAAAAGCTGTCCGCGAGGGACAGCTTTTTTGAATTTTACTTCTTCAGTTTTTTGGTGTCGTAGGCATCTGAAACAAAATAACTCAGTGCCAGAAGACTATCTGAAAAATGGACGTTTTCAACGATCACGGGACTATCAGGCTCTACAAGCTCGACATTGGTGAAATTCCAGATTGCGTGAACGCCATTTTCTATCAGCATTTTGGCTGTGGGAAGCGCTGCTTCCCGCGGAACGGCAAGGACTACGATATCCACCTTATTTCT
This sequence comes from Candidatus Limivicinus sp., assembly GCA_045117135.1. GTDB lineage: Bacteria > Bacillota > Clostridia > Oscillospirales > Oscillospiraceae > Limivicinus. Next base: position 150,839 of record JBGUNA010000086.1, on the reverse strand, counting down.
CTTCAGGTAAGCCGTCAGATCTTCCATAGAAGAGACATGAACTCCGCTGAATTCCTTACCGATCAGATTCTCTTCGACATCAAATGCCTGTACAAGGTCAATACCCCACTCCGAGAAGCAGAAATTATCAATAAGCGCACGCCCGATATGCCCAACACCGATCAGAACCGCTTTATAGCCACGATCCATCCCAAGAATGCCGGCAATCTGCTCTCTCAGTGCAGGAACATTATAGCCGTAACCCTGCTGGCCAAACTCTCCAAAACAATTAAAGTCCTGCCTGATCTGAGACGGTGTAAAGCCGAGCAACTGGCCGAGTTCAGTAGAGGAGATCCTGCTCACGCCGGATGCTGTAAGCTCATCGAGCTTGCGCAAATATCTCGGCAGGCGGCGGATAACATTGTTGGATATTTTTTCTTTTTTCAAGGTAATCTCTCCTTATCACTCTATAGTGGCAAACTGCAGTTATAAAACATGTGTTGATTATACCATAAAACCGGGACTTTGCAAGACCTGTTTCAATTCTTTTTTATTTATTTAACAGAATGGATTTATAGCTGTAGTCCGTTTAAGGAGATGTGGTGAATTTTTATCAAACGAATTATGGGTTATAGAGGATGAAATGGATGCCTACAGTTTTCAACAGAGGTCACGCTTTATCCCTTTTACCACAGAATAAATATCATCCAATATTGAGACCTGCACAAGCTTCTGCCGGTAATACGCCGCATGGGGTACCCCATGCAAATACCACGCCAACTGATGCCTCGCCTCGAGACAGGCTACCCGCTCACCTCTCTGCGCTGCAAGAAGCTCAATTTGCCTCACTGCAGTATCTATACGCTCACTTAGGGCCGGGAGCTCTGGGACAGGAGCTCCTTCGAGCGCAGCATTTGCCTGCCGGAAAATCCAGGGATTACCGAATGCTCCCCTGCCAATCATGGCAAAATCCGCCCCAGTATAATGCAGAATATGCACGGCATCTTCAGGAGAAAACACATCACCGTTCGCTGTAACCGGAATTCGCACTGCTGCTTTTACAGCCCTGATAATATCCCAATCAGCCCTGCCGGCATACATCTGTGCTCTCGTCCTGCCATGGACTGCTATAGCAGAAACTCCAGCGGCTTCCGCCATTTGGGCAAATTCAACTGCATTGGCATGCCCGTTATCAAACCCCTTCCGGAACTTGACCGTGACAGGAACTTTCACCGCGCTCACAACTGCCTGCAGGATTTTTTCCGCAAGATCCGGCTGGAGCATGAGAGCGCTACCATCACCGGATTTGACGATCTTCCCTACCGGGCAGCCCATATTGATATCCAATACATCAGCACCTGAGAGTTCCAGCGCCTTGACAGCCGCTTCAGCCATAATATCCGGCTCGTGGCCGAAAATCTGCACAGCCGAAGGATGCTCCTCCGGCGGGATGAACAAAAGAGAGGCTGTTTTCTCATCCCCGTAAACGAGTGCCTTTGCACTGATCATCTCCGTAACGGTGAATCCAGCGCCGAGCTCCCGGCAGATCTTTCGAAACGCATAGTCAGTGACCCCGGCCATTGGGGCAAGAAAAAAACGCCCGCTGAGTTTTACGTTACCTATATCAGCCATCTTAAATCAGCAATTCCTGGCATCAGCAAGTGCTGCATTGCGAAGCCTCAGAGGAGCCCCGGCAGAAAGATCTTTTGTCACTTCTGTTTTGACTGCCTCCAGCCTCTTAATTGGGACGCCTTCGGAATAAAACTTCGCCTCGTAATCGGTCATGATGCCAACAGGCCCATTTTCATGCAGATTCAGGGTAACAGCCTGCAAATTCCAACCTTCATTTTCAAACATAGTCTTTGACCACTCGAACAGCGGCAGATTATCTGTTTTAAAATGGATTGCGCCTCCAACAGGAAGAACATCGGCATAGGATCGCAAAAAGGAGGGTGCCGTCAGACGGAACTTGGCATCTCTGCTTTTGGGCCAGGGATCACAAAAATTGAGATAGATGATACTGATTTCGCCCCCGGATAAGAACATCCCGAGGTTAGCAGCATCTGCATCAATGAACCTGACATTTGTTAAACCAGCTGATTGGATACGCTCCATAGCCATCACCATGGCACTCTGAACCTTTTCAACAGCAAGAAAGAGAACATCCGGGTTCTTCTCTGCCATATCAGCCGTAAAGCGTCCTTTGCCGCAGCCGATCTCAAGGCGGATCTCGTTGAAACCGGGATAGAGCGTACTCCAGATGCCTCGATTTGCCTCAGGAGAGGCAATCAGAAGATCTGAGCAGTTTTCCATGCGTGCATCGAGATTCGGTTTTTTTCTCATTCTCATTGTGTGTCACCCGTTGGTTAGAATTTATTAAGGTAGAGCTAGTAAAGTATTAAACATCAAAATTTCGGAATGTGCAACAAAAATTATTGCTAATTTTGTTTTCATCGTGTATAATACCGTTTGCTCAGAGTTTTGAGCGTATTTTTTGCATACAGTATCCGGGTGTAGCGCAGCTGGTAGCGCGCCTGATTTGGGATCAGGAGGCCGCTGGTTCAAGTCCAGTCACTCGGATTTAAGAAAAAGCCCTTAAACCATAAAAGGTTTAAGAGCTTTCTTTTCCATTATTCAGCAGGTTCGTATTCGCAAATCGTCAGCTCACTGTTGTCGGCCACATAGCGATAGCTGTATAAGAAATGATTGTTTATCGGGTTTATAATCACGGTGAAATAGGTGGCATCGTCCGGCTGGTAGGTAAACTCTGTGCTTCCAAGCTCTGCTTTCAGTTCAACAGAATACGTGCCAGCATCATCACCTAGATGCATAGTCACTTCATCCCCTACAATGGTAATCCTCGGTGAAAACTCCACAAGGAATTTGTCATCTGTGTTCCCTGCAGAATATGGGATCAGAAGAGCATCACCACCAGTGAGCTTCCACCTTCGGCAGTAGCTGTAATAAGTAACAATCCAATCAGCATAGTTTTCCCGATTGGGAATCGGATCATCGTAATCCTGAAGCCACTGATGGGCCTTTTCCAGCTCTCCATCCGCAAGGAGCTGATAAAACTCATCTGTATAATCTCCAGCCGCACGTGCCCGAGCAGCAAGGTCCTTACTGTCCTTATATTCGCCGAGAGCATCAAACTCTGCAGCAACAGCGTCGCAAACCGGGAGCAAGCCATCCTGAGACGGTGTGTCTTCATAAGCAAACTCAACGCCGTCTTTCACAAAGCACTGCTTCAGCTGATAGACATTATCACTGCCTAATTCTGTAAGAACATGACCGGGCATGGAAACCTGTGATTTGACTGTCTTATCATCACTGGGGAAGACAAAGATACCTCTGGTTTTGTTCTCTTCACAAAAAGCTAAGGCTTCAGAAGCACGCCGGTAAAGGGCTTCTTTTGCCATCTCAACAGAGTCCTTATAGCTTCCAAGTGCAAGAAATGCATCTCTTGCACCGAGGTATTCTCCTTCCTCAAGAAGCCTGACTGCTTCGTTGTAACGGCCTAGAATCTTCTGTTCTTCATATTCTTCAAAAGCCGCATTAATCTGTTTAATACTCTCTTCTGCCTCCTGATAATTACCGAGGGGTTCGAGAAGTTCCTTCGCTTTAGTATAGAGAATCAAACTGAGATCCTCGGTATCGGCAACGTCATTTCTGGTCAGTCCGACAAGCGGCAATACAGAGGGATCCGCTTTCTTTGCTCCCTCAAAAACAGCCATTGCCTTCTGATACTGCACCCCCTTCTCTGCAAGCTCTTTTGCATCCAGATAGTCACCGAGCTGCGAAAACATCTCCTGTGCTTCCTCATATTTCCCAGCTGACAGGAGTGTTTGCGCATTGGAATATGCTTCTCTCCTGGCAAGGAAGGGAGGGACTGTAGAAAAGATCAGTGCAGCAGCAAGAAGAATCGGCAGGATAATCAATGCAATCTTCAGAAGCAATCTGCCTTTATCCTTCTTCTTTTTCTGAGCTTTCGCCTCTTCCTGTTTTTCCGCATCTGCCCGCTTTCTGGCATCAGCTTTCAGAGTCTCATAATTGACCTTCTGGAATGCGTCCCTGTTTCGGCGGCAATTGTAGCATTTTTCTTTATCATTTCGGTTGATTGCACCGCAGGTGCAATACCAGATTTCTTTTTCCAGAAGAGGCATAAAACACGCATCACTACCATAACGAGCAGTAAACATCTTTGCTGCCTCTTCCCCACCGAGCCCTTCCTCCAGAGACTTTGCACGCCCGACGGGTTCAAAGGGTTTTTCGTTCTTCCATGTACTGTAGTCTGCAAACGTAACTTCCGAAATGAACACCTGAAATGAACGGACATTGTTATCCGGCATCGGAATCAGCTTTTTGCCTCCGAATTCCTGGTCGTGGGCTGCCTTCAGAGAATTGTAACGGTAAATCACTTCCTGCGGATACGGCTCCCCCCAGGGCCCGTAAGGCTGAACGTAGACCGCAGCTGCAATCACCTCTCTCTCATCGAGATTGCGCAGGCGAAGGTTTACAAAAATCTTCTCCGAAAATCTGTCCATCACGAGAGCCCCCGCATAAACCAGCACGGGGGAATCCTCCGTATAGAGCGCTGTCGGTAGCACATAAAGATCTATTTTTTTATTATTGTCAGCCATATCATAACCGTCCTCTCTTAGTATTTCTGTGACAGCCTTTCTGTAGTTGACATAATAACACTTTCTAATAAAGAATTCAACAGGGAACTTTCAAAGAACCGTAATAAATTGACAATTGGCAAGAAAAGGGAATTATGATATAGTTATATTATTGAAATAAAATATTTTTCTATCCGAGGATTCTCACTACGGAGGCACTCTGATGGCAATAATTTCGACCAAACACAGATCCACCCTAGGCATTCTGAAAGAGCTTGTTATATGTGTTTTTATTGCGGGTATTCTGCTGACAATGGACCGTTGTCTGGAGAACCTGTATTTCTATTTTCTTTATGATACCGGGAAGCGAATTCTGGATCTTTTTATGGCACTGTATCTGCATTCTCACCGCGTTTTTACCGTGATTATTCCGTTTGTTTTTATTCTATGGATTTGGTTCCGGCGTTTTTCCATACGGCTCGGCGTCCTGTTGCCGATCTGTATCGTCTATCTGCTGTACCTGGGAACTTCTTTCCTGACAGAGAAAAGACTCTCTCCGCGATGGTTAAACACTACACTTTACCCTATGCTGATGATTCTGTTTGTGACGGTCATGTGCAGCACTGAACGAAGTGCAAAACGATTTTTCCGCGTCGGATCTGATGTTTATATCCTGCTGATGCTGCTCAACACGGTTTTTACACTTTTCCCGCAGCTTTATCATCTTTTCACTGATTGGGAACCTGACTTTTTCATCTCAGCTGACAATCTTACAGGCTTCCCACTTCTTTTCGGCGCATTGCTTGCCCTGCTGGACCGACACTTTAACAAAAACAGCGTCAGATGTGTTATCTATCTTGTACTATTTTTCATAAATCAAGCACTGATTCACTGTGTAAGTGCTATGATTGCTGGTGCTATACTTGCTGTGTATCTGCTTCTCCCCCAGGCGAGGGCAATGGCTGAGCAGAAACCGCTGACCTTTTACATCTTTCTATCTCTTCTGCTTTGCTCTGTTTTATGTTTTGCAGCATGGTTTTACTTTCATACTGCCATCGGCTTTCGGTTGATGGATCATTTGCTCGATATTCTGAAGTCGCTCTATATCCGCTTTATTATCTGGAACGGAGTATTGGCTCTTATAGCAAAAAAACCGCTGTTGGGTTATGGACTGGGAGAACAGGCGGAATTCTTTCTGCGTCCGAAAACAAGCCTCACCTATAATGCACATAATGCTTATCTGCAGACGATTTATGAGGGTGGACTTGTCACGACCTGGTCCGCTCTGGCTGTTCTTATCTTCACATCGGGAATCCTCAAAAAAAGCAGTGACAGGAAGTCGGCCGGACTCTTTACTACAGTGATTTTTGCGGAGTTGATTATGATGCAGTCATCCATTACGAGCTGGTTTACCTGGTATCCTGTTTTTCTGATTGCTCAAATGGGCGCACTGATCTGTACTCTGCCAGGCGAAGGGGTTGTATCATGAAAAAAAGTATTTTTTCTCATAGTATTGCACCCCGGATGATTTTTTCTGTACTTCTGGGGATACTTCTGCTCCTTCTGATTCCCATGTTTGCTATTGCAAGATACGATGTTCCTGCGGCAGATGATTTCAGCTTCAGCTGTGAGACGCATGCAGCGATAGTATCCGGAGGATCAGTCACAGACATTCTATCCGGTGCAGCGGAAAAGGCCTTAAAGGTGTATTATACATGGCAGGGATCCTTTTCAGCAATATTTCTCATGGCTCTTCAGCCCGCTATCTGGGGCCTGCCATATTATGCATTTACGACCTGGATCATGGTGCTTTCGCTGCTCGGTGGACTCTTCTTTTTCTTTCACAGAATACTGCACGGTGTTTTCGGAGTTTCAAAGAGCATTGCCGGTATTGCAGCAATTGTTGCTTCCGCAGCATGTACGCAGTTCCTCCCCTCGCCAAACCAGAGCTTTTACTGGTATAACGGATCGGTGTATTACACCTTTACTTTTGCCATTATGCTTGTTCTGTTTGCCATTGCGATTGGATATCTGCTTTACGGCAGCGGTTGGCGGATTGCCGGAGCTGTATTTCTATGTCTGATCATCGGAGGAAGCAATTATGTTACGGCGCTGTTTACAAGCATTGCCGGAGGAATGCTGCTTGCCATTCTGGCATGGAAAAATAATCGGAAAGGAATAGCGCTTATATTCCCGTATGTGGTACTGCTCGGGGCTTTTCTTCTAAGCACACGGGCTCCTGGTAATGCCGTGAGGCAGGGGTTTTACACAGATCATCCCGGTGCTCTGGAAGCTATTCTTCTTTCATTCCGTTCTGCAGTGAAAAAAATGTTTGAATGGGCTGATCTACGATATGCATCCTGTATGTTATTCCTTATTCCGATTCTTTGGGCAGGTGCAGGAGAGAGCCAATTCTCCTTCCCGCTTCCAGGAGTAGTGAGCGTGATCAGCTTCTGTCTGTTTTCTTCTCTTTTCACTCCTCACCTTTATGCACTTGGCAGTGATGGGCCAGAGCGTCTGTTAAATATACTTTATTATTCTTTCCTGCTGCTGAGCATTCTGAACCTCTTCTGGTGGCTCGGCTGGGTTATGAAAAAGAAAAGATTCCGCAGCACAAGCCGTGGGATCTCACTGGGTATGTTCTCCGGTTTTTCATCTTGTGCCTTTCTTAGTCTAGCGTGCTCTGTTCTTTTCTTCCATGGAACACTCACCTCGGTTGCCGCTCTCAGCGAACTACGAAGCGGCGAAGCAAAAAGCTATTATTTACAAGCTGAGGAAAGGCAGATGATGTTGGAAAACTCGGATATACTCGACTGTGAGTTTGAACCATTTTCCACGATGCCATATATCCTGTATTTTACGGATATGACGGATAATCCGGATTCCTATGAAAATCAAGATACAGCAACCTTTTATGGAAAACATTCGATCGTGGTGAAATAAATCCCGTTCATTTTCCGACTAAAATCACGGATTTTTGAACTCCTTCTTGACGCCGTTCATTTTTGATGCTATCATGCTCATTAATGAACGGCTTCTCGCCGTTTGGGAGGTTTAAAGATGGAAAAATCAATTGAAGAAGTCATCATCGAAGAAACAGAGCGCCGCCTGAAGGAAATGAGCGCAGCAAATTATCAGTTTCCTAAAAAGGCTGACCGTACTGATGCCGTCGGTATAGCAATCATGGTGGGTATCAGCGCTGTTCTGATCCTGCTCTGCATGATGGGGGTAATTGTATAATGGCAAAAACTAATTATACCGAGTATATACGGCAGGAAACTATTACAGGAACTGTTCCGATGGTTGCAAAAGATCGGCAATACAGTTTCTGGGATCTTTTCCTCACTACAAGCGGCTTTTCGATAGCAACCTGGTGCTACACTCAAGGTGCATATGTGGCTCAGTATCTCTCTTTCCGCCAGATGCTGATTAATATCTTCTGCTTTAATATTATCTGGGTACTGATTGAATGCATTCCGGTTTTCTTCAGTGTTCGATATGGCATCGACTTATGGATCTGGCTGCGCTCCGTTCTCGGTAGAAAGGGCGTTGCGATTCTGGCAACTGTAATCAGCATGGCTAATTTTGGATGGTATGCGGTAGACTCACAGTTGTTTGCCTCTTCTATGATCAACCTGCTGGGAGCTTTCGGTATTTCCATGAATGCAGTAATCTGGAAACCGATACTCGGTGTTCTCTGTGTAATTCTGGGAACACTCATTGCTCTCGGAGGACCCGAAGTTATTAAATGGACAAACCGTTTTCTGGTTTCTGCTCTCCTGATTGTCGGAGCAATCGTTGTGACCATCTGTTTTACAGCTGTGCCTTTGAAGGAAATGCTTGCTGTCCAGCCAGATACCAGTCTTTATAGCACAAGGCTCGGTGCATTCATGCTTTCAGCTGAAGGGAACGTCGCATTCGCTTTTTCCTGGTCGACGCAGGCACTTGTCCTTCCCCGCCTTGCAAAGAGCGAGAAATCCGGCTATTGGGCTACCTCCCTGGCATACGGTGTTGTAGCACCTTTCTTCGTTGCTGCCGGAGGTGTTATGGCAATAGCCATGTTTGTGAAGGCCGGTTACTACGAAAGTGATCCGACCGTCATGCTTGCTACGCTTGCAGGTCCTGCATTCACCCTTCTCAGCCTGTTGATGGTTGCTTTTGCCAATATCGGCACGCAGGGAACTGGATCTTATGTAAACTGCATGATCGTAAAAAGCGGACTTCCAAAGGTTAGTTACAAACTACTGGTAATCCTTGCTTTGATCTATGTCAGTGCCTTGACTATCTGGGGATGGGTTATGGACAATTTCGGGAGTTTTATTTCATGTGCTGCATACATTCAGGGCCCCATTATCGGAATGACGGTTGTCGATTACCTGATTGTGAAGCAACGAAAAATTTCCCTCAAATCTCTTTATCATATTGATGGCAAAAATGCATATGATTTCACCAATGGTTTTAATTTAGTCGGTCTAGGCTGCATTCTGATTTCCTTCGTTACCTGTGTATTGTTTATCTATAATCCCCTAACGGCTGAAATCAAAAGTCCAATCTTTCTTGCAATAACAGGAAGCGGTTATACTGCGATCTGCGGCGGACTTCTGTACTGGCTTGCAAGCCTTACCCCATTAAAGAACTATATGCTCAGGGATCGAGATGAGATAGAATTCGTATGACCCACCCCGGAGGAATCAATCATGACCAAGAACGAGTTTAATCTTCTATATACCATTCAGAAAAACGGAATTCAAAGCTATCGTAAGATGAAGGAGGACGCAAACGTCTCCACCGGCTTTATTTCCCGCACGATGAAATTTTTTGAAGAAAAGGATTTTATTGATGTTCAAGGCATCACTGAGAAAGGACTAGCGGCTCTTGCTCCCTACAAAGTAGACAATGCTGTTATTATGGCGGCCGGGTTATCTTCCCGATTTGTTCCGCTCTCTTTGGAAAAGCCCAAGGGACTCCTCACAGTAAAAAATGAAGTTTTGATTGAGCGACAAATTAAACAGCTCCAGAAAGCCGGAATTCGCGAGATTGTCCTTGTTCTGGGATATAAGAAAGAAGCTTTTTTCTATCTTGAAAGTAAATTTGACGGTCTGAAAATAATCATCAATCCGGAATACAATATCAAAAACAATACCCATACACTCTTTCTTGCACGGAAGTATATCGGCAACAGTTACATCTGCTCCTCTGATGATTACTTTGAAAAAAACCCTTTTGAATCCTACGTCTATCAGTCCTACTATGCTGCCGTTCATGTTTCTGAGAAGACAAACGAATGGTATATGATTCCCGATTCAAAAGGGAATATTGCCAAAGTCAGGACATATGGGGAAGACGGTTTCATCATGCTCGGCCATGCCTACTGGAACAGAGCTTTCAGCTGCTCAATGCTTGGATTACTGGAAGCAGACCACACTGTAGGGAACTATGACCAGGTTCTCTGGGAACAGGTTCTTGCCGAGCATGTGAAGGAACTGCCTCCTATGGAAATCAAAGAATATCCGACTGGAAGTATTTTCGAGTTTGACTCTTTGGATGAGTTGCGGGCATTTGATGAAAACTTCATTAACCATACACAGAGTAAGATTATGCGCAACATCACCGAGGTACTGGAGTGTCGTGAAAGCGAAATTCTGAATTTCAAAGCCATAAAAGAAGGGTTAACCAATACCTCGTTTGTTTTTGAAGTCCATGGTAAAAAATATGTATATCGTCATCCGGGAGAAGGGACAGAAGAAATCATATCTCGCAGCCATGAAAAAAAAGCACTGGAGCTTGCGCATTCCATTGGGGTTGATCCAACCTATCTTTGTATGGACGCTGAATCCGGATGGAAAATTTCTGTTTTCGTGGAAGGTATTCGTACTCCCGATTATGACAGTTTTGAAGATTCCAAACGGATTCTGTCAGTTTTACAAAAACTTCATCAGAAAAAACTTAGTGTAGACTGGAGTTTCCTCCCATGGGAAGAAGCCGAAAGAATTGAGGCCATTATTCTCAAAAATAATGGGAGTATTGCTGACCAGGAATTCAGCAAGTTAAAGTCAAATGTCGGCAAATGCCTATCTGCCTGCCAGGGAGACGGTGTTACCCTGCAGTTTTGCCACTGTGACACTTACGCCCCCAACTGGATGCTGACGGAAAGCGGAGAAACCATCCTGATTGACTGGGAATATGCTGGAAATGCCGATCCCGGTTGTGACATTGGGACCTACATTATGGATTCAATGTGGGGAATTCACGAAGCCGAATGCTTCATCCGGGAATACCTAGGAGAAGAAAAAAACAACAGCAGGCTGATATTTCATTATCTCGCCTATACTGCTGTTATTTCGTACTATTGGTATGTGTGGGCACTTTACAGAGAGTCCTGCGGAGCTGTGATGGGTGAGTCTCTTTACAACTGGAGAGTGATGGCAAAAAGATATTCTGACTATCTGATCAAAGAATACCTAACGCCTGGAAATCTCAATTAATCTCCTGATCAGGTAATCTGCACCGACAGAAGCAGCACAACCAACATTGTAAAGTGATTTGTCCCGAAGATTTGCGATGCTTTCTTTTGAGAATACCGGCTCATGAAGCAACCTTTCGATCGCATCTGCAATCTGATCTGTCTCTTTCGGCTGTAATGCGATGCCGATCTGATTCCGGATAACGAGGTCAAAGGGTTCAAGCCCGATATCCCGGTAATCCGGATTCATTACTTTCATCGGTGTATTGATAAAGAGACATGGTTTCAGCGTTGTAAATGCGTATTCATAAGCGATACCAGACCAGTCGGTAACAAGGATGTCAGCATTAAAAACCGTCTGATTAGAAGAGAAGTCTTCCTGCAGACAGAAATTCGTAAAATCTCTATAATTCTTGCGGAGAGCATCCAGTTTTTCCGGATAATGCCGGACATACTGCGGGTGTGGCCGCACAATGACCTGGAGCTGCAGCGGGAGCAGATTTCGGAGAATTCCATCGATACAGATATCCATGATATTATCTTCCTGCCAGGAAGGCGCAATCAGGATTACAGGCGGTTCATTTTTAACCGGCGGTTGGTCAGAATAGGTGCGAATCATCCGGTCTATCATCGCATACCCGTATTTCACCAGGGTTTTCGGTTTAAGTCCGTATACTTTTTCCTGCGCCCGGATTTCCTGGAGAACGCTGTCATTTGAGCAAAAGACAGTGTCAAATGCATCTAGGGCTCCTTTCCGAAGCATAAGATTAACACTGTTCATACCGTGATCGATATAGACGTATTCCACATCATCTCGGACCATGGAGCGTTTGATATAATACTTCTGAAGATCGGGAGTTGTCATGACGACGATGTCGGCATCCATACGCATCATCAAAACCATCAGTTTTTCTTCGATGTAGTAGGTATGGAAGCTGTCGCTTTCCAGCGAAAAAATCTCATCTTCCGGATCTGACGAAATGTAGTGAATGATAATGTCCGTACGGCGTTGGATCGCTTCAATCACATCGCGAAAATACTTATAAAACCCATTCTTCTCAGAATAAAAGACAATCTGTTTGTTCGGAAATGCAAGAAACCGCTTATAGTCTGCCTTTTCACGACGCACGAGTTCTTTCGGCCGCTTATGCTTCGTAACGGCAGACATTTTTTCGACCTTCTCCAATTCTTTTCTGCTCTGTGCAAGCGCATCATAATCAATATACTTTTTAGGGCTGATGCAGGCATTGAGCAGATACATTTGAGCTGTTGCCATCAGGTTGCTGCAGATCCAGTAGAAAGCAACTCCCTTTGATACAAACAAACCCAGATAAAGAGAGAGCGCGACGGAGAAAACAAGCGTCCCCCACTGGTTTGCTTTGCTCTGTTCCGACTGCAGCACATTCGACCGATTCTGCGCAAGGCACATCACCAGCGCAGACAGTGCAGCCAAAATCGGCATATAAAGCGGTGAACGTTCTTCCGAAGCGGGGATCGCCTTTACAACGCCCATCAGGATTACAAGCTGAAGAATCGTCGGAATCAGGTCCAGCATCGGGTGATAGTTTTCCCGTTTATACAGAAGATACTGTTCTTCTGAAATCTTATCTTTGTTGCCGAAGTATTTTGCCTTGATACGATTCATCTCCGGGTACATCTTCACCATTTTAATGGAATTTTTCTGCACCAGCACGGAGACAGGCAGAAGGAGAATCTTTGTGAGCAGCGTAAAGGCGACAATGGCCCACCAGAAATTCCCGGTAAGGCCATTGCACCAGTTCAGCAGAATGCTGAAAAATCTTCCCAGATATTCCATAAATCAGTCTTCTTCCCAATAATCCGTAAATATGATACCGAAAAAGCTGTCCGCATGCTCTTTTTGCAAGAAGCGAATCCGGAGATTTCCCTGAAATGTTTCCGGCTTTTCAGATATCCTGCTGATTTTCATCAGGTTAAACCCAATACTCAGATAGTCTTCTTCCGAATAGTAAAGCTCATCGTTGCAGAATATTTCAAAAAGATTTTCTCCCGGGCAACGGCTACGGTTAATTCCAAGAATCCCTTTCTGTGTACTTTCAAAACGGATCTCCCACTCGGTATCACTGATCCGCCGGAAGTTCTCAGACGGAATATACCGGAAACTATCGTAAGGAGCAATTCCTTTTTCATCGAGCGGATTCGGCAGTTCTCTGACAGGACAATAGGCATGACTGTCAAAAGCAACACCCTTTTGCAAGGCATTGAGAATCAATGAAGTTTTCCGCTCAAACTCCTCTGCTGTGCTACAGCGGATAACTTCTTCAACCGTAGCGGCATATACATCCTGACCAATTCCATTCGGATGGACTCCGTCAGCCGACAGGGCTTCATAGGAATAGCCGCTGTTTTCAAACGCCTTGATCGTATCGGCAAGCTGCAGACGGTAATGCTCGGCTATGTGCATAATATCCTGCATCTTTTCGGTATACTCCCGTTGAGAGCTCTCCAGCACAGCGATCACAGATGGAAGCTCATTTTTAACGAGAACTTCACGGATCAGCGCTTCATAATCCGCTGCAAACCCCTGGGGCACATCATTCTGCCCATAACAAACAATGACAAGATCGTAGGCAAGACCATCATCCAAAAGCTTTTCACTGACAAACCCGCTATAGCTTGTATTACTTCCGAGAGAGATATTTTTGATAGTGCAACCAACCTGGTAGTTATCTTCAATCCATTTTGCAACGTCATTCGTCCACGGCATGGCACCGATTGAGTCTCCTACGACAAGCAACCGGATATCTTCTCCACAGGCGAGCTTCTGGTATGCATTCAGCTCTCCTCCCGAAGCAATGATCCCGTCAAGTTCCTTCAGCAGGGCTTCCTGAAGTGATGAAACTTCCGGTTGGGGGGCTGCTTCTTTTGTCATCCATGCGCTGGAGAGATTCTGCAGAGCCTCAATATCGCTATTCTGGCGTTTTTCATGGTGAAGCCATTTGTATCCTACTGCCACAGAACCTGCAATCAGGACAAGCACCAGCAGAACTGAAAGAACAAACCAAAAAGTTCTTTTTCCAAGCTTTTTCATAGCAAGGTCAGGAATTATTTTCCTGAGAAGACTCCTGTTCTTCATTCTTCAGGTGGATTTCCCGTTTTGTCCTTTGTCCCTTTTCCTTTTTAAAGAAAGCCACAATTTTATGACGAAAAACCGTTGCCAAAGCTCCGATTGCAACAACTACAGCTGCAATTGCCTGTGCAGTATAGGTCACAGCAGAAGGATCAATGTATTCTGCCGAAGCGCTGACAGTGCAAACCACCGCAAAGCACACAAAATAAAGAATAAAACCGAACATTTTCTCAGTCCCCGCTTTTCTTTTCAAAATTGAACTCATTTTACACATCTCCTTCCCTTCTGTCAAGGCTGCTTCTCTCCGGAAGTCAGGGAAAGGGAGCCGTCAGCTTTTGGGAAGACGCTCCTTCGAGACAGCATTGGCGGAATAAACAATGTCCCAGTCATTGCCGGTAAGGGTCCAGTTAGAAAGATCTGCTGCGTCACCCCGGATGCTGTATTCACGTAAGGCAACTTCGCCATCCCCCCAGGATCGCTGTGCTGTATAGTAGTAAATCCTCTCGCGCTCTTCTCCCTCTTCATGTGTATACAAAGCAGGAGGATATGCGCTACTGTCAAGTTCAAGCTGCTCCAAGACCGTAGCAAACAAATCATCGTGACAGACTGGCGCTTCTGAGGCTTCCATCGGTCTGGAACTGTCTGCGCCGATAGGCTTAAAAAGCATCACACAGCAGGGCGGACTGTGGAGGACGAGATCCTCTGCTTCATTCTGATTACCGTGATCCGCCGTAACGATAATTGCAGTGTTGTCATAGATTCCGCTCTCTTTCAGAAAGCGGATATAGGCACTGAGAATCAGAAAATCACCGCGGGCAGCATCCGTCTGTGAGGCATTGGGATCATATTCCGCTTTCTCGTTCATATAGCAGCCTGGATGCGGCCCGAACAGATGATAAAGCCGAAAGGTTGATTGGAACCCTTCATTTACCGTGACCTCCTCCGTGAGAAGCCTTTCGTAGAATTCAAAATCATTGTTGGTCATTGTAAAATAATGGTCAGGCAGGGTTTTCATCACGTTGCGATTTATCGGATCCGGTGTGTAGTAGAAAATTGGCTTCAGCAGATATGGCATCTCCCTGTAACCACCCAGACGTATCATGGCCTTGATAAGGTTTTTGACCGACAGTATGGAAAATGCACCACTATCGTAGGTTGTAACATTATCTACCATTGGATATGCGTCTCTGTCAAGATAATTCAAAGAAGTATAAAGGCGGATATCCACTCCGGCATGATTCATTTCCGGGACAAAAGATCCCTTCTCAAAAGCCTGATGGATATATTCCCGCTCCGGAAGGTCAAAATAGCATTTCTCTCCTGTCAGGAGGTACGGCAGAGCAGGATAAGTCCGGCTGTATTTGGAAGTGCTGTTCCGGTAATTTGTAAATCCGGTAAAGTCCCTGAACAGATCCGGATCTGCCTCCAGCGCTGATTCAACATATTCGCGGTCACATGTGTCAAGAATAAAATAGAGAACATTTCTGCCGGGAGAAAGCTCAAATTCTCCCTGTGTGGAGAGATATAAATCCTTATTCAGATCTTCTTCCGTGAGGGACAACCTTGTGGAGACAAGACCACTTACCTGGATAATAATCAATGCCACCGAAGCAAGGAGAAGCACCTCCTGAAGCTTAGATTCTCCCGCACGCCGTCTCAGCAGGATACATAACAGCAGAAAGCAGACTGCAATCACTGCCCAAACAGCAAGATTCCTCAAAACTGTTTCCCGGGTAAAAGGAACATTTTCTCCCATCATCTCCATCATCTGCCCGTTTAAAAAGAGCATCTGCACATAAAAGCAGATTCCTCCCAGAATCATAATCGCTGCAATCCAGATCACTGCTTTTCCGGGAAGTACTGCTTCCAAAGAAGAAACCACTAAGGCAATGGCAACTGCAAATGCCAACATGACCCACCAGACATGGTTAACGGGAAAAGTAAACTCTTCCAGGTTGCGAAAAAAGACTTCCAGCGGAGAGAAAAACAACGCCGTCAGCCAGAAAAAGAGATTGGCCGAACCTACCACCATGAATTTTTGGCTGTATTTTTTCATAGAAGGAACCTCACTTTTTTTGCTGTATGCAGGCTTGCCTCAAAAGTCAAACAGGGTGATCTGGCTGGTCTCAGGAAGGGAGCCCAGCGCGCCGAGCTTCTTCAAAATCTCTATATGCGTTTGGCTCACTTTGGGGCAGGCAGCCGCGACCTCTTCGACGGAAACAAAATCCTTTCCGGATTCTCTGCAGCGGACCAGATCAAGAGCTGCAGATTCACCCAGGCCGGAAATGGAAACAAACGGAGGAAGAAGCTTTCCGTCGTCCGTGATCAGAAACCTCGTAGCATCGGAATAATAAAAGTCGATCGGAGAAAACTCCAACCCGCGCAGGTTGAATTCATACACCGCTTCCAACGTGACGAGGAGATCTTCCTCATTTGCCGTGAGATCGGATTTGCGGTGGAATTCATTGATTTTCTTCCTCACACTGTCGGTACCGCCTGTCATCATCTCGGCGTCAAATCCGCCTTTCTGGCTGCGCCGATAGAAATAGGCACTATAGAAAGCAAGTGGCTCATGCACTTTAAACCATGCAATACGAAATGCCATCATCACATAGGCAACAGCATGCGCTTTGGGGAAAAGGTATGCAATTTTCCGCGCAGATTCTATCCACCATTCAGGCACTTGCATGGAACGCATCAACTCTTCAGCATCATCAGGGAACTTTCCGCTCTTTTTGACTTTTCCTTTGCGGACAGCTTCCATGGTTTTGAACGCGAGGGACGATTCCATGCCTTTGCTTATTAGGTAACTCATAATATCATCACGGCAGCCGATAGTCTCGTTTACCGAGGCTATACCTCCCGTGACGAGATCCCGAATATTGCCCGCCCATACATCCGTGCCGTGTGAAAAGCCGGAAAGCCTGACCAGTGTATCAAACTGGTGTGGCTGCGTGTCCACCAGCATCTGGCGAGTAAAAGGAGTGCCGAATTCGGGAACACCGATAGAGCCGGTTTTCCCGATAATAGGATCGTCATCCGGAAGGCCGAGCGCAGCAGGCGAGGTGAAGATCGACATCGTCTCCGGATCGGAGAGAGAAATCTTTTTCGCATCGACTCCTGTCATGTCCTCCATCATTCGGATCATTGTGGGGTCATCATGGCCAAGTTCATCCAGCTTGAGGAGATTAGCTTCCATGCAGTGGTATTCAAAATGTGTCGTGATAATATCGGAGTGAGGATCGTCCGCAGGGTGCTGCACGGGGCAGAAGTCCGTCACATCCATATCCTGCGGTACTACCACCAGCCCGCCAGGATGCTGCCCTGTTGTGCGCTTGACGCCGACCAGGCCGAGCGCCAACCTGTTTTCTTCTGCCTTTGTGGCTTTGATGCCGCGCTCATCCAGATATTTTTTCACATAACCGTAGGCTGTTTTCTCCGCAAGTGTCCCAATGGTTCCGGCACGGAAAACATGGTCTGACCCGAAGAGCACTTCGGTATATTTATGAGCCTGCGCCTGATATTCCCCGGAGAAATTCAGATCTATATCCGGGGTTTTTTCATTGCCGGGGAAGCCGAGAAATGTCTCAAACGGAATGTCAAACCCGTCACGATTCATCGGTGTTCCGCATTCTGGACAGTTTTTCTCGGGCATATCTGCTCCACAGCCAAAGGAATGATCCGTGACGAACTCGCTGTGGCAGCATTTCGGGCAGACATAATGGGGCGGGAGTGAATTCACCTCCGTAATCCCCGACATGAAAGCGACAATGGAAGAGCCCACACTGCCACGGCTGCCAACCAGATAACCGTGCTCCAGCGAATTCTCTACCAACTTCTGTGCTGACATATAGATCACATCATAATGGTGGTCAAGAATGGTAGTCAGCTCTGTATCAACCCGGTCTTTCACGATATCAGGGGGATTCTCCCCATAAATCCGATGCATCTTCTCATAGACAAGATCCCGAAGCTGTTCGGCGGAGTGCTCGATTTTGGGAGGAAAGAGGTCTTTTGGGAGAAGTTCGATCTCTTCACATTGATCAGCTATTGCACGCGGTGTATCAATCACAATTTCTCTGGCAATTTCTTCTCCAAGATAACGAAATTCCTCCATCATCTCATCGGTCGTGCGGAAGAAAAGCGGGCTCGAACGATCCGCATCCGAAAACTGTTTAGAGGCAAGCAAAATATGGCGGTACTGTTCATCTTCCGCATCCAAAAAGTGCACATCAGATGCTGCAACCACAGGCTTGCCGAGGCGCTTTCCGAGATCATAGATTCTTCGGTTCCAAGCTTTCAGTTCATCTTCGTCTTTCGCTCTGCCGTTGTCCACCAGAAATGCATTGTTGCAAAGCGGCTGGATCTCAAAGTAATCATAATCTGCAGCTATTTTTTCCAGATTTTCATCGCTTTCCCCGCGTTCAACAGCTTCGTAGAGCTCTCCAGCTTCACAGGCAGAACCGACAATCAGTCCCTCGCGGCAGCGCATCAGCATGCTTTTGGGGACAATCGGCGTACGATGATAAAATTTGAGATAAGACTGTGAAATCAACTCATAGAGGTTTTTAAGACCGCGCTTGTTTTGTACCAGAAGAATCATGTGGTGGCTTCTGCCAGACTCCGTTCGCTGCAGGGAGCGGCAGATTCCTTCAATATCATCGATGGTTTTTGCACCCCGTGCACGGAGCATCGGGATAAATTTGCCCATGATACGCTGCACCACCATAGCATCATCACTCGCACGATGGTGGTTGAACTTGGGAAGATCAAGATGCTTTGACACAACATCCAACTTATGATTTTTCAATTCCGGCAGAAGAGAACGGGACATAGCCAGGGTATCCAAAACAACCGGCGTGTAACGCATACCATGCCTGGAAGCAACCGCCCCGAGAAAACTCATGTCAAAAGAAGCATTATGCGCTATAACCGGTCGATTCCCAGCAAAGGCAATGAAGTCACGCAGCGCCTGCTCCTCCGACGGAGCATCGGCAACGTCGGAATCGCGAATACCGGTCAATTCAGTAATTTTTTCCGGTATATGCATCCCGGGGTTAACAAAGGTGTTAAAAACCTTTTTCACTTCCCCACCTGCGAAAATGCAGGCTCCGATTTCAGTCAACCGTTCCGACTGGGCATTGATGCCGGTCGTTTCGGTATCAAAGGCGACGAATTCGGTATCCAGCGGGAGCTGGCTCCTCCCTGAAACTGCACTAGAGCCATCCATATCGTTAACATAATATGCCTCGATGCCATAAATAATCTTTACCTTATGTTTCTTCCCGGCTTTCCACATATCCGGAAACGCCTGTGCAACACCATGATCTGTTACAGCAATAGCCGGCATGCCCCAATAGGCAGCCCGCTCTACCACAGCGGCAGGATCCGTCAGGGCATCGAGGTTGGAGAACCTTGTATGCAGATGGAGTTCAACACGCTTGACTTCAGCATCATCCCTGCGAACTGTTTTCTTTCCTCTGACAATACACTTCGGATCAAGCACCATATCGTCATCATATTTGGAATAGGTCACATCCCCGTAAACCGTGAGGTGATCGCCGGTGTTGACAGCCTCGATGATACTCTGATCGTCAGAATCACGCAGAAACCGGGTGACACGTATGGAGTTGGTACGGTCAGTAATGTCGAACGACAGTACAGCACTGCCACGCTTTGCAAGCGTTCTTGATGCAACAGCAATCACATCGCCCTCCACTGCAACCTTTCCGGATTCCAAAGTCAGCGAGCTCATAGGAACCGGTTTCAGCTTCAGGGGACGTCCCATCAAGATCTTCCCTGCCGATGCGGCAACCTTCGGAGCAGCCGGACTCGCTGGTACGGAAGAGGGTGCAGCAGGAGCGACGGAATCATCGTCCGGCACCGAATCCGGCATCGGGTAATCCGCCTGGATCGAACACCCTGCCAGGGCGAATTCCGACCGAATCCGGCCTTCCAGAATTCCGACATCCGACAGGGAAGGCGCCGCAGCAAAATGCACACGCATGTTAAGCATGCGTGCGTTTTCATCTACCTGCGCATCCAGCAGATATGCATTATGAAGTCCTCCCGCCATTGTCGTCTTGTCGTCAAGGAAAGGGAACATTGTCAGAAAAGGTGTATTGGCCAAAAAGAATCCTCCGCCGCAGAAGCTGAACTTTGCTGCCTTCATACCGCAAAATTCATCTGCATCTTTATGTTTCGTTGTCGTTTATAATCATATCCATAAGAACATCAAGGAGACGGTCGTACGGGTAGGTGCCGATCACTTCGCCTTTTTTAAATATCAGACCTCTGTCCACACCTCCGGCAATGCCGTAATCCGCCTCTCGGGCTTCGCCCGGCCCATTGACCACGCAGCCCATGACGGCAACGGTGATATCCCGATCGACTCCGGCAACACGCTTTTCCACTTCGGTGGCAAGGCTGATCAGGTCAATTTCCGTACGGCCGCACGTCGGGCAGGAAACGAATTTCACACCGCCCTTTCGCAGTCCTGCAGCCTTCAGGATGGCAATGCCGGCTGTGACTTCCTTTACCGGGTCCGCCGTCAGCGATACGCGGATGGTATTGCCGATCCCTTCACACAGCAGTGTGCCGATTCCTACAGCTGACTGGATGGTGCCGTTATACTCGGTTCCGGTTTCGGTGACGCCGAGATGAAGCGGATAGTCAAACGTCTCCGCAGCAAGACGGTAGCTGGCAACCGTGAGCGGAACGGATGAGGTTTTAAGTGACAGGCAGATATCTCCGAAACCGTACTTCTCCAGCATCCGCGCATGGCTGCGGGCACTCTCCACCATAGCTTCCGGGCAGGGATGCCCATACTTTTCAAGGAGCTTCTTTTCGAGGCTTCCGGCATTCACCCCGATGCGAATGGGGATATTTTTTGACCGGCAGGCTTCCGCCACAGCTTTGACATGCTCTTCTCCTCCGATGTTGCCCGGGTTGATGCGGATTTTGTCAATCCCCCGCTCGGCTGCCATCAGGGCAAGCTTATAGTCAAAATGTATGTCAGCTACAAGCGGCATATCCGTCCTATCGCGGATGGCCGAAAGCGCCTCCGCCGAACGGACGTCCGGTATGGCAAGACGCACAATGTCACATCCGGCTGCCTGAAAGACTCTGATCTGTTTCAGGGTCGCTTCCACATCCCAGGTTTTGGTGTTGCACATGCTTTGTACCGTCACCGGAGCCTGACCTCCGATTTTCAGGCCGCGGACACTGATCTCCCGGGTCTGTTCCCTTTTCTCCACCTTATCCACCTCTAACAATTCTCACGATATCATTCAGAAGGACAAACCCCATCAGGGCAAGCAGCAAAACCATACCTGCACCGTGGATATAACCCTCGTATTTCGGATCCAGCTTTTTGTGCGTCAGCGATTCAATGACCCACGCAACAAGCAGGAAGAAGACCCGCCCCCCGTCCAGTGCGGGAATCGGCAGCATGTTCATCACCGCAAGGTTTACCGCAATGAAGGCGCCGAGGTAAGCGATATTAAATACAGCATCCGCGGCCGTTTCTGAATTCTCTGCGGTTTCCGCCATCATGTCCACAATGCCCACCGGGCCGGAAAGATCCGTTACCTTGGCCTGGCCGCTCACAAGCTGCTTAAGGCTCATCCAGACAAGGCGTACAAACTCCATTGTCTGGTCCCAGCTTGCCCGCACATGGTTGGCAAAAGTCGCTTCTCTGTAGTCATAGCCGAGGCGGAAGCCGAAATACTTCTCCTCACTGCCTTCATAAGCAAGCTTCTGCATAGAGAAGTCCCGCAGAGTCACTTTTTCCCCGTCACGGACGAGTACAAAATCCTGAGGAGTATTCTCCCGGAGAAACTGCGAAACATCTCCCGTGGAGTAAATGCGGTGCCCGTCGATACTGAGGATCCAGTCTCCGGGAAGGAAAGCGTCTTCTGATTCATAAGGGCAGCCGTCCATAAAAGAGGCAATCGCCGGAACTGCATAACCGGATGCACCGGAATACAGGACAAACACTATCACGAACCCCAGGAGGAAGTTCATGAACGCCCCGGCAACCAGCACAAGAAGGCGCTTCCATACTTTCTGGTTGACAAATGCGCGCGGATCCTCAGACTCGCCGTCTTCCCCGGTCATGGCACAGTATCCACCGAAAGGAACGCAGCGAAGGGAATACAGCGTTTCCCCCTTTTGCTTCTGGAAGATGGCAGGCCCCATCCCGATAGCAAATTCTTCCACGCGGATGCCGCACAGCTTTGCCACCGCAAAATGGCCGAACTCATGGATACCCACGAGAATACCAAAGAACAAAACCGCAATAATGATATATACAATCATGCAAAATACGCCTTTACGAAATTTCTTGCTTTCTGATCGAAAGCGATAATTTCATCGAGATCATCGGTTTCGACGGCAGGGATCGCAGCCACGGCAGCTGCCGCAGCGTCATAAATTCTGTTATAGCCGATCTCGCCGCGCAGGAACATATGCACAGCAACTTCATTTGCCGCACTCATCACACAGGGAGCTGTCCCACCGGTGCGGGCGCAGGCTATTGCGAGAGCGAGGCAAGGTGTCTTTTCCAGATCGGGCGCTTCAAAAGTGAGCCCCTGCAGTTTTGTGAAATCCAGATGCTCAAACATGGATTCCCTGCGCTCAGGGTAGGTCAGGGCAAGCTGGATGGGCAAGCCCATATCCGGCACACCGAGTTGAGCGATCACTGTGCCGTCCACTAGTTCCACCATCGAATGAATCACGCTCTGGGGATGTACAACCACCTGAATCTCATCCGGTGTGACGGAAAAGAGGTGCATAGCCTCGATAAATTCCAAGCCTTTGTTCATCATGGTGGCACTGTCCACCGAGATTTTGGCGCCCATATTCCAGTTCGGATGCTTCACAGCCTGCTGTGGGGTGATCTTCTCCAGCGATTCCCGCGGCATCCCGCGAAAAGGACCGCCGGAGCCCGTGAGGAGAATTTTCTTCAGTTCCCCCTTTTTTCTGCCCATCAGGCACTGGAAAATGGCGGAATGCTCACTATCAACCGGGATGATCTCAGCGCCTTCCTCCGCTGCCGTACGCATGACAAGGCTGCCTGCGCAGACAAGCGTCTCTTTATTGGCAAGAGCAATACGCTTTTTCTCACGGATGGCAGCAAGTGTCGGCTTCAGACCGACAGAGCCGGAAACTGCTGTGATAACGCAACGGCTTTCCGGGAGAACCGCCGCTTCGATCAGCCCGTCCATCCCGGAGACCACGCGGACATCCAGGTCCGCAACTGCCGTACGAAACTGTGCTGCCGCCTCCTCGTCGAAAACGGCTACCAGCTTAGGGTGCAGACGGCGCGTCTGCTCTTCGAGCAGATCGATTTTTCGGTTCGCCGAAAGGGCGACTACAGGAATTCCGGTATGCTCTGCAACGGCAATTGTCTGCCTGCCGATGGAACCCGTGCAGCCAAGCACGGAGATGGAATCAACCATTTTTAACGCCTCCAAACCGACGATCTCTCCTCCTGAACTCTGCGATAGCCCTGTCCAGTTCCTCCGGTGTAAAATCCGGCCAGAGAACATCGGTAAAATAAAACTCGCTGTAGGCACATTGCCACAGCAGGAAATTGGAAATCCGCTTTTCTCCGCCCGGTCGAATCAGGAGATCCGGATCGGGAATCCCGGCAGAATAGAGATACGAAGAAAAGCCCTCCTCCGTGAGATCCGCTGATGCTTTCCCTTCCGCCAGATCTCGGGCATAGCGCTTTGCAGCCTGCAGGATTTCAGCGCGCCCTCCGTAATTCAGGCAGATATTCGCCTGAAAACCCTCATATCGGGAGGAGATTTTGTTAGTCTCTTCGATCTCCGCGCGAAGAGCCGGAGAAAGGATGGAGACGTCACCAAGAATCTTCATTCTGATGTGGTCACGCTCCATAGTTGCAATTGCTTCACGAAGATACCTGTCAAGCAGCTTCATGATTGATTTGACTTCTTCCTCGGGTCGGGACCAGTTTTCCGTGGAAAACGCATATACCGTGAGATAATTCACGCCGATATTCTTGCAGTATGTTGCAATCTTTCGGAACGTCTCCGCCCCGGCGGCATGCCCGGCTGTTCGCGGCAGGCCGCGCTTTTTTGCCCATCGGCCGTTTCCGTCAAGGATGATTGCAATATGACGGGGGACGGTATTATTCCCCTCCCCCGTAGTATGGTCAAGTGCTGCCATTAAATTTCTTTCAGCTCTTTCTCTTTGTTGCTCATGATCTTATCGATTTCCTTGGTGAAATCATCTGTGAGCTTCTGAATGTCCTTCTCAACATTCTTATAGTCATCTTCCGTGATCTCGGAAGCTTTCTGCTGTTTTTTGAATTTTTCAATTGCATCCCGGCGAATGTTGCGGATGGCCACCTTCGCCTCTTCTCCGTATTTTCTCGTCTGCTTGACAAGATCAAGACGGCGCTCCTCCGTCAGCGGCGGGAACACGAGACGAATCATTCTGCCGTCGTTCTGAGGATGAATGCCCAGGTCGGAAGTGAGGATTGCTTTCTCAATCCCTTTGAGGATAGAACCGTCCCAAGGCTGGATCAGCAGGGAACGGGCATCCGGCGTGGCGATTGAAGCTACCTGGTTGATGGGTGTCGGGGAACCGTAGTAGTCTACCGTGATCTGATCCAGCACGGCAGCATTGGCACGGCCTGCACGAATGGTTGCGAACTGCGCTTCCAGCGCATCGCAGGTTTTTTTCATTTTCTTCTCAAATTCCTGATAATCAGACATGACTGTTCCTCCTGTATAGTTGAATTATATTTACATTTAAACCGTAACGAGAGTGCCGACCTTTTCTCCGTTGAGAACGCGGCAGATGTTTTCCGGGTCGGCCAAAGCGAACACCACAGAGGGGATATTGTTGTCCATCGCCATGGAAGTTGCCGTGCTGTCCATTACCTGGAGCCGCCGCTCCAGAACTTCACCGTAAGAGATTTCGCTGAAGCGGATTGCAAAGGGATCTTTTCTCGGGTCTGCAGAGTAAACGGCATCAATATTCTTGGCCAGAAGAATTGCATCAGCATGCGTCTCCAGAGCGCGGAGAACAACCGCCGTATCTGTTGACACGAACGGGAGCCCGGTTCCTCCGGCGAAGAGCACAACATTGCCCTCTTCCAGGAGGCGGATGCTCTTTAGTGTGTCATATCGCTCGCCGACCCCCTGAATATCCACCGATGTCTGGACCGAAGCCGGAACGCCGTTCTGACGAAAAACATCTGCTACAGCAAGGCAGTTCATGCAGGTGGCCAACATACCCATTCTGTCAGCACTGACACGTTCAACATGCCCTGCACCATCTTTCACACCACGCCAGAAGTTGCCGCCCCCGATCACAATACCGACCTGTACTCCTTCCGCCATGCACTTTTTTACTGCCTGAACGACAGATATCACGAAATCAAAATCGTATCCGGTGTGCTTTCCCCCCGCAAGAGCTTCTCCGCTGATCTTCAAAACCACTCTCTTAAACTTCATTGTTCATTCCCCCTCAGGGCAGTACTCAAATTAAATCATGCTATTTTACCATATGCTCCCGTTTTTAGCAATTAAGAAATAATGAACAAAGCGGAAAGATGACAGGAATCCTTCCGAGGAGGGTTGCATTTTCCTCCTCTCTTCCGTATAATGAAAAATACAAACAATTCAACAAGGCAGGTGATCGGATATGCTGCATCTGTTCCGACGGGAAAAGGAAAAGAATAATGCTCCCGCTTTTTCTCTATCAGAATATGAGCCTGTGATCCGTGCAAGCATCTGCACCGGTGAACGGGTGGCCTGTATGCGCAGTCTCGACACGGGGAAGCTGCACGAGGTGATGCTGATTCGCTCGGATGAGGATCTGGATGAATTCTGCAAAACCTACAGCCTGCAAAAAAAATCCATCAGAACGGTATATTAATACTAATAACTGATAAAACCATTTAAATCTTTTCGGTCAGAATTGTGTCATGTTGCGTTATCAGCCTTGAGAATACACAAAGTATTCCCTGCGGCTTCTGCCTTGCATGACGCAATTCTACCTCGAAAATCTTTTTAAAGCGTCTTATCAGTTATTAGTATAGATCCTGTTATCTAACGGTGAAACCCTCCGGAATTCCGGAGGGTTTCGTCTTAATTGATGATCTTTTTTACTGGATCAGGCCGATTTCGCGATAGTAACGCGCTGCACCGTCATGTAGTGGTACGCCAGCAAGATCTTCACAGGCTTTTGCCGGGTCTGCTGCCCGGAGGGCTGCGAAGTTCTCCGTCAGGCTGTCCCAGTTCTCCCAGAATACCTTTGTCATCTGATAGGCGGTTTCCTCATCCACATCCGGGGTCAGGAAAAGAGTGAGCTTCACCGCAGAGGTGGGAACATCCTCGTCCTGGTTGGCATAGGTACCGGCCGGAATTGTATAGGAGGCATACCACGGATAATCGGCTTTCAGCGCATCCACTACTTCTGCCGGAATCGGAAGGAGCTTCGCATCGCTGCTGGTGAGGATCTGCGTGACCCCGGCATTGGGAGCACCTGCCATAATCCATGCACCATCAAGCTGCTTATTCTGGATCGCGTCGGCAGAGGAAGAGACGTCCATATACTCGGTCTTCATATCGTCAAGGGTGAGGCCTGCTGTTGCAAGATGGTGGGCTGCCTCATCAATAGTGGTGGAACCGGCTGCGCCGACCGAAAAGTGTTTTCCTGCAAAGTCCGCAAAGGAGTTGATTCCGCTGGCATTCGTCACAACCACCTGATTGGGGTTGTAGTAAAGCCCGGCGAAAATACGGATATCCGGATTGGCATCTCCTTCAAAAGCATCAGTCCCCATCATAGACTGGTAGACCAGATTCGCATTGGCAATTCCGATCTGTGCCTCTCCGTCTTTCGCCTGATTCAGGTTGTCTACTCCACCGCCGGACGGTGTGGCAACTGCATGCATACCTTCAATGTTGTCATTCCAGAGTTTTGCTACTTCCACACTGATGGCATAGAAAGTACCTGCCGTACCGGCTGTAACAAAGTTGATCTCGGCTGCCATTGCTGCAGCGGGAAAGGCTGCTGCCAGCAAAACCGTGCAAAGGACCAGGGCTATCATTTTTTTCATGCAAGAATTCCTCTCTTTCCGATAATGTTGGATCTATTGACTCAACGCCCGTCAGGCGCATCATCCGTCTTTATACAGAAACCAGCGGTTTAGCATGGGAGAGAACCGCCTTATCCAGGACAAAATGCAAAGCAATAAGCGCAAGGGCAACACCGTCCGTCAGCAGTGATGGGCTGATGAACAGAATCCCGGCCGCCACAAGCAGCCCTCGGCCAACCAGGCGAAGAGCCGTAATTCCTCTCCCGAATTTTTGCAAAGGCAGCCCTGCCAGACCGCCGGCAAGCGCCAGCACACCAATCAATGCAGTTGCAAAAGAGTACGCCGTTGTGCTGAGAGCAACCCCCTCTGTACTTCCATAGAGGAGTACCGGATTGTCCAGGAAAAAGAACGGTACAATAAATCCTGCAATCCCGAGCTTGATGGCAATCAGGCTGGTCTTTGTCATATCACTGTCGGCAATGCCGCTTGCCACATAGGAACTCATCGCCACAGGGGGTGTAATGTTGCTCAGGCACGCGTAAATCAGGCAAAACATATTGGCTGCCATTTCCGTTGCACCGACGCCACGCAGCACCGGGACCGCCACCGCATATACGATTACATAAGCTGCAACCCCCGGCACTCCCATCCCGAGAATGATGGACATGACCAACACCATCAAGCCGCCCAGAAAGAGCTGGCCTTCTCCGACGACTTTCAGAATCAGGTTCCCGAAGTTCACACCGAGGCTTGTCATATTCACAGACCCGATTATCACCCCGATAATCACACAGCTGACTCCCACGCCGACAGCGCTTCGGCTGCCTTCCACCACAGCCTGGAGAATAATTCCGGGGGTCATACGAGTTTCTCTGCGAAGCCATGACACAGGAACCGTCACAAAGATTGCTGCAATTGCAGCGTATAACGGTGTATAGCCGGAAAACATCAGCGCCAGCAGCACCACCAGAGGTAAAAGCAGATGCCCGCGTGCTTTCAGCACTTGTGCCGCTTTGGGGATGTTCTCCGGGGACAGGCCGGAAAGGCCGAGCCTCTTTGCCTCCAGATGGACTGACCAGAGCAGGCTCACGTAATATAAAACAGCGGGAATAGCCGCCGCCAGCATCACTTTGGTATAGCTGACAGCCATAAATTCCGCCATGACAAATCCTACCGCACCCATAATGGGCGGCGTAAACTGCCCTCCGGTAGAGGCAACTGCTTCCACTGCTCCGGCAAATTCCTTTCGGTAGCCGGTTTTTTTCATCAGAGGAATGGTAATAGTCCCCGTTGTAGCCACATTGGCTATAGCAGAACCATTGATCATACCCATCATGGCAGAGGCAATCACCGACACCTTTGCCGGCCCGCCGGGAGTTCGGCCAACAAGCGTAAGCGAAATATCGTTGATAAACTGGGAAAAACCGCTGTATTTCAGGAATGCCCCAAACAGTACAAAAATGAAGATATAGGTTGCCGAAACCCCGCTCCCGGCACCAAGAATCCCGATCGTATCCCAGACCAGGGATTTGACGATGCGTTTAAGCGGGAAAGCTGCCGTGCCGAACACACCCGGTACATATCTTCCCCAGACTGCAAAATAGGATAGAAAAATAAGAGCAATCACTGCAAGATTCCCGCTAGTGCGGCGGGCTGCTTCAAAACTCAGCACGAGACACACGATGCCAACCCAGACATCCATACTGTTCAGACGGCCGGTTCGTGCAAGGCTGTCATACCGGCGCAGAATATAGGCAAAACAGAATATGGCTGCAGCACTGAGCAACACATCCCATGCGGGCATCCAACTGCGCGTTCTCCGCTCTTTTCTGTAGGTTGGATACAGCAGAAATGCGAGAGGAAGCAGAACCATCACATGAGCAGCCCGGAGTTTGACCGCACCGAGTGTCCCTGTCAGGTTTGCCCAGACCTGAAATATCGCGAAGCAAACAAGAACCGCCGTAAGGATCCCGTCCATCACGCCGACATAAGTACGTGTACGGCTGTCGGAATCGGTTTCCTCCATCAGATGTTGGGCTTTTTCTTCAAGTTCCTGCGGCATAACGGTCCTGTTCCTCCGAGGGTAATTCAGCGTTTTAATTTGCTAAAGTATAGCGAAGTTTCTGTTTTTTGTCAAGCAAAGATCTTCCGCATCCGATCTATTGCAGTTTCCAGCGAAACAGCATCCGCAGCAAAAGAGAGCCGAATACACTTCTCCCCTCCTTCGCCGAATGCAGTGCCCGGAACAACCAGGATCCCGGATTTTTCCAGGATGTAATCCGCCAGCTGTTCTGCCGTCATCCCGTGATAGTCAATTTTGAAGAAAGCATAGAACGCCCCTTCCGCCCGCGGGCAGAAAATGGCGGGGATGGAGTTGAGCCCATCGCAAATCAGATCTCTCCGCTGCAGATAACTACGGCGCATCATCTCCGTCTCCTCCGTGCAGCTAAAAGCTGAGATCGAAGCTTCCTGCACAAAAGCCGCTGTGCAGTTAACGGTGTTGGTCTGCAGTTTCATCATGGCCTTTGTCAGGACAGGATTTGCCGCAGAATATCCGATCCGCCAGCCGGTCATTGCAACACTTTTGGAAAAGCCGTTGAGCGTGATCACCCTGTCTTTTATTGAAGGGATGGCTCCGAGGCTGAGGTGTACTCTGCCATCATAAATGAGCTTTTCATATATTTCATCGGAAATAACAAGAATTTCGTGTGCTTCGGCAAAGGCTGTAATGTCTTCTACCTCTTGCTGCGTCAGAACATGCCCCGTCGGATTGCATGGATTGCAGATAATCAGCATCTTCGTGCGGTCGGTAGTCTTTTCTTCCAGCATCTCTCGTGTAAGGTGGAAGCCATCTTCGATCTTCAACGGAACAGGGATATAGGTGGCTCCCGTCATCTGAATAATCGCGCGATAAGACGGATAAGCCGGTGTGGGCACGAGACACTCGTCGCCCTCTTCGAGAAAGGCAAGCAAGGCCTGAAAAAGAGCCAGCTTTGCTCCCGGAGTAACAATGATCCCGTTTTCGTCGGTATCAATACCGTTTTCCTCCCGGAGTTTCCGTGCAATGGCACGGCGGAGCGTGACGATTCCGGCAGCACTGGTGTAATGGGTTTGATTGTTCCGGATGGCCTGTACAGCAGTCTCTTTGATGATCTCGGGGGTATCAAAATCCGGTTCCCCGGCAGCGAAGGACAGGATATCGATTCCCTTTTCTTTCATTTCAATTCCCTTGGAATTGAGCGCAACCGTTGGGGAAAGACCGGATCGTTTCAGTCGATTTGTTTCAAAATCTTTCATAACATCCTCCGAATGAATTGTTGCTCCTGCATCATTTCATGCAGGAGCAGAAGCGGTAACCCATAGAAGGCCACTGTGATTTCATAGCTGTATCCCCATAAAAGGAGCCTTTATCTGACGATGGGAGCGCCATATATACGGAGCAGTTTTTTGCATGGATGGTATTGGAAGAGAATTCCATCCCGTAGCTTTTCAGTTGGAGTCCATCCGTTACAACGGTTTCCGCGTCGGTATCAAAGATAATACCCGTATAAAAGCTTGCTCCGTTGACATATCGGAAAGAGAGCCCCGGCTGAACGTTATAGACAAAAACGCAGTACTGATGGCTTTTCCCGAGATCCTCCACTGACATAGCTTCCATCAGGATCCCTTCCGCCATCAGATCGCTGCCGCGAAAACAGGGTGTGACCCGGTAGAGTACATGGCTATTGGGATGCCGGTCAAGATAATCTGCAGTGCTCTCTTCATAAGGAAGCATCGCATCTGCGTTCATGTAGCGTGTGCCGGTAATGAGATTATTGGGGTTGGCATTTTCTGCAGAGAGCATATAGCCCACGAGGTGCGCTCGTGTCATAACCGTCTCGGAATCCACACAATCGTAACGAGCCTGCTTCCATCCGGTAGGATGAATGGAACTGATGCTGCCGCGCTTCTGCCCAAAGGCAGGCATGGTCTCCTTTCCCAGACAATCGAAAGCTACAGTGCACCGCCCACGGGAATCCAGCTCACCGTAATACTCAAAGCTTCCCTGCTTTGCAAGTGAAATTTCCTCAGCCGTAAAAAATGGAACATTATTATTCACCTTGACGACAGCCTGCCCCCGGAAAGAGGGAAGATCCGCAAAAGAAAACCCTTTTGGAAGAACTTCGCCAGAACTCTTTACGG
The DNA here is from genome assembly GCA_045117135.1 of Candidatus Limivicinus sp. Lineage (GTDB taxonomy): Bacteria > Bacillota > Clostridia > Oscillospirales > Oscillospiraceae > Limivicinus. The sequence goes on along the minus strand of JBGUNA010000086.1, from coordinate 119,412 downwards.
AAACGAGGAAATTCGACGTGTCGATCAGATTCCCGTTGGCGTCATACCGCACTTCGCCGTTTTCTCCGGCGAGCTGGTACGTAATGCTTTGTGCAGGTATCTGATTTTCCTGCTGTTCCTGAATGCGAAGATAACAGTAATAAACAGCGAGCAGAATAAAAGCCACTAAAACAACGGTATTCCTGATCTTTCGAAAATCAGGCTTTTCCTGTGTCTGCTTCTTCGACTGTCCCCCGCGTTTTGGCTTTTTCTGTTCTTCCATGTTTACTATCCCGCTCGTATCATTTTCCGCTTCTTATGTACAGATTTCCGTTTTTGAAACCGATTATATAGTATAAGGCCTCTGCTGAAAAACAGAGACCTTATTGAAAACGCCCTTGTTAAGGCTGAAAATTACTTCAGTAAGCTGCTGAGCAGACCGCCGATCGTGCCAAGGTTCATACCGGACTGCTGCTGGTTGGAAGAGCCTCCAAGCAGGGAGCCGAGCAGACTGCCGGAACTCTGCTGCTGGCTTGGCATGCCGCCGCCGAGCAGCGAACCCAGAAGACCGGCAGAGGAATTGTTGTAGCTGTTGTTGCTTGTCCCGCTGCCGAGAGCACCTGTGAGCAGGCTTCCGAGCAGGCTGTTTGAAGAAGAATTCCCGCCAAGTGCATTGCCGAGAACACTCGTGAGTGCGGACGTCATCAGAGAACTGCTGGCATTGCTGTTCATACCGCCGCCGAGCAGTGCGTTGAGAAGAGAAGCTGTTCCGGCAGAGCTGTTAGAACTGCTGGTGGAGTTGCCAAGCATATTCAGGATCAGCGGAGCTGCTGCTGCAAGAATCAGGCCGACATTGGCTGAGCTCATGCCTGCTCTCTTTGCAATAGCATTTTCTGCCGCTTCCTCATCCGTACCCAGAAGGTGGCCGACGATTTTTCCGCCCTCTTTCAGATCAACACTTTCCGGATCCTTCTTTGCATGATCGTTTACTGCATGGAAGAAGCTCTCCGTTGTATTGGCATCAGAAGCCTGGCCGTTTGCGCCATTGAGCATAACAGGAAGAGCCGTTGCGAGAACCGATGCTGCCTCTTCCTCGGAAACACCGGCTTTGTGAGCCACAGAAGTAATATTCTGGTCGCTCAGAAGAGCTGACATAAGGCTGGTAAGATCCATAATAATTCTCCGTTTCTATATTTGATATTTGAAAACAACCTAAGTGTTCAGGTTGGTCCCATTATGCACTTTTTCTCTTCTCCCGTCAAGAAAAGATTGACAGAAAGAAGTTGAAAATGTTGAAATCTGATAAAAAAGGAGTATAATAACATCAAACTTGATATAGGAGGCTCACTATGGCTGAGAAAAAAGTGACTGAAAATGAAGCCGTTCCCAAAAAGACAGTCAAAAAAACCATTACCAAGGTAGATTCCGCAAAGGCTACTACTCCTGCTGAAAAGCCTTCCACCAAAACTGCCGCAAAAGCTGCCACCCCTGTCACTGCTGCTGACAAGAGCAGTGCAAAAACAAAGCGTATTCTGGCTGTAGTTTTCTGGGTGCTTGCCATTGCCTGTGAAGTACTTGCTGTTCTCGTGTTTATCGGAAAAATTGACCTCAAGTTCATTTCCCAGATGGCTCAGCTGATCGCTTTCCTCGTAATTGATTTTATCCTTGTTGTTGTCGGTGCTCAATTCTGGAAGCAGGCCAACCATATGGATCCGGTATCCGAACAGAACAAAGTAAAGTTCTGGCTCTGGAACAATATGGGTGTCATTGTCTGCTGCTTTGCTTTCATCCCGTTCCTGATCTATGTGCTCTTTATCGATAAGAATGCCGACCCCAAGATGAAGAAGGTTGCCGCTATTGTGGCTGCTGTAGCTCTGGTACTCGGCATCGGCATTAGTTACGATTGGAACCCTGTTTCGGAAGAGGGCAAAGCCCAGGCTGAATCTACACTGGGTGATACTTCTGTTTACTGGACGCAGTTCGGTTCCGTTTACCATCTGGATACGGAATGTCAGCATCTCAACCGCAGTTCGGAGTTGTTCGAAGGCGATGTGGCAACCGCAATTGAAAAAGGAAAGACCCGCCTCTGCAAAACCTGCGCCAAGAACTTCAACATCGAGATTGCCGATAACGGTGCCATTTTAACCACAACACCCCTTACCGCCGCTGTTGAGGAAGTTGTGGAAGACGTTGCAGAAGAACCTGCCGCATAATTTTTAGTCGAACTGAATTTGAAGAAAACCGATCGGTTGTTTTTCCCGATCGGTTTTCTTATTGCTTATTTTTGGTTGTGATCCTGTAATTCAGGAAAGCATCACTGCGTCGGATACTTCGCTCTTCCCTGCAAGTTCTGCGAACTTGTCCAAGAGGTCTTTTTTTGTCAGGTGCTTTTTCTCTTCCCCTTCGATGTCCAGAATGATATGCCCGGCATTCATCATGATCAGGCGATTGCCGTGTCGGATTGCATCCGTCATGTTATGAGTAATCATCAGGGTAGTGAGTTTATTCTTTTCAATGAGGCTGTCAGACAGTTCCAGCACTTTTGCAGCAGTTGCAGGATCAAGCGCAGCGGTATGCTCATCGAGCAGGAGCAGTTTAGGGCTTTTAAGAGTTGCCATCAGAAGTGTCAATGCCTGGCGCTGGCCACCGGAGAGCAGACCGACCTTTACCTGCAGCCTGTCCTCAAGGCCTAAGCCCAGCTCTTTGAGCTTTTCGCGGTACAGTTCTCTATCCTGTTTGGAGACCATCCACTTCAACCGCCGCTTTTCTCCGCGACGCATAGCAATGGCAAGGTTTTCTTCAATCCACATATCAGGGGCAGTGCCCATCATGGGATCCTGGAAGACACGACCGATGAGTTTGGCACGGAGATATTCCGGAAGGCCGGTAATGTCCTCACCGGCAAGCACAATAGAGCCGTTATCTACCGGCCAGACACCCGCAATAGCATTCAGGACTGAGCTCTTCCCCGCACCGTTGCTCCCGATGACGGTAACAAAATCGCCCTCTTTCAGATGGAGGCTCAGGTTGTCGAGTGCTTTCTTTTCGTTAATGGTTCCGGGATTGAAAGTTTTTGAAATGTTATTAACTTTCAGCAATCACTTCTCCCCCTTTCCATCTGCCGCAGCAGCCTGCTTACCGGCATGGCTGAACGACGTTTTGGCCTGATCTTTCAGATAAGGCACTGCGAGGAAGATAGCAACAATAACTGCCGTGAAAAGCTTAAGGTCGTTCGGATCCATCTTCAGCCAGAGAATGACGGTCATTGCGGCATAGTAAAGAATTCCGCCAAATACGACGAAGGACATACGAATGGCAAAGTTTGCCCCTTTGCGGAAGAACAGATCACAGAATACTTCACCGATGATGATGGAAGCAAGGCCGATCACAATTGCACCGCGGCCAATGTTGACGTCCGCCGTACCCTGGAACTGTGTCATCAGCCCGCCGGAGAGCGCAACGATACCGTTCGAAATGGAAAGGCCGAGGACCTTCATATTCCGAATGTTGATGCCCTGCGCACTTGCCATGGCATGATTGGAACCGGTAGCACGAATAGAACTGCCCAGCTCTGTGCCGAAGAACAGATACAGGGTCAGTATCACGGCAACGGCAAGCACGAGCCCAACTCCGATCGCTGCCGGGATATAGCGGGAAGAAACCAGAAAGCCTTTTCCGTTCTCAAAGAACATGCCGTACTTCTTCAAGCTGGCTGTCTGGTTTGCTTTCATCCCCATGATATGGAGATTGACGGAATAGAGCGCAAACTGCGTCAGAATTCCGGAGAGAATCGCCGGGATTCCGAGCCTAGTATGCAAAAGGCCGGTGCAGAGCCCTGCAGCAATGCCCGCAAGGATTGCAACAATCAAAGCCAGCCATGCAGGATAGCCGGCGATGATCAGCATAACCGTAACAGCACCGCCGGTAGCAAATGTACCGTCAACGCTCAGGTCAGCAATATCCAGAACACGAAATGTGATATAGACACCAAGGGCCATAAGACCCCAGAGGATGCCCTGGGCACAAGCCGAGGGCATCCTGGAAAGCAGATTCAGAAAACTCATGGATTGGTGAAGCTATTATCCCTCAATTGCTACATAGTCATCCGGGAAAGTGATGTTGAACGCATCGGCAAATTCCGGATTGTATTTCTTCACAGGATCAGGGAAGTACTCAATGGCCATCTCAGAAATGTCCGCTTCACCCTTGAGGATCTTCGCAGCCATCTTGCCGGTTGTTACGCCGAGGTCATAGTAGTTGATGGAAAGTGTTGCAACACCGCAGCCGATGCAGAGGTTTTCCTCACCGGCAATGATGGGGATGCCTGCAGGCTCCGCTACGTTGCTGATGGCTTCTGCGCAGGATGCAGCAGTATTGTCGGTCGGGATGTACAGAACATCAACTTCATCGCAGATTGCCTGCGTGACAGCTGCAACATCGTTGGAATCAGCAAAGGTGGAAACCACAACGGTGAGACCTTTTGCCTCAAGTTCTTCTTTTACAACTTTTGCCTGATAGACAGAGTTTGCCTCAGAGGAGCAATAGAGAATGCCGCAGGACTTTGCCTCCGGGAAGAGCTCAACTACCATAGCAGCCTGCTGATCGAGCGGAGCCAGGTCGGAAGTGCCCGAAACATTGCCGCCCACAACACCGTTGAAGTCTTCCAGATCCAGCGCTACACCGTACTCCGTGATGGATGTGCCAAGAACAGGGATGGTATCGGTTGCAGCTGCTGCAGCCTGAAGAGCAGGTGTGGCATTGGCAAGAATCAGATCAACACCGGAAGCTGCAAAATTGTTGCAGATGGTGGCACAGGTGGAAATATCACCCGAAGCGTTCTGATTGTCAAAGGTCACTGCATCGCCGAGTTCTTCCGTCAGAGCATCGATAAAGCCCTGGGTTGCTGCATCAAGAGCGGCATGCTGAACAAGCTGGCAGATACCAACAGTATAGCTGCCTTCCGCAGAAGCGGTGGCACAAAGAGCAAATACCATAACAATGGCAAGAAGAATGGAAAGTGTTTTTTTCATCGTGAGAGTTCTCCTTTCAAGAATCTGTGTGCATTATATCACTCCTGTTAGAAAAAACAATTCGCCAATGTCAACAAACCTCAGCCGCACTTTAGCTATTAAAATAGTTAAAGTGACAATGTGCAGAACCACATTGACAATAAACAGATGACACACTATAATACGTTATAACAACCGGGTTCAAAGCACCTGCAGCCAAAAAACAAAGCAGGTGCCGTATTTTTGCCCGCTGAGAGAGGATTACAGGTATGAAAAAATTATTCACCAGTCTCCCCTTCCGTCTGATTGTAGCGCTTGTGATCGGCACTGGCCTCGGACAGCTCTTTGGTGAGAGTGCAATGAAGGTCGTCGTATCCATCCAGTATATACTCGGGCAGCTAATCACCTTCTGCGTACCGCTCATTATTATCGGATTCATAGCTCCGTCTATCACCCGTATGGGAAGCAATGCCTCTAAAATGCTCGGTCTGGCCGTTGTCATTGCCTATCTGAGTTCTATCTGTGCTGCGTTTTTAAGTACTCTGGCAGGATACAGCCTGATCCCCCACTTATCGATAGCCACTGATATTGAAGGTCTTAAAGATCTGCCTGCAGTTATCTTTCAACTGAACATTCCTCAGATTATGCCGGTTATGAGCGCACTTGCCTTTTCCCTGCTGATCGGTCTTTCAGCAGTTTGGACAAGGAGCACACTTACCTGCAACCTTTTGGAAGAGTTCCAGCACATCGTGCTGAAGATTGTTGAATCGGTAATTATTCCTGTTCTTCCGTTCTATATCTGCGCTACTTTCTGCAATCTCAGCTACCAGGGTATGATTACACATCAGCTTCCGGCTTTCATTCAGGTAGTGCTGATCGTTATGGTCGGCCACTATGTCTGGCTTGCAGTGCTTTATCTGATTGCCGGTGCGTACTCCGGGAAGAATCCTGTAGAGGTCCTTCGGCATTACGGGCCTGCCTATCTGACTGCAGTCGGCACGATGTCGAGTGCTGCCACACTTTCGGTTGCACTGAACGGGGCCCGCAAAAGCAAAGTGCTGCGCCGTGACATGGTTGACTTCGGAATTCCCCTGTTTGCAAACATCCATCTATGCGGTTCCGTGCTGACAGAAGTTTTCTTCTGTATGACCATTTCGAAAATGCTCTACGGCCAGATTCCGACTCCGGGCACCATGATTGTCTTCTGCCTGCTTCTTGGGGTTTTCGCCATCGGTGCTCCCGGTGTTCCGGGTGGGACGGTTATGGCATCTCTGGGCCTCATCATCAGTGTGCTCGGCTTTGATGACTCCGGCACGGCTCTGATGCTCGCCATTTTTGCTCTTCAGGACAGCTTCGGCACAGCGTGCAATGTAACCGGGGACGGCGCTCTCACGCTTATTCTTACCGGTTACGCCGAAAAACACCACATCAAAGAGATGTGATCCGTTACTTGTAAAATCCAACTACATTATAGACAACAACAAAACCCTAAGTCTGTTTTCGACTTAGGGTTTTGTTGTTGTTATTCAATTGAGACTATACAACATCCTCCAACCGGCAACCGGATGCACTGACGAGGTCATCCGGCTTCAGTTCGATCTGATAGCCGACCTTTCCGGCACTGACACACACTGTATCATACAGGATGGCTGTCTCATGCAAAAACGTCGGAAACTGCTTTTTCATCCCGATCGGAGAACATCCGCCGTGGACATATCCCGTCAGGGGAAGGAGCTCTTTCTGTTTGATCATGCTGATAGCTTTTTCACCCGACACCTTTGCCGCTTTTTTCAGATCCAGCTCTTCCTTTACAGGAATGACAAACACATAATACTGGCCGGATTTCCCCTGCGTCACCAGCGTTTTGAAAACCTTATCCGCGTCTTCCCCCAGCAGCGCCGCGATCTCCTCGCCGGTCTTGGTGGGATCCTGCTCATAAGTATGGGCAGTATAAGGAATCTTCTTCCCATCCAGAAGGCGCATCACATTGGTTTTATCGTTGTTCTTCATCCGTTTGTCCCATCGGTCACATCTGCCCGCCGCGCAGATAACTGTCGATCGCTCCGAGTACCTCGTCGGTATACAGCCTGTCATCCGCGTGAATTCTGGAGCCTACCAGCACGAGACTGACAGCCTCTTCCCCGTAAACCGCCTTCAAGGCCTCCGCCATATTTACGGACTGCTGATATGGCACTGTGATGTCTGATGTGCCGTGAACCAGGAGGGCACGGAGATTCCGGTTTGCCGGTCTGCTTTCTGCAATATACTGAACGCTGACTGCCTGACGGTCCTCTTCCGTCCAATCGGCATAGTCTTTTCTTACCCAGTATTCCTCACAGGAATCATATCCTCCGAGATTTCCGATAGCCCAGAAGTTTCCGATCTTCCGGATAAAGTGAGAAATTCTCTGCCGTTGGAACTGCATTCCCGCAGCAGTAAGATCATAAGCGCCATAATAGCTCACCAGATCTGTGATTGGAGCTTCCGTTTCCGTCAGCGCCTCTCTTGTAGCAAGATAGCCTCCCGCTGACTCACCCCATATGGCGATATGCGAAGCATCATAACCGTATTCGCCTGCATGCCGTGCAAGGAAGACAACCGCTTCATGCACATCCTCGCATGCGGCAGGGAACGGTGCCTCTCCTGCCAGACGGTAATTGATGCTTGCACAGGCATAGCCGTGATCCCGGAAATACCGATACATAAACTGTGCCTGACGAGACTGTGCATCATTCGAGATAAAGCCGCCGCCATGCACCAGCACAAAAAGGCGCGGAAACAGTGTTTCCTTCGGCACATAGAGGTCGATAAACTGCGCGTCAGAATCCCCATAAAAGATGCGCTCATACTTACCGTTTCTCCAACTGAACGACTCGTCCAGAGGGAGCTTCGGCGCCGCCATATTACACGCAAGAATCTGCAAAAAGCTATTGTTAGCCAGAATTGCAAAGATCGCGATTACGAGAATCGATATTCGCACAAATTGTCTCACTTTCATGATTTTATACTCCCGCTTTTGTATGATTTGTAGTTGCAGAAAAGGGGCACATGAATGAGATATAAAGTCCTAGATTGTTTATACTTTTAGAAGACTGTTTGCTGATTTGGAAAAGGATGCCCAAAAGAGCATCCTTTTATTACAAGGCTGTTTGCCTTGGCTCCATACGAACGAGGTTTCAACCTTTTTTTGTCAATCCGCTGAACGAACTAATAAGCCCAACCAGCCACCCAATGCAACTAGTAGTCACAAAGTTCTTATATCCTGTTAAATTACTCTTTGGATTCAAACCTGCATAAACCAGCCCTATCTCATTAACCATTGGTGAGATAGAGGCGCAAATAGCAGCCATAAAGAGAATAACATGTGCGCCAGCAAAAATATTGGAAATCTCTTTTCCTGTTATAACGGCAGTCAACATCGCACAACACCCAACTATAGCACAGATGATCAAAAGCGTGTTAGTAATGTTGGACTTTATTAGGGCATCGCGATATAATACCACTCCAGTTATAGACAGAACAGTGGAGATAGCAACCAAAACAAATCCGAATGATATTTTTTTCTTCATGTTTTATCTCCTTAGTTTTTTTTCTTTTTGAGTTGAGGAACGGCATATAGGCAAAGTGATAACGCAGTCAGAACTCCAAGGCCAATATTGATGCCAATCAAAGTAATCTCCCACCACGGATAAGCTCGAACAATATGTGTATCCTTCGTAATACCATTCATGGCATTGCTCTGAACAAATGTAAAGAGGTCATATTTAAGCATTTTTTTAAGTTCATGCTGGAACTCAGTGTCCTTCTGAATTAGCTTCATATTGTCGCTTGAAAGCGGTGAACCTATAACGGAAGACTCGAAAGCAGTAGAAGTCAAACATCCACCGCCACCAGCAAATGTAACATCGCGCCAATTCATATATTCTGGACCGTTAATCATATCGGTAACAACATAACCAGTATAACCCCATTCATCTCGGAGAATATTGGTCAGGAGTCCACGATGTGCGCCAGCATAGACAGTCCCTACACGATTGAACGCTGTCATAACACCCTGCGCATAATTACCTGAAAGAGTCCCCTCAAAACCACGTAGTTCTATTTCTCTTGCAGCCTGTTCCGTAAAGAATGTGGAAACACCCGAGCGGTTTGCTTCCTGATGATTAAATGCGAAATGCTTCGGCTCCATCATCAAGCCTTTGATTTTTCCTCCTTTGCTTACAGCCACCCCCATGAGGTTGGTAAGCATAGAATCTTCAGAATAATACTCATGGTTACGGGAGCAATATGTGGCACGATGGTTATTGAGTCCAGGACCAAAGATGGAAGAGGCGTTTGCCCACAAGGAATCCTCCCCAAAAAGTTCACCCTCTCGTTCAACCAACTCAGTATTAAAGGTTGCTGCAACAACAGGTTCCGTGGGCATCACAGGCATCTGCCAAGTTGCATACTCATCGGTTTCTGCTACATAAGTAGGCTCATCAGCTTCTCCAGCCGTCCAGTTCACGGAGTAATTTGCCAGTTGATCCGATACAAATCCAATTGGCCCATCATATGCAGTAACAGCACCAAGACCAATCGATTTTATTGGATCGAAATTATCTCCTGCTTTTTCCATGAAATTGACAGCCTCTTCCAAAGTAACATTTTCTAGAAGCGTATCCCATAGTGTATCGTCTAACCCTACAACACCAGAAACGCTACCATCATCATTAGTAAGTAGCATATCAATCAACTGAGTTCCATTGCTGGCTCCCCAAATTTCGCCATTCCCATTATCACTAAGAGAATAGTTCTGATTCTTTAGACCAACGAGCATCTCTTCAGTTGCGGTAATTCCGTATACTCCACTCCATCCCTTGCTCCAGTCAGAACGGGTGAAGTATTCTACTGATTCAGGTATCAATTTGTTGATATCAGCATCCTGCAGTTGATTTTCCACACCCACAGAGTAGGTTTCAATGTCACGCTCCTCTACAGGAACCACTTTCACGCATGCCTCATTGATCACTTCATAATCATTGTCTTTTATCAGTTTATCTGCATCGCCAATCTTTACAGCTAAGATATTATTAATTGCCTCATGAGCACCATTTCCAAGAGCAAAATAATAATCGCCATTGTCCAGCACCCATGCTCCAATTGTTCCATCTGCTTTAACCACAGATTCATCATAGCTTGCAACATATCGTGCGTCAAATGGAATCGTCAGTTCTTCTGACGCTCCAGGTTGCAGGATAGATGTCTTACCAAAACCTATCAACTGAACTGCAGCTTTTTCAATACCACCTTCTGTGTACGGAGCTTGAACATACAATTGTGCAACATCTTTACCAGCAAAATCTCCAGTGTTTGTAATCTTCACAATTGCTTTACTTTCTCCACCGAAATTGAAGTCAATACTAACGAGTTCTTGTTCAAAAGTTGTGTAAGACATTCCAAAACCGAAAGGATAAGTAACTTCTGCAGCATAGTCCCAACCATTCTTTGAGGCAAATGTACCTGCATCAGAATTTGCCAATCCTCTGCCAAGAATTACATCCTCATAACGGGTTTCATAATACTTGTACCCAACATAAATACCTTCGGATTCCACTATATACCAATTTGCTTTATCATTTCCAGGATCAAGGTCTTCATTTGTATAAAAATAAAGCCCGAAATTCTGCATAGAGGGTGCAGATGTGGAATCTGCCGCATAAGTATCGGCAATATGTCCAGAAGGATTAACATTTCCTGCCAAAACGTCAGCTACGCCATAAAAACCATATGCACCGGGAAGCCCTGCCCAAACAATGGCTGAGATATCATCGTCATGCTTAAGGTCATCAATTTCCATTGTAACGTCCGCATTAATGACAACAATAACTTTTCCATTAGAATTCTCTTTTGCCAATTCAATCATCGAACGCTCGTAATCAGACAATCCAAGCGGGTGATCAAATGTATCTCCATTCGGATCTTTCATAGTAGAAACTGCATAGTCGGAAGCTTCTGAACTGTCTCGAGAAAGGAAAATGATTGCAGTTGTATCCTTTGCAGAGTCTAAAACATCCTCAGAATAAAGATCCGGTGGTAATTCACCGATAATATAATCCGTTGCACTCTCAAACATCGGCCAGAAAACAGGAATTAAACTGTGCCCAGGAACTTCTTGTCCAAAAAAGGCCGCTTTTCGATAATAGTCCACTGCTTCTTTACTCTGATAGAGGTCGATCATTTTGGTATTGATTTGAAAACCGCGATCTTTCATAGCGTCAATTAACGACACTGTTTCCTGTCCTGCATCATTATTTACTGATACAGTCGAGCCTATTAGTCCTCCATAAGTAGGCGCAAGACTGTTAAGTCCCCAAATCGTTATTTTTTCTGTTTCTGCATTTAGAGGAAGTGTTCCGTCATTTTTAAAAAGCACTGAACCTTCCTGAGATATTTCAATAGCCAGTGCTTGTTTCGCATCTATCACTTCTTTTAAATTCTTAAATTCTGAGTAAAATAGATCCCATCTCCGCTTTCTCCGCTCTTCTCCACTCGATAGCTTGATGTCCCTAAAAACGAGTTGACTTTACTTGCATTTGCCTGTGCAATGTTAGTCAGAAACAGCGATAGCACCAGTAAAGATGCCAGCAACACAGTAAAGCCTCGCCTTAAACCAATTTTTGCTTCCTTCATTTTTTCCTCCCTTTATAAATATTTTATATTACCGCTTTTAGCTTATCGCTATTTCGCGTAATATTCATATTATAAATTATAATGCCATAACACAGAATATTATAGCATAATAACCATAATTTGTAAAAATATTTTTTTATTCACATTTGAATATTGGGTAAAATGACCTATTAATAAGATTCCCTATATATTATTTATTCTGCTGAAATTCAAACGAAGTGCATCCGCCAGCGCTCTTTATTCAGTGTTCTATCTTTTGCAACAAGGAGCAAAAAATATTTAAATAACGAAACACTGTTTTAGCGATCCTACAGTGTTTATAACGCCTGAATTTCATGGATAATAATAAACTATACTATTCCTTTTTTCTTTACCTTTTTCGCAAACGGTTCAATTATCACCGTCAACGGTAAAGAATATAGCTGATGGAAACATCCATCAGCTATATTCTTTATGTTTACTATTATATGTTATTTATATTATGTTACTATAAAATTTTGTACTGTAACAATGAAGGAGCTGTTACCCTGAACGAGAACTGTTCCGTCACCGCGAACGATCGAAACCGTATTTCCGTCTGCATCTGATACTTTACCGACGCAGGTTAGGTCAGTCACTGTGCTGTCTCCCGTGACAATCCAGGATGAACCCTCATCAATTGTAAGGCGGCAGGATCCGCTTCCGCCTTCTCCGGCACAGGATTCATCATCCAGCACAGCGCCTGTCAGGACGCTCCCTTCGGTGAGGGAAAGATTCAGGTTGGAAATGCTGTCCCAGAGGATATTGCCGTTCAACTGCTGGCTGATCGCAGTAAAGGTGCAGTCTGCTCCGTTGCTGCCGGTTTTCCCCCAGCCACGCTGATTTGCATTGCCGGTGCAGCGGAGAAAGTACTCGCAGTCTTCACTGCTCACAATTTCAACATTCCGAAGGGTAAAGGCACTCTCGGTGTTGGTGGTATAAAACAACCCTCCGTTGAGGCTCACGAGCTTTCCGCCTTCCATCTCGAAAGTTCCCTGCCCGATTTCCGAATCCCCGCTCATACTCTGATATAGAATAACCGTCCAGGTATTGTCATTCTGCTCCAGATCCGGCATATCACCCGTCAGGGTGCAGTTAACCAAGCGTACGGAATTCAGCCCTTCCAGGCAAAGTGCCTCAGATCCGGTTGCCGTAAGTTCGGCGTCAGAGATTGTAATGTCTGCCGTGACATAAACCGCAGGAGACCCCGAACCATTTGAGGTATAGCTTCCACCGTTTACCACCATTGTTCCGCTGCCTCTGTCGGAGCGGATAGCCGCTGAAGAAGCTCCGTCTGTTGTAACGGTCAGATTTTCCGCGTAAAGAGTTCCTCCGCCTGCAACATGGATACCCCCCGAAGTTCCCTGGTGTGTGGTAATAGTGCTGTCACTCACAGTAACAACGCCTTCTCCGTAACTGAAGACTCCGGCTCCGCCGGCAGCATCCGTCTCAATCGTGGCATTGTTTACGGTAACATTACCGCCGGTTGCGAGAATCGCAGATCCCACACCGTAAAAGCTGGCGTTATCTCCGCCGGTGGAATTATCAGAATTGCGGAAAACCGTAACACCAGAAATGGTGACATCTCCGTCTGTAACAAGAATCCCGACTTCGTCGGTGCCCTCAGAATACACAGAATCTGTCAGTTCAGTATCCTCGGAAATCGTTACGAGAGCATTATACTCACCGGAAAAGCTGCTGTGGCCGCCGGGCATTCCTCCCGGTCCGCCGCTCTTTCCGTCCGGAGGCGCCATTCCCTCGGGTGGCTGTCCCATCCCGGCAGGTGGTTGCCCTATTCCCTCAGGCGGCATCCCTTCAGGGGGATTGCCGATTCCGTCAGGCGGCATCTGAGGCGGATTTTCTGTAAATCCAAACGTCCGGAATCCGGCAAGCACCAGGCATAAAACCAACAGAATACTGATTGTTTTTTTCATATAAATTCTTTCTCCTTCCTTCTGAAAGACCGCCAGGAAGAATATCATGCTTTTTTTACGATAATATAGAATATTTATGAATTCTCCGTGAATAACATACGGGAGTGGATCAGCCACTCCCGATGCTTTGCTAACAGAGGAAACGGATAAAACAGCCGTTTTTTACGGTTCCGATTCCTCGTTAACAGGATCAGATTCCTTCAACTGCATTCTGGCCTGCAACGTAACCATAGAACATTGCCATGGAGTGAGAAACGCCCTTCAGAGTAATGGGATATTCATGAGCAAAGCGGCTGCCCTGCACATTGCCCGCCACATACAGTCCGGGAATCACATTGCGGTTTGCATCGAAGGTGTGGCAGTCTTCATCCGATTCCAGACCACCGCAAATTACCAGCAGAAGTGCGCATTCAAACTGGTCTGCATAGTATGGCGGTCTCTCCACAGGGAACATACGGCTCGGAACTTTGCCAAAGTCATCATCGGAATGTTTTCTGGCAAGGTCATTATAGCGGCGGATGGAAGCCAACGCCGTTTTCTGGGCTGCTTCATCATCCGGGTACATCTTCTCAACCAGTTCTGCAAGCGTATCCGCCATGATAGCACGACCGTCTGCCACAGCAGCATCCAACTGATACTGGCTCTTGTAGTTTCGGTACGTTCTGTTGTTGGCCGGGCCCTCTTCCTCACTGGCGTAATCCTCTACATAGCAGGCACCGCCGTGTACTGCCGGCATATATGGCAGCTGATACTTCCAGTCACTGTCGAAAATCTGCCAGCTCTTCTGATCCTTCAGAAGCTCAATCTGGTTTTCAATCTGCTGTCCGGGAAGATCTTCATTCATGAATCGCTTGCCGTTCATGTCAAGGTTCAGGAAACCAGCAATACCCATAACGCCGACGCCTGCAAGATCCGCACCGCCGCCCATGTGGTGAATCATAGGTGCATGATCCATCTGGACTTTTGCGCCTGCCCACATACCGAGCTTAATACCGTCGCCCATATTTGTCATCTTACCCTCCACATCCACATTGGTGAAGAGGCGCATGATGCCTTTTTCAATCACGTCCGGGCAGAAATGTTTGACCATTGCCTCATTCTGAGAATAGTCACCCGTTGCAAGAATAACACCCTTTTCCGCCATAGCCTTGACGTACTTTCCGGTTTTGGCATTGCGGAGATAGGCACCGATGCAACGGCCATCTTCCATAATGAGCTTCTCTGCAAAGTGGCCGTATCGCTCCTCAACGTTCCCTGTGGCAACTGCAGCTTCCATATTCTTATTCAGGTTCACGGACTGGTTGGGAAGGAATTCAATTGAAGTCGGATAGCACGGGAAAGCTTCTTTTGTCCAGTCGTAATTCTCGGGCAACGGAAGGAAGATCGGGATCATAAAGTTGTTTGCATTCTCATCAGGGATGGGAGAGCGCGTCTCAGGTGCATAGTAGAGATCCTCATTCGGGGCAACCCACCAGTCAAATACATCGCCGATGTTATTGGCCCACTTGGAAATAATGGTGCGCTTGCACTTGTAGCTGGATTCCTCCATATGGAAATCGATCATTTCATCAATCTGCTTCTTCGTCCAGGTATCACGGCCCCAGCGGTGCTGGACCTGGCCGTTGATAACAGCATATTCGCCTGAACGGCACTGCGGCCCGCTTGCCTTGTCGACAGCAATAACCGTTGCGCCTTTTTCTGCCGCAGAGCGCACTGCTGCCACACCTGCAACACCGCATCCTATGACAAGAACGTCCGCGCTGATCTCTTCCTCAACATCTGCATCAGAGATTTCCGGGGCCTGACCGAGCCAGTCCTCCTCAGAAGCTGCAGCCGGTTCTGCTTTTTCTTCTTCCACTGCAGCAACTGCTCCCTGAGCCTGGGCAATACAGTCATTGGCTGCGGTACGGACGGCGTTGCACGTAATGGTTGCACCGGAGATTGCATCGACATCGCCCGACTGTGCAGCAAGAATTGCAGCTTCCATATCTTTTCCGACAATACCGCCGATAGAAGGCGTTTCACCGGAGACATCAACTGCAACATCCGTGATGCTGGTTTCGTCAAACGTCATAGTGACAGTGACCATACTCTCCAAACCCATTGCCTGAGCGGAATAAGTACCGGGAACATACTTTGCTTCCTCAGCTGCTGCTTTCGGAGCAAATCCTCCGAAAACACCGGCTGCTGCCAGGCTGAACGCACCTGCAGCGGACCCTTTCAGAAAATCTCTGCGGGAAATCAGTTTTGCCATGATTGTTCCTCCTTCAAAATAATTAAATAGCATAATTTTATTATATACAGATAACTGTTGTATTTGAAGTTCTGATATCTTATAATAGTATTTAGTTTTTCTAAATATTATTGAGAGGAGAACCCAATGATCCGTCAGCAGCTGAAAACATTCCTTTCTGTTTGTGAGACAGGCAGCTTCACAAAGGCAGCCGTAGCCTTATATATTACTCCAAGCGCTGTCCTGCAGCAGATTCAGACGCTGGAATCAGAACTTGGTGTTGTACTCTTTCATCGAACCAGAAAAGGCGTTACCCTGACTGCAGAAGGAGAATATCTTCTGCAGAAAGGGAAGCAACTCGATCAGATCAACAGAGAAATCCAGCGGGAAATCCAGCTCGTCGGATCAGCTGATCGAACCATCTGTATCGGTACATCACTTATGGAAAAATGCCGGCTTCTCTACGATCTTTGGGTTCTGTTTTCGGAAGAAGACAAAAACTGTGAAATCCAGATGGTCAATATTGATGCATCTCATCGTATCCCTGACCGTACCGATATGATTGAGAGTGTGAACAGCAATATTGAATGGTCACGAAGCTGGGAGTTTTTTGAGATCTGCAAAGTCCCTTTTGGCTTTGCTGTAGCGAAAAGCCACCCTCTATCCAACAGAAAAATCCTTACTCTCAACGACCTAGAAGGCCAGACCGTATTGACTCTGAATGACGGGAGCTGTGAAGCAATCGCGAATATTCTGGCCCTTCTGAAAAGTGCTGATATTAGAGTAATTCATCATAATGGGCCTGAAATTAACCTGCTTTGGGAATCCGGTTTCAGGAAAGATGTCCTGCTTGTTCCCCTCTGCTGGAAAGATATTCTGATCAACGCAACCACTATTCCTTTTGAAAAAGAATTCTTTCTTCCATATGGGATTTTTTACCGTCCGAAGCCGCATGCCGCTGTCCGGCGTTTCCTTGATTTTATCTTTGCAACATACGGCTGCGGAAATCCCAGAGGAATTGTTCCGATACTGGAATAGATGTTCACCCAGAAAGGATCCTTTACCATACAGACTCAACATGATATAATCTGTCATATGATTGGCAAAGCAAACAAATCCACCCACATTTTTAAATTATGCAGAGCAATTCGAAAAGAGGTATCCTTATATGTCTGCCAGAACAAACGATCGCAAATCCATGCTGATGTATGTATCCTCCATGCTGATTTTCGGTTCAATCGGTGTGTTCAGGCGCTTTATCCCGCTGTCATCGGAATTTCTGGCGTTTGCCCGGGGATTGATCGGCGGTTTGTTCCTGATTGCTTTTGTAAAACTGAAAAACGGCAAAGTTCGGTTTCATCTCTCATCACAACAGTTCTTGTGGCTGGTCATCTCCGGAGCGGTCATCGGCGTAAACTGGATCATGCTTTTTGAAGCTTATACTTATACAACCATCGCCACTACAACTCTGTGTTACTATATGGCGCCGATCATAGTGCTGATCGTTTCTCCCATTCTCTTCCGGGAGAAACTGACAACCAGAAAAATCATTTGTGCAGTCATCGCCATTATCGGTATGATTCTGGTATCCGGCATTCTGGACGGGCACTCTGCCGGTAATCAAAATATGCGAGGTGTCCTGCTTGCACTCAGTGCGGCGCTGCTGTACGCTATTGTGGTTATCATCAACAAAAAGCTTGTCGGAATCGACGCTTTTGAAAAGACGATTGTCCAGCTGCTGTCCGCAGGAATTGTGATGGTCCCCTATCTGCTTCTCACAAACGGATTCGGCGGAGGCGAATGGAATACCCTTACCGTGGTGCTTTTACTGATCGTCGGGCTTGTTCATACCGGCATTTCATATGCTTTGTATTTTGGAAGCACAGACGGCCTGAAAGCCCAGACTATTGCAATCTTCAGCTATATCGATCCTGTAGCCGCGATGCTGTTTTCTGCAGTATTCCTGCACGAAATACCGGGTATCGCCGGGATAATCGGTGCCATCATGATCCTCGGCTCGGCTATCGTAAGTGAACTGTAAACTGCAAAACAGGAACGGGGACGGTGTAAAACCGCCCCCGCATTTTATTTCTCTTAGTTTTCTATTTTTCTTTACACAGCACGGCCTGCATCATTGCCGGCACGGATCGCCATGGCAATGTTGAACGGTGCTTTGCAGTCACCGACAGCATAAGTTTCTTTCACAGAAATAACATCCAGGAGGCTGATATCCGGCAGCATATCCGCACCGTTTACAATGGCATCACACGGGATCACCGTATCAACGCCGGATTCTGTGGTGATAACTGCCTGACCGTTTTTCACTTCCTTGATGGACGCCTTCGGCCAGGAGTGGAAGCCGAGAGAATAGAGAGCCGTTGTCATCATGCGCTTTGCATGCTGTGACTGCTGCATGTCAAGCTCTTCCACCGGGTTTGGCGTAACCATGGTGACATGCTTTTTATGCACAGTCAACCACAGAGCCGCATCAAACGCCTGTGCATTAGAGCCGTAAACAATTACATTTTCACCCATCTGAGTAAACATGAAGCTCTCCATGTCGATCACGGGCACACTGCCATCTCCGGCCACTTCAAGCGGAGCGCGCTGTCCGCCAACTGCCAGGATCACAGCATCCGGAGCTTCCTCTTCGATCAGCTCTTTATCGACGGTTTTGCTGGTCACAACATTGACACCGTTCACTTCAAGCTGGCGAATCAGATACTTCTTGAGATCAGCCAGATTCTCATGCGGACCTTTCACGATATCTGCAAAGTCCAGCAGTCCGCCCAGCATGAACTTACGCTCATAAAGCGTGACGTCATGCCCGCGCTGAGCTGCAATACGGGCTGCCTCCATGCCCGCCGGGCCACCGCCGACAACCATAACCTTTTTCACTTTTTCCGCTTTGGGAACCTCATAGGTTGCCGGACCGCCTTCCCGCATAACACGCTGTGTGAGGGCATTGACACGGCAGTATCCCTGCATCGCGTTCATCTCATTGCTGCCGATATGGCAGTGCAGGCAACGCGTACATGGTGCAATCTCATCAATTCTGCCTTCTCGCAGCTTGTTGACATACTCTGTGTCGACGGTGAGAGGACGCGTCATCATGAAGAAATCGCACTTGCCGTCTTCCAGAGCCTGTTCAAAGAAGTCCGGTGCATGAGCGGGATCCATGTAAGTGACGACGCCGCAGGGAATCTTCACTGCCTGCTTATACATAGCAGCGATATCCAGCGTCATGCCAGCTCCGCTCGTATCTCCAATCAGCTTACCCTGCCAATGGCGCTTGAAATCATACTGTGTGCCAAAGCCGGTCGCGCCTTCAATGCCGTTGAGGATAAAGTACAGGTCTGCGCCGAACTGCGCAACATGGTGGCCGAGCGGCCCGAGGCGCAAATGCATGGAATCTGCTCCTGCAGCCTCAAAGAGCTTGGCGAATTCGATTCCCTCTTCCACCATAGTAACCTTCGTGTGAGGATCGGTTACCGCAGAGTCCAGCGTCATGAGGGTCGGGTTATTGGTGATATTGTCGTTCTCTTCGATGCAGTCAATCAGGATCTGAACATTAAAGTCCTCGCCGACTTCCTTCTTGACTGCCTGAATCCACTCCGTCACAAAACGGGCACGGTTTTCAAGGCTGCCAATGCCGTATTCATCCTCTCTGGTGTTGTAGATGCGTGAGAGGAAATGCTCACCCATGTTGAAGCCTGCTGCATTCATCTCAATTGCCTTGAAGCCCATCTCTTTGAGACATTTCGCAATCGAAACGCCGCGGGCCTGAATGCCATGGATATCATCCACAGACATGTCGTTCTCACCACCGCCGAATTGAGCCCACTGATAGCCAAGGCTGGCACCGTACTTTCCGCATTCTTCCGTAAGTTTTTTGCCGAATGCAATCGTTTCTTCCGGCATTGGGCTTCCGTCCATCGGGGGTTCGAGAGCTCCGATACCCTCCACCCAGATCATCTCGACGCCGCCCTTGGCGAAGTTTACATAATATTGCAGTAACTCATCCGTCAAGCCTTTCAGGTAGCATGCGGAACCGGCCGCAGATTTGCACATGCGGTGGCTCAGCTCAATTACCCCGATCTTCAGCGGGGAAAACAGGGTTTTCAGTTCTTTTTCATGTGTTCTGTAATCGGTGCGCTGGGGGTTAAGATATGCAGCGGGAATCAGGTCATTCGGTGCATAGAGGTTCTTGCTTTCTGCTGCTTCTGCAGCTTCCGCGGAAGCCTCAAGCGAAGGAAATCCCAGTTTTCCGATCGCAGCGACACTCAGCGCGCTTGCCGCCGCTCCTTTCAGAAAGGTCCGTCTCGAAATGTTTTTCATACATTACCTCCTTTAAAATTAAATAGGGAAAAACATAAAAATATTGTAACATGGAATGCGTTGATGTCAAGTTCGTTTTGCTGACATCCCGGCAAAAAGAGGCTCCAGGAGCTCTTCCATTTCGCTGGTTGAAAAACCAACTGCATACGCCATAAAGCACTTGCTTTTTTCCTTCGTTCCGATTAAAATAGATAGCGATAAATCACAAAAAACTCACGGAGGTTTCAGATGAAAATATTACCCATGCTGGCCAGTCTGCTTTTTTCCAGAAAAGTAGCGAAAGCCAAGAAGCGTCGCGCAAAGAGGATTCGTGCACGGAAGCGCAGGCTGGTTTTATTCGGTCTGTCTGTTCTCTGCGTTGGGCTTGCTGCCGCAAAGGTATCCCTGGATATCCGGAAACATCGCAAGGAGAGAAACACACATCTTTTCTATGGCAGCAGATATTGACTTACAGAAAGCCGCTGAGGAAATACCCTCTGCGGCTTTTTCAGAACTTTTAGCGAAACGGAAGTGAAGTTATGGGCCTTGCAAAACAGATTATCCGGGCAGCCGCTCCGTTGCCTGCCATAGAGCAGTATGAGCGTTTCCTGTTTATCGGACCGCACCCCGACGATATTGAAATCGGAGCGGGTGCCACTGCTGCAAAGCTTGCCGAAGCCGGAAAGGCAGTCTGTTTTTTCGTTTGCACCGACGGACGTTACGGGTTTGACCATGCACCTGCAGAAATCCAAACCCCGGATGAGTTGGCAGCCATTCGAAAGGATGAAGCAATCCGTTCCGCTGATTTGCTGGGGATCGGGGACATCCGCTTCGGGGGACTTTCTGACGGCTCTTTCTACAGGCGTAAAGATCTGTTTAAAGCAATACTCAGCATTATCGGCGATCTTCAGCCAGATGTCGTCTTCTGCCCGGATCCCGCTGTGACCAGCGAATGCCACAGTGATCATCTCAATGTGGGTGACGCAGCAAAACGGGCTGCATGCTTCGCCCCGAACGAGATGATTATGCAGCGGTACGGGCTGCGTGGTACCCCGGTAAAGGCCATTGCTTTCTATATGACTGCAAAACCGAACCGATATATCGGGACGTCCGGATACCTGGAAAAACAGCTGGATGCCATTTTTGAATGCCATAAAAGTCAGTTCCCGGCAGGCTCCCCGGCTGCAAAATCCATCAACCTTTATCTGAAAATCCGGGCGTATGACTTTGGATTGAAGTCTCTGCACAAAACAGCGGAAGGTTTCCGCGTCCTCGGTCAGACACAAATGCACTGTCTGCCGGAAGCCGGCGACTAAAGCCTGTTCCATCTGAGATAAAAATTGTTACAGAGAGAGAATTTTTTTCCGAAACCCCACTTTTTCAACGGTGATCTCCGTATTATTTGGTGAGCGGGTAAAACCGCATCTCAAATAAGGAGATTCATTATGAAGTATGTTAATTGGAATCGCACAAGAGCACTTGCTGCCGTCTGTGCCATGGTAATTCTTCTGTCCGCTACAGGGTTTACTGCTTTTGCAGATAATGCTGAAGCAAATCAGGCAGATCTGCAGCAGGTCATGCGCATGGGGCCGCAAGACAGAAACAAAATGCAAGGTGGGCCACGTCAGAACGAACAGCATATGCCGTTTGGCAAGCAGGATGGCGACTTTGCTCCTCCCGCTGACGGCGAGCAGCCGCCTGAGAAGCCCGATGGTGATTTCGCTCCTCCTCCTGACGGCGAACAGCCGCCTGAGAAGCCCGATGGCGATTTCGCTCCTCCCACTGGCGGCGAGCAGCCGCCTGAGAAGCCCGATGGTGATTTCACTCCTCCCTCTGACGGTGAGCAGCCGCCCCAGAAACCGGAAGGAGAGGAAGTTCCCGAAAACCCGGAAGACAGTGAAACAACAGATCAGGCTGAGCAGAACACTTCAGCTCCGGAAAACTTCTTCGGCAGGATGCGGAGACATTTCAGACAGAGATTCAGCTCTAAGAAAGCTTCCTGACAGAACTGATCCCAGGCAGGGCGGTTAATCCGCCCTGCTGAACAATACACAGCACAGGCAGGTCCTCATGGGAGAGACATTAAACACCCTGGCCCTTACTGCCAAGCAGGATGAGGAAGCCAGAGAAAAACTGATCAAAAGCAGTCAGCAGACCATTCTCCGCTCCGCTTCTTCCGCTGCCAGGCGGTACATAACGGAAAACGATGATGAATGGTCTATTGCCATGTATGCCTTTTCCAAAGCTGTCGATGCTTATTCTCCCGAAAAAGGCGACTTCCTTCCCTTTGCCCAAATGCTCATTCATCGCAGCCTGATTGATTATTATCGGGCGGAAGCCAGGCATATACAGGAATTCCCTGTCGCCCCTGAAGTCTTGGAAGGGAACGGAGAAGATGCAGAATCTGACGCTGTCTATCTTGCGGTAGAAGAACAGAGTGTACAAGCAGATGACCATTCACTTCGTGAAGAGATTCTGGAGGCAAATAGTCTGTTTTCCTCGTTCGGATTCAGCTTCTATGATCTTACAACCTGCTCCCCGAAGCAGGAAAAGACCAGGCGGGAGTGCATCCTGGCTGTGCGTTACATGCTAAAGCCCAAAGAAAGGGCGGAAGATTTTAAACGCACCGGGAGGCTTCCGATTCGGGAGATCAGAAAAGCAACCGGCGTATCCGTCAAAACGCTGGACCGTTATCGAAAATATCTGGTCGCCGTTATCATTTTAATGAGCGGGGACTTCCCGCATCTTGCGGAATACCTGAAACCATTCAGAGAGGAGGGGACTATATGAAAGCTGTCATTGTTGAGATTCGCGGCAACCGTGCAGCTGCTCTGCTGGAGGACGGACGCTTTGTCAGTATTCCGAATAATGCCTATTCCATCGGGCAGGAAATCACCCTCCTGCAACGAAAACCCGTCAGGAAAAAGCATCGCATTTCTTTCCGTCAGAGAGCTGTAGCAATTGCAGCATCAGCCGTTCTTGTTCTCAGCCTCGGAGGCGGTGGGCTTGCTTACGCTATGCCATACGGAACCGTCAGCATCGACGTGAATCCTTCGATTGAATACACCATCAACCGTTTCGACCGCGTGTTGCGGGTTTCCGGTATAAATGAAGACGGGCAAGCTGTCCTTGAAGCAATCGACCGCAACAAGCTTCTTAACAGGAGGATCGATGATGCCGTCACGGCAACACTTTCCCAGCTGGAAGAAGAGGGATACCTGTCCGGTGAGGAAGATGCCATTGTATTTTCCTCCGGAACCGGGAGTGAAGCACACAGCGCTTCGCTTGCAGCTTCGTTGGAAGAGAAGTTTTCTCCCCAGGCAGAGATCTATTCTGTTGCCGTTTCCCGGGAAGAAATTGAAACTGCACATAAAAAGGGCACAACTGCGGGAAAAATGAGGCTGTTTGACAGGCTGGCGCAGGATTCTCCGGAAAACTTTCCCGAAGCAGACTGGATTGACAGACCGGTAAACGATCTGATGCATGCTATTCATCAAAAAGGACTTCCATCCGACTCAGCACAATCCGGCGAGGTGTTCTCCCCTTCCGGCCCACACGGAAATCATCATAGTTTTCCGGAAGAGTCACCATCTTCTCCCAGAGATGAAACCATTTTCGGTGTGGATCTTCCGGGAGGAAATCAGACTCAGCACACTCCTGCACAGCAGAATGATAATCTCCCCCAGGCTATTCCGGATCTATCTCCCGATCAGCATCCCGGCGGAGAGCCCTTCCGAAATAATGAAGGGAACCATAGCATCTCTCCTTCTGTCACAGATGGAAATATGTTTTCGGGCAACGAACGCCAGATGGATGGTGACAGAGGCCGCCCAAAAGAAGCTCCATCCAACGCTTAGGCACATCTGTCGAAATTGTCGGGTTGTATAATTTATGTTAACTATAATACGTTAATTTATAATGCAAATCCTTATCAGCCGGTTCTTTCACAGAGCCGGTTTTTATTGCCCTTAAAACTATTCTATGCTATACTTTTCGCAAAGACAACATACTGCAACTCAGGAGGGCTAATATGTTCAGAAACTTCCGTTTTGAAGTACCGCAGCAGAAGCGTGTGCGCTATATCGTACATACCGATGCAAAAAATGAGGCAGATGATCAGTTCACCATCGCCCATATTCTGCTTACTCAATCTCTGGATGTGCGTGGAATTTTGGGAGGCCACTTTGAAAGCGAGCGTAACGGACATGTGCCGTATGGTACAAGCGCCATAGAGAGTACAAAAGAGATCCATAAAATTCTGGAGCTCATGGGGCTTTCCGGCCAATATCCGGTTTTTTGCGGTGCATCACTGCCCCTGTCTTCTCCGGATGTCCCGATTGAGTCTGATGCGGTACAATTCATTATTGAGGAAGCCATGCGCGATGATCCTCGTCCACTATATATCGGGATGCAGGGCGCAGTGACAGACCTGGCTTCCGCTATCCTTTTGGAACCCAGAATCTGTGATCGTATGACTTGCATCTGGGTAGGCGGGAATAACTATCCCGATGGCGGTTGGGAATTCAATCTGTGCACGGACATTCATGCCGCTAATGTACTTTTTTCTTCCCGTATGCCACTCTGGCAGATTCCAATAGGAGCTTACAAACAGTTCAATGTCTCTCTTGCCGAACTTGAAGCAAAGATCTATCCCTGTGGTGACATCGGCCGATATCTGTTTACGCAGATGGTAGAACTGAATGACCGTCTCGGAAGTGTGCCGTGGCCTCACGGAGAAACCTGGTGTCTCGGAGATGAGGGTACAATCTGTGCTCTGCTGCAGGACAAGGAACGTACAGACGGAATTGTTACTCTCCCCGCTCCCCATGTTGCGCCTGACGGTACCTACATGCCCTGTCCTGACAACCGTCCTATCCGGGTTTATCAAAACATGGATGTCCGCCTTGATCTGGAAGATCTTTTTGCAAAGCTGAAGCTCTGCTACGGAAACTGAAAAGGAGAATTTCATGCTGACAGATGAAATCAGAGGAGAGCTGTTTCGGCTTCAGGACACAAACTATCGTGACTTCCAGAGCAAACTGATCCCGACAGCGGATCCGGAAACCTTTATCGGAGTAAGGACGCCGGAGCTCCGAAAGCTTGCGAAACAGCTGATAAAGAGGGAAGACATCCGCTCTTTTCTGGAAGACCTTCCGCACCGCACGTTTGATGAGAATCAGCTTCACGCATTTCTTCTTTCCGAACGGAAAGACTATGAAACCTGCATCAAAGAAGTGGAACAGTTTCTTCCCTTTGTTGATAATTGGGCAACCTGCGATCAGATGTCTCCAAAGGTTTTTCGAAAGCATCGGCCGGAGCTGCTGGAACATATCCGTTTCTGGCTGCAGTCCGATAAAACCTATACTGTCAGGTTTGGTATCGGAATGCTAATGGAGCATTTCCTGGATGAAGATTTTGACCCCTCCTATCCGGAAATGGTTGCAGAGCTCAGGTCGGATGAATACTACATCAACATGATGATTGCCTGGTATTTCGCTACAGCCCTGGCAAAACAGTATGACTCTGTTCTTCCGTTTCTCGAAAAGCATCGTCTGGATGTATGGACTCATAACAAGACCATCCAGAAGTCCGTCGAAAGCTACCGCATCACTCCGGAGCAAAAAACATATCTGAAAAGCATCAAACGGAAGGCGGAAAAACCAACTTCTATCGGCAATTCAAAAACTTTTACGGAATGAGCCCGGCCATGTTCCGCGCAGAAAAATAGAGTGTAATGATACCATAGTTTCAACAAAGGCGGTGATTACAGATGCAGGAAAAAACGTATATTGCAATTGACCTGAAAAGCTTCTATGCCTCTGTTGAATGCCGTGAGCTGGGCAAAGACCCGCTCACAACCCATCTTGTTGTGGCAGATCCGAGCCGTACCGAGAAAACCATTTGTCTTGCAGTTTCTCCCTCTTTGAAAGCCCACGGAGTTCCCGGCAGAGCACGCCTCTTCGAAGTCATCCGGCAGGTAAAACAAGTGAATGCACAACGGCTGGCAAAAGCTCCGGGGCATGTTTTTATCGGGAAGTCCTCCGACGCGACGGAATTGGAAAGCAATCCCGCTCTCGAACTGGATTATCTCATTGCAACGCCGCGCATGTCTTATTATATCGAATACAGCACCCGTATTTACAACATCTATCTGAAATATGTCGCACCGGAGGATATTCATGTATACTCCATTGACGAGGTCTTCATCGATGGAACGGACTATTTGAAAACCAACGGCATGTCCGCTCGTGACTTTGCCATGCAGATGATCCGGGATGTGCTGCAAACAACCGGTATAACAGCCACCGCAGGGATCGGGCCTAACCTTTATCTCAGTAAGGTCGCCATGGATATCTGGGCAAAGCATATCCCGGCAGATCAGAACGGTGTCCGTATTGCCGAACTGGATGAAAGGACATACCGGCAATACTTGTGGGCCCATACACCGATTACAGACTTCTGGCGTGTCGGTAAAGGCTATGCCCGGAAGCTTGCCGAGCACGGCATGTATACAATGGGCGACGTTGCCCGATGCTCTGTCGGTGCTTCCAACAGCATGTTCAACGAAGAGCTGCTGTATAAGCTTTTCGGTATCAACGCAGAACTGCTCATCGATCATGCGTGGGGCTGGGAACCCTGCGAAATCAGACATATTAAAGCTTACAAGCCGGAGAGCAACAGCATCAGCGTAGGGCAGGTTCTTCAGGAACCCTATACGGCAGAGAAAGCTCGCATCATTGTCCGTGAAATGACCGAAGGCCTTGTGATGGATCTGTTGGAGAAGAAACTTGTTACCAATCAGGTCGTGCTGACTGTAGGCTATGACACAGAGAATATCAATGCAGATTTCAAGGGTGAAATCACTACAGACTGGTACGGGCGGGAGGTCCCAAAACAGGCTCACGGTTCGGAGAACATCGGGCATCAGACATCGAGCACCAAACTAATTCTGAAAGCTATGCTGCAGCTCTATGACCGTATTGTCGACGCGAATCTCCTTGTGCGAAGAATGTATGTAGTTGCAAATCACGTAGTGTCCGTCGCATCAATCCGGGAAGAGCCTGAATATGAACAGATGAACCTGTTCACAAACATCGAGGAAGAGCAGGAAAAGCAGGAAGCCGAGAAGCTCGCGCTGGAAAAAGAGAAAAAGCTGCAGCAAACGATGCTTTCCATCAAGCAGCGGTACGGAAAGAATTCGATTCTGCACGGCACAAGTTTTCAGGAAGGTGCAACCGGGCGTGAGCGAAACAAACAGATTGGGGGGCATAAGGCTTAATGGAAATATCCCATCAGTATGACGATATTATTGATTTACCACACCACGTTTCAAAGAATCACCCACAGATGCCTCTGATCGATCGTGCTGCCCAGTTTTTTCCCTTCGCCGCCCTGACAGGATATGATGCCGCCATAGCAGAAACTGCCCGCCTCACGGAGGAAAAACGTGAACTCTCTGAGGAGCAGAAACAGATCATAAGCAAGCAGCTCCATGATCTGCAGCGTTGCATCAAAGCTGACCCCGGTCATATTATTACCGTTGTTTTTTTCCAGCCGGATGATCGCAAAGCGGGAGGTGCGTACAAAACCGCAACCGGCATTGTAAAAAAGGTCGATGAATATGCCGGGATGCTTACCTTGAAAGACGGTACGGCTATTCCCTTCGGGAACATCTTTAGCATGGAGTAAAAAAGACTTCTGAGTTGTCTCAATTGGTGTGCTCTTTTATTTTGCTTCCGTATCAGATTTATATATAACTAGGCGTCTTTGAAAGAATCCTCTTCATTTGATAAGTATCTTCTTAATCTTTGTTTTTCTTAACATCAAACAATTCTATTTTTCTTTAGAATTATCATCTATCTAATATTTTTTAATCCGTCGTATTTGGGTGATTTCCTGTGGGAGCAGGCTTGCTCTATCGGTTATAAACTGTTATAATCCGTAAACGGTGAAAATGTTTTCAACCACCAGGAGGAAAATGATAATGTTTCAATGGAAACAGTATGAACTGGGTGTATGTTATTATCCCGAGCAGTGGGATGAATCGCTCTGGCGTGAAGATCTGCGCCGCATGAAAGAGGCCGGCATCGGCACGGTACGCGTGGCGGAATTTTGCTGGGTAATCTTTGAACCTGCAGAAGGTGAATTTCACTTTGAACTGTTTGACCGCTTTTTAAACCTCTGCGAAGAGGAAGAAATCAAAGTTATTCTCGGTACGCCGACGGCCACCCCACCCGTCTGGCTGACGGAGGCTTATCCGGAAGTGCTCAATGCCATGCCCGACGGGACTCTTTACCGTCACGGTGCTCGCAGGCACTACAACTATAACTCTCCGATTTATCAGCAGTATTGCAAACGGATCGTCGAAGAGATGGCTAAACATTATGGCGCCCATCCCGCCGTCATCGGCTGGCAGATCGACAACGAACTGAACTGTGAGACCGATGAGTTTCATGCCGAAGCGGACAGCGTTGCTTTTCGTGCATTCCTGAAAGAGAAATACAAAACTCTCGACAATTTGAACCATGCCTGGGGCACTATTGTCTGGAGCGGATCCTATACAGCATGGGATCAGATTTATACCCCGCGCCCTGTTCTCAACAACGGCCATAATCCGAGCTATCTGCTGGATTATTACCGCTTTATCTCCGACAGTTGTATCCGATTTGCCGCCATGCAGGCTGAGATCCTGAAAAAATACCGCAAAGACGGAGACTTTATCACTACGAACGGTCTGTTCGGAAACCTCGATAACCACGCTTTGATGCAGGATGTTCTGGACGTCTACACCTATGATTCCTATCCCGATTTCGCTTTTGGGCTGGACCGTGATCCGAAAACCTCTACCGATCTGAACGACCGCAAATGGTCACGCAACCTGATAGAAACACATTCCGTCTGTCCGCATTTCGGCATCATGGAGCAGCAAAGCGGCGGCGGCGGATGGGTCAACCGGATGGAAATGCCCGCTCCGAGGCCGGGGCAGCTCACACTGTGGGCCATGCAGTCGGTCGCGCACGGAGCCGATTTTATCTCCTTCTTCCGGTGGCGTACAGCGCCTTACGGCACAGAACTTTACTGGCACGGAATTCTGGACTACGACAACCGCGACAACCGGAAACTTCACGAGGTCAAAGCTTTCGGAGAGCTCCTGAAAAAGATCGCCCCGGTTTGCGGGGCTGAGCAAGTTGCGGCTTTTGCTCTTCTGAAAGACTATGACAATGAGTGGGATGCTCAGGCAGACGTCTGGCATAAAAGAATCCGTTCGCACAGCGAAAAGGAGATCTTCGTCGCATCTCAGCTATGCCACACACCGTATGATCTCGTCTATCTGAAAGAAGAAACAACACTCAGGGAACTCTCCCGCTATCCGGTTGCTATTTATCCTCATCCTGTTATCATGACGGAAAAACGGGCTGCCCTGCTGAAGCAGTATGTGGAAAACGGCGGAACTCTGATCCTCGGCTGTCGCGCAGGTCTGAAAGACATCGACGGCAAAGCCCCGATGCTTCCGCAGCCTGGTCTCCTGCAGGCTCTCACCGGAACGGATGTGCAGGATTTCACATTCCTGAGTCCTGCCGAAGAAAACGACCCTGCCTATCCTGTATTTAACGATATTCTTACCCCGCTTGAAGGTACTGAGGTGCTTGCCAGGTATCGTGCAAGTTATTACGCCGGAGAAGCCTGCCTTGCGGAGAAGAAACTCGGTAAGGGAAAGACAATCCATCTCGGCAGTGCTTTCTCTCGGGAAACTGTGAGAAAGCTCTTTAAGCGGACCGGTATTCTGGAGCCCTTCCGGGATGTCATCGAAGCCCCGGAAAGCGTTGAGCTTATCATGCGGGAGAAGGACGGAAAACGATATCTCTTTGCATTGAACTATCTGGCAAATACACAGACGCTGAAGCTGAAGAGAAGTGTCTATTCAGCCTTTGACGAGAAGCAACTCTCCGGAGAAGTCACTCTCCCGCCTTACGGAACTGCTGTGTATGCGCTTTGAGCAGACGGGATAACCGCTGTTTCTTGAATATAGTATGGCGCCGGGCATTCAGCCCGGCGCCGTGATCTTTTTGTTTAATTGGTTCAGGCAAGGTCGAAAGAGACAAAATCGAATGTGCCGCCCTTGCCTTCCACGCTGAAGTAAAGCGCCTCTTTTTCACCGAGCCCTGCCGGAAGCTCACCGGTAAAGCCCTTCTCCTGGAGCGCTTTCTCTACCGGGATCCGGCAGATCGGCTGGCCATGCTCCTGTGTACGGACCGTAACAGTGCAGCCATCGCCGTAGCCCTGGAGATTGACTGTAATTTTTCTCGTCTCACGCAGATCGAAATACTTGAAGCCGACCGTGCAGCCCGTGCAGAAGTTGGAGACATACTGGTCCGGGCCTTCCTCGCGGTCACTTCCTTTCTGGGTGATGAACGGATTGGATGCCTTGGGATACTTGATCATGGACATAAACTTTGTACCGTTTTTGCCGTAAACATTGCAGGCGATGTAGCTCGGATAATGCCCTTTCCCGGCGAGCGGCCCATTATTCAGACCGCAGGAAGTCATCTCCGCCTGGTAGAACTTTCCGTCTTCAAAGCGGATTTCCTCCGCACAGGCCTGGCGGGAAGACTGTTTGCGGTTGGTGTGGCGGTGATAGAAAATATAGTACTTTCCGTTGATCTCAATCAGGCTGCCGTGGGTATTGCCCGTGCACATCCTGGCATGGTTAACATCCGGCACACCGGGCAGGCCGATATCACCGCAGCTGACGAGGATTCCGCCGTATTCAAAGCCGTGATCGGGATAATCGCTGATCGCATAGCAAAGGTTATGGCTGTTGAGCGAACTGTAAATAAAGTAATACTTTCCGTTGAACTTGCGCATCGAGCTGGCTTCCCCGAAGGGCTGCTGTTCATAGGGCGTGCCTTTTGCCTTTTCCCCGGTGAGTACGCCGATATAGCGCAGCTCATCTCCGGAAATCACCGTAAGCATGTCAGAGGTGTCGATCTCGAAGAACATCGGCCCATCTTTCGTCGGCTGGGAACCGTCAAGCAGGATCGGATTCCCGCCGAATGCAAAACCGGTATAGAGGTAGAGCCGCCCGTCGGTATCCATCAGGCAGCCGGGGTCAAACTGGAAAGGCTCATTGCGTTTCCCGATCGGAGTTCCATCTTTGTAATGGACGTAGCCGAGGAATTCATACTTTCCCGCCGGCTCATCACAGACAGCCACCGAGATCATCTTGGTGCCGCCCATGAAATAGTAGAGATAATATCTGCCGTCCGGGCCCACAACCATGTCGGGAGCTGCAAGGCCGTTCGTTACGCGGATTTTCGGTGCGGTGGGATCCTGCTCCCGCTTAAAAATGCAGCCGTGATAAGTCCAGTTGCCGAGATCATCCACCGGTGCAGACCAGCACACATAATCTCCCAGGCAGAAGTTGATGCCGTTAAAAAGATCATGTGACCCGTAAACATACACTCTGCCGTTGACAATGTGCGGCTCGGCGTCCGGCACATATTCCCAGCTTGGCAGATAAGGGTTAAAAGCCTGTTTTTTCATTTTGTTCTCCTCCATTTAAACTACTTACACGATGTTATAACAGAATTTTACCATAACTCTGCAAAAAAGGGAAAGGGTTTTTACGGGAACGCACCGTATTTTTACGCCAACCGTTGCAGAGCTGAAAGCTGGCCTCTGTTCATCGGGAATATCCATCTTTCGGAAAAGAGGAAACCTACTTGAATCTTTCTTTTTCTTCTGCTAAAATGTTAAAAAAATACGAAAGGTGATGGATCATGGTACGCGCATTATTGAGACGGCACATGCGGGAACTGGTCATTATTGTTTTTCTGCTCGCTGTCGGTATATTGCTGCTTGTCAATCCTGCTGCTTTTGCCTCCTGGCTGGTAAAGGTTGCCGGATTATTTCTGATAGTGCTTGGCGCACTGCGGATCATCCGCTATTTTCGGGCTGAAGCGGAAGCCGCTGCAAAGGGTCAGGACTTCTTTATCGGGACTATTGCTATCCTGGGCGGGCTCTTCTGTGTGATAAAAACGAGCTGGTTCCTCTCCGTTTTCCCGACCCTGGCTGTAATCTACGGGCTTCTGCAGCTGGTTCTGGGCTTCAGCAAAGTCCAGAGGATGGTAGATTTCCTCCGAATGAAGTTTTCTCTCTGGTATCTGCCGGCAATCAGCGCACTCATTTACCTGGTATTCGGCTTCATTATTGTCCTCCATCCGGACATGGCGTTTATGTCTATCTGGGTCTTCACAGGGGTAACGATGATTCTGGAAGCTGCTTTCAACGCAGTCTGCATATGGATGCTTGAAAAAGGCCGACTTCCCAAAAAAGAGAAGGAGAAGAAAAATCCGGAACCGGTCCAGGCTGAGCCGGAACCGAAACAGGATCCCGAACCTCAGGAAACTGACAACTGACAAAATGACAAAACCCCGGGCAGGAGCAAAAAATCCTGTCCGGGCTCATTTTTGTCATTTTGTCACGGATTAATTCGGAAAAATCTATTTCCATTCCGGCAGCCATTCAATCCGGATGCGGTTTTCCTCAAATTGCAGAGGCAGCCAGATATAGCGGGAATCTCCAAGATTACTCTGCTTCCAGCGATCTCCGTAATAGATCCACTGTCCGTCTTCTCTCCGGAATACACTGGTGCACTGTGTGTCAAAGGCGAGATTTGCTCCGGATCCCCGAAATGGATTTCCATCGTTCTTCCATTTTCCGAAAATCTGATCAGATGCCCAGAGACGCGCCTGGTTTGACATCCATCCTGTTGTACTGGATGATAACAGATAATAACGTCCGTTGTCTCCCCGGAACAGCACCGGCGCCTCCCGCATGGCGCTTGGGAAGAGCCGGATATAGTCCTCTCCATACACTGCATCTTCAGGAGGTGCGGAGAGATTCAGATAACTATCATCCAGTTTGGAGATATACAGTGTCTTGTTGTTCTCGCTCGTGTAAACAATATAGGCAGTCCCATCGGAGTCCAGGAAGAGATTCATGTCTCTCGCTTCCCCTTTGGATGCGGGAAAGCAGTCTATCTGGCCCTGCGGACAAAGGCTCAGCCTTTGCCTTCTGAGAAACCGGAAGGGCCCGAAGGGTGAGTCACTCACAGCCACCCCGGCCATACCGACATCATATTTGTAAGTATTTTTCTCCGTAGCATCATCGTTATGGAACCAGATCACATACTGGCCTGTCGTACTGTTATACAGCATCTTCGGGCGTTCTATGACAGTTTTTGTGTTAAAGCAGAAATAGATCAAATCCTTTTCTTCCGGTGTACAGTCATCATATATTGCCGTAAAATACGAATCGTTGTCCAGGTCTTCCCGTGCTGCCGGAGGCTTCAGTACATCCCCCATGAACTCCCATCGATGCAGATCGTCAGAAACATATACAGCAACAGGATTTCCAAAATGCCCGTTGGATTTGTCTTCTCCTACCCAGACATAGCGCTCCCGCACCGTTTCATCATCGGGCACCGGCATCCGCCGGATCTGCCCGCCATGCGCCTGGATGGTATTCCCGCTTTCATCCAGCCATTCAGCACCCGGCAAAAAGAGATCTGTTTCAGCGGAAGGGGCTTTGTCCTCATTTACATACAGAATCTCCGGCCCGTGTCCGAATGTACGGATCAGCCAGGCAAGGGGTTTCGAAGCAAACGGATCATGGAAGGAATATACGAGAACCGCCATAATTACTGCGAGCAGGATGCCTTCTGTCAGGTTTCTTCGGACGGTCGTTCCTCTATCTGGTGCCAGCCAGGTATTGTGTAACAGCCTGATCCCCTGCAGGAAAACCAGAACAAGAGCATAAAACAGCAGATACGTGTTTGTGATGCCGCATAACAACGTGAAGGAAACTGCGAGAAAGCCTGCCCAGTCAGAAGCTGATGAAAGAACATCCGAACGGTGTCCTTTTTTTCTTACCAGCACCAGGCTGATTCCCGTCAGCACAACGGAAAGAACAGTTCCCCACGCCATGTAGTGCGAAAGCCAGTCATCCCCGGTTACATACATCACCACTGCCGGGACAGCAAGCCCTGCTCCGACAAGGTAAAGCAGATCCCGCAGTGCAGTAAGGCATGGCTTCCGGAAATACAGAAGCTCCGACAGCGTGCATAGAATGATTCCTGCCGTTACAAACTGCATCATAAAAGATGGGCTGAAGATCGTTTCATAGACGGAAAAAGCAATCAGACCGATCATTCCCGTCGCCCAGAAAAACATCGCCTTTCCTGATTTTCGGTTCTCATTACCCATTCAGATATCTCTCCCGCTTGTTATATGCGACACCCTGTATTGTATTCTCTGGCGATTCTATCGCAGTGGATATCAATCCAAAGTTTTTATATGGTAAAACCCTTTATTTGACTTTTCGGCAGAACGGGAAAAAAACTTGATATCCCGTTACCGTGCGACTTCTGTTGCCATATAATCTATCGCCGCATTCCAGGCAATCGTCTGCCCCGGCTTTCAGAACACATCGAACGCATGTACCGACTGTTTTCCGGAAACCAGAACAAGCTGCGATTCCGATTCAGGGTAGAATTCCGTCAATGCTTTCAGGGATTGTTCATAGCCGACTGTTTTATCCGCGATGCCGTGGATCAGCAACACATTACCTTTGTACTGGCTGCAGGTACCTGCTACATCCCAGTCATAGACATCTGTCAGGAAAACTTTACCGAAGGTGTGGCCGTTGTCCACAATCGTATCTCCGGTTACGGTGCTCAGATCCGGATATTCTGCAATCAACCGGTCGATCATGCCCATACCGGGATAGAGGAGAATCATCCCGGCAAAATCTTCCGGATGCCTGCCGGCTGCCATGGCTGCCATGATCCCTCCGCGACTTTGGCCCATAATGAATATCTTATCCACATTGCAGTACGGAAGCGCTTTGACCTGTTCCAAAATTGCAGTGATATCGCTCTGCATGGTCTCACCGGAGAGCTCCATCTCAGTCAGATCGCTGAGAGATTTCATGGAGCCGCCGCAGAAATCAAACACATAACTGACATAGCCCTGCTGCGCCATAACCATTGGCCATTTCCCTTTTTCATAGGTAGCGTGTGTGGCATCCGTCCCATGGCACATAATAATGACAGGATATTTCTGAGTTTCATCGAAATCTGCGGGAAAATACAGTTTACCGAAAATACTCAGATCCCCGTTTTTCATCCAGGTCACGACAGAGGTCCATCCATCCCCTGTCTCGGTGTAGCCCTCTGCATGCGCCGGATCTTCATCCGCAGCAAAGGCAAAAGGGACAAGGCTCATGCACAGCAACGCTGCGACAAATAAAGCGATCCATTTTTTCATTATACTATCCTCCAAAAAAATAATTTTTTGCATAACTGCATGACAAAATGACAAAACTCTTTGCAGTTGAAATCTGTCATTTTGAGGGTATATATAGCTTTCTTTGGCTATCTACTTTTTACCACAGTATTTCAACACGAAAGTCACTTTTGCGTGAACTGCTTTCATTTTCCCGCAAGCCGCTGCAGCATTCCGAACTTGCCTTGCCACAAAGTCTTTCTCTTTCAGTATCCTTCGTTCATTGACGAAAGTCGGGTTATGGATTATACTGCAATCATGACAGTTTTTAATATACAGGAAGATGATTGCAGAAAAGTTTTATCTATCCAGAATTCAAAAGGAAAACATGATGAAGAAACTCACCATCCTCGTCGATATGGACGATACGATCGAGCAGCTGCTCCAGGCGTGGGTCCGCGGTGCAAACGAAAAATATAACAGAAATGTAGCGTATGACGATATCACGTCCTGGGATGTTTCCGCTGCCTATCCGGGCCTTACCTGGGAGCAGATCTATGCCATTCCGATGCAGCCCGGCTTCTGGAAGACCGTGGAGCCGGTTCCCGGTGCGTCTGAAGCACTTCAGCGGCTTATGGACGCAGGGCATAGCGTCTTCATCGTGACGGCAACTCCGCATGAATCGGTTCCGGAGAAAATGAATGACCTGCTGTTTCGGTATTTCCCTTTCCTGACGTGGAATCAGGTTATCATCACAGCAAACAAGCAGATGATCCGCGGAGATGTCCTCATCGATGACGGTATCCACAATCTTGAGGGCGGAGACTACGTGAAAATTCTTATGACCGCCCCGCATAACAAAAGTTATGACGCTGAAGCAAACGGAATGATCCGCGTCAGCAACTGGGCTGAAATTGAAAAGATCCTGTCACATCTGGCAGAATGTGACAGGAATCCGGTTTGAAAAGGAGTTTGAAATTATGATCACAGTAAATCTTTATTACAAAGGAGCCAATGGCTCTGCCCGCGCATTTGCCGAAGAGATGGAAACCTCCGGGATTGCGGACGCCATCCGGGAGGAAAAAGGCAATCTCCGTTATCAGTACTTTCAGCCGCTGGATGACCCTGAGACCATCCTGCTGATCGACAGCTGGCGGGATCAGGCTGCCATCGATGCACATCACGCAAGCCCGATGATGGCACAGTTAGCCACTCTTCGGGAGAAATACGATCTGCATATGACGGTGGAACGGTTTGTAAGCGATGATTATCTCGGAGATGAACGATTTATCCGGAAATAGTTCCGAAAAAGCAGAAGCATATGAGGATATCGCTATGAGCTTTACCATTATCTGTATCGGCCAGCCGGAAAATCCCGTACAGGGCACATACACATCTGCCGGTTTTGACGCTGCTGTGCATGCTGAGCTGGAATCGGCAGTCCTCCCGTATAACGGGAGGCGATATAACCCCGACGGAAAACAAATCTTGAGGGGAGAAGGCATGCCAGCGCAGGATACTGCAAATAAGATTTTGCTCCCGTGTTCCCCGGTAATTGACCCGCTTCTGAATGAAATTCCGCTCCGTTCCTTCACCGATACAGACAAACAGTATCCTGCAGAAACCTGGAAGCGGAAAGCAGCTGCTCAGCGGAAGCATGCAGATCCGCGCCAGATCGAATCCAGACAAGCTGTCATCGAGCGTGCTGAAAAAGTCATCGAAAAGATCGGGAATACAGAGGCAATTGTGATTACCTATCCTCTCTTTCTCGAGGAGCTCCTCAACCGGCTGCGGGTACACAGTTTTGTGGTGCAGCGCACCGGTATCATGAAAATTCAGCCGCTGGAACGATTTCTCGTTTCCCGCAGAGAGGAGCATTGCGGAGGCTGCCAGCATAACTGCTTCCTCTCCAATCCCGGCTGCGGTGTGGGGCGTGACAAAGCTCTGCGCCTGCAAAGGAAAGAATGAAGCAACTCTGATAACGTGCTAAGTACTTACTCGCTTTACCGGCTGCTCCCGGTTGCTTTGCTTTGTCCGTTTTGGTCCCCCTTAATATTATAGATCACAAGGGCAGCCAGAATAAGGGCGTATCCTGCCATTTTAACTGCGTTAACCTGCTCTCCTGCCACTGCAATCCCAAGGATGCTCGCCGTCAGCGGGTTGACAACCGTGAATACTGCTGCCGTTTCCGCAGGCAGATATTTTTGCCCCAGAGGCTGGAAAGCAAAGCCAAAGCAGCTGCACACAAACACCAGCATCAGGATCATCGACCACTGGTTCCCTGTCTGCGGCAGACCGAAGCTCCCTGTAAGCAGTGAGATCACAAGGCTGAGCATGCCCATTGTACCAAGCTGGACGATTCCGATCGTGATGGGGTCCGCATCCCGGCTGACTTTCTCCGTTGCCATGATGCAGAATGCGTAGGTAACGGCGGCTGAAATCGTCAGAAGGATCCCTGCCCCTCCGCCGCTGATCTGGCTCTGGGCAACAGAGAGGAAACCCACCCCTGCTACGGCCAGAAGAGCACAGAACATTGTCTTTTTCTTCGGCATTGTTCTTGTCAGGACAGCAACAAAAACAGGGACAAGAACGATTGCCACGTTCTCTATGAGAGATGCTATGCCGGAGTCAACCCGCTTCAGGCCAAACATCTCAAAAACCATACATATCGTGTACAGGATGCCCAGAATGAGCCCTCCGCGAAAACTGTTCCTGTCACATCGTCTCAGTTTCCCGTTGAAAAGCACTGCCAGGACAAGAAATGCCAGGATAAACCGTACTGCCAGAATACTCATGGGTGTCATGGAACCCATCAGTGTCTTGGAAAACAGAAACGAAGTACCCCTGGCCATAAAGACCGCTATCAACAGTATGCTCGCCTGTGTTCTGTTCGTGTCAGTTTCACCTCCGCAGGAGATCATCACCGATCCATTTTCAGCGCATTTTATCACACTTTCATTTCAAAGGCAAGTCAAGGAGGTTAACATAACAATGAATTCCGATGCTGTCAGCCAGTTCATGGCACTTTATCAATCCGATCCCGATCTTCAGGAGAAGTTTGCCCAGGCGGAAGCTGCATACCCCGGGAGCCTGGATATTCGCGAAGCCGTGGTAGAGGAGCTTCTTCTTCCTCTTGCGAAGGAAGCCGGATTTTCCTTTACCGTTGAGGATCTGCGCAGCTACGAGACTGCCGTTTACCTGGACAAGCACCGGGATGAAGAGCAAGATCCCGATGCTCCGGATGACGACACCGTTTTCTTTCTGCTAGATCGCGGCTGGACGAACGATGCCACAGCGGAATATGGCAAGAACGGGTGAAACAGCACAAAGCCCGGTATAATCCAGAATAAGCGAACACTTCACCCATCCTGGACATCGTACGCGGCATAATAGCAAAGCCTTAAAACATCTTGCATGTCTCCCGACAGAAGAGTTTCCTCCGTATCCGTGTTGAAAACTGCTATGAAGGCGAAATCAACTTTGTCGGCGGTCTGCCCTCGACCGCAAAGGATGCCCGCTATCACGGCTACGGCATGAAGAGCATTCGAAGCATAGTGGAAAAATATAACGGATCCATGACCGTCAAAGCGCAGGACGGCTGGTTTGAACTGCGGATCCTCTTCCCTGTTACCTCCTAATGAATAATCTTTCCCGGTCCGGAACAGCTTCTGTTCCGGATCTTTTTTATATCCCGAAAAAAGAAAAGTGCCGAACATCGGCACAAAAGAAAAAAGCCGCCTGAGCATGTGAGCGGCTTTTCCCTTACTGAAAAAACTTTAAAGGAGTAGGAGAGATATTGGAGAGATGTAAACAAAGGAATGTATCAATGGCATGAATATATATACCACAACTCTTGTATATTGTCAATAGAAAAATAATAAAAATTCAAAAAATTTTATAAAAATATTTTTGCTCGGAGAAACACGCAAGCTGAACGATTTGTTATTCCCCTTTTCTGGCAATTACGACAGGCTGATAAAAGCCTGTTTTTTCCGGGAATTCCCAGGTCACTTCTGTGCATCCGTTGGCATAAAGCAGTTTTGTCAGCTCTTCTCTTCTTGTTGCCCGGTACTCACATTCGAACTTGCTGACGCTCGTCGTATCCTCGTCCTCGATGATGTACTGGATAAACCTATAGTTCTCTCCGACCCAGTCCCAGGTCTGAAACAGCACTCGCTGGCCTTTTTCAGTCTTATGGACATAAGGCGTCGAGAAGGCAGGTTTTTCCTGCAGCATCTGATCGTAATCTCTGATGCTGGCGACAAACAGGCCGCCTGCTCTGACCTGATTTGTGATACTCTTCACGGCTTTTTCCAGAGCCTCGCCGGAAAGCATATGGGGCAAAGCATTATCCATAGCGATCACAATATCATATTTCTCGGAAAAGACATCCGAAAGAGCGCAGAAATCCGCCTGTCTGAAGCAGACTTCTACCTTGTTTTCTGCTGCTCTCTTTTTTGCTTCCTCGATTTCGCCTGCGCTGAGATCGGAAGCTGTTACGGGATACCCGAGAGAGGCAAGCCCTATTGCCTGCGTCCCGATTCCGCAGGCGCAGTCAAGAATCCTGGCAGAGGAATCAAAACCGTTTCTTTTAAAGATCTCACTCAGAAATACTGCCTCTTTCTGCACGGCAGTCTGCCAGTCAAGATAAAACTTGTCATACTGGGACGCCATGCTGTCATAAAATGACTGGACCACGTTCCCTACAACCGATTTATCATCCATTTCCGTTCCCTCTTTCTGAAAACGCTAAATCAAATAAAAATTAAATCTATCTTTGTCTGACGATAGTATAACGCATTCCTCCCCTTTCGTCTATATGCTTTGAATGAGAAAGGACAAAATCCCCACCAGGTACACTCATCTGTTTTTCCGGGAATTTTGTCCTTTTGTCCTGCGTAGTTTCATAAATAAGAGGCTTAAAATATGAATAATTTGTGAACAAATTTATAAGTCCCCTTTATGGTACAATTGCTATGATAGCATATTATCGGCAATTGCAAAAGTGAAAGTCCCGTAAGATCGTTTATTAACATAACGCAGTTGTCAATAATTTCCAAATCGGAGGTATTTCAGATGTACGAAGTAAGAACGATAACAACGGAAAACGGAGAAAAAACAATAATGGCGCCGGCCAATGTATTACCAATTACACTCTTCTGCTCCACCCAGATATGGAATCCAAAAAACTGCCTATATCCTATCGAAATGAAAGTTGACGGGCCGGAACAGCTACGAACTGCTGTAGGTTTCGACCATGTTTTTGTCAAGTTCAAAGGCAACCGGAGGAGCAATAAAAACTTCGAGTATGCCGACTTTCTGGTGCTCGACTGTGATAACGATCATTCCGATGACAAAAAAGACTGGATCTTGCCGGATGATCTCGCTGATCTCATGCCGGGTGTTTCTTATGTCACGTACTCCAGCAGAAATGACAACCTGCAAAAGGGAGAAAAATCTCCCAGGCCGCGTTTTCATGCCATCTTTCCGATTGACCGCGTTACCGATGCGGAGGAATATGCGGCGCTCAAGCAGAAAACCGCACAGCTGTTTCCGTTTTTTGATCACAATGCGCTGGATGCAGGCCGGTTTTTCTTCGGCACCGAGGCTTGCAAGGTGATCTTTCAATCCGGGGAACTCAACCTTACGCAGTTTCTTACCTGTCAGGAAGAGGAAATCCCTTCTCCTGAGGAAAAGAAGATCATCCGGGAAGGCCAGCGCAATACAACCCTGTCCCGGGAAGGTGCAAAGATTATCAAGCGCTGGGGTGACACACCCGAAGCCCGGCAGAAGTTCCTGGAACTGGCTGCCTGCTGTGAGCCGCCCCTGCCGGAAAAAGAACTCGGTCAGATCTGGCACAGTGTACAGAAGTTCTATAGTAAAATCAGTGCAATGCCCGAGTATATCCCTCCGGAGAAATACAATCTGCCTGCAGAGGAAGAAGAGGAGACAGAGGAAGAAGAATGGGAGGAACCGATTTCTCTGGTCGATGAGGAGCTGCCGGAATTTCCCGTTGATGCTCTACCCGCCCCCATCCGAGATTTCGTGCTCGCTCTTTCTGAATCCATGCAGACTGCACGTGATATGCCAGCTGCTTGTGCTCTCGGTGTACTGTCTGTCTGCCTGCAGGGAAAGTATTCCGTTCGCATCAATGCAGACTGGCTGGAACAGGCAAACCTTTATACTCTGGTAATAGCAGATCCTTCCGAGAAAAAATCTCCCTGCCTTAATCACATGATTTCCCCGATTCTCCGTTTTGAAAAAACCTGGAACAAGGAGCACGCGGATGAGATCTCACAAAGCCATCAGATGAAAAGAGTCCTGGAAAGGAAAGCTGACAATGCGGAACATGCATACATCAACGGCAAAATATCAAGAGAAGAAATGGAAGTCGCAAGCAGGAAAGCCAGAGAGTTTCAGACAATCCATATGCTCCGCCTTTTCCTGGATGATGTGACACCTGAAGCACTCACTTCTCACCTGGCTGAAAACGACGGTGTTGCTGCAATCATGTCGGCGGAAGGCGGCGTATTTGAAAACTTTGCCGGCAGGTATACCGGAAAGAATAATCTCGATACCGCACTGAAAGCCTATTCCGGTGATCCTATCCGTGTGGATCGCAAAGGCCGCCCGTCAGAGACGATTTCACGTCCTTCCATGACCATCCTCATGATGATCCAGCCGGCAGTTCTCTCAACCATCATGGAGAATAAGATGTTCAAAGGACAGGGACTGACAGCAAGATTCCTCTACTGCCTGCCGGAATCCAGGGTGGGTTATCGGGATGTCAACCCGCATACTGTGCCTCCCGAGATCCGAAAAGGTTATGAAGATCTGATTCTCCATCTGCTGCAGGAAAGTCTTTCAAAGGAAGCAGAAGAAATCACCGTCTCCGCAGAGGCAGAAATGATTCGGCGGCAGTTTGCGGAAGACGTTGAACACAGACTGCTCGGAGATCTGGAGGAATTCCGTGAGTGGGCGGGAAAAATCGTCGGTACTGCCATGCGTATTGCAGCGATCCTCTGCCTCGCGGAAACCCGGGTCCGCGGACGCACCACATGTGAAGGAAACGCTGACCCCACACCTCATGAGATCAGCGCTGAACATATGTTTAAAGCCATCCGGATTGCAAATTATTATATTGAACATGCCAAAACGGCATTCCGCAAAATGGGTGTAGAACTTTTGAATGACCGATGTGAACGGGTGATACAAATCATCAGAAAGCAACATCTTACACCGTTAACACTTCGTGATCTGATGCGTGTCTGTCGTTTCCTCCGTAACAGGGAAAACGCACAGGAAATCCTTGATCAACTGGAGATATACGGATACCTGAGCAGGCAGAATCCCGAACCGCGCACCAAGGTCGGCAGACCGAGCAATCCGATTTATGATGTCAACCCCTGGGTTTTTGAAAGAACGTAATCCCGGGTTACGGCTCATTTGCCGACAGGAGATAGGCGGCCAGTTCCTCAGGAGAATCAACAATTGCTTCAGCTTCTGCCTTCACCATATCTTCCTTCAGACCATATCCCCATGTAACGCCGATGCCGGGGAGGTTCAGCTCGTGTGCACCGATCACATCATAATGCGTGTCTCCGATCATTACCGCTGCGCCGGCATTACCTGTACATTGCAGCAGATACTGCAGCACCTCGCCTTTGCTTTCGCGGCTGCGGTCCCAGCTTGCACCGGCAACGATCTCGAAATACGGCATGAGACCAAAGCCTTCCAGAATCTCCCGGGCAAGCGGCTCCGGTTTAGATGTAGCAACAAACAGACGACAACCTGCCTGTTTTAACCGGCTCAGCATTTCTTCAATACCGGGATAAACATGGTTCTGATACTTTCCGCCGCGATTGTTGTACTGATCCCGGTAGAGGCGGATCGCTTCCTCAACCTGATCTTCCGGAACACCGAAAAGAGGAAAGGAATACGTCAGCGGGGGCCCGACGATTCTTCTCAGATTCTGCCGGTCGGGCACTGCAATCCCAAGCTGTTCAAAGGCGTATTCAGCACTGTTCATGATTCCTTCACCGGAATCTGTCAGCGTCCCATCCAGATCAAAAATAACAGATTGATATCGCATACTGTATTCCTCACTTTTTCCGAAGTGTAAATATTCTGTAAATTATATTATGAATACTAAATTATTGTTAACTTATCATCCTTTAACTGCCTGTGAATCTCCTGCGTATTGATTCTTCTGCTGTCTTCCTGCTCACTCCGCCCTGAAGCCCCGTTCTTCCCTGACCGGTACTGTCTTTACATCCATGTTTTCAATCCACACGTATCTTCCGTTTTCAATTTCCAGGATTACCCGATCAATAGCCGATTCCTCGCCCTGAATCTCCATTACGACAGAGCCGTCCCATTCATTTCTCACCCAGCCGGTACAACCGTAGAGACTCGCGGCATGGTGGGCACGCCAGCGAAAGCCGACGCCCTGAACCGAACCGTAGAACACAATATGTTTTCGAATCAGATTACTCATGGATCACATACCTTGCCCAGTTCAGGATGCTCTCATTTGTTTTCAGCTTTATCGCCTTATGAAAAAGCTTATATCCTTCCATGTCATTTGTCAGAAGATACTGTATTGTTGTCTTGCTTCCGAAATAAAACAGATCTCTTAAAAGGCAGTAGTCTGTCAGACTCTCCCACAAAAAAGCGATTGCCCGGTAGTTCCCTTCATCGTCATCTTTCTGCATACGCTTCATCGTTTTACGGATCCAAGAAATGATAAACGCTTTTTCGTCAGCATCAATTGTTTTATGTTCCCGCACATACCGGCGAACCCGTTCCTGAAGCTGTTCCCCAATGCCGTCATCAAGCAGGATTTCAGCGTCGTAAGCAGGGAGAAAAAGTTCCGGATCTTCTTCAGCGGTTTCCTCTGCAGTGAAAACGAAACAGTCAAGCTGCACACCCTCAATCACGGTGTCATCATGCTTCACTGATTTTTCATCCACGATGATCATACAATCGAAGTCGCTGTATTCATCCCAGTCTCCACGCGCAAAGGAACCGTAAACCAGCAAGCTACGGGGATGATATGTATTTACCAAGTATTCAACTGCCACTTCCTTCATTATTTGTCTCCCTGTCAATGACCCCTGATTATTCTCCCAGCACTTTATCACATCAGATGTTTAAGAATCAACAGGACAAAAGGACAAAATTCAAAACAGGC
Source organism: Candidatus Limivicinus sp. (assembly GCA_045117135.1). Taxonomy (GTDB): domain Bacteria; phylum Bacillota; class Clostridia; order Oscillospirales; family Oscillospiraceae; genus Limivicinus. The sequence goes on along the minus strand of JBGUNA010000086.1, from coordinate 74,770 downwards.
ACATTCCCCTGTTTTCTCTTAATTTGTCCTTTTGTCCCGCAGGATCAGAGCTCCTTCATCATCCAGACAGCATCCGCATAACTGCCGTCCTTGTATTTTATGTTATCCGGAAAAACACCGAATTCTTCAAACCCCAGCTGTTTATACAAGGAAATCGCCCTTTCATTCCCCGCAATCACTTCCAGTTCCGCCTGCTCATATCCGGCTTCCTTCGCTCTCTCCAAAGCGACTTCTATCATTTTCCTGCCGATTCCCCTGCTGCAGAATTCCTGATAAAGGGCAATTCCGATCTGGCACCGATGGGCATATCTCCTGTTTGTCCCGAGCTGCATGACAGAGCAGTTGCCGATATGCTTTCCGTTTGCTATTGCAATCAGCATCAGTTCCCTTTCCGATTCTTTCTTTCCCCGCAGAAATTCCCGCTCTTGTTCTACAGTAAGAGTAATCTCCTCCGGCTCTCTGACGAGAAAGGGTGTTTCTGCCGACACAACACGCAAATACTGAATCAGATCTTCTGCATCAGATTCCTCCGCATTCCGTAAGATAACAATCTGACCTCGTTTATCCCGAATCTCAGTCGATTGGAAAACCATAAGAATTCGTCCCTTTCCATTCCAGGCTATTTCTATTACAATCTACAAATAGCTGTATACTGAATTAACTCTCTAGCTGACAAAACGGAGACTCACTGCGATAAGAATCTGCCCAATATAATACAAGCCGAGATTTGTAACCCGAAGGGCAAATCTGGATTCCGAGCCAAAGGTGTTCAGGATCAGAACGATATCACTGATGAGAAACAACAGAGCCCCTGCTGCAAAGATGCCTGTGAAGAGAGAGGGGGCCGTGAGTAAATTGGAAACCGTCACACAGTTCAGAAGCACAATAGCACCAATATAGAATATCCCAAAGATCTTAAATGCTTTTTTAGCCGTAATCTGCCTGAAGATCCAAGTCATCAGCAAAGCCGTCAGGAGAACACCGAGCACAACACAAATTAATCGATTTTTTGCCATGGGAAAGACAGCTGCAAGATAGGCTATATGGCCTGCAAGAAACACAAGAATTCCTATAAGGAAAACCATCTGGCCGTTCTCTTTAAGGACGAATCTGAGGTTCAGGAGAACATCCGCAACACATCCCAGCACAAGGCCAGCGACAATCAGTTTTGCAGTATGTGTTCCAGGACTGCACAGAATTCCAAGCAGGACAAAACATAGTGATGCAATCCCTTTCAGAATATCTGCAGCCACATAGTTTTCCTTTTTCTCCTGCCAGATGAATATACCTGCAACAATCAGGCAAGCCGGAATCAGAAAAGCCATATCAAATACCTCTTTCTATAAAGAATTCACATCTCCTGTCAGGAACAGCTTTATTGAGGTTATTTTATCATAGCACAACATAATGTCAATAAAATGCCGCAGAAGATCCTGCTTTGCCTTAAAATTATTGTAATTCCCAGCAGGGATTTCTCACGAAAAAACCGGCACTCCGTTTAGGCAGAGTGCCGTGTTGTTTGAACGCTTTTTAAGGCTCCGGGTGGAAGTCAAAGCCAAGTTCCTCCCAGGCCTTTTCCAGCCACAGGGCTTCATTGTTGTTGGTGCGGGCTACATATCCCGCTGTCCAGACGCCGTCCGAAGGCTGAAGATATTCTGCAAAACCGTAGTGCTCCGGCTCCGGGCCGTTTTTACCGACGATCCAGTAGTGGGTAACCCCTTCCTCGTCGGCATAGTGATAAATATACGGCTGCGTTTCTGAGACCAGATCCGTGATGTCAATATGCTCATCGTTGACGATAAAGAACATGCGTCCGGCTTCAAAGCTGACCGGCTGGGTCATATTTTCCGTATGGACATAGACAGTGTTCGCAACGCCGCTGTCCGTCTGTTCAGACCGGATTTCCACGTTTCCGCCCCATCCGAAAAACACACGGCCGCTGTATGCCGTAATCCCAAGTGCAAGTATCAGCGCAGCAGCCAGGGCGAGAGTCAGAAAACGTTTCTTTTTCATGTGTACAATCCTTTCCGAGGTGCCTGCTGCATTCTCAGGAAGGGGTTGATACGCTTCCGCGATAAATTTCTCATCGATCTCTCCAAACGCTTTTAGCAAAAGTTCCCGTTTCATGCAAGGAGGCCCTCCTTCATCAAAGAATTTTTCAGTTTTTCCCTGAGGCGGAAAAGACGCACAGAGATCCGGTTGGCATTGCCATGTGTCATGGCGGCGAGATTTGTTACCGAATCCCCATACCAGTAGCGGCGGACGAAGATAAAACGGTCTTCCCGGCTCAGGTTTGAAAGAAAGCGGTTGATTGCAGATGCAAGCTCTTTTGCTTCATATTCCGTTTCCACATTCATCTCAGACGGGATACAATCCTCCATCTCCTCAATCACCAGGTCAAAGCTTCCATTTCGCTTTTCAGCCCTATTGGCATGATATCGGTCTATGGCCAGATTCCGGACGATTTTGCAAACATAGCTTACAAGAGGGTTCGGTTTCTGAGGCGGAATACTGTTCCACGCCCTCAGGTAAGTATCGTTCACACATTCCTCCACATCCAGCCGGTCACTCAGAATATTGGCAGCCGTCTTCCGGATGGTATTGCCATATTTCCGGTTCAGTTCTTCAACAGCCTGCTCCGAGCGTTCAAAAAACAGGCTGATTATTTTACTGTCTTCCAATTGCATCACTTCCTTTCCGTCTCACCCTATATCACGGGAAGGGAAAACAAATCTTACACATATTTTAAAAAATCTTCAGGACAAAAGGACAAAATTCCAGAACAGGCTCACGCATCTGTTTTCTCCGGAATTTTGTCCTTTTATCACAATCATCTTCGAGTCTGATCTTACCTGGTTTAACATTACCGTTAATTATATTATGGTAACTATATTGTGTTACCGTTTTTGAGTTTTGCTTTTCTTTCCGCCTGTGGTCAGGATACAGATGGTTTCCATTCCCCGCAATATTGGATGAATTTCAATACGGATTCCGGTCTTGGGCTATTTGCAATGACGCCGAGGTAAAGCTCACCGTCAAAGCCGGCAGCCTGGATCAGAGGCAGTGCTGAAATGCAAAGTGCATTTGTCATGGACTCCGTAACCTGTACAACTTCCCCGGTTTCGCCCAAAAGAAAATCCAGTGTATTATCTGAAAGAATGACCTCATTCTTCGTCAGATATTCTTCCATCTGCTCCAACTCATCAATCTCATTTTCTGATAGGAATTCGGATAGGTCCAGCAAATAACCTTTCCGTGACAGAAGATCATATGCTTCCTGGTTCATCCATACAACATCCTGCTTTTTTGTCTGAATCGAGCTCATCATTTTTATGTTGGACGCATACGCATACTCATGATTCAACTTGTCCGCATCCTCTGCAAGATACAGGTTTTCTGTCAGATAAACGGTTTGTTTCCTGACATTATAGCCAGATGCTTCCAGAAAACCTGTAGTCAGGTCTTCTTTTAAATCATCCCCGATGGAAACATTCGCAAAAGCCAGATATAGAATCGGTTCTTTTTTTGTCAACCCCCGGTGCAGGGCGGAACCAAGAATAATCAGAACCAGCAGGCATAACAGTATCGGTGCTTTGTAATAGGCAAAAACATATTCCAGTTTTTCAGCCCGGTCCATATCCCGAAAAGCCGCCCATCGGGCGGCCTTTTCCTGTTTGGACAGCTTCATGTATCCTCTTCCTCCACACCTTCCGGTGTTCCGGAGCAAATGATCAGGATATTGTTGAGCAGCCAGGCACTGATCATGGCACATAGCCCTTCTCCAAGAATAATCAGAGGCGTAAACCACGCCACTACAACAAAGAACACCGCGAAATGGACTGCAAAAACCAGTATGGTGGCGAAGAGATAATGTGTACCGATCAGAAATGCATTCTTCAGCATGGAACGGTTGTCGTTCGAAACACTGGCAATCAGCGGAAACAGAAAGAGCAGTTCTATCACCCAGACGATAGCTGCAGCAATGACGATGGCGAGAATCACCGTCCAAAGAACTGCAAGAGCTCCGGAAGAACTGAGGCGAAGATGATAGAGAATATAGCCGTCTCCTGCCAGAAACAACCCAATACCTGCCATAATCAGCCAAAGCACAGTAGCTTGTTTGAAGTTCTCGCGAAACGAGTGAAAAAACTGCTGCGTCAATGAGCTTTCTTCCCCTCTTATTACCTTTAAGCTGGTATAGTACAGCGCTGTTGTAGCTGCACCTATGGTAACAACAGGAAGCGAGCAGACGAACCAGAGCAGATTCAGATAACAACTGTAACAGATTTTGAGAAGAAGCTGGCTGAATTTACTTTCATAGGAAAAGAACTTCATCGTTTTCCTTCACCTCTTATCCGGTGGTTTCCCGGTAGATCAGATCTGTCTCTGTATGGACAATTCGATAGTCAAGCGATGGCTCCCGAATACGGGTAATGAGAAGATGGACGGCTGAAAAAGCCATAATCTGTGTGTGAATGTGAACCGTGCTCATAGCCGGACGGCTCATCCGTGATTCAGGTGAATCGTCAAATCCAAGGATACGCACATCCTGGGGAACAATCTTCCCCAGGGAAGAAAGTGCGTTCATCGCATCCCAGGCTACAAAATCATTCGCACAGATAAACACATTCGGAAGACTTTCCAGCCCTGCAAGCGCGGCAACTAGATCTTTCTGCGTGTTGAATGGGATGCACAGCTTTTCATCCACGGGAACGCCTTCCATCAGCATGGCACAGCGAAAGGCCGTGTAACGTTCATAGAAAGATTGACAATGGTTATAGTCGCCGATGAAACCGATACGCCGGTTACCTGCGCAGAGCATATCATGCACAAAACGGGTAATCTCAGTGGTATTGTCCATATACAGCTGATCAGCCGGAAGGGTTTCTCCGTATTGTTTCGCAGGGCCATCCACAAAGAGGACAGGAATCCCTAAATCGCAGATCATCCTGTCATAGGCGAGATCAAACATTTCTATGCAGATAATTGCGCTGACCCGTTCGGCCTGAAAAGTTGCAGGGAGAGAGAGCTCCCGAAGATTCAGATCGGTAACCCGGTGCGTATTCATAGTATAGCCGAGCAGCGAGATCTCCTGCTGGAACTTGTCCAACATGGTCGAAGCAAAATGTGATTGCGTCAAAAAAGTGCTTGTGAGCAGCGCAATCTCTCCAACGAACCCGGATACTTCCGGAAAAGGATTCGGCACAGCTGCTTTGATATTGGAAAGAGTGCTGACATAGGAAAACTGTTTGTACCCCATTTCCACTGCCTTTTGCAGAATCTTTTCCCGAGTGGCTTCCGCCAGGCCAGCTGAATTGTTTATAGCTTTAGAAACCGTATTCCGTGAAATTCCAAGAGCATCGGCGATGTCCTGGATAGTTACTTTTTTTCTCATATGATGCTACACCCATTTGTTTTTCTTTATTTTATCACATTGTGAAAGCACATGTCAAACAGGAAGAAAATGTTTTATTGTGCAAATGAACATACCTGCTCTGTGCAGTATGTTTAAAAGTGGAAGATACTGCGAAAAACAAGCTAAAAAAACCGTGTATATGCAAGATAAATGTTGACACTTGTTTGTTAAAATGCTAAGATGATAGTGCAAAAGCCACTTTATAAATGTGCAATTGCACATTTAGCTGGTTCACAAACAAGAAACAGAAAAGGAGGAATTCTATGCAAAAAGCTCTGGCAAATACTTCCGCTCAGAAACAAGGCGGAAGTAAAATGCACAACACGCTGGTTTATATCCGCCAGCACTGGCAGCTATATGTACTCTTTATGCTGCCGGCATTTGCGTTGACAATCATTTTCCGCTATATCCCAATGGGCGGCATTCTGATTGCCTTTACAGAGTACAACCCCTTCCGGGGTATTCTCGGGAGCGAGTGGATCGGTTTTGAGAACTTCGAGAGATTTCTCTCATCTCCGGACTTCATGCGTTATCTCGTCAACACCCTTAAGCTGAGCATCTTTGGTCTTCTCTGGGGCTTCCCGGCTCCGATTCTGTTGGCCTTTCTGCTCAACCGTATCCTTTCCAAGAGCACAAAGCAGAAGATTCAGCTTATATTGTACATGCCGAATTTTATTTCTGTTATCGTTCTCTGCGGTATTGTCCGCATCATTCTCTCCCCGACCGGTATGATTAACTCTCTCCTCGGCACGAACACAAACTTCATGACAATGCCGTCCGCCTTCCGTACAATCTATATTGCTTCCGGTATCTGGCAAGGCGCCGGCTGGGCATCCATCATCTACACTGCAGCTCTCTCTAACGCCAGCAAAGAGCTGAAAGAGGCTGCTGTCATCGACGGAGCGAATATCATTCAGCAGATCAAAGCCGTCGAGTGGCCTGCTATCAAGGATACCGTGCTGATCCAGTTCATCATGTCCGTTGGTAACATTATGTCTGTCGGCTTTGAAAAGGCATATGCTCTTCAGACAGACCTGAACCTCAACACTTCCGAAATCATCTCCACCTATGTGTACAAAAAAGGTCTTCTGGACGGTGACTACGGTTTCTCCACGGCAGTTGGCCTCTTCAACACAGTCATCAATGTCATTCTTCTGGTCTCCATGAACGCCCTCGTCAAAAAGATGAACGAAGGCAAGGGTATTTAAGGGAGGTAAAGAAATGAAGACAAAAAAGAAAAGTGAATTTGCTAAGCTTCCTTCAGGAGACAAGGTAATTCTCATTATCGGGTATGTGATTCTGGGTCTCTTCCTCGTGGCTATCATTCTCCCGATGGTTTATATCATTCTGGCCTCCTTCATTGACCCCATTACCCTGCAGAACAGCGGCCTGACTTTTGATTTCAGTAAGTGGACCTTGACAGCATATAAGCGCGTCCTGTCCAACAATCAGATCTGGGTCGGTTTCTGGAACGCACTTCTTTACTCCGTACTTTTTACAATTATCTCCGTTGTTGTGACGCTGCTCGCTGCTTATCCCATGTCCCGTGCAGACTTTAAAGGCAAAGGCTTCTTCAACACGCTTTTCGTCATCACGATGTTTTTCGGCGGCGGACTGATTCCGACGTATTTGTTGATCAGCAACCTTGGAATGCTGGATACCATCTGGGCAATTCTTCTCCCCGGTGCTTTCAGCGTGTGGAATATGATCATCGCCCGTACCTATTACATGGGTATCCCGCGTGACCTGCAGGAAGCAGCGGAAATAGACGGTGCTACTGAAATGATCTATTTCTTCAAAATCCTGCTGCCGGTCTGTACACCGATTATTGCTACCATCGCCATGTGGCAGTTTGTCGGCATGTGGAACAGCTATTTCGACGCAATGATCTATCTCAACAGCCCCTCCAAGCAGCCGCTGCAGCTTGTGCTACGTGCCATCCTGATCCGGAGCCAGCCGGAGCCTGGCATGGTTTCAGATATGCAAAGCACCGCCGAGCGTGCACAACTCGCCGAGCTGCTGAAATATGCAACCATTATTATCTCCAGCCTTCCTCTGATGATCATGTATCCTTTCTTCCAGAAGTACTTTGACAACGGCATTATGGCTGGTGCAGTCAAAGGATAATCAGTTTTTTTGGCGGGTCACCGCTGATAAATATTTTAAACAAAAAGGAGCAAACACATGAAGAACTATCGCAGATTCCTGTCTCTCTTCCTGGCTGTCATCATGGTCACGGCTCTGGTTGCCGTTGCGCCAGCAGCACAGGCAAAAAAACAAGCCATCCCCGACTTCTACACCTTCCCTCTGGAAGAAAAAGCTGAAATCGGCGGTCTGACCAATTTCCCTGCAGGCAGTGAAGCCGAGCCCAACAATCGCACCATCTTCAAGCGTCTTGAGGAGGCGACCAATGTCCACGTCAACTGGAGAGCAATCCAGAGTGACCAGTGGGGCGATAAAATCAGCCTTGAGATGTCCAATGTCAAAACTCTGCCCGAGTTTGTATTCAACGCTCAGTTCAGCGACACTGATCTGCTCAAGTACGCTAAGCAGGGTGCTGTCATCCATGTTGAAGAGTACATCGACCAATACATGCCCAACCTGAGCAAAGTCTTCGAGCAGGCTCCAGAATACCGTACCATGTGCACAGATGAAAACGGCCATATTTGGGCTCTGCCCTGGATCGAGCAGCTCGGCAGCAACAAGACAGCCATCCAGGCAGTCGGCAACATGCCTTTCATCAACGTTGCATGGCTCGAGTTCCTTGGCCTCGAGATGCCCACCACCGTCGACGAGTTTGAGCAGGTTCTCATTGCCTTCCGTGACAATGCGGATGCTCTGAAAGCTGAATTCAATATCGACGGCGATATCATTCCTCTTGCCTGCATCATCAACGGCGGTAATGAAGACTGCACCATTCTCTGCAATGGATTCGGTGAAGGTTACGGCGATCCGGATCCCGGCCGCCACATCGTTGTCAGCCCTGACAAACAGGTTATTTGCACCGCCAATACCGAAGGTTTCCGCAAGGGCGTTGAATGGCTGCACAACCTCTATGCCCAGAAGCTGATGGATCCTGATGCTTTCACGCAGGAGTGGTCCACCTATGTTGCTAAGGGCAAGAGCGGCCGCTATGGCGTCTGTTTCTCCTGGGACGTTGCAAACATTGTTTCCATCAGCATGGACGATCTGATCGCCGGCAAAGGCTGGGCTCCGCTGCCTGCCCTGACTGCAGACGTTCGCAATATCACCCCCTGCAATGGTTCCTTCACTTCCGGCTTTGATCGCGGCCGCTGCGTCATCACCGCTAATGCCAAGAATCCTGCTCTGATCTGTGCATGGCTCGACCAGATGTATGCACCGCTTCAGTCTCCGCAGAACAACTGGGGTACCTACGGTGAGGATGATGATTTTGATATCTTCGAAATGAGCACCAATGACAAGGGCGAACCGATGCTCAAGCATGCCTGGCTTGGAGACGCCTCTCCTGTTGAAGTCCGTGAAGCAGAGTGCGTAGGCGGCCCGCTAGCTATTCTCGACAGTTACTATGGTGTTTATGTTACTTGCCCGGACGATGCACAGTACCGTCTCGACTGGATCAAGAACGTCTTTACCCCTGATATGAACACCGAATATGTCTTCCCGAACGTGTTCATGTCTGCCGACGATACCAAGACCATCTCCAACCTGAACGCAGATATTTACAAGTGCATCAATACTGCCAGAGCCAGCTGGATCATGAACGGCTTCACTGACGCTGACTGGGATAAGCTCCAGAGTGACCTTAATGCCTATGGCCTTGAGCAGTACCTCGGTATTTTCCAGAAATATCTGGATGCATATTACGCCTGATTACTCGTTCGCTTCCATTTTTAGCTTCAGCAAACACAAAACTGTCTGTTACGCTTCACAAAACAGACAGGGAGAAAGGCTTTCCTCGGAAAGCCTTTCTCTTTATCCGGAAAAGGAGGAATGCTTTTGTGCTGAGCGAAAAACTGCGTCGTGCAAGGAATTTTGAAAAGAAATACCTTCCTTATACGGCAAAAGAACTGCCCTTTTTCCACGTAACCGGAGGAATCGGCTGGATCAATGATCCAAACGGCTTCGCACCATACAAAGGGGAATATCATCTTTTCTTTCAGTATTATCCCTATGACACCAAGTGGGGCCCGATGCATTGGGGCCACGTAAAAACAAAAGATTTTATACGCTGGGAGCGTCTTCCGGCTGCTCTGGCCCCGGATCGTGATTATGACAAGGGTGGATGTTTTTCCGGCAGTGCTTTAGAACTGCCGGATGGGCGACATTTACTGATGTATACAGGTGTGCGCAACGTCCGTCGCAGGGATGGAAAGCTGGAGTCTTTTCAGACCCAATGCATTGCGATCGGCGATGGCACGGACTACGAAAAATATGAATTTAACCCAGTCATAGATGGGTCCATGGTTCCGGAAGGTGGCAGTATCCTTGATTTTCGCGATCCGAAAATCTGGCGGGAAGACGGAAAGTACTACGTAGTGGTCGGCAATCGCTGTGCAGACGACAGCGGTACAATTCTCCTTTATGAAAGTGAGGACACACTACACTGGCAGTTTGTAAGTGTCTTATCTTCTTGTCATAACCAGTACGGAAAGATGTGGGAGTGCCCTGACTTCTTTCGTCTGGATGAAAATGATGTGCTGTTTGTCAGCCCTCAGGAAATGAGTGCTATCGGGCTGGAGTTCCACCCGGGCAATGCTAACGTCTGTCTGCTTGGGCAGTATAACAATCATACACATCATCTGAATCGCCAACGTGTACAGGCAATCGACTACGGATTGGATTTCTATGCTCCGCAAACGCTCCTGACGTCGGACGGGCGGCGTGTGATGATTGCCTGGATGCAAAACTGGGAGACATCTTCCTGCGTCCAGAAAGAAATGCGCTTTTTTGGGCAGATGACTCTGCCGCGTGAACTTTCTGTTCGAAAGGGACGCCTCTGTCAGGTTCCGGTACGGGAGATTGAGCAGTACCGCGGAATCAAAATCGATTATCAGAATGTTCTCATCAACGGAGAAACAAGCTTGCGCGGCATACAGGGACGATGCATGGATATGACTGTTACGGTTCGTCCAGGAAACGACCACAACATGTACAAATGGTTTCGACTTTATGTAGCCCGTGACGGCGTGCATTATACCCTCATCCGTTTTAAGCCAGAGACGGGAACCATCAAGGTTGACCGTACACACAGCGGTTTTCCGCATGACATTGTCAATGTCCGTGAGTTCCCGGTAAGTTCGAAGTACGGAGAGCTGAAACTGCGGCTGATCTTAGATCGCTACAGCATGGAATTGTTTGTAAACGATGGTGAGCAGGCAGCCTCATTCGTGCTATACACACCGGTCGAGGCAGGCTCCATCAGCTTTTCCTCGGACGGAAGTGTGCTCATAGACGTGGAAAAATACGAACTTTGCATTAACTGACAGAAAGAATTACGCAATAAAGGACAATATTCCCGGCAGGCGCCTTCACCTGTTTGAAAGGAATTTTGTCCTTTTGTCATACTGTTTAAGATTATATTATTTCTCTCGCTTTTTGAGCTTTGTTTTCTTTCCGTCCGGGGTCAGGATATAGGTGTTTTCCAGCACCTGCTCCGCACCGCGCCGCCATTCGGCAATGTATTCTTTTCGCAGCGCATCCCGCTCGATCAGTTCCTCGGCAGTCAGTTCCCGTACTTTGGCAAGCGCTGCCAGTTCATTGATACGATTCAGCTTTGTGTTTTCCATAGTTACCTCCAAAATTCTGAAGCAGACGGGAAACCGTAGGCGCTCTCGGCAAGCAGCGCTGCCCGGAGAATGGCTTCGCTGACAACCTCGGCAGCCAGCGCCCCGACAAGGTCCTGATCTGCCGGCAGATCTCCGACCGACACCGCATAAATACTGTCCCCGTCGGCAGATGTGTGTACCGGATGGATAGCTCTGGCATATCCGTCCTGCGCCATGCCCGCAATTTTGCAAAGCTGCGCCTTGTCAAAGTCTGCATTGGTAATCACAACAGCGAGCGTGGTATTCCCGACGAATTTGTTGTCCACGGCTTTGATGCTGGACTTCATAAACTCCGCACTACTGCGAAGAGCGGTTTTATCTTCCGTGAGCATGCCTGCAATCTGCCTGCCCGTTTTCCAGTCATAGACATCTCCGAGTGCGTTTACAACCACAACGGCGCCAACCTGAAGCTCTCCGATCTGAACCGCATAACTGCCGATCCCGGTTTTCATACAGGTTTCCATACCGCCAAGTTTTCCCACTGTTGCACCGCAGCCGACCCCGTAGTTTCCGTCTGTATAATTCGGTGCCTCGATTGCCCTCTTTGCCGCTTCATAACCCATCGCAGGATCCGGCCGGACAAATGGATCTCCGACCGTCAGGTCAAAAATGTCTGACTGGACAACGAGCGGCACTTTTGTAACACTGACATCGTAACCGATATTCTGCTCTTCCAGATATTGCACGACCCCGTTTGCTGCACCAAGGCCGAAAGCACTCCCTCCTGCCAGCACAACAGCATGAATATTCTTTGCTGACATAAGAGGATTCAGAAGCGGTGTTTCTCTGGAAGCCGGCCCGCCGCCGCGGATGTCTATGCCCGCCCGCATTCCTTTTTTGCAGACCAGAACCGTGCAGCCGGTCCCAGCATCTGCATTTTCAACCTGGCCGATTCGGATATCGGAAATATCACGGATTGAGATCTCTGTCATGATGTCCTTTTCCTCTTTCCTATTGATCTGCCTGTGGCAGGATGGCCTTTTGTCCCGATGAACACAGATTTGTCCTCTGTGCTTTCTTTACGGGAGATTACGTTTCCCGGTGATTTCATCCAGAACAATTTTCCCCACGAAGACATATTGAAGCGGACGACAGCTCTCAAGCGGATAGTCAAAGAACCCGTAATGCTCTGTCAGCACCTTCAGGCCGTGCAGGATCTCCTCCGGATCAGTCAGGAACCGGCTCTCACCAAAGCCGATCACACTTTCATAGCGGGTTGTGATCCCATGATCAGTGGGCTCTATTTTGAGGAAGATATCGCCCTCCACACATACGGCGGGGTTTTCCTTCAGCAGGTCAACCTTCAGGCCCTGCCTGGCACAGTGGAAGTAAATAACCGGCTTTCCGTCCTGCATCTCCGCTCCGAAGGATACCGGAACAACATAAGGATACTCTTCTCCCTGCATTGCTATGCGCACTGTATCACAGCGATTCAGGATATCAAAGATTTCTTTCTGGTCCGTAACTTCCCTGTCTTTACGCCTCATTCTACTATCCTCCAAATCACTTCAGAAAGCGCCTTAAATCTTTTTCTACTGCCTGCGGAAACAGCTTCGCAAGATGCTCCAGCAGCCGTTCCCGAGACTCCGCCGGGGTTCTCCGGTAAACATGATCCGAAAAGTCTTTTCCCATAACCTTCTCCGGCGTACTGTATTCCGCAACGCCCCAGCCCCGTTTATTTCCGTGTTTATCCAGTGTATAAACAAAGTCACTGATAATCACATAGCACTGTTCCTGCAATCGGGTAACGGAAGTGTCAAACCCTTTGGTCCCTTCCGTCTTCTGCCATCTTCCGCTGTAGGCATAGCCGCCTGTTCTGCGCAGTTCCTTGGACAGGACGGGTGCGTTGGCATCAATCAGGTCAAACAACTGCTTATCCTGAAATTTCGCAAGGCCGTCATCATAGCGGGCATCAAAATCATAGCCGTCCCGCCGGTAATTCGCCAGATCGAGAAAAATCTCTCTGCTCACATAGGCAGACTTCTTTTCGAAGAACTTCCCGTAAGCGCAGCCGGTAGCACGGATTACAGGCCCTTTCCACGCCCAGGTATCCTCCCCGGTATCGGAAAACAGAACAACCGGAGGACAGTGTTCTTCCAATGAAAATCCCGGGATGGACGTGGAGAAGTACGGAACGATCCCGTACTCCTGAACCGCGTCGATCAGATCCTGTCTGGTGCGAACCGTAAAGTCATACGCCATTTTACTTTGCCAGCATATGCAGCACAACCGAGGCGGAGCAATGGGCAGCAAGATCGGCGAAAGATTCAAACTGGACATCTCCGGTTCCGTCCACCTTATCGGAGATTGCCCGAAGGACCACCCAGGGGACGCCGTTCAGCCAGCAGGCCTGGGCGATTGCAGCGCCTTCCATATCGCAGCAGAGGCCGCCGAACTCGGAAATGATCTTCTGCTTCTGATCCAGTGATGAAATGAACTGGTCTCCGGAGCAGATCCGGCCCTGGTTAACAGAAAAATCGGGATACAGCACGGAAATTGCCTCTACGGCTTTCTCCCGAAGATCTTCGTCAGCCGGGAACGCCACCATCCCGGTATAGAGGATCTCGCCCTTCGCAAATCCGAGCACACTAGCGTCAAAATCATGCTGCACAGCCTCCGTGGAAATGACCAGGTCTCCGATGTCAAGATCCTCGCAGAGGGCACCGGCAACACCGGTGTTGATGATTTTTGTCACGTTAAATCTGCTGATCAGGATCTGAGCACAGATCCCCGCATTTACCTTTCCCACTCCGGACTTTACGAGAACAGCGGGAGTATTTTCCAGCGTCCCGATATAAAAATCCATTGCCGCACAACGCTCTGTCCGTTCAACGGTCATTGTTTCACGGAAGAGAGCGATCTCATTATCCATTGCCCCGATAATACCAAATACTTCCTGCTGAGTTGTCATGATGTTCCTTTGCTCCTTTGTTTCACAGAATCACAAAATTGAAGTGTATTGTGTTTATTATAGCGCAGTTCCTCCTTTTCGTCTACACGATATCCGCATTTCCCGAAAAGAACCGGCAAACGGGAATTGCCGCTGCCCAGCACGTCGAAGGATTGACTGGCCTGGGATCGGCAATTCATTATCTATTTTTCACAAAAACCGGCGGCATTGCTTAAATTATGGTTTATCTTTCCGCTATTTCTGTGTATAATAGTGTTAAACCGAAAACAAAAAATCCAGATTGTGAAGGAGGTCCCTAAATGAAAAATATCATTACCATCAGCCGTGAATACGGCAGCGGCGGATATGAAATCGGCCAGAAGGCAGCGGATGCCCTGGGGTTTAAGTTCTATGACAAAGAGCTGATTGCCCAGATTGCAGAGAAGCTTCTGGTGTCGGAGTCTTTTATGCGCTCCACTGAAGATAAGCTGATCCGCCGGAATATCTTCCGGGAAACCTTCCCGATTCTTTCCAACGGGGAAAACCAGGATGCGGATTTTGTTTTTGCCCAGCAGGGAAAGTTTATTGTAGAACTGGCTGAAAAGGGCAACTGCGTCATAGCAGGGCGCCGAGCTGATTATTATTTGCGGGATAACCCGCATGCACTGCACTTTTTCTTCTACGCGGACACCGATTTCAAAGTGGATCGCATCTGCCGCATGGAAAACTGCACGGAAGAGGAAGCTTTGAAAAAAATCAAAGATATGGACAAACGCAGGAAAACCAGCTATGAATATGTAACAGGCCGCAAGTGGGCTGACAGACACAATTATGACCGGATGATCTGCACCTCCTCACTCGGTCTTGACAAATGCGTAGATGAAATTGTAAATCTTTTAAAATAACACTGTTATTCAAAACCAAGTTTTATTCACTGTTATTTGAACTTTTCTGCTGAAAGATAAAAATGAGCGCTGCAGAACCTGTAATGGGAAGTATCTGCAGCGCTTGAATTTTCAGTTCTTTTATCCGGCGTGAACCCTTGCCTCACAGCTGCCGTAATTACTTTCTGCTGTGAGAGTTACATCATCCTCCACTTCAACGATGGCAAGGGCTTCCCCGTAATACGTGTCGCACTCAGAGTCGAGATAGCTCCGTTCATAGTATGGGCAGGCGGAACCGAGTGCCCGCAGTTTTCCGCCTTTCACGGATACACGGATCAGACTACGTTCCGTTGGCTTGACTTCTCCCATCTTGTCGGTCAACTGCAGGCGAATGAAAGCCAGATGCCCGCGCTTGACAGTTTCTGCCTCCGGGACAGCCCGCAAAACCGTCACCGGCTCTGCCGTGACGAGTCTGTCTCTCCCGATCACAGCACCGATTTCGTCATAGCTCACCGCTTCGATGATCCCATTTTCATAAGGCACTTTGAAGAGGAATACGCAATCATCCTTTGCTTTCTGTTTTCCCATGGATTTGCCGTTGATCAGCAGTTCCACAGCAGCCGCTCTGGCATAGACCTCTACAACCGTTTTCTTCCCTTCGCAGCCCTGCCAGCTCCAGCTCGGCATGGCATTTGTCATCTTCCAGGCACTGGGTGAATGTTTGCCCTCGTGACAGGGCGGGCGGACTGCAATCCGCGGTCCCTTTTCCAGTTCAAACGCCACTCTGGTGTAGAAAGCTTCCCCGAGAGGCTTGCCGGTAAGGTCAATCCGCCCGGACCCGGCACTGATCCAGCCAACATCCGGGCCGAAGTTCTTTGCATAATCTGCATATTCCCAGCTGCCGATCATAACCTCTCCCAGATAATCGATCCCGGCCCAGACGAAATCCCCGATCAGGCGGGGTTCGCATTTTGCAAGTTCCCAGAATTTATACGCATCAAAACAGAAGGTCTCCGACCCGAGGATCACCCGGTCGGGATAGTTTTTCAGGTCTTTCCGGTAGCGTTTTTCTCCGTAGTTGTAGCCGGCAATATCCATATTGGCAAAGGCTTCACGCGTCGTCACATCCGAACCGTGCAGGGTAGCACCTGTCTTCATAAAGCCTGCACCCATTATTCCCGCGACATCGTTGAAAAACTTGGAACCGGTCGAGCGCTCCTTTGCCTTTTTCCCCTTCGCTTTTGCTTTCTCGTTTCTTTCCGCTTCCTTTGCCGCTTTTTCATCGGAATACTGACCGAAACCGATGTGATTGAGAAAGTTAAAGAAAATGTTGATACCGCAGGTGACCGGGCGGGTACTGTCCAGAGAATGCAGATAGTCCGTCATCTCTTTCGCCAGGGCAATCCCCTTTGGCTGCGCTGTTTCGGCTACTTCATTGCCGGTGGAATACAGGATGACGCATGGATGGTTGTAATCCTTCTCCACCATATCCTTCAGGTCCCGCTGCCACCACTCCGCAAAGTAATCCACATAGTCATGCAGGGTTTTGTGGATATACCAGTGATCAATGTATTCATCCATAACCAGCATGCCGAGCCTGTCGCAGATCTCAAGCGCTGTCTTGGAACAGGGATTATGGGCTGAGCGCAGTGCATTGTATCCGTTCTCTTTCAGGATCCGGATCCTGCGTTCCAGAGCATCCGGGTCACATACCGCACCGAGAAGACCGTTGTCATGATGGACACACGCCCCCCGCAGAATCACACGCTCCCCATTGATCAAAAACCCTTCCCTGCCCCAGGCCAAGGTACGGATCCCGAAGGTCTCCACCGCTTCGTCGTCTTCAAACTGCACACGGCAGGTGTAAAGGACGGGTGCTTCCGGGCTCCAGGGTTTTGCATCCGGGAGATCAAGCGTAAAGCTGCGCTCAATGCTTTCCACAGAGGCGAGCGTAGTTTCCCCTCCGAAGATCTTCACGCTGACCTTGCCTTCCGCAGAAGTCTTTACCGTCACTTTCACTTTGGCGGGGTACACGGACAGGGTTCTGATCCTGACTCCGTTCAGCTCGATATGTCTCTCTCCGGAAGTCCATAATTTTACCGGGCGGTAAATGCCTGCGCCGGAATACCACCGGGAATTCGGCTGGTCTGCGTTTCTGGCAATGACCTCGACCCGGTTTTCGCCTTCCTTCAGGAACCCGTCGCACTCTATATAGAAATTGGTATAACCATAGGGGCGGAATCCCGCTTTCTTACCGTTGAGAAACACCTCCGCCTTCCGATAGACTCCTTCAAACTCCAGCACATTGTGTGCCTCGGCCTGCTCCTTCGTCAAATGAAAAGTTTTCGCATACAGGTAGTCACGCCCTTCAAACCAGCTCACGTTCAGCCCGCCGACAGCATCTGCCGTCCGCGGTTCCCGGAGCATCGCATCATCCGGAATGGTGACAGGAATCCCGTCTCCCTCTTCCTCCAGATGCCGAACCGCCCAGTTGTCATTAAAGGTTACCGATTTCATAAGCTCGCACTCTCTTTCATTCGTTGTTTTATCAGATAAGAAGATTATAACAAAATCGGCATTCAAATTCAAACCTCGTACACCCCTTCCGGCAGACCGTTTACGAAATAAAAACACCATTTTGCGTCATTCCATACTTGCAAACAGTCTTTCTTCTGCTATACTATTAATAAATAATAGTTGTATTACTCTGGCATTTTTTAAAGAAAACGAATGGAGATTTGCGATGAAGCGATATGATTTCAACACCAGCTGGACGTGCCGACCTCTGAGCCGGGAAGGTGAAGCCGTTCCCGTGACGCTCCCGCACGACGCTATGCGCACCGAGCAGCGTGTCAGTACAAGCCTTGGGGAAGGCAATATCGGTTGGTTTGAAGGCGGCGATTACGAATATCGCAAAGTATTTTCCATCCCGGACGATCTGCAGGGCCAGACGCTTATTCTGGAATTTGAAAGCGTTTACCACAATGCAGAGGTTTCTCTCAACGGGGAAAAGCTTGCCTTCCGCCCGTATGGATATACAAACTTTTACGTCGATCTCACTTCACACCTTCGTCCCGGTGAAAATGAACTTCTGGTTCTTGCCCGCAATGCTGACCAGCCGAATTCCCGCTGGTATTCCGGCACAGGAATCTATCGCCCGGTATGGCTTTGGGCCGGAAAAAAAGATCATATTCTTCTAAACGGTGTTCGAATCCGCACACTTGCGATCAATCCTGCCCGTATTCAGATCGAGGTGGAAAGTTCCGCTCCGGGTACGGTTCATCTTGAGATTCTGGATGGCACCTCCCACGTGGCTGCCGCAACCTTTACTGTCGGCAATGGTGTGCCTGCTGCAACGGAGCTTTCCATCCCCGATGCAAAACTCTGGTCACCTGAAGCACCGAATCTATATACTGCCCGTGTGACATTTGGCGAGGATGTGGTGGAAGAGCACTTCGGCATCCGCACCCTGACGTGGACGCCTGACAAAGGTATGGCCATCAACGGAAAGCGCACGGTAATTCGCGGCGCCTGCATCCACCACGACAATGGCATTCTCGGTGCCTGCACCTACCCTGAGGTAGAGGAACGCCGGATCCGCATTCTGCAAAAGGCCGGCTACAATGCAGTTCGGTCCGCTCACAATCCGGCATCCAAATATCTGCTGGATGCGTGCGACAGGCTTGGCATGCTGATGATGGATGAATATGTTGACTGCTGGTACATGCACAAGACCGAGCATGACTATGCTTCTTTCGTGACGGACTGGTGGCAGCAGGATTTGAAGGATATGGTGGAGAAAGATTACAACCACCCATGCGTGATCATGTATTCCACCGGCAATGAAGTAGCAGAGAGTGCACAGCCGAAAGGTATCGCGCTGCAGCAGTCCTTCACGGACTATCTCCACTCTCTCGATGCAACCCGGCCGGTCACCTGCGGTATCAATATTTTCTTCAATTTCCTCAGTTCGATCGGTCTCGGCGTTTACAGCGACGATAAAGCCAAAAAACAGGCAGAGGCTGCTGCTAAGGCAGCAGAGAATGCAGCGGAAAAGAAACCAAAGAAAAAGCCGGTCGGTTCGGAATTTTTCAATACCCTTGCCGCAAAGCTCGGCACAGATTTTATGAAGTTCGGTGCCTCCCTGCCCCCCTGTGACTGGAAGACGAAGGACGCCTTTGCCGCTATGGACATTGCCGGTTATAATTACGGCAACTGGCGGTACAAAAAAGATGCTAAAAAGTATCCCAACCGCCTGATCCTCGGCTCGGAAACACTGATCGGTGATGCCTACAGTTTCTGGGAGATTGCCAAGACAACGCCTCAGATCATTGGTGACTTCGTCTGGACAGGCTGGGATTACATCGGAGAATGCGGAGTCAGCAGCCCTGAGTTTGCCGATTATTCTTCCGGGAACCCTGAAGACCGTGTGCGCGGCGGCACTAACCGCATTGATATGACCGGCAAGGAATATGCCGAAGCAGATTATACCCGTGTAGCCTTTGAGTTGGATAAAGGCCCTCGGCTGGCGGTTTTTCCCGTTTACGAAAAGGAGAAGCCCACGATGACCGGCTGGCAGCTGACCCGTGCGATGCGCTCCTGGTCCTGGCACGGCTGCGAGGGACAGGAAACCGAAGTTGAAGTCTATGCCCGGGCAGACAGTGTGGAACTGTTCGTCAACAGCCAAAGCGTGGGCAAAAAAAGTATGAAGGGCAGATGCCGTGCTCTCTTCCGCACTGCTTACCATGACGGAGAACTGACTGCCGTCAGCTATGATGCTTCGGGAAAGGAAATCGGACGGGATACACTGTGCACAGCCGGGAAGAAAACCGAGCTGCGTATGGAAGCTGAATCCGAAAACTGTGCACCCGGCGAGATGGTATATTTCCGCATCCGCTGTACGGATGAAAACGGTGAAACAAAACCGATGGAAAAGCAGACTGTCACTGTAACGACAGAAAACGGCACTCTGATGGGTACCGTGAACGGGAGCTGCAGTTACCGCGGGAACTTCACAGGAAATGTGGTTCCCACCTACTTTGGAGAAGCGCAGGCCATCGTATGTGCAGGAGCTCCCGGTGTGATCCGCGTCACGGCACGTTCTGCCGGTTATGAAGCAACCGCAGAAGTGCTTTGTAAAGGATAATTATCTATATGTCTGAAAAAACTTCCTATTGGCTCTGGTATCCCGGTGATTTCGAGCTGTATCATGCATTAAAACAGAATTTCTCCCGCGTGGAACGCGGATGCGCTTGGCCTGCCTTTTGGAAAAGCGAGGGCTTTCGCAATCGCGTTGTCTTTCGCCGCTGGTATGATCTGCTGGAAGAAACCACGTTCTTTGTCACAGGCGTCGCCGGTTCTGTCGGCTACGTCCAGCTGGATGAAGAAAAGCACCCGTTTGATACCCTGATTTTCTGCACACCGGGCAGGCATAGAATTTCCATCCATGTCGGGTGCATCGGCTGCGTTCCCTCTGTTTTCGTTTCAGGGGATGTGATCTGCTCGGATGACGGTTGGCAGGCAGAAGATTACGCTGCACCCCCCGTCCCGGCTGCACACAACCGGTATTATACAGATTCTTCAAAGGATCCGTCGGAATGGTCCTATTCCGAAAGGGTTTATGAACCCGTTGCTGTGGAAGAAATCAACCAGGGCGTTCTGTACACGTTTGAAACCGAACTCACCGCTTCTCTTGAGGTTATTGGGTCCGGTTCCCCTCTTGTCTATCTGGGAGAATCCCGTGCCGAAGCGCTTGACACGAAAAACTGTTATTTCTTCTGCCGGCCGGACATTACAACCGGCCGCTGTCCGCGTCAGGCTGTGCGCTACGCCTTTCTGCCTGATGTTCGTAAAGGGGACTATTCCGTACGTGCCATCCATCAGTTCACGGAAATTCCGCAGCGTGCATCTTTTACCTGTGATGATGACGAACTCAACCGTATTTTTCAGGTTGCTGCCCACACCTTTTCTCTCTGTTCCGGTTGCTTCTTCCTGGACGGAATCAAGCGCGACAAGTGGATCTGGGGCGGGGATGCCTATCAGAGCATGTTTGTCAACCGGTATCTGACTGCTGACGCCGAGATAGAAAAGCGAACGCTTCTCGCTCTGCGCGGCAACGACCCTGTCACTACCCACGTCAACACAATTACGGATTATTCCCTGCTCTGGATCATCAGCCTCGGTGTGTACTACGAGAGCTATGGAGACGATGGCTTTATCCGTCAGATGTATCCTAAGGCTCGGTCTTTGCTAGAGCTCTGTCTCTCCCAGCGGGATGAGAACGGTTTTCTCATCGGCAGGAAGCAGGACTGGGTGTTTATAGATTGGGCAGATTTTGACCGTGACGGTCCGCTCTGCGCCGAACAGATGCTTTTGGCTGCAAGCGTCCGGATCATGGCCATGTTTGCACCGGACGAGGAAAAGCAAACCTATCTTTCGCTTTATGACGAGCTTCTGGAAAAGATCGACCGCTTTTTCTGGGACGAGGAAAAACAGGCTTATATAGATTCCTTTTTGTCCGGCAGACGGCATGTTACACGTCATGCCAACATTTTTGCCATCGTATTCGACCTGACAGATGGATCCCGCAAACAACTTCTCGCATCGTCTGTACTGTTTAATCCTTCCGTTCCGTCCATCAAAACTCCCTACTTTCGTTTTTATGAGCTGGAAGCCCTTTGCCGTCTCGGTTATCTGAAAGAGGTTTTGCAGGAAATCAAATCCTATTGGGGCGGGATGCTGCATCTCGGCGCTGTCACCTTCTGGGAGGAATATGACCCTTCCAAACCACTTGAGCAGCAATATGAGATGTACGGCGATCCTTTCGGCAAATCTCTTTGCCATGCCTGGTCAGCCAGCCCCATCTATCTGCTGGCACGATACTTTGCCGGCCTTCGCCCGCTTGAACCGGGTGGAACGGAATTTGAAGCAGCTCCGCAAACGCAGTTCTTCCGTGAGCTTGACTGCACCTTCCCCATGGGACAAAAGCAGGTACATATCACTTTGCATAACGGACAGGTTTCGGTTGAATCCTATCCCTATATATATTCATCTCTTACCGATAAGGAGGATCATCATGAGTAAGAAAGGCGGTCTGACCGGGTTTTACGAAAAACTTCCACCGAGCCTGATCAGAAAAAACAATGTAACGCTGTTCCCTGAAGGGGCAATCGGCTATCTCGCCGGTCCGACGCTTGCCCTGCTGGCCAACTCCGTCATGGCGAACTATTTCAACAAGTACATGTCCGATGTCCTGCACATCAACAACTGGGCAAGCGGATTCTTCACCTGGCTGCCTGTCATATCGGTGATCTTCGTTGTAATCGGCAACATCATTGTCGGCCGCCTGATGGACAACAATGTATCCAAAGCAGGTAAAGCAAGACCGCTTCTGCTGCTTTCTGTCCCTCTCAGCCTGATTGCGCTGCTGTTTCTGTTCGTATTCTGCCCGTATAATGCTGCAAACGATTCGTGGCATACAGGTGCACTGGTATGCATTGCCATCGGCTATAACCTCTGGTTTGCATTTGCCTACCCGATGTACTACACCCCGCATGCCGCGCTTGTCAGCCTCTCTACCCGCAACAGCAAAGACCGCGGCCTGCTTGCCACGATCTCCAATGCCACCATGCTTGCTGCCATGGGGCTTAGTGCCATGGTGCTGCCCTTCTTCCTGCATCTGCTCTTCGTCTATGACATGAGCGGAAAAGGCACACCGGTTACCAACGATGCCGGCAAAATTCTATATTACGTCGATGAAACGGGCGCCGCGATCTATGACGCCGGGACTTCCCAGAATCACTGGAAGGTCTTCGTCATTGCACTGATCATCATTACCTTTATCGGTGTTCTGATTGAGTTCTTCTTCACCCGTGAGCGCGTCACAGAGGAGACAGCCGGAACTCAGGGTAGCGAAAAGAAAGCACTTCCTACCGGCGAACAGGCTAAGATCTGCCTGCATGACAAGTTCTGGATCATCATGATGGTGTTCTTCTTCCTCTATCAGTTCGGCGGCATGATCAAGAATGTCTCCCAGAATTACTTCTGCACTGCCATGTTCCCGGATGCGAACGGCAACTACACCGTTTCTTACGGTGGTCAGCTTCAGGGCACGCTGGCTATCATCGGTGCAATCCCCACAGCGATCGGCATGGTTATCTCTCTTCCGCTTGCCAATCTGCTCGGCAGCAAATCAAAAGCGATCCTCTGCGGAGCAGTAGTTGCAACCATCGGTGGAGCGATCGGCATGCTGGCTCCCTCCAACTGGGTTGTCGTGATCGTCTCCTTTGTCATCAAGGCGCTCGGTTCCACCCCTGCCATGTATCTGTCCCTCGCATTGCTCGCTGATATCCTTGACCACCAGGAAGCTGTCAACGGTTCCCGCACGGACGGACTTTCGATGACGATTTACGGTGCCATCATTGCGGGTATGACCGGTTTGACCACCGGTGTGCTCAATGCAGTGCTCAGCGGCGTTCACTATGATATCTCCACCCTGCAGACAAATACAGCTCTCCGCTCAGCCATGCCGTGGGTCTTCATCGGCGGCGAAACGCTCTGTTATCTCGGAATTTTCCTGATTTTCCTCTTCATGAAAGTGGAGAAGTTCGGAAAACTGGACCATAAGGCCATTGTGGAAGACCAGAAGGCTGCTGCCAAGGCAGAAGGCCGTAAATTCATCTCTGCGGAAGAAAAGATCCGTCTTGAGGAAGGAGAAGAAGCCTACCAGGCAGAGCTGAAGAAACAGGCTGATGCCGCCAAGAAGGAAGAAGCCCGTATCGCAAAGATGACCGCAGAGCAGAAGAAGGCTGAAAAAGAAGCCGAAGCGAAGCTCCTCGAAGAATTCAATGCTCTCCGCAAAGCCGCCAACCGTCCGGCCATTAAAACATAAAGCGCATACATAGATAACCAGTCTCCCCGCCGCTCTGATTTGCTCAGAACAGCGGGGAGACTTTTGTATTGTCGTTTAGTTATTGAATTCTGATTATTCTTCGGGCGATAGGAATCGCTCGATAATATAGGCAGGTGTGCAGCTCCAGGCATGGCAATAGCTGTTAACCACACTGCCGCCGTAGGGGGAGCGGTCAGGGTCTTTTCCGTCCCAGCATTCCCAGAAGGTGTCTGCACCGGCATCCAGCATGCCACCCCAGTACTCTTTCAGATGTGTGACAGCCTCTTCTCTCAGCCCGGAGCGCAGCAGTGCCATCACATAATAGTGATGCAGATACGGTGTCTGGATGCCGGGCCCCTCCTGCAGGGTGAGCGCTTTGCGCATGGCTTTTTCCGCCTTTTCCGGCTCCACCACATCGGCAAGTACCATCCAGATCTGGCTTGCTTCCGAAATCTGTCCGTTAGAGACGAAGCATCCCTCTTCTTCCTTCCAGAAGCGCTGGTAAGCCGCCTTTCTCAAAGCGTCATGCCGCTGCAGCAGCCAGTTGGCCTGCGACCAGTCATTTCTTCTTCTGGCCAGCCTTCTGGCATAACGCAGGGCTACAATCAGCACCCCCTGGGCACAGGCGGTTTTTTCCATGTCATCGCCCCAGTCGATAAAGGTGTCTTTCACAACCTGTTCATTTACAATGTCATCAGGACCGCACTGCCGCATGGCATATTCGATCTGCTGCATGGCGATATCATAAAGGTCATTCAGGGCTTCTTCATCCCCGGTCTCCTGCAGATATTCCTCCAGTGCTACAACGTACATCAGAGAATAGTCCATGAGATAGGTATCGTCCGCTTCCACCGTAGGTCTGGTGAACAGACACGCGCTGACACGTCCGTCCGGGAATCTGCTGCCGCCGAAAAGATAAAGGCAGCGCTTAACCAGATCATAATTCCGGAAGGAGACATAGTTGGTCAACGCCTGAAGCCGGAAGTCACCCACCCAGAGGCGCTGGTCGCGTTTTGGGCCATCCTCAAACACTTCCTGCATACAGTCAGCAAGGGTCTTCAGGCTGACGGAGTAGATCCGATCCAGCTTTTCATCCCCGGTCTGTGGTATTTTTACTCCGGCTGTTTCTGCAGCTGTCTCTGTCATGCACTCTGCATGCTTCACCAGAAGCTTATATTTGGGAGAGGTGTCCATCATGGTGATCTTCAGGTAGCGGAATGCATACCGCCGCGGCAGAGTCAGCCTGGCGGGCAGGACGTCAACATGTACATATTCCTCCTGAATCCAGCTTTTGGAAAGCCAGCCGGCGTACTCCTGAGAATTTTCGCTCAGTTCCCGAAAGTTCTCCGCAAACTTCAGTTTCAGGAAAGCCGGTGCATCCGGATGGCTGCCGGAATAGGACAGCTCCAGTGTAACATGCCCCACCAGATGCTCTCCGAAGTCCAGGCAGATATTTTCACCCTTTCCCATGGTAATGTGCGGCAGCTGATGCAGCACAAGGTCATTTTTTTCCGAGCTGTACCGCTCCTTCAGTTTAAAAGCGCCGATCGGCTCCTTGATTGCATGTTGCAGAACAGGCTTCAGTTCCTCTGCCCTGGCCAGCAGTCGGGCATCTCCTGTCGGATAAAAATCCGGAATGATCGAAATCAGTGCCATTTAAAAAACCCTCTGTAAAAAGTTATAAAGTGCAAGGTGCCAGTTTCCGATGGAGTGGTACCGCATGGGGAAGACATCCATATCGGTGTTGACGCCTGTTGTCAGCCTCGGTTCGATGGACAGGAGTCCATCCGTATCCTGCAGCTGCCGTGGAAGGGCAAAATCAAAAACACCGGATGTGATATACAGATAGTGGATCGGCAGGTCACGGAATTCCTCACTTTGAATCGTCTGTTCAAAGTATTCCCTGTCTGTACGACTTCCGCTGAATGTACCGAACCAAGAGAACCAGTCAAGGCTACCGCAGAAAGCCGAGTGATAAGTCGTGACCGCTCCGCGTGAGAGGCCTGCAAAAGCCCGGTGATCCCGTGAAGCAGCAAATCCGGCATCATCCGTTGTCTCCGCCCAGGTGGAATAGCGGTTTTCCGCCGCAGGCATCAGATCGTTCCGGAGTTCTTCGCGGAAGGAATACGTCAGCGGATCGAGCCCTGTGTCACGGAAGTCATCCTCCACATAGAAGGTCGGTGTTACAACGATCAGCGGATCAATATCTCCGCGGGCGATCATATTGTCCAGCATAGTTTTGTTGAAGCTGTGTGTGCTCAGCCAGTAGTTTTCATCGTCACCGGTACCATGCATCAGGTAGAGGATGTTATACTGTCTGGTTTCATCATATCCGTAGGGCAGATAAACCAGCGCCCTCTTCTGCAGCGCACGTTCATCGGTACCGTAGGCTTTTGTGTCATAGACCAGTTCTTCCAGCGTGCCCTGCTGTTCACACGGAACACTGTCCAGCTCTGCAGGTACTGCCCACATGGTGTGGCGTGCAAGCCCCGTGGTCTTTCTGTCTTTTGCCGTCCATCCGCCCCACACACCAAGTGCACATGCGCTGATGCATACGGCAAGGATCAGCTCTCTCCACGGAATGCTGCGATGCTTCTCTTTTTTCCGCAGCATACAGGCACAGCCCAGGATAGCCGCAGCTGCAGCTGCACCTGTCTGCGTCCAGAAGCCCCAGTTATAACTCGTGGTTTCCGCATAATTGGTGGTATAGGCAAGCACAAAAGCAAACCCTGCCGTCACCAGATGAAGCCACGGCATCCTGCCTTTCCAGGCGGCAAACGCCAGCAGCGCGAACACCGCCTCGATGATCAGAAAAGTCATTGTCCCTTCCAATGTGCCAAGGACCAGATAGCCGAGCACTTCCATAATTCCAGCTGCCAGGATGCAGACCAGTGCCACAAAAGTCACCCGATCGGTTGAGGATTCTTTCATCTTCTTTCTCCTGTCTGAACGCGTTTTGCTCAACAACTATAGTTTTTCTTTCCGGGTTTGTCAAGACATCCTTATGTCTGTCTCGTCAGGTCCTGCACCCATTTGTACTTTCGGAAGTGCATCATTACCCAGGGGATTTTCCCTACCTCATCCAGGCAGGTACAGGCATATACAGCCAGCACATGCCAATGGAAAACAAACGCACCGAGCAGAGCCAGCGGGATAGCAATTCCCCACATGCAGACTGCGAGGCTGTACATATCAAACAACGTATCGCCCCCGCCGTCCAACACTCCGTTGATGGTTACCGTGTTGACACATCTCCCGATCATATAGACGCCCATAATCAGCATCATTCCCGTCAGATAATCATGGGCCTGCTCCGTCAGGATCACCATTCGCACTACAAAGGGCGTCAGCGCAAAAACCAGAGCCATGGAAGCAAAGCCGATCACCCAGGAGATGTTTTTCAGCTTGACTCCGTACGCCTTCCCTTTTTCCAGATTTCCGGCGCCGAGTTCATTGCCGACGATAATTCCTGCCGCACTGCCTACACCGTTGCAGGCGCAGCAGATCAGATCGCGGATCACCGCTGCAACGGAATTGGCTGCAGCTGCATCAACTCCCATATGCCCGAGAATCGCCGTATAGGAAGTGAATCCCACGCCCCAGAAAAGCGACCCGCCCATCAGAGGCAGGCACTGCTTCAGGAAATCTTTGGTCAGCCACCTTTCGCCTTTCAGCAACCGGTTCCAAACCGGGCGCAGAAATCCTTCCTTAAAGGAGAAGAAGATGCACAGCCCGAGCTCGATAACCCGAGCCACCAGCGTTGCCAGTGCAGCTCCGCGTGCATTCATCCGCGGGAGACCGAAAAGGCCAAAAATAAAAATCGCGTTGAAAACAATATTGATCACCACAGCCGAAGAGCTGATCCATGCACTCACACGCACGTGGTCGGTAACCTTCATCACGGTCAGGTAGCACTGAGATACTCCCGTCAGGAGATAGCTCCATCCGGCGATTCGCAGATAATTCCGCCCGATTTCCAGCAAGACATGGTCGTGCGTAAAGATATGCATCAGCTGTTCAGGGAAGAATTCGCATCCCGCGAAAAACAAAACAGAAAGCAATCCGCAGTACCGCAGCATCAGGTTGAAAAGTTCTTCAATGGTACACCGGTCGCCTTTTCCGAAGTACTGTGCTCCCAGGATGCCTCCGGCCATCGTAATGGCACCGAGAAACATATTCTGTACAAACTGAATCTGCGTTGCAAGGGAGACTGCCGTCATCTCCTCCTGGGCCACCTGGCCCAGCATCAGAGCATCTCCGGCCGCAACCAGCGCCAGCATCAGACTCTGGATGACAATCGGCATTGCCAGTGTATACAATCTACGATAAAAAGCTTTGTTATCAATTGCAGCCATAGCTAATATCACAATCTCACAATCAGAAATGAGATCATTATAATGAATCCGGTCTTTCTTGTAAAGCTTTTCATTCACTGGAAGAGCCCGGGAAAAGGGTCCTCTCCTGTATTTTTTAGTTGAAAGTTTTCCCTCTTTAAGCTATACTCACATAGCTATGATAAAAAATCCTACTTCTGACAAATCCGGTAATCTGACACTTCCCTACGCTTTTATCCAGGCTTCCTTCTGGATGAGTTTCTGCACAGCTGTCAGCTTTGCCTCTGTCTATTTACTTGGCCTCTCCTATACAAATACTGAGCTGGGTCTCATTCTGGCGCTGGGTAATTTGCTCGGTGCGCTGTTTGGACCTGAGCTTTCAGCTTTGGTTGACCGTTCCGAGAAGATTTCAGCCTCTCTTCTGATCCCTCCTGTGCTTAGCCTTCAGGCGGTATTTCTTCTGATTCTGATTGTTCACCCCCTGAAAAGCGGAATCACTTCCGTTGCCTATACGTTATATATTGCCTTTACTCTGACAGCAAATTCCCTGAACCTGAAGCTTTATTCCGATGCCGTTTATCACGGCCTTTCCATCAATTACGGTTTTGCCCGCGGCATCGGTTCTGCAGCGTACGTACTGCTCTCCATGTTTCTCGGCATTCTTATTGAGCGAATCTCCGTTCGTCTGGTACCGGTTTCCGGTCTCCTCATGTGCGTGACCCAGTTTGCCGCTTTCTTCCTGATTAGGCAGAAGCTCCCGGCCTCAGCCCCTTCAACGGATGTTTCCCGCAAAGCCTCTTCCATCCTTGGCTTTTTCCGCGGAAACCGGAGGTTTTCTCTGCTGCTTCTCGGTGTTGCCCTTCTTTTCTCCTCGCATAACATTATTGCAACGTTTCTGATCAACATCACAAACAATGTCGGCGGTGATACCGGGACAATGGGGCTGATCAACGCCTTTATGGCAGCAATGGAAATCCCGGTAATGTTATTCTATCAGTCCCTTTTCGGGCGTTTCAGGCCCGGACGGCTGATGCGTGTCGCTTTCCTCTTTTTTATTCTCAAAGCCATAGCCATTACCTTGGCGGGGAGTATCCCGACTTTGATGGCAGCTTTCCTTCTGCAGGCACCTTCTTTCGCGCTTTATACCTCGGCAATCGTCCCCTACGTGTATGAGTCCGTTCCTTACGAGGATTCTGCAAAAGCCCAAAGCCTTGCCTATACCATGACAAGTATCGGCAGCGTTCTTGCCAGCCTGGTTGGAGGCTTTTTGTTTGACCACACCACCGTCACCAACACACTCTGGATTTCTTTCGGCATCTGCTTTGTCTCAGCCGTAATAGCTTTCCTCGGTGTAGAAAAGGATCAGCCATGAAAAATGAATTCCTGATCAAAACTGAAGATATAGAGCAGATTCTTCATGCTCATGACGGAGACTGTGCGCTTCTGTATCTCTGGTCGGTCTTCTCCGGAAGCAATGACCTGGAGAAAGCTGCCGGTGACCTGTTCATGACACTTTCCCAGGTTCGGGACGCGGCGGAAAAGCTCGGCAGAATGAAGCTGTTCCTGCCATACACCCAGGCTGAATCTCCTGAGCAGTTACCTTCTGTTCAGCTGTCTTCTGTCCAGCCCGCTCCTGCTCCGGAAGAGATTCCGCTTCCTGCAGATGAGCTACCCGAGTATACTTCAACGGAAATTGAAGCATGTGCAAACAGTGACAACGGATTTAAAGCTGTGCTTGACGCCACACGGCAGATCCTCGGCAAACAGCTCACACGCCATGATATGAGCCGCATGCTTGGCATCTACAATCATCTCGGCCTTTCGGCTGAAGTAATCTATGTGCTTCTCCACTACTGTGCAGATCGGTATCGCGGGCCTGAAGGTGCCGCCCGGAAGCCGACCATCCGTGCCATCGAACGGGAAGCTTTTCTCTGGGCGAACAAGGGGCTTTATTCCCCTGAAGAAGCAGAGGCTTATGTGGAGGAACAAAAACAGCTTCACTCCAGTCTCAACAATGTCAAAACCGCTCTTGAGATCTATGACCGTAAGCTGATTCCCTCAGAAGAGTCATATTTCACTTCCTGGCTGGAAATGGGATTCAGCGTTGACGTTATCCGCCTAGCCTACGAGCGCACCGTGAAGAATACCGGCAAACGTGCGCTTCCCTATATGAATAAGATCCTCGCGAAGTGGAGCGAATCCGGGCTGCATACCATCGAAGAAATTGAAAAGCAGGATTCGCCTTCCCGCAAAGGTTCTCAGAGGCCGGAAAAAAACAGCAAACCTCGTCCGCCCTTTACGCCGACGAACTTCGACGACTGAAAATGAA
Organism: Candidatus Limivicinus sp.; assembly: GCA_045117135.1. Lineage (GTDB taxonomy): Bacteria > Bacillota > Clostridia > Oscillospirales > Oscillospiraceae > Limivicinus. The sequence continues at coordinate 44,220 of JBGUNA010000086.1, read as the reverse complement.
ACCAACTATTCTGATCAACCGGGAGTACAAAAATGCCAACACAATATGACATCATCATAATTGGCGGCGGCCCAGCAGGGCTGACTGCTGCAACCTATGCCCGCCGTGCAGGAAAGTCCGTCCTGGTGCTTGAAAAAGCAGCTTTCGGAGGACAAATTACATGGAGCCCGAAAGTAGAAAACTTCCCGGGAGAACTCTCCATTACCGGGACAGAGCTCGGTGACCGTTTTTTGGAACAGGCTATGAATCAGGGTGCTGAAGTGGAGCTGGAAGAGGTCACTTCTCTTGAGAAAACACCCGGTGGTTTTTGCATCAGCACGGATTCCGGTACAATCTATTCTTCCCGTACGGTTATTCTTGCAACCGGAGCCAAACCACGAATGCTCGGTCTTCCCGGCGAAGAGGATTTCATCGGCAACGGCATCAGCTTCTGTGCCGTGTGTGATGGTGCTTTTTACAACGGCAAAACTGTTGCTGTTTACGGAGGCGGTAACAGTGCTCTGCAGGACGCTCTTTTACTCTCCGAAACCTGCAGCAGGGTCTATCTGATTCATCGCCGCAATGCTTTTCGTGGGGAGGCCGCTCTGGTAGATGCTCTGAAAGCACGCTCCAACGTTACCATGATGCTTGAAACAACCATCCAATCCATCCAGGGTGAAGGTGAGCTCTCTTCCGTTCTGCTTAACCGGGCCGGAAAGGAAGAAGTTCTGTCCCTTGACGGTCTTTTCGTTGCAATCGGCCATGTGCCGGATCTTGCTGCTTTCGCCCCGTTCCTCTCCCTGAATGAAGCCGGCTATGCCTATTCCGGAGAAGATTGCCTCACGCCTACACCCGGTCTTTTTGTCGCAGGCGACTGCCGTGCCAAGTCCATCCGCCAGGTAACTACCGCAGCAGCAGACGGTTCTGTCGCTGCACTTGCTGCCTGCAGCTTTCTTGACGCCATATGAACGAAACTGCCGTCAGAAAGGAACGCGCTGTTCTTGCCGGTCTGAGCGCACTCAGCATGGAAGTGCGTGAACGCTCTTCCGACGTCAGCATGGAGGAACTTGCCTCTCTTGTGGAGACTGCAGGCGGCGAACCGGTTGCTGTGATTATGCAGAATCTTCCTTCTCCGAACACCCACAGCTTCATCGGCGAGGGGAAAGTGCGTGAGATGAAAGACCTCATTGAGGCCAATGACTGCGACCTTGCAGTGTTTGACAACGAGCTCACCCCTTCCCAGATGCGTGTACTCGGCGAGGAACTCGGCGTCAAGGTTCTTGACCGTTCCGGCCTCATCCTTGATATTTTTGCCCAGCGCGCACAGACACGGGAAGGTCAGCTTCAGGTTGAGCTGGCTCAGTATAAATATCTGCTTCCACGCCTCACCGGTATGTGGACGCACCTTGTCCGCCAGACGGCTTCCGGCGGCTCTTCCCCAATCGGTACACGCGGTCCTGGTGAAACACAGCTGGAAACTGACCGCCGGCATATTCGCCGCAAGATTCAGAAGCTGGAGGAAGAGCTTGCCGAAGTAAGGAAAAACCGTGAAACGCAGCGCCGGCGGAGGGAGAAAAACGCCATGCCGGTCGTCGCACTGGTCGGCTACACGAATGCCGGAAAGAGCTCCCTGCTCAATTGCCTCACCGATTCAGACATCCCCGCCAATGACCGTCTGTTCGACACGCTGGACACAACCACACGCCGATTCCGCATCGATGAAACACAGGAGATCCTCATCAGTGACACCGTAGGGTTCATTCGCAAACTGCCTACCCATCTGATAGAAGCTTTCAAAGCGACCCTGGAAGAGCTTTCTTTTGCCGATGTGCTTCTTCATGTCATCGATCTCTCTAACCCGGAATGGGAAGAACAGGTACGAGTTGTCGAAAGCCTGATCCGTCAGCTCGGTGCGGAGCAGACGCCTTGCATCAAAGTTTTCAATAAATGCGATCTCTACATGGGTATCCTTCCTCACGGAGAAGATATCGTCTGTATCTCCGCAAAAACGGGAGAGGGCACTGCCGATCTAGTGGAAAAGCTTGCTGCATTGCTTGACCGCGGCAAACGCCATGTTCATCTCTCGATTCCCTATTCCAACGCCGGTATTACGGATCTTCTTAATCGTGAAGCGATATTGGAAAACCTGGAATATACCGATGCTTCCATAGAAGTCGATGCCGTCGTCACGCCTGACATCTTCGGCCGGATAAAACAGTTCATCCCCGGCTGGACAGAGCCTCGGGAGGACTGGGAATCATGAGCGGATATCTGATTCCCGCAGGCCGCGGAGAAAGCGAATACATAGAAAAGCGTTCCAGTTTTCTCGGTTTCGTTGAGCCCGTTTCCGATGAAGATCAGGCCCGTGCATTCATAGCAGGCGTCAAAAAGCTTCATCGTGATGCCCGCCATAATTGCTGGTGTTATCTGATTAAGGACGGACCGGAGCGATATTCCGATGACGGTGAACCGCAGGGTACAGCCGGAATTCCGATGCTCGAAGTCTTTCGGAAGGAAGGCGTTACCAATGCCGTTTGTGTTGTCACAAGATACTTCGGCGGTGTGCTGCTCGGGGCCGGAGGTCTGCTTCGTGCTTACACAAAAGCTGCAAAGGAAGCTCTTGAAAATGCCGGTACAACAGAAATTCTCCCTAAAGTACAGTTTCTCCTCCACTGTCCGTATTCCCTCGCTGAAAGAATCCTCCTGGAAACACTTTCTTTCGGTGGTTCCGTGGACAACACCTCTTACGAAGCCGATGTTACAATGCTCGTCAGCATTCTCGCGGAAAAAGCAGAAGCTTACAGTGCCCGTATTTTCGATATGACTTCCGGCACCGTATCTCCTGAAAAAAAAGAAAGGTAAAATCCATACCCAAGGATCTTACCTTTCTTTTTTATGTGTATTATTATATGTTAACTTAATTATGTTATTTTCCGCAGAACCAGAACGAGAAAGTCAGATCTTTTTCGGCCGGCAGCAGATATTCCGGATGTGTTTTAGCACCCCAGCTGTCATCGCCGCCTATCCCCATTTGCTGCAGCGCAACACGCACAACCGTATAGTGAATCTCCGGCAGTTCATAGGCGTGTTCCGCATTCTCCAGTTCATGCGGTGTATAGGGCAGGACACTCACATACAGCTCATCCCCGAAGAATTTCATGCCGCGGCCTTTACGGTCCGTAACCTCAGCCCATCGTACCCCGCACTTATTCCCGCATTCCTGCGGCACAAGATATTTTGCCAGATTCTCCTGAACTGATTTTTCATAAATTCCCAGTCTGGCACCTTTTTGCCGGTCGGCATATGTCTCTTCCGGCCCGAGGCCATACCACTTCACGCGGTCAAAATCAGCATTAAGTTTAAAGAGGACACCGAATTCAGGCATATCTGCCAAGCCAGGTACTGCTTCATAGGAAAGCGTGGTTTTAATCGTCCCGTCTCCGAACACTTCATAGGAAAGCATGCAACTGCTTTTGGGAACTGTCGGCATATAATACCGGTAAGAAACAGAAATACTGTGTTCTTTCTCCTCCACATCCGGATAGATGAACGGTTTCTCGCCTCCGTTCACCGTCTGATACATGCTTGCGATTTTCCACTGTGCATAGCGGTGCTGCATCTGATTCCCGCGATCATTGTCAATCGGAGCACGCCAGAAGTTTGGCATGGGCACTGCTTCAATCAGTTCTCTCCCACTATATACATAAGAAGTCAGACCGGGACGCAGTGCAGAAAACAAGGCAGAAAAGTTCTTTCCACGCACACCGAGATTCCAGTTTCCGCGTACAACCGTCAGATCCTCTTCACAGTTGTATGGAACAAAGGCGCGTTTATAAATCTTCTGGCCGAAGGCAACTTCGTGCCCTGCTTTTGCCCAGAGTGTGTCTTTCTTCAGTGTAAAGGAAATCGTTACAGCAAACTCCGGCAGAGGCTTCCCAAGAGATGCGGCAGCCTTTTCCAAAGTCTCCATCCCGTTGAGGAAAGAATCCGGAAGCGGGAAACTCTTTTCTGAGAGCGGAGGCACGGAAATCTCCAGGTCTTCCCATTTCCACTCTTCTCCGTCTTTCTGCAGAACTGCTGCAGCATGGTATACATCGGTATTCAGAAAGAGATTTTTATTTTTAACCGTGAATCGTGTCTCGGTGAATTCAACGGAAATATTCTGATAATTGAACCGCACTTCCTGCATTTTCGGAGACGGGGTTCGATCACCGCCGTAAACGATTCCGTTTCCACTAAAATTATAGTCAGTCGGGCGTTCCCCGTGGTCACCGCCGTAAGCCTGAAACCATTTCCCGTAGCGATCCTTTTTGTAGATGGATTGGTCGACATAATCCCAGATAAACCCACCCTGATAACGTGGTTCACGGTCAGACAATTCAGTGTATTTGTGCATCGCCCCGCAGGAATTTCCCATGGCATGGGTATATTCACACAGAATAAAGGGTTTTTCCGGATGGTCTTTTAGAAACGCCTCAATTTCCGTTACCGGCGTGTACATCTGGCTTTCCATATCACTCGTCTCAGGATAGCTTCTGTCAGCACGAATGCCTTCATAGTGCACGAGCCGGGTATTATCAAGCTCTCGGAAAAGCTGGCTCATTTCAAAAATGACTTTTCCGCCGTATGACTCATTCCCGCAGGACCAGATCAGAATACATGGGTGGTTTTTATCCCGTTGATAGATAGAGTTTACTCTGTCGAGCAGCATTGGGAGATACTCTTCCCGATCTTTCGGGATCGGTTCCCCCTGGCCTCTCAGCATGGCGTCCCACATGCCGTGGGTTTCCATATTGTTCTCATCGATTACATACAGCCCATACCGGTCGCAAAGCTCATAAAGCGCTGACTGATTGGGATAATGGGAGGTTCGGATGGCATTGATGTTGTTCTGCTTCATTGTCACCAGATCCTGAACCAATTCCTCCCGGTTCGGCACTCTGCCTGTCACCGAGCTGAAATCGTGCCGATCGACACCCTTGAAAACAATGCGCTTACCATTGAGCATCATCAACCCGTCACGCAGCTCAAACCGGCGGAAACCGACCTGCTGCTCCATTACCTCAGTGATTTCATCGTTCTCATCCTTTACCTCAACCAGAAGCTGATAGAGTTCCGGGATTTCCGCACTCCAGAGCGCAGGTGCATCAACTGTAAAAATCGCTGCGGATGGACCGTCTTCTCCCACCGATGCATTGCCCTCAGCCAGCAGCTGTCCATCCTTCATCAGCTGAACATGCATAGACCCGCTCCCTTTGCCTTTGGCAGTAATGCGTACCGTTCCGGAGGAATAGTCATCTGCAAGTTCCGGCACAACAGACAGATCTGTAATCGCCGTATGCGGCAGACAGTACAGGAAGACATCGCGAAAGATTCCCGAAAACCGGTAAAAGTCCTGATCTTCGAACCAGCTTCCCGGTGTCCACTTGAAGACGCGCACTGCTATCCGGTTTTTTCCTTTGTGAAGGACATCTGTGAGACAAAAGTCTGCCGGGTCAAAACTGTCTTCACTGTAGCCGACATATCTTCCATTTATCCAAAGGGCAAAGCCGCTTTCCACACCCTCAAAGGAAATATTAATGTCTTCCCTTTCAAACCGCTCCGGCAGGGTAAAGTCTAGCAGATAGTCTGCAACCGGATTGAAGACTTCCGGGATTCCTCCCGGCTGTAAATCGTCTGTCCCATCCCACGGATACTGCGTATTCACATAGGCAGGAACATCATACCCCTCCATCTGGATATGAGCGGGCACACGGATCATGTCCCAGCCGGATGCATCGAAGTTTTCTTCCCAGAATCTTTCCGGTGCTGCATGGATATTTCTGGCATAATGAAACCGCCAGATCCCGTTGAGGCTCATACGCAGGCTCGTCTCCCCTGCGATAAGTTCCTCTCTTGTACGGTAAGCAATATGATCCGAATGTGCCGGAAGGCGGTTATCCTCAAAAACAGACGGATCTTTTACAATTTTCTCGTAGCTGAATTCTTTCATAGTCCTCCAAACCATGCGTAAAACAGCGCCCTCCGATCAGGGATGGGAGAGCGCCATCATCATTTTGGAACTTCAATAGTTCTTTTCCACCTGACAGCGCTGATATATTTCCTGCAAAAGCCTGTAGCAAATATTCGAAAATTCTCTCTCTTATTTTTGCACTCTAACTATAGAGTATTGCCTGTATAGAAAGCTTTCATATCATCAAGCCTCAGGCAGGCAAGCCGGCCACCGAATTCCTCTCCGGTGGAGCATCCACAGTCAATGTCATACACATTTTTTCTTACACTGCAAATCCTCATCGGGTTTTCATCCCGGTAATACCATGTCGGAGTATGACCGCAGATCATTACATCTGCTGGAAATTCAACCTTCATCCAGCCTTCGATCCGTTCCCAAACAGCGAATTCTGCAACATTTTCATACTCTCTGCCGTATTTTTCAAACATACAGGTCGGCATTCCGTGTACGAGGAGATATTCTGTTCCGTTGACATTCAGTTCGATATTCAGAGGCAGGCTTTCAATATACTGCAGAATCTTATACTGCAGTCCTTCCGGTTCGGCCAGGTACTCTTTTTTTGTTATGCTGCCACCGTTTCGGAACCAGAGCTGTTCATTGGTTTCATCCCCGTTTAAGCTGACCCCATTGGGATGCAGAATTGCATCAAGCATCATCTGTTCATGATTTCCCATCAGCATATGGATGTTCGGCTTGTCCATAACTTGCTTGAAAATCTGAATACCGCCTTCATTCCGGTCCCCGATATCTCCGAGAATGTATAGAGTATCTTCTGCACAGAAAGAAATCTTTTCCAGTATTTCCCTGTAAAGATCAACTCTTCCATGAAGATCACTGATTGCATACGTCATCCCAGTCTCCTGTTCTTTATGAAACCAGCAACAGGTCTATTACAAAAACATAAAAAATGGTAACTTCTATCTGTTGATCAGAGCGATCATTTTCTCTAGATCATAGCTGTGTATGACCGGAGTTTCAGTCGGAATATCCAATTCGCTGTCAGATATGATCAGATCCGCTTCTGCCGGATCTTCTGTCATTTCCTGTGCCATCATTTCAATCAGCGAACGAAGCGACATTGCCCTTGTGCTTTCGAGATAGCGGAGCACGAACTGAATCTCCTCAGTGCCTGCAATTCTTGCCTGACCTTTCAGTGCCACATTCAGCCATACGAACTCACTTGTTTCCAAATCAAAAGCAAAGAGCAGTGCAAAGGTACTGTCGCAGTCTACCCGATAAGAGGTCTGTACCGTTTTGGGCTCAAAGATTTCTCCGGATCCGACGCGATCCCTCAGCATATAGCCTGCGGTACAGGTACATGCTTTAAACGGACTGCCGGAAAAAACGTTGTCGCAGAAAACCAGATAACGGACATCCGGATATTTCGTGCAAAACTGATCGATATTGATATCAAAAAACTCCGAACCACCATTGTACCCTCGTGTGACATCACCTGAGAAAAGAATGGCATCACTCTGTGACGATGCCATAGTACGCCAGGAAAACTCTCTTTTGGATCCGTTCCTGTTTATACCGATCACACTCAGGTCAATATCATTCACTTTCTCCCAGTAGGTGAAAGCGCGGATGATTTTTCCGTCCGGCAGCGGTAATCGGGATCCCTTCGGCAATGCCCCAAATCCAGCGAGGGATGTTCCCTCCTGCAGCGGAATGGCAAGGCTGTTGAGCTGAGGATCAAAGTAAACTGTTCCAAGGCGCCCCTTAATCAAATCTTTCAGAGTGTTCAGAATCGTTTCCTTCGCACTATTCCGGATTATTCGCGGAAGAACGGTTCTTCTTCGCGCCATCTCTTCATCCGTCTCCGTATGCTTATGGAGCATGGAATACTTTGAAAATCGGAAAGTCCTGCGCGCTGCCGGGGCGGAGAGCACATATTCAAAATAAAGTTGGAGCAGAAGAATAACATTATCCGTATGAATACGGGATATCACTGATTCCACTTCCGCTCTTGTTCGGCATCGGCTGAGCAGATAGTTCAGGTTCCGGAGCAGTGTTCCGCTTCCTTTCTCCTGTAAGAGCACTGCAGCAGCCTTCTCTATTTCTCCCTTTCCCATTTCATTCTCAAAAGCCGATAACGCGGAATGGTTTTCCTTGCCCCGCATACCCTTTACGAATCGTGCTGCCGCTTCGTTTTTCGGCTGGTAATGGGTATGATGCAGAATGCTGCACCAAAGAGCCTTTTTTTCATAACAGGCTTTTATGGAGGGAGTGCCGTTTTCAAAGAACCAGTCCAGAATTTGAGAGATAAATTTACGCTGCTGGTTTTTCAGATTCAGTTTTTTCAGGTCTGTGCTTTCATTCCATTCATAATTCATTTCATCCACTATGGCAATGCCATCCGATAGATGCAGAAAGCGCAGCCAAGAGAGATCCTTCGTTGCCAGGAGTAGTTTAATAGCGGTATCCTTGCAGGCACAATGGGTAAATTCCGGGATATTTTCCTCCTGTATGTAAGCCTTCACCAGATTTATCTGATCCTGCCTCAGAGGACGAGTGGAAAGCATCAGAGTATCGACCGATTCTGCTATCAGCTTCTTTGCCTCTTCCTTGGAGACGATTTTAAAATCAAGGATTCTCGCATCTTCCTGAAAGGCAGCGCGTTCAAAGTCTTTCTCAAAAACTGAATGCCCTTCCCCTGAAAAATCATTCATTCCATAGGAAACATAGTATTCCAGCAGCTGGTCAAAAATCAGCTGGAATTGCGTCAGTTCCCTCACGCTCTCCGGGAATCTGCGGTAAAACGGCTTTGGTACATCTTCGCCTAACTTTTGTGATGCAAGTTCAATCAGCTCTCTGTGGGCAAGTTTCTGCCCGGAGGTTATTCGGATGCCAAAAAGCCTTGCGAGGGCGAATACTGTTGGGAAGGCTTCCGAAGGTTCCTTCGGATGGTTTTCATCCCCGACCAGAACATGCTTATCAAACAGATAGTCCTGATAGATTGGAGAAAGGTACGGATATTCCATGGAATTCATTCTAAATCCTCTCTGTTTCCCGTCTTATAAAACAAAAAGGCGGATGATATCATCAGACTTTGAAGACCGGCATTCTGCCATTGAACTACAGCGCTGTGCGCCGGGAGGAATCGAACCTCCATCTCCGGTTTGGTAAATCAGAAATAAGCCTGATTAGCTATCCGCCCTGTGAATTGTGACACTGATCAAATCGCCGTAAGGCGACCATACAAGAAATAAGCGTCACTAGCTACAACTTTATGGTATCACAAGACCTAACCAGCGTCAACGAAAAAAGTGTTTGCTTCCTGAATTGTTTCAGCCGGATTTAGTTGACAAATAACGAGGATTATAGTATAATATTTTATGTAAACTTTTGTAACCAAAGGAGAAGCCATCATGAGAAGAGTAATAAGCATTGTTTTATTGATCTGCATCGCTTTGACTTGCATTTCTGTTCAGGCTTTTGCCGAAACGGACTATTCCGCATACGCCCAGCAGGTTACTGCAAAAAAAGGCGATTCCGTTGTTTCCCTATGTAAAAAACTCGGTTTGGATTACAGTGCTGACAAAACGGCAATTCTTATTCTAAACGGTTTTTCGAGAGAGATTTCTCTTGAAACCCTGGCAATCGGGCAGACAATTTATCTTCCCAAATCTGATGAAGATGCACTAGCCATTGTTTCCCTTCATGACCAGAATTGCCCTGCGAATGCTATAGAGTATAAAGTTAAAAAGGGCGACACAATGTTTAAAATCTGCAAAGCACAGCATCTGAACTACAATTACTACAAAGAAACCATTAAAAGATTAAACGGATGGGAAAGTGATGATGAGCTTAACAGCATAGAAGCCCGTCAGATCATTTATATCCCTCTTGATGCCCCTCTCCTGCAGATTAGCACAACTGTTGAGCCCCCAATTGAAGGCGATAGGCTGGAATACTTCATAGTCGAGCATAAATTAGAGCCCGGCGAAACCGTTGAGACAGTCTGTGAAGCCCTGGGAGCCCCATACTCCTTTGAAATTGATGCACTTGTAAAATCTCTCAATGATGTCGTAAATCTCAAGTCTCTTTCCACCGGAAAAGCTTACCTCTTCCCTTCTGCCAAAGCTGATAATGCTGTCTACGCGGTCTATTCCCACGATATCACTACCGGAGATACGGCAGGTAAGCTTTGCAAAGCATACGGGATCAATTTTGCAACCGTTGAGAATCTGCTGGCAAGTATCAACCCTGATCTGAAGCTCGATTCGATTCCAAAAGGCGGGCGCATCTACCTCCTCAGCAAAGTCTCTGCTCCCGTAAAGGTAGCAGCCCCGGTTGCTACTTCCGCTCCGCAGCAGCAGGTTGCTGAAGAGCCTGACACTTATGCAGGTATCTATGTTGAGAGAACTGCCGGAAAAGCTGTCATCGAGATAAAAGGAACCGATGAATTGAAAAAAGTCACTGTGCATTGGCCGAACGGTGCCGAAGAAACGGATGAATGGAACTTCAGCGGCACTTTCACCCAGGCCGGAATTCTCACATACGAAGACTGCACCAAGACTTCTATCCATTTCAATGCCGATGGAACAGAAACGCGTACCACCTATTACGAAAATGGTTCCGGTTATCTTTACATCGCAAACAAAATTGCAATCTGGCACGACAACCAAGAAGAAATCGCCAACGACTGCTCTTTTGCAAAAAGCTGATTCACAATCAATCGTCTGCGCCACAGGAAACCTGTGGCGCAGTTCTTTTTTGGTTGATTATAATTTTATTAACTAAATTTAGTTTACCATAATCTATGAATGCTGTATTTATCAGCTTTATTGACATCTCAAGTCACTTTGCGTTATTCCAAATCACCTGATAGTCACCATTTCCGGATACATCCATCAGAACCTGGTCCGGAAGCGTATCTGATTTATAAGGGATATTATAGGTCAGCGAACTAAGCGTGATTCCTTTTGTGTCAATGTGCTGCGTTGCATTATATGTATCCACCTCGTACTTTTTCCCGCTTATCAATGCATAGCACAAAGGAGGATTATACTCAAACGCCCATTTATCGTTATTCTTGATTTCCAGGCTCACATGCAGCTGACCGTCTTCAATTGTAACATCGACAACTGTCGCATCAAAGGTATATTTGGCCGTCTTGACATGAAGCGTGATCGGTTCATTATTCACAGGAGGTTCTTCCTTCGCCAGCAATTCAGGTAACTCATATGAAATAACAAGTTTTTGATCCTGAATCTGGAAAACCGGAACTTGTTCCGGCAGCTCCGGACAATCGAAAATGAAGCAACCCATCTCATCCGTACTCCAGGCTACCCGTGGTGTATAAGATTTCCCATCAAGCAACAGAATAGTTGATCTTCCGATTTTTCCGACTGCTCCCGCAGCTTCATCGCCAGAAACGTCACTCTTCCAGGAAAAAGCTGCCATGGGCATTGAATACTGTTTTGTATTCTTCATAGTGCTCAGCATAAGGCTGCTTCCGGATGTCGCAGTGGCTCCGTTGTTCAGGTTTGTATCTCCGATTCGTGTCCGTACGCTGACCTTATCGCTCTGTTTCCAGAATGCACTTGCTTCAACCGGGGTAAGAGTGAAAACCGTTCCTGATCCCATTTCCAGTTGAATAGTTCCGTTCTCTCCGGCTTTCAGGACATCTTCAGGCATTTGAGTTGGTTCAGGGGTAGGTTCGGGCGTCGGTTCTGGTGTAGGAGCCTCAGTCGGCTCCGGTGTAGGTTTTACAGTCGGTTTTGGCTCCTCTGTTTTCCCCTGGGAGAACACATCAACCGGAATGTCAATGCTTTTTGCCTTGCTCACGGGCCCTTCTTTACCATCGTAACCGTTTGCGCTCACTTTGAAGAAATAGGTTTTCCCTTCTTCGCAGGTTTTGCAGGTATATGATGTCCGTGGGATGGTAAGGCCGATCTTGCTGTAAATTTCATTATCCTCAGACCGATAAACCGTATAATTTTCCGCTCCGGGAACTTCCTTCCACGTAACGATAACTTTACTGCCCATCATAATAATGGATTCAATCGTCGGTGCATCTTCACCGAGCGGGCCTTCGCTCTTCACAGTATAATGCCCCGAAGCCGCTTCTTTCCCATCCACGAAAAACGTGTAATCATATTCCCCCGCCGGAGAATTCTCTGTTATAACAAATGACCATTCCTCTGATGGGCCGAACTCTGTTCGATCCCAGGTAATCTCTTCTCCATTAATTGTGGCTGTGATTTCCGGCCTGACTGTTTCCCCAGAGAGATTGGTGACTGTCAGCACCGGCCCGTAAACATCCCCATCCGGAAGTGTTTCTGCCGTCATGTCATCCTCATCCACATATTCCAACAAGCGGTCTTTTTTCAGGTTCCAGATGCAGTAACCAACTGAAAAGGAATATTTTTCCCCCTCGGGAGCAGACTCCTCGTGTTCCTTCAAGGTAGCTCCGCAGTTCGGGCAGAAAGCATAACCCAGATCCAGGGCATATACTTCCCCGCAGGAAGTACATGTTATTTCTGTTTCCGGTTTCTTAGCTCCACAATATGGGCAGAAGTTTCCGTCGCTTTCCTTCCCGCATTCAGTGCAAATCCAACTCTCACCATCAGCAAAGCTAATTGTCATCCCAGCCAACAACATTATATATAAAAGGAATGCTATTAGTTTTTTCATTGCATTTTCCCTTCTTTTTCTTCTCTTTTGAGAGCTTTTTTCAGTTTTATGATGTAAATTGGAAATCTCCATATTTTCTTTGATCTAGATGAGATTAATACTATTAGCTCATTTCCTATTTCTTGTTAATCGGTTCACCGGGGACGTAATACGGGCAGCGGCTGGAGGATGTGGATGTTCCCGCCGTGCGGTCACGCTGAATATTGCCGAGGTACTTTCCATCGAGCATATAATAGACTGTCTGATTGATGGTGGATCCGTCCTCATGCAGACCTGTCCAGCTCCAGATGATATAGCGGTCTTCGCCTGTCACCCCGCGTACATAGCCGATGAACTCATAGCTCTTACTATCATCTCTCAGTACTTTAACGTATTCATAATCACCGGTTCCGTAGGTTGACAGCTTCTCATCCGGTTTCGGAATCGGATTGGCCTTCAAGTCAAGGTTGACGCACATTCTCTGGTGCAGACCCGCGAACGTGTTTTCACTGGATCCGATCACATACGGGGAATCAGTCACTTCTTCAGCATTGGGAGCGGGAAGGGTCTCTATCTCGGGTATTGGAGTTGTCTGAACGTTTTCCGCTGGGATTGCCGGTGCAGGAGGCTGTTCATAGGATTCCCAGTTGCTGAGATCAATCCATATTGCCGGGCGGTCAACTCCGAGTGCTCCCGTCCCATTGGTTACTCCGCCGCCTGTATTCATCGTGCCGTCTGTCTTTACAATCATAACCATTTTCTGTTCTGAACCGGGTGTGCGCAGGAACCACCAGGAATAGCCGTTCTTCCCGGAAGATGCACCTTCCGCTAATGCGTAGGCCGTTGCCTTGCACTTCGCTGTTTCTTCGGTCAGATACCGGCTCACTTCCACGCCTGACAGCAGGAAAACTTTATCCTTTGTGTCATTGCCGGGATCGGTATTGTGTTCGGGATTTTTGTCCGCTGTGACGTTTGTTGTCAGGATTCTCCCCTGTTCGTCCGCATTAAACGCCGAATCGAAGAATTCTCCGTTCAGCCATACCCTCAGGTCAGATGTCTCCCATGTCACAGAAGTCTTGAATTTATAGTATATTTTGCAGTCCAGCCCGTATTTGCTGAGCAGCAGTGCCTCGTTGCCCTGAATATTCAGAACGGTCCATTCGATTCCTTCGGCCCCGTTGGATCGGTTATTATCCTGTTCGTATCTGCCGAATCTCACAACATCCCCAACAGCCACAGCTTCGCTGTTCACCTGCTCTTTTGTCTCTGCGCTTTGTTTGGATTCAGCCTGAGGCAACGCTTTCCCGCAATTCGGGCAGAAAGCATAACCCTGCTCAACAGGATATTCCTGCCCGCAATAGGGGCAAAACCTGCTCTCCCCCATGGCGATGCTTGCTGTCATACCTGCCAGCATTACGGTGCATAAAAGGATTGCAATCAGCTTCTTCATAGCTCTGTCCTTTCCTTCTCTTTTCAGTATAGCTTTTTCTTTCAGTTCCATAGAATCATCGCGGATATAAGGTCACTCCCCTGTTTTATGTGCAGGGGAGTGGGTGTGTTAGAAGTGTTTTAGTATTTTATTTCTTGTTGATTGGTTCGCCCGGGACATAGTATGGACTATTGTGAGAAGATGTTGATGTACCTGCAGAAAGATCTCTCTGGATATTTCCGAGATACTTCCCATCCGGCGTATAGAAGACAAGCATGCCGATGGTAGACCCATCCTCGTGTAATCCTGTCCAGGCCCAGCATATATAACGGTCTTTTCCGTCCCATCCACGGCAATATCCAATATACTCGTAAGATTCAGAATCATCCTTCAGCACTTTCGCATGCACTGTTTCCGAGCCAAATGTTCCCATATCCTCATCCGGTTCCGGAATTGGGTTGGTCTTCAGGTCAAGATTGATGCACATTCTCTTATGCAGCCCAGCAAAGGTGTTTTCACTGGAGCCGATTAGATAATAAGAATCTTCTGTCTCCTCGCTATTATCAATTACTTCTCCGGTAACAGTATTGTAAAGCATATCATATGCTTTGCCATTCCAGTCAAATGTCACAGCGACATTCAAATCGCCGTCAATAGTTTTCATGCTGAGCTTGATGTTTTCTGCTCCCCCGTTATATCCATCCAGGGCGTCAAAGCAGGCGTCAAGGGCATCTGATGCCGGATCGGCCGGCTTTTCATCGATTTCCGGCTCATTCTTTTCCAGGATTTCTCCGGTCGATCCATCAACCACATAACTGAAATCTCCGTATTTTGACCCGAAGGAGATTTTCCAGTTTCCGCCTGTCTGGGACACTTTGATTCCCTCTGCAAGCATAATATCAATGGGGCACTCGTCAAAGGCAGCGTCAATAGCTTCCTCAGGGCCGATTGCTTCAGCAATCGCTGTTACCGACAGCAGCATGCAGAATACGAGGAGTAATGCGAACAGTTTTTTCATAATCGGGATCATCCTTTCAAATTTTGTATTTCCTATTATAAGTGACAAAATGTTTGTGTTCAAGTTTTTTACAAAGAGAATCACAGTCCGTTGGTGTTATAAACACCGTCTTCCGGGAGGCCGTTCAGCATGGTGCTATAGTGGAAGTACACAAGCCTGCAGTCTTCCAGATAATACCCCTCGATGAAAGCCGCTGTGGTGTCCTCCGGGAGATCCCATACTGTGATTTGTTTGATATCCTCATCATAGAAATAATTATCTATCACATTCATTACATTCCTGATTTTTTCTCTCTCTCCAAATGTGGCCTCATGTCCGCTACCATATTTTGTCGTCACTGCATTCTTCAGATAGGTGTTCATCTCAAGGTTTTCCAGATAGGATCCTTCATACTCTGCGTGGTATGTAACCATGAACAGCTTATCCCTGGAGAACTGATAGTTGATGCTGGCTGGGAATATACTCGCTTTTTTCTCGTACGAGTCATAGTAGAGATTTGTAATCACATACCCATCCTCGGTGGAATAATATCTCTCCTCATCACTTTTCGGGTTTGCTTCCCTTGTCTCCACTTCATACCCGCTCATACCCCAGCGGATCCCGTTTCGGATGGAGAAAGTCCCCGCCGGTGCCTCCGGGAAAATCACCTCTTCCGGTTTTGCTGCTCCGCAGTACGGGCAGAATTTCCCGCTGCTTTCTCTTCCGCAGCTCTCGCAGGTCCATGTATCAGAATCTGCGAAGCATACCGTCATCCCTGCCAGCAGAACTGTGCAGAGAAGCAGTGCAATCAGTTTTTTCATCTTGATTTGTCCTTTCTGTTTTTGTTTTTTGATTTCCGGTTTTATATCTCAGAAGTCATCATAGGAATCATACATGCTTCCCACATTGGAGGCATCGGGAGAAGCGTTCTGCACGTTGATTGTAATCGTGTAAGAATAACCCGCTTTCAGTTCCACCTCTGTTGTGCCGTAATCGTCAAAGGTCATCACTTCATAATTTCCGTAATACCCGAAGGAATCTTCCTGGCCGTACCAGTCTCTTCCCGTGCCGTCCTTGATCGTATAGGTGCCTCCCGGCAGCCATGTGGAAGCGCTTCCCGATCCTCCGACAAACAGCATTGCGGCAAGCTTTCCGCTCTCTGTATAGATTTTGACATGCATCCCGACGTCCGGCTCCCCATTCACTGTGATGGTCAGCTGGGTTCCTGCTCCGAGGCTGCTGTCTTTCCAGAGCTGCCCGGTGGACGGCCAGGGCTGCGCGCATTTTTCCGCACGCTCTTCCGCGTCTCCCCAATAACAGGATTCAAACCGTTCCTTTGCTTTGTAGTAGTTCCCTTTCAGATAATCTGCACATGCCATCATATAGCTGCATTCATCATAGTCGATCAGTTCGCCGGGCAGATCGCAGAGTTTGTCCGTCACTCCGTATTCATCCTCGTCCATTTCTTTGAGCACCAGCAGACGCAGAAGCAGATGTGAGTAGGCTTCGCTGTCAACTTTGTCTGTGCGCTCCATGCCGAAAGCGTCCTGGACTGCATGGAGAGCCTCAAAGGTTTTTCCCCCCGCCTGTCCGTCGGCCGAAAGCTTTTGCCCAAAGTCTATCAGCGTCTGCTGCAGGCCCTTGGCCGTTGTGCCCCAGCCGCCCATGGAAACAGTTTCTCCTCCGGCAAGTGCTTCATAAGTTTCACGATAAAGAGAATTTCCAAGTTGGTTCAGCACATAGTCCGTAAGGTCAAAGCTTCCGTCCTCCGGCAACTCATCATATTTTTCTTCATCAGTTGCTTTCGTAACCATTGGAATCATAAAGTCGTACTCGTTATCCCCTGACAGAGGCTCACCGCAGTTTGGGCAAAAAGCATAACCCTCTCCGGGGGGATATTCTTCTCCGCAGTTGGAGCAATACGCATTCTCTGCCATAGCAAAGCTTCCCAGGATCCCGACAAGTAGCAATGTACACAATAGAATCGAAATCAGTTTTTTCATTGCTCGTTCTCCTACCTTAAATACTCATTTACTGATCTTTTACAGTAAGTGTCAAATCTTCGATTCGATCGTTGTCGCCGACAAGAAAAATGAGATCAAAGCCTTCCTGTGTTTCCTTCGTGCTGAATCCCAGGTCGGCATCGAAGGTAATCCCCCACATACTCACAGAATAGAGTGGAAGTTCTTTTCCTTCTTTATCTGTAAGCACAAACTGACCCATCTTATTGTCGTCCTGCAGATCTGTTGTGAGGATTTCTTCATCTTTTCCCATCAGACGGATCTTAGCAAACATTTTGTCTTTAATCGTACTGAAAGGAGATTTATCCAATTCAGTCCCTGGCACGATTTCTTTAGAATTCACCGTCAAATGATAAGAAAGCCAGGAATATTCTCCCACAAAACCTGCCTGGTTTCCTTCAGCTGCAGAACTCCCTTTGTCTTCTGCAACGATCCTTTTGCATTCCGCATTGTAGGAATAGCTTCCGCCGCTGGTAAACGTTGAGGTAATGTCCAGCTTCAGCACATCATCTTCTACTTCCCATGTGCCGTCAACACTGCCCAGCTGGCTGGTAGCCGGAACATCTACTGAGAAACGTTTACCGTCCCGGGAAAGCGTGAACGGATAGCTCTCATGGTATCCTGCCTGATCAAACATATATTTGCCGGTTCCGTCTTCTTCCACATGGATGGTCAGATCAATAGAAGGCCCTCCATTTTTCGGTTTCCCAACACCCTGCCAGTCACCAACCAGTTCTTCCGGAATTGCCCCATCATCAGATGTTTCCGGAGTAGGTTTCTGAGTCAGCTCCGGTGTAGGATCAGATACAGTTTTTGGTTCTGATGTTTTGGATAATGAAGAAGCCGATTTAGGAGAATCTGACGGCTGTAACAGCGGATTTCCGCAGTTCGGGCAGAAGGCATAGTCTGTATCAGGAGGATATACTTCCCCACATTCAGTGCAAATGATTTCTTCAGGCGGTTTTTTCGTCCCACAGAACGGGCAGAAATTACCGTTGTTTTCTTTTCTGCAGTTCGGGCAGATCCATCCAGAAAGCAACATTTCTTCGGTTTTTTCAACTTCTTCTGTCTTGTGGTATTCTTCAAATCCGATGCCGATTGCTTTCGCATATTTTTCAGCATAGCTGCCGGGAACACCGACTATGGTCACCTTGCTGTTTTCCTCAAATCCCTTGATATCGATTTTGATCTCATCCGAAGGGATTGTTACGCTCTGTAGTTTCGAGCAGCCTCTGAAAGTGTTTTCACCGATGGACTCCACTCCTTCCGGCAGAACAACCGTCTCAAGATTTCTGCTGCCGTAAAAAGTTCCATATCCAAGAGTGTCAAACCCTTCCGGGAACACGAAACTGGTAAATCCTGTGTGGGCAAGCGCCCATCCGCCTGTCTGCTCCAGAGAATCCGGAAGGTTCATATCAGAAAGTTTTGAGCACCCGTAGAAGGCGCGGTAGCCGATTACCTTCAGGGTCTCCGGAAGTACGACTGCTTCAATTTCATCATGATCTTCGAAGCATTTTTCACCGATCCTTGTTACAGGTAACCCCTCCACTTCGGTTGGGAGTACCAGTGTGCTCTCACCCTCTCCGAAATACTTTGTCAGAGTGACACCGCTGCTCCCGGTAGAATACAGATAATCGTCAAGACCATCCCCGTAATCCGCCAGGCCAGGAACAACAAAACTGGCCATCAATGTGAGCATCAAGAGAAACGTTAAAAGTTTTTTCATTTGCACAGCCCCCTTTAGAATTTCACGGATTTTTATACATTGTATTTGTAATTATATTTCGATTCATTTCGCAAAAAAAGTGCCGATGGTCATTCCATTCGGCACTGTTACACTATTTTTTTGAAACACAGGAAATCTATTCCATAAGCCCTTTCTCTGAGGCATATTTAACAAGTTGGGCACGGCTGATACAGCCGCATTTGCTGAGCAAAAGTGACACAATATTTTTTACGGTCCCCGGGCGAAGATGCAGTTTATCTGCGATCTCTGCATTCGTCATTCCCTGACAGATATAACGAATAATCTCCTGTTCTCTCTTACTGAAAACCACTCCAGGCTCCTCTTTCAAGCCCTTTTTCATCTGCTTTATGACGTCTTCATCATAGACGTTCAGTCCGCTCGCAATGGAAAGAAGCGATGCTCTCAGTTTTTCCGGCTCGATCACCTTTAGAAGGAAGCCGTCACAGCCTGCTTTCACCGCTCTCGAAACCGTCTCTGCGTCGCTGAAAGTGGTAAATGCCAAAATACGGATACCCGGGATTTTTTCTTTGAGACGTTTAATGATTTCAGCTCCGGACAGTTTTGGCATCTGCATATCGGTAATCACAAGATCTGGCAGCAGCTTAACACTCATCTCAACTGCTTTTTCTCCGTCTGATGCGATCCCAATCACCTCAAATTCCTCCCATGAACTGATCGTCAGTTTCAATCCTTCCGTCATGATGGGATGATCATCTGCAAGGACAATCCTGATCTTTTTGTTCACTCTTCTGCCCTCCATTCTGTAACAATTCCAAATCCTTTTCCCTCTTCTGCTTCAAAAGAGATGGTTCCTCCAGATGCTCTGACTGACTCCTCCATTGTGCATAACCCGAACCCTTTTTCAAGTGTTCCCCGGAAGCTTCCGTTATCGGAAATCCGGAGTGATAACAGTGTCGGTTCCATGTTTACTTCGATGGTAATTCTGTCTGCCATGGAATGTGAAAGTGTATTATGGTAGGCTTCCTGACAGATTTTTTCGATAATCTTACGGAGTGGTTTGGCAAATTGTGGTTCTTCTCCCTGAATTCTCAGTTCTATGGGGAAAGCGCTTTCGTCTCTCAACTTCCCCAGCATTTCTTTAATCGATATATCAGAAAAAGAGCTATACCGCTTCTTTATTTCGTTACTGTCGCATAGTGCAATACCTTCTTCAATCAGGCGATGGTATTGGGCAGGGTCGGAATCTTTCAGTTGTAAGCACATCTGTGAAATGGTATTCAACATCGTAATTGCGTGTCCGGCGTCGTCGTGAATGCTGCGTGCAATACGAACCTGCTCTTCATATTCACCTAATGCCTCTGCCTGGCGAACGTACTCTTCCAGTTCCGCGTTTGCCTGTGCCTGTTTCCCGGTCAGTTCTTCCAATTCCGCACTTTTTATGCGGCTTTTTTCAATCAGCCTCTCTTTTTCAGTGACATCAGCGAGATAGACAACGTATCCCACATGAATGCCGCGCTCAAATACCGGTGTTGTACTGCGCTGGTATACTTTGCCGTCATATGGATATCTGCCGTTAGGCATGCTTTTGCAGTCTGCCATATATCTATTCAGATTGTCCCCTTTTCGCATTGGGCAGAAGGGATCTTTCCGGTTATAATCCAGGACATACCAGTACACATCCGTGATGATTATAGTGTCCGGAAGTAATCGGAATGCTTTTTCGATAACATCCATATTCAATCCACCTTCAGCTCGGCCACCGCTTTTCGAATAGCTGTAATACACTCCCTGGTCAGCCGGAGATTTTCCTGAAGTACCGTTTCTCCCACTTCAGGTCTCTGACCTGCCTCAACAAGATTTTTCCTCACCATTTTAAAAGTCTGTGTGATCATTGCATAGGTGTCACGAATCAGATCCTGTTTTTTCCCGATTCCTCTCATACTTTGCAGGGAACAGAGATATGCATCGATATTCTGGTTCGCCTCCTCAAGTTCCAGCTGAAGTTCTTCCAGATTCTTAATCTTTGCATTAAGATCTGCCTGTTGCCGCATAACATCGCTGACATCCGTGACTGTCACGAGAATCGGCTCCTCATTTGGAAGAGGTGTAATATCAATCAGCAGATGTTTCTCGTCAAAATCGCCTTCCAGGCGTGTTCTCGAATCTGACAAGAGGGGAAGGAAACCCTCTGCTGCATCAGAATAGCCCTTAGCAGCTTGATTGCTGTATAACAGCTCATTTTTCCGAGGGTTATAAATACCAATGGGATGAGCAGTCTGTTCCAAAGCTTCCAGAATGGATGCCGGGACAATATTCACATAGTGATAGCGAAAAATTATCTGATAAAGGCAAATAATGGCAACCGCCATATACATTGGTGTATAGTCAAGTCTGTCAATACCACTGATGGAGCGGATAAGGACTCCGACAGCGGGAAGCATGGGAAACAGCGAAAACATAAAAATCTGCTTGCCACAATCCTTCCCGGATCTTAAAACATATTTCACAGATACGGCATATCCAGAAAGCAGAATCAGATACATCCAGATGAGACAGGGGGCGAACAGGATCCCATGTCCGACCCGTTCTCCCATAACCAGCTTTGTATAAAACAGATGGTGCAGATCATTGGTAAAAACAAGTGTACAGGTTATAACGGGGCACGAAAACAGGAAGATGCGAAACCATCCGTTTGAAGCGACCCGATCATGTCCCGATAGGTAGAGCACCCAGATCACATATTCCACTGCTGCAATCGTATTTCCTATGTACTGATAATTTGCTGCAAACACATAAGCATCATTGTTATCTGGAAAGAAAAGATAAACAATCGTTTCCATGAACCGGCCGGACACCCAGATCCACAAAGAAACAGATAGATAGAAAAACCAGTTCCACACCGGGGTAGGCTGTCGTCTTCGATACAGGGAGAGGATAAACAAGAAATGGAAAACAAGATAAGTCGACTGTATGATCAGGTTCGCGATTCGAAAGCCCGGCATTGGATAACCAAACCAGTTTAAACTCACCGATATCCCATCCCCTCTCTGTCTCTTTTGCAGACAGAAATATAACAGAAATTCCCGTCTTCTTCAATCCTTTTTGATGCACCAGGCGTTCAATTTTGCTTGCGCTGCTCTAAGTTTTATGATAAGCTTTCATCCGCCGTTTTCCCAAACCGTCAACCCCAAACTAATCCGGAAGGCAGGGATCGAGTCATCATGCATTCTGTAAAAATAGATGCGCATAAACCGCATCCGCTGAAACACTTTATTACCATCACACGGCATCGTCATCTTGTCTGCCGTTACTGCTGTCAGCTGGGGTTGATATGGCAGGGGCTGACGCATGATCTCAGTAAATATTCACCGGTCGAGTTTTTGCCCGGGGCAAAGTATTATCAGGGGCACAGGAGTCCGAATGATGCGGAGCGAAATGAAACCGGTATCTCTCTGGCCTGGCTTCACCACAAAGGTCGAAACCGCCATCATCTGGAATACTGGGTTGACTACCGGCAGGAGCCGGATGGAACCTGGGTCTACGGTGGAAATCCGATGCCGATTCGTTTTATTGCCGAAATGTTTTGTGACCGTATTGCGGCAAGCAAAATCTATCTAGGCGAAGAATACTATGATGGGGCGCCTCTTCAATACTATACTTCTCACGAAATGAATCTCCTCATTCATCCGAAGACAGCTGAAGAAATTGAAAAGATGCTGACGGTTCTGAAAGAAAACGGAGAAAAAGCCGCTTTCGACTATGTCCGAAAGCGGCTTCAGGAATAGGATTTTTAGGAAATCACCTCAGAAAGCTTGCATTAACATATCCTCTGGCTCCTGTTTTCGGTGAATACACCATAATATAAGTGCGGTTATCGCTGCCGACAACAGGAGCACTGAGAATCTGAACCTGGTCTCCGTTATACAGCTCATTTCCCCTCATCTCGTTGCTGTAATCATATGTCGGGGTAGTCCGCATTGCAAGCCATCCACTCTGCAGTCCTGCAACAACTCTCCAGCTGCCGTTCTGATTTCCGAAACCTCCCGCAACGTTTTCAAGCTCCTGATCATTCATAGTATTCATGTCAGCCATTTGTTTTGCCTCCTTTTTATTATTTGTGAGCATATTCTATCAAATAAAGTATCACACTTCTGTCACACTGGCAACGGTATGATGTAAATGTTAAAAATATTTTCAAATAAAATAAAGTAATTTTATTTTTTGTCCCGTATAAGATATTAAGAAAGCATGGTTCAACTGACTGGTAACGGAAGGAGGGTATACAATGTCCTGTCCCAGAGAAGAACGGGAAAAACTGGAACATGTTCTGATTGGCCCCTATGGTGTTCTCGCAGATGCATCCAACGGCCGCCGTATTGAAGAAGAGGAATGCACCATCCGAACCTGTTTCCAGAGGGATATCGACCGTATTACCCATTCCAAGTCTTTTCGACGCCTCAAACATAAAACGCAGGTCTTCCTCCGGCCTGAAGGTGACCATTACCGTACACGCCTCACGCATACGCTGGAGGTAAGCCGTCTTGCAAGAACTGTCGCGAGAGCGCTCCGTCTGAATGAAGACCTTGTCGAAGCAATAGCGCTCGGCCATGACCTTGGTCATACACCGTTTGGCCATGCAGGCGAACGAGCCCTGAACCGTATTTTTGCCGATGGCTTCAAACATTATGAACAGAGCCTGCGCGTCGTTGATTACCTTGAAAGAGACGGGCGCGGCTTAAACCTTTGCTATGAAACACGAATGGGTATCCTCAATCATACGCATGGTTCCCCGGATGATACCTGTGAGGCTACTGTTGTCCGTTTGAGCGACAGGATTGCTTATATCAATCATGATCTGGATGATTCTATCCGTGCAGGAATTATCACTGAATATGATGTTCCGGAGCGGATCCGGGAAGAATGCGGTTCCCGGAATAGTGAGCGGATCAACACTTTTGTGAAAGATCTGGTTGAAAACAGCAAAAACGGAAAGATTTCATTTTCCCCTTCTATGCAGGACACTTTTGAGTTTTTCCATTCTTATATGTACTCGGACATTTATGTGAATCCTGTTGCGAAGAGTGAAGAAAGCAAAGTCGACGGTATTATTGAAAAGCTCTTTCACTATTATACTTCTGATCCTGGTGCTCTCCCGGAAGAATATGCCGCCATTGCTTTGCTGGAGAGCCCTCAGCGTGCAGCCTGTGATTATATTTCCGGTATGACGGATGGCTATGCCATGGAAAAATACAGCGAGCTGTTTATTCCCTTTGCTTGGACGGTGAAGTAAAATGTTCTCTGAAGCCTTTCTGACGGAACTCGCCGACCGGAATGATATTGTCGACGTCGTTTCGGAATATGTTTCTCTCGGAAAGCGGAGCGGAGCCAATTACTTCGGTCTCTGTCCCTTTCACAATGAAAAAACGCCGAGTTTTTCCGTGTCTCCCGATAAACAGATTTATTATTGTTTCGGATGCGGCAAAGGCGGAGGCGTTATTAATTTCATCATGGAAATCGATCAGCTGACTTTCTCGGAAGCAGTTGAGCGTCTTGCAAAGCGAGCCGGGATTCCTGTTCCCGAACAGGAAAACGATGTCCAGTCCCGCAGACGGGCTCGTATTTATGAAGTAAACAAAGCCGCTGCTCTCTATTTTCATGAGCAGCTGAATTCTCCGATCGGTGCAGCAGCGCGGGACTATGTTGTTAAAAGACAGATTTCCCGCAAAACAGCCACTTCTTTTGGCCTCGGTTATGCTCCCGACAGCTATGACGTCTTTGAAAAGGCAATGCTTGCCAAGGGTTTTTCTTTACATGAACTTTCCGATGCCGACCTGATTCGTCCCGGCAGCAAAGGCGGATCTTATTCCACTTTCCGCAACCGCCTGATGTTCCCGGTGATTGATGTTCGCGGTAATGTAGCCGGGTTTTCCGGAAGAATCATCGGAGACGGAGAACCGAAGTATCTCAACACCCGCGATACTCTGGTTTTCACCAAAGGCAGACTTCTTTTCGGTTTAAATCTTGCCAGGAAGAGCAAGAGAGACTACATCATCCTTGTAGAAGGGAATGTCGATGTTGTCAGTCTGCATCAGGCAGGTTTTGACAGTACAGTCGCTTCCCTGGGAACTTCGCTAACGAAAGAGCAGGCGCAGCTTCTCTCCCGGTATAAGAAAGAAGTCATCCTCGCCTATGACAGCGACGGAGCCGGGCTGAAGGCCTCTCAGCGAGCAATAGACATTCTGGAAAAACTTGATGTGAAAGTAAAGGTTCTCCGCTGGGAGGGTGCCAAGGATCCCGATGAATACATTAAAATGCGCGGCGGAGATGCTTTTCAGAACCTGATTGACAAGTCAGAATCCCAGATTGACTACCGCCTCATGAACATCGAGAAGAAGTATAATCTTGATGTTCCCGAGCAGAAAGTGGATTTTCTCCGTGAAGCCACGAAACTGATAGCTTCTTTTCCCGGCAGTGTGGAACGCCAGGTATATGCTGTCCGGGTTGCAGAATTGGCTGGTATCCCTGCTGACGCTGTTTCCAAGGAGGTATCCCAGCAACGCAGGCGTCTTCTTTCCGGGGCAAGGCGTGAAGCAGAGCGAAGCAGCAGGCCTCTCAACACCGCCCAACCGCCGGATAAAGCGCTCAAGTACGAGAATCTGCCTTCCGCTACAGCCGAAGAAGGAATTATCCGGCTTCTCTATCTGGAACCTTCCCTTGCCGGAGCGGCAGAAACTTCCATCAGCAGAGATGACTTCACATCGGATGCTCTCGGTCACCTCTATTCTCTGCTTCTGGAACGTATCCGGACAAATCGTGCCGTAAATACTACCGTGCTGAGTGAGGTTCTTTCAGCCTCTGAAATGAACCTTCTTGTCAGCATCCTGAATAAACCGGAAAATCTCACCAACGCAAAAAACACCTTACAGGATTATATCAAAACCATCAAAGAGCAGCAGGAGCTCTCTCAGAATTCTCCTGACCTTCGCTCTCTTGCAGATCAGCTGAAAAACAGCGGGAAAGGATATCGCTCATGAGCACAAAAAAAGAAAAAACCGAATCGGAAGAAATCAAAACCTATGAAACAATGACCCCGGAAGAGCTTTCCGCGGCAGCAGATGCCCTCCTGGCAGAAGACGCAGCCGGCCATTCTGATCTGGATGACGTCATTGATGAAGAGGGTGTCAGAATTGCAGTGCCGCGCTCGGCGAAAATGAAAAAGCCTGCGAAAACGCCTGAAGAGCAGATTGAAGCTCTGATGAAAAAGGGCAGAAAGAATGGCAAGCTGACACAGAATGATCTGAAGGTTCTTGATAAACTGGGTCTTTCCGAAGAAGCCCTCGATAAGTTTTATGAAGATCTGGAAACAAACAATATCGACATAGACATTCCCGATGCGGACATTCTGCCCCCGCTCGATGACGACCTTCTCCCTGAAATAGAAGAGATTGCCGAAATTGAGGAGGTTACAGAGGAAGAGCTTAATGCCGATCCGGATTCTCTGGCTGATACCTTTTCTACCGACGACCCTGTCCGCATGTACCTCAAAGAGATCGGAAAAGTCCCTCTTCTCACTCCTGAGGAGGAAGTCGATCTTGCAACACGCATGGCAGACGGAGACGAAGTTGCCAAGCAGCGCATGACAGAAGCCAACCTCCGTCTCGTTGTCTCTATCGCGAAGCGCTACGTCGGACGCGGGATGCTTTTCCTTGATCTGATCCAGGAAGGCAATCTCGGCCTGATCAAAGCGGTGGAAAAGTTTGATTATACCAAAGGGTACAAATTCTCAACCTACGCCACCTGGTGGATCCGCCAGGCCATTACAAGGGCCATTGCCGATCAGGCGCGTACCATCCGCATTCCCGTACATATGGTGGAAACAATCAACAAGACCATCCGGGTTTCCCGTCAGCTTCTGCAGGAGCTCGGCCACGATCCGACAGCTGAAGAAATTGCTGAAGAAATGGACATGCCGGTTGACAAAGTCCGCGATATTCTGAAGATTGCACAGGAGCCTGTGTCTCTTGAAACGCCGATCGGTGAGGAAGAGGATTCTCATCTGGGTGATTTTATTCCGGACGAAGATGCTTCCGAGCCTGCTGAAGCCGCCTCATTCTCGCTGCTGCGTGAGCAGCTCGAAGAAGTTCTTGACACGCTCGCACCCCGTGAGAAGAAAGTTCTCGAACTCCGATTTGGCATTGTAGATGGGCGTACCCGTACACTGGAAGAAGTAGGAAAAGAATTCAACGTCACGCGTGAACGCATCCGTCAGATTGAAGCGAAGGCGCTTCGAAAGCTCCGTCATCCTTCCAGAAGCAAAAAGCTGAAAGATTTTCTCAATTGAGAAACCCCTGAAAAAAGTTTTCTCAACTGTACATTTTCCCTCTTGCATTCATTCTTCTACTGTGTTAATATAAGCGAGCGTCTTGTAACTATGTCTTTTCAGGCACAATCAAGGCAGCACATGATTAGGAGTTGAACATTATGAAGGAAGGCATTCATCCCAACTACAAACCCACTGTTATAAAGTGCGCATGCGGTGCTGTTTACGAGACCGGCAGCACGAAGCAGAATATTTCTGTTGAAATCTGCTCCAAGTGCCACCCGTTCTACACAGGCAAGCAGAAGCTCGTCGATACGAGCGGCCGTGTTGATAAATTCAACAAGAAGTACGGTATCAAGTAATTTCTCTCGGATTTGCAGTTTTTTAGAGACGTGTATAAAAACACGTCTCTTTTTTGATTTCATGAATTGTTGGGTAGATGGCTCAACCTGTCCCTTTGGGATTTCCTCCATCTATGTTTTTCTTTATTAGACAGAGACAGCGCGATCACAGGAGAGGAAGTACAGAATGGTTTCTTTTACCGGTTTGTCGAAGATACGTCCGAGTGCAAGAGAATAGGCACGAATCTGGCTGCGGTAAAGGTCACATTTCCGGGAAAGGTCCTCGTCGGTACGGACTACATCGGTCTTGTAATCAATAATGACGAGTTCTCCGGCTTCCTCCAGACAGCAATCGACCACCCCCTGCAAAAGGATTTTCTCCTCTGAGTCAGTTCCGAAAAGGTCTTTGCCGGTACAGAGAAGCGAAAAGCGGAATTCCCGGTGAAGTTTATCCGCCCCTAGGATTCTGAGCCCCAGGTTAGAATGGAAGAGCCTGACGATTGACGACTGATTAACAGCAGATGCTTCTCTGGGAGAGAGATATTTTTTTGCTTTGAGGCGCTCAATCTCCCGATGGATATTTTCAGGCGAATCAGCTTTGGAGAGATTCATATACTGCAGGGCAAGATGAGTGGCAATACCCCTTTCTGCAGCAGTGATGCGTTTCTCAGCCGTGGCAAAGCTTGGCATACGGAAAGATCGATTGGCAGCAGGAGTTATGAGTGAAAGAGCTTCGGAATCTTCAGATATTTTCAGGTTTTTCAGCTCTGTTGCCGTTACCTTTGAAGGCAGTTCCTGGGAAAGAGAAAACGGATACGACCAGGAAAGATTCTGACGCAGCTCAAGCACTTCATTTTCGTCCGCAGTAATCTGTTGCTCTGCCGGTGTTTCTTCTTCATGACCCGGTTGATAATCGCCGCAATGCAGGGAAAGATTCCTGTTCTGATCTGCAAGGGCAGCGATGGTAATCCATTCAATCGGTGTTTGGGCACTGGCAAGTGCCTCCGGTTCAGCCTGCTCTCCGGGCAGCGGAACAAGGTAACTCTGTTTTTCCAGAAAGGCAGCGACATCATCCATTGCCGCGGTAACGAACAACCGTTCTCTTGCTCTTGTGAAGGCTACATACAGAAGCCGCAATTCCTCAGACAGCGTTTCGCGCTTGAGGCGAAGCGCGATTGCTTTCCTCGCCAGTGTCGGGTACTGCACCAGCAGATCGTTATCCACTATTTTGGGGCCAAGCCCAAGCTCCGGATGGACGAGAACCGGTTCAAACGTATCCTGCAGATTGAACCTTCTTGCCGTATCGCAGAGAAAAACCACGGGAAATTCCAACCCTTTGGAGCGGTGGATACTCATTATGTGCACAGCAGAATCTTCACCCATACGTGCAGGGGGAATGGAATCCTTATTTTTCAGCTTTTCCAGATAACAGACAAAACGATGAAGGCCGTGATAACCGTCCTTTTCAAAACGGGAAGCAAAACTGAGCATCTGCATCAGATTGGCAAGTCTTCTCTCAGCATCAGGCATGGCACTGCATACAGCAAGGATATCCGTGCGGTACAGGATCATCCGAATGATTTTCTCGGCAGTCAGATCCGGTGCAGCATCCCGGAAAGCATCCAGCATTGCAAGAAACTGCCCGGCTTTGTTATTTTCGCCGGAATAAACTTTCAGGGCGTCATAAAATCCGGCATCTTTGTCTGTAGCCCGTATTGCGGCAAGCTCATCCCCGGAAAAGCCGACTGCAGGAGAAGAAAGCACAGAGAGCAGTGCAACCTCATTTAGCGGATTATCCATAATCTGAAGCATGGATAGGACGAAGGAACCTTCTTTTGTTTCAAAGAGGCCTCCGTTTTGACCGCCCGCGACAGGGATCCCCTTCTCTGAGAAGATTCTGGTGTATACACCACCGACTGAGTTTGCATTGCGCAGGAGAACAGCAATATCTCCGAACTGCAGCTTCCGCTCACCGTCCGGCGTGGTAACACATGTATTATCCCGCATAAGGGAGAGGATCATCTCTGCTGCACATTCCGCCTCGTAAGCCGATTTATCCGGAACAAAACCGTTTTCGTCTGCTTCCGGAAGCTGCAGAAGATGTACCTCGGGAACGGGAACCTCCCCTGTATATCCTTTCGCTCCGAAAATAAGCGCACTCTCATCATCATAGGCCACATCGCCGAGTTGCTCTGTCATACAGCAGGAAAAAACACTGTTCGCCGCAGAAAGTATTTCTTTTCTGGAGCGGAAATTCTCGCGCAAAAGGATCTTTCCGGGCTGATGAGGACGCGCAGCGGATTTCAGAGGGTAAGAGCGATATTTCTCATTAAAGATTTCAGGATCTGCAAGCCGGAACCGATAAATAGCCTGCTTAACATCCCCAACCATAAAAAGTCTGCTCCCGCAACCGGAAACTGCATTGAAGACAGCTTCCTGCACACGGCTGACATCCTGATATTCATCGATCATTATTTCAGTGTAGCGCAAACCGATTGCAGAGGCGAGATCCGTTGGAGAGCTGTCATCTTCCGTGAGAAGTTCAGCGGCAAAGTGTTCCAGATCAGCATAATCAACCAACCCGTCGCGTCGTTTGTCGGACGCGTACTGCTTTTCGAAATCAAGTGTAAGCTGTAAAAGTGCCTTCATCGAAGGGGCTGTCTTCTGCAGCTCCTCAGAAATCGTATCTGAGTCGGCATAGAACATGCTGGCGATCTTTCCCATAGCTCTTTTGCAGGCATCCCTGCGCTTTTTTACCAGTTCCGTGAGCTCGGGAGCATGGTCTTTTCTGACTGCAGAAAGCCTGCCGAAAGCAACCGGTGGGCACTTCCTTGCTTCGTCCCATCCTTTGCGGAGAGATCGCGCCAGTTCTCTGACGCCATCTGCTCCCTGTGCGATACCGCTCATATAAGCGGAGGAAACAACCTCATCTGCAGCAATGGCAGCCATCAAACGATCAAGTTCGCAAATCCAATAGTCTGCTTCAGAACAGGCATATGACAGGATCTCACTGCCCCATGGAGAACTCCCTATGTCCGGATAGTGTTTTGTCAGATCAGCGACACACTTTTCTGCCCAACGATCCGGCCGCGGATGGCACTGCATTTTTTCATACAGGGAAAGTGCAAGGGTAAAGAGGCGGTCATCATTTCTGCCTGTTCCGACCGAATTCACGAGGCTTTCAAAGCCAGGATACTCCTGAATATTCCGGTATCTTGCATCAAGCACCCTGTTCAGTGCTTCCTCCTTCATGGCCTGGGCAATTTCGTCACTGACCACGTTAAAGCCGGGATCGAGCCCGATCAGCTGTCCGAATTCTCTGAGGATGGATGTGCAGAAATGGTGTATGGTACCGATCTGCGCTTTCGGACAAAGAGCCTGCTGGCGGCGCACGTGTTCAAGAAATTCTTGTGACACGGTTTCGTCCTCCGCAAGTTTCGCTTCCGCCAGGGAGAGTTCTTCGGTAATTCTGCTCATCAGTTCGGCAGCAGCTGCATTTGTAAAAGTGATCACGACGAATTTCGTAATGCTTAATGGATTCTGCCGATCGAGAATATATCGCATCAGTCGTTCCGTAAGAACTTTTGTCTTTCCGCTGCCTGCTCCTGCCGAGACAAGCACAGCACCGTTGCGCTCTTCGATGGCCTCTTTTTGAGATGGGGTCGGTATAAAGTCAGGCATCATCAGTGCTCTCCTTTCCCATATCTTCCATCACAGCATCTTTTTTGCGTTCCGTCATCACCCTGCAGAACTCACCGTTTTCACCGTCTTCAAATCCGCAAAATCCTTTCAGATTACAAAAGCGGCAATAAGGTTCTTCACTGCCCATGCGGCACGGATCCGCTGTAATAACCCCCGCTCTGATCGATTCAGCCATTTCATTGAGACGAATTTTGGTGTGCCTGAAAAGCAGGTCAAACTCTTCAAAAGTGAGAAGGGAATCTCCGGTAGGCTCTCCGTTTTTGTTATACTTTAGTGGACTGTAGAGCTTTTCCTCTCCGATTTCCCAGGCATCCGGTATACCGCTGCTGCTCAGCACGAACCCGCTGCGCCGCAGCTTTTTTTCATGTTCTTTCCGGGCGGTTGCTATATCTGCCCCACCGTCCAGACTGATATACTTGCTCCGTGCCTGCTGGTAAACAGCCCCGGCAGCACATACTTTTGTACCTTGCGGAAGTTTGAGCGCCACAGAGGCAGCTTCCGGATTGCTATCCAGCGCAAGCAGATACAGTACGAGCTGCAGGCTCATCCCATACCAGAGATCCGAGAATGAGAACTTTTTTTCTCCCGTTTTGTAGTCAAAGATGCGGATGTACACGATCCCATCATTTTCCCAGCCGTCAACCCGGTCAGCAACACCGGTAAGCAAAACGGAAGCCTTATCGTTTTTCAGCCGGATCGGTGGGAAAAGTGATCTGTCACCAAAGTTCAGCTCAAAAGCGAGTGGAACAAAATCAGTTTTTCTGAGCTCTCTCGCTGTATCCAGCACAGCGCGGACAGCATCTTCTTCCGCCCGCTTGAAGAGATAAACAAAGCGCTCATTTTTTTCTGCGAAATCAGAAAGGGCATCCTGCTCATATTGATGTATAAAGCTCCGCGCAAGAACTTGAATGCGGTTGTCATCGGTGTGCCGGAAACCTTCTCCCGAAAGGACTGCCTCGATTGTTTGCTGAAGGATGAAATGCACAAACGTGCCGTATTCTGCCGGAGAAAACTCTGCTTTCCTGTGCGGTCTGATCTGCAGGCCATGTTCGCAGAAGAAAGCATATTTGCAGGAGAAGAACTTTTCTGCTCGGGATGCGTTGATTTTTAGTCTTTTTCCGTATAGGGTCTCAACACTTGTCGGTGAAATGGGGTTTCGGATTTGGACGGCCGCCTGCCGAATCCTCTGAAGTCTTTCCGGATCATGCTGCAAAAAAAAGGCTTCTGCGGCTTTAGCACTTTTGCTCTTCCCTGCTGTAGCAAGACGGAATGCCGGATTTTCGGCAGACAGTTCTGCCTGTTCCTTATTCATTTTTATGGTTTTCAACTGAAAGAGCCTTTCCGCTCTGGTGATCAGAAAGGATGGGCGTGTTTCGTTCCCGTCTGTATCCAGTGACGGATAACAGAGAATCAGCCTGTCAGTAGGCAAAGAAATACAGTTGTAAATGAGCGTATATTCTCTCCACAGCTCAAGATCCGGGTCCATGCCGAGTTCAGTCCCGGATCTGTGTAAAAGTCTCAGCTCCTCCTCTGAGAAAACGCCTGTCTCTTCAGGCACAGAAGGAAGACGTACATCATTGGCACCCAGTATAATCAGGGTTCTAATATTGCGGCGCCTCATGCGGTCAAAGTCTCCGGCACCGACGGCATCTACTGAAGCCGGAATAACTCCGATATCATATTGCGAGATGGTAATCAGAAAAAGCCGTGCAAACTCTTCCGATTCCATTGGAGAATCGCCGAGCACCTGCGCAGACTGTTCCAGAGCAGAAATGATAATTTCCCATAACTGGCGGTATTCCTCTGCATCGCTTTTTTTGTCTTCATTCCAAAGCCGTTCTGCCTTCTCACCCAGTTGGCCGGGAATATCCAGCTTTTCAAGAAGAGATGTGAGCGCCTTTGCGTGGTCGGCAGCAGTATGTGCTTTTTTGGAAGCTTCCTCGAAGCGGAACAGCGGTGCGATAAGCTTTTCCCGAAGCAGATTGATTTTTGCAAGACGTTCATCGGATTTCTCGTCCTGCTGTTTCCCGTAACCGTCCGGCGGTTGTCTCCACGGAGCTTTTCGTTTCCACGCTCTCTCATCCGGCTCCCAAAGAAAAAGATACGCAGAGAGAAGATCACATTCCTCTCTTGTAAGTCCGGTCAGCCCGGTGCCCATATAGCTGATCACATCGTCACTTTTCCATCCCCCTTGAATGATGGCGTAAGCGCAGGAAATCAGCGCGGGAAGCGGTTTGCTTTTCAGATCGGATTTTCGAGCCGTAAAGTAAGGAATGCCGTAATCTTCAAAGGTACTCTCCAGCAGCGGAGCATAATCGTCAAACCCTCGGACGGCTATGGCGATATCTCTCCACCGGCACCCCGACTCTCTCACTATCTCGAGCACTTTAGACGCTGCCAGCTCGCATTCGGCCGCAATATTTTCTGCCCGGAAAAGCTGAATCTCTCCATTGGAAGAAAAGGTTTTTCCTGTATAGGTAAAGACATGTTCTCTGAAGAAAAGAAGTGGATCGTCCGGAGTGCAGTCTTCCTCAAAATGGCGATACTCGATAGGCACACCAAGTTCTTTTGCAGCCGCTTCAAGCTTTCCGGCGCTGTTTTGTGACAGCGCAAAGAGTTCATTTGCGCTGTTTTCTTTTTCCATAGTAAGGCAGACGGTCAGACTCACACCTTTTTTCAGCATTGCAGTGAGAACAGCAAGCTCGGTTTTTGTAAAATCTATGAAGCCGTCGACATATACAACAGCATCAGTCATGACAGAGCTGTTTTCAATATTGGCAGCAAGAATCGCCAGCCTGTCACCCGGATCAACCTGGGAATCACCAAGCACGGTTTCATATGCTTCACTGACGACAGCAAGGTCAGAGAGTTTTCCAGCCAGATCTCCGCCACACTGATGGGAAGCCTTTTCAAGCTCCATTGGTGTTATGCCTGACGCTTTCATCCCGTCGACAGCAGCAATCAGTATGCGCTGAAGTTCCGGTTTTTCAGCAGCATTTCGGAATATCCTGAGGTTTCCCCCGATAAGTTTCATAGCCTGCGCCATGCAAAGTGTACGTCCGCCATCGTCGAGATAAGTTACGGCAATTCCCCCCAGGAGAGAAGCTATCTTCCTGGCCAGGCCTGTAAAACTCAGAACCTCTGCATAAAGAGAAAATGCATCCCCGCATACCTCACACAGTTCTCTCTCAGCCTCATGGCTATACTGCTCCGGCACAAGCAGAATTCGGTTTCCCTGCTTTTGCTGCACAGCCTGCTGAATTTCCCTGTTGATCGCTGCCGTTTTTCCCGACCGTGCCTTTCCGGTGATCATTCTGAGCATTTCCATTCTCCCAACACAATTTATACGTGAAGTATACTCAAAAAGCTGTCATATGGCAAGTTCCAACTTGAGATAACCGCCGCCTTTTTAACATGTTTTTCTTGATTAAATGGGAGCTTGTGGTATAATAGATTGGATTATTTTCAGGAGGTGGCTGCAATGAAATTTTCATCAAAAATGAAGCGATGTGGGCTTTCCCCGATGCGGAAGTTTAACGGTTTCGCAGCAAACGCCGAAGCACGCGGAATCAAAATCTATCATTTGAACATCGGCCAACCCGACATCCATACTCCGAAAGCGTATTATGACACATTAAAAGAGTATTCCGACCCTGTTATCTCCTATGCACCTTCACAGGGCGTCCCTGTTTTGCTGGATGCGGTGCGAACTTATTATGTAGGAATCGGTGTTGCGCTGGAAAGAAAAGATATTCTGATTACAACCGGCGGTAGTGAAGCACTGCAGATGACGCTTGCCTCTATACTTGACGATGGTGATGAGATTTTAATCCCCGAACCCTTTTATCCGAATTATCATACATCCGTTACTCTGGCAGGAGCCTCTGTATGTCCGATCCCGACTTCTGCTCCGGAAGACGGATACCGGTTTGCCAGCAGAGAAAATATTGAGCCGCTGATTAATGAACACACTCGCGCTATTATGGTTACAAACCCCGGAAATCCGACAGGAACTGTCCTCTCCCGGGAAGAGCTCCAGCTGATGCTTGACATTGCGAAAGAGCACGACCTCTTCATTTTATGTGATGAGGTTTACCGTGAATTTGTTTACGGAGGAGAACCGCTTGTCAGTGCATTGCAGTCTTCCGGTTATGAAGACAATATTATCGTAATCGATTCAGTTTCCAAACGTTTTTCCGCCTGCGGAGCAAGAATCGGCATCCTGATTTCCAAAAACAAAGAATTCATGAGTGAAGCTCTGAAATGGTGTCAGTGCAGGCTGGCAGTTTCCTCAACGGACCAGGCGGCAGCTGCAGCGCTGTACTCCGTCGGGAGTGATTATTTCGCCGCCGTGAGGGAAGAATACAAGGCAAGGCGCGATGCAATGGTAAAAAAGCTGGAGCAGATTCCAGGCGTTCAGTTTGCCCGCCCGGAAGGTGCATTCTACATCATGGCTGCTCTGCCGGTAGATGATGCTGACAAGTTCCAGCTCTGGCTGCTGAACGAGTTTGACGACAACGGCGAGACAGTAATGTTTGCATGCGGAGAACCGTTTTACGCCACCCCGGGAAGAGGTAAAAACGAAGTCAGGATGGCATATGTTTTGAAGAAAGAAGATTTGGAGAGGGCGCTGGATATTCTGAAAATTGCCCTTGAACAATACAACAGCAGAAATGCCTGAGGTCCAGGCACAGCGTAGGACGAGAATGCTCCGCTTTGCAGCGGGGCTCGGGACCCTTTGGGGGCTGATGGCTTCCTGTGGGCAGGCAATGGACAGATCCGGGACTGTTTCCCTGAAAGATGGATGGTTTATTGTCTCGTTTATGATCTGGACGGCTGTTTTTACTGTCGTCCTGATGCTGCTGTGGCAGTGGCTCGAGAAAAGATCGCATCCGGAGCGGCCAAAATCCGGTTGGACTCGATTATTATTCGGCAAAACATGGCTGTTGATGGTGATACTGCTCATCTGCTGGCTGCCCTGCTATCTGAGCATTTACCCGGGTAACTTTTCCTATGATTCAGGGATTGAGTACAACCAGTGTGCCTATGGATATAACAATGCGATGCCGTTTCTGCATTCCTTTCTGCTGGTAAATGTACTTTTAAAATCGATGGCGATGACAGGGTCAGCCGCAGTAGGTATTGCCGTGCTGACGATCGGCCAGATGATTCTTCTGAGTGGTTTATTCGCGGTGATTTTGCGGCACTTTTATAAAGCCGGTGTCAACTCATCATTACTTGCTATCATGCTGGGGTATTACGCGGCATTTCCCACCATTCACTTGCTCGTAACCTGCCCGATTCGGGACGTGCTGTTCAGTGCTCTGCTGACGCTTTGCGTATTTGAAACCGCAGTTGCTATGAAGGCCAGGGAAAACTTTTTTTCTCGCAGAGGGATTATTGGAGCAGCCATTACGGTAGCACTGACAGTACTGGCACGGAACAACAGCAACAGCAAGCTTGCTTATGTGCTGCTGGTGATTCTATGCGGGCTCGTATTTCTATGGGCAGGGCGGCAGTATTTGAGCAGAGCAGCCGCGTTTTCGGTTTGCCTGATCACGTTTTATGCAGTTCTATCAACACTGCTTTCACTTGCGTGCCAGCCACAGACGATGCTGCCTAGCAATACCTCTCTCTCTTTCCTGACGCAGCCGATTACCCGCGCCTATCTGGAAACAGGAGACACATGGAGCAAGGCGGAACTGGAAAAATATGAATACTATTTTGCCACAGATGGGCTGCTCTATGCAGAAGGATTGGGAGACATATCCGCTTCAAAGCTGAAAACCACTGTTGACAGTGATGGGAGCCGAATGGGTTTTCTGAAATTCTGGCTGCAAACCGGCGTAAAGCATCCCGGCAGTTACCTGAATGCCTGGCTTGCCAATACAAAGCCGCTCTGGTACCCCGGGGCAGCGATTGACGGATACAATTACGAAGGCAGCCTTTACCCAACCTACAAGGACTACGAGAGATCTTACTTTTCTTTTTCCGATTATCTGGATGCTCCGGCTCAGTTCAACGGAAAACTGCCTGCCGTGCACAGTTTTTATGCTCATATTGCACATGATATTTCGTTTGAAAAAATTCCCGTTGTAGCGTGGTTCTTTTCTCCAGCATTTTACGTATGGGTTTTGCTGTGCTGTTTGTTCTTTGCTCTTTTTCGAAAGGATGGCAGTACTTTGCCGGCACTGGGAATTCTTATGTTGTATGTTGTGGTTTCAATGTTGGTGCCGGTGATCCTTGTACGGTACTTTGCAGCGTTGTTTTTTGCATTTCCGCTTGTAGTTTTTATTACCGTCAAATCATAAGTATTATAGAAATTTAGATAGAGAGATTAGTTATTTCAGGAGAGATAGTATGCGTTTCTTAAGAGCTGTGGGCCATTTTTTCAAAATTCTGCTAATATTTATTTTTCTGGGAGCGATTCTGCTGTTCGGGCTTTCGTTCAGCGGACAGTTGACCAGGAAGATTCCGTTTCTCTATGGGGAGAATTTTATCACTCTGTCTTCGGGAGAATATCCTGAGAGCTCGGCAGAGCTGAAAGCGGTAGTGAGTGCGGAAGACCTCGCTTTACTTGATCAGTTTACTGAACTGAATTCCGCGGATTTCAGCGGAAGCACGTGCTATAGTGAAATCATGCAGTGGGCACAAGCACATCCGGGCGTAAGCGTGCGGTACACAGTTCCCCTGCCGAACGGAATCGTTGCGGAAAACACAGCCTCTGCGGCAGATCTGACTTCTCTGCGGCACGAAGATGTTGGGACGGCAATTTCCGCCCTCCGTAGCCTGCCTCAGGTCACGGCGATCAATCTCGGCAGCTCTTCCCAATCCTCTTCTCCCGTCACGGCAGAGGACGTAGCTGCCTTTCAGGCTGCATATCCTGCGGCTGCAATCTCTTATTCCGTTGACTTTCTCGGCAGATCATGGCCCATTTCAACAGAAACGGTTGACCTTACAGGCCTGACTTCTGTCCAGGTTTCCGATGCGGCAACAGGGATCTCACTGCTTCCAAATGTAAAGAGCATCAAAATTGCTGACAACGCTACAACGGATGGAAGCCTGCAGTGGAATGATCTGACCGTGATTTCACACGCAGCGCCGAATGCTGCTATGGACTATAAATTCTCCGTATGCGGGGTAAACGCCACTACGGCGGACACCAGCCTGGATCTCAGCAACATTACACCGGCGGATGTTGGCAGCTTGGTGGCTGTGCTGCCCGGGATGACCCAGCTGAAGTATCTTGAGCTTGGACACTACCGCAACGGCCTCAGCTTTGCCGATCTGCAGGCAATCGCAAATGCCTGCCCACAGGCTACTATTTCAATGGTATGCGCAGTTTATGACAAGGAATTCAACCTGGCAGATGAAGTTCTTGACCTGAACCATATCCGGGTTACGGACAACGGAGCAGATGTGAAGAACTTTTTGCCGTACATGAAGAACCTGAAAATACTGGACATGGATTCGTGTGGAGTTCCTGACCAGGCAATGGCGGAAATCCGGGATGCATTTCCGAATATTAATGTGGTATGGCGTGTGTGGTTCGGAAGCGAATACAGCGTCAGGACGGACGTAGTGAAAATTCTTGCCTCGAAGCCTTCCAAGGGTGGAGACATCACCAACGCAAATTCCGCCGGACTCTATTACTGCACCAAGGTGCGCTATCTGGATCTCGGCCATAATGACGAGCTGACCGATTTCTCCTTTGTGCGCAACATGCCGGATTTGCAGCTGGTCGTAATCTCAATGACGGGCATTTCGGATCTTTCCCCGTTCAGCAGCTGCTCTGAGCTCATTTATCTTGAAATGGGCAACACAAAGGTTTCAGATATTTCTCCCCTTGCCTCCTGCACAAAGCTCCGCCATCTCAACATCGGCACAAATAAAGGCATTTCCGACATTACGGCGATGTACGACATTCCTCTGATCCGTTTCTGGATCGGCGTGGGCGATCCGGTGCCGCAGGATCAGATTGACACCTATCGCAGCCTGCATCCTGAGTGCGAAGTCAACACAACAGTTCCGACCGGACTGGAACGCAACGCCGACGGCAGCGCTCAAAATGAGGGCTATACCTCTGAAAACTGGAAGATCTATCAGCGTTACCTCACACAGGACTGGGCTTATTACAGCGCACACAATCAGAACTTCCCGGCGCAGAGGCCTTTGGGATACTACAAAGTGATCTATAATGCCTTCCAGTATAATCTGGCAGATGCGTCCTATGCCTTTTCCTGGAATGATCCGCTGTACGACGCTCATGTTGAGGGTGTAGAGCCGGCTCATATGAAGATTGTAGACGTATCCATTCTGTTTGAAGAGTGGCATGACCACGACATTCTCGAGCCGATCTATCCGGAAGACGAATTGAACTATGGCTGATAAGGAGACTGTTCTCTGATGCTGCGTTTTTTGCGAATACTCTTTCTCCTCCTGGCGATCTTTATCGCCCTGATTTCCGTGTCGGGGTTTCCAAGCCTGCTGCCATGGTTTGGCGCCGCGCCGAAAACTACGCCAGACCCTACACCCATTCCAACTACGGAACCGACAGCACATCCGTATGCCGGTGGTTTTGACCTGCTGGGTAGGCACTATACCGTTGATGCTGAGGAGCTTGATCTGTCCGGGATTTCTTCGGACGGAGATATCGAGGCATTCTGCCAGGCAGCACCTTATGCAGTGAATCTGAAAAATGTTGTTTTAGGCGATGAAAAAAGCAGTCCTGTCTCTTGGGATGTGATTGCACGGCTTCAGAGTGCAGCGCCGAATGTGCACTTTACCTATAGCTTCAGCCTCTACGGGGAACCCATGACGCTGGACACGGAATACATCGATTTGCGTAAAATTCGCGTGGAGGACAACGGCGCATCTGTTGCGGCAGCTCTGCCCTGCATGAAGCGCTGCACCACGCTCGACATGGATCAGAGCGGCGTGGACAACGTGCATATGGCAATAATCCGCGACGCCTTCCCCAACATAAAGGTGGTATGGCGCGTGTGGTTCAGCACACTCGATTACAGCTGCCGGACAGATGCAAAAACGATTCTCTGTTCTCTCGCCGGCGATGCGGGGCTGACCGATGAGGAAAGCTGCCGCCCTCTAACCTATTGTACAGAGGTCGTGAACCTCGATGTGGGCCACAACAACAACATGAGAACGTTGAGTTTTCTCAAATACATGCCAAACCTTGAAATTTTTATCACATACAATAATTATCTCAGGGATGTGGATGACCTGGCATACTGTAAAAAACTCCGGTATGTGGAGCTCTTTGGCAGTTCGATGTACAACATCAACTCGATTGCGGAATTAACTGAATTGACGGATCTGCAGATCGGCGGATGTTACAACCTGACTGATATTTCTCCGATTATTCCTGCTGACCGTGTGCCGAAGATACGGCGCCTGTGGCTGACGCCCGGTTATATTCCG
The DNA here is from genome assembly GCA_045117135.1 of Candidatus Limivicinus sp. Lineage (GTDB taxonomy): Bacteria > Bacillota > Clostridia > Oscillospirales > Oscillospiraceae > Limivicinus. Next base: position 3,651 of record JBGUNA010000086.1, on the reverse strand, counting down.
CAGGAACAGATCGACGCGTTCAAACAGAACCACCCCTATTGTGAGATCAATGACACAGATGATTCGGTAGGATATTACTGGCGGTTTATTGATCCGATTCATACCTTCAACACAGAAGAGAACAGAACCCCGGCGTATCGGGAGATTGTGAACATCTTCCATTACGGTGCTGAAGATAATTCAAACTACAGTTTTTCCAAAAATGATCCGTACTACACAGCTGCTCACGGCGAGCCTGTCGGAGGAGAACGTGTCAGATGGTTCTATGGATGAAACAGGCAGCAGGGAGAAGATAATCATTATGAAAAGATTTCGGTGGGTTTTTATATGGGCTGCAGTACTGATGTGCGCAGCCTTTTTTGTGTTGCCCGCTCACGCAGAAACTTTCGTGCTTTGCGGACAGGAGGTTCAGGAAAAGGCGTCCCGGCTGGATCTGACAGGGATTGAAGACGGCGCGGATGTGGAAGCATTTATTAAAGCTGCACCTAAACTGACACGGCTCAGAACGGTAGTGTTAGGTGATGAGAGTGTCACCTCATTATCCTGGGAGGCACTTGCACGAATGATGAATGCCGCTCCGAAAGCGCGTTTCCATTACAGCTTCCAGCTCTATGGTGTGCCGATGACGTTGGACGAAGAGTATATCGACCTGAGAAGAATTTCCATCAAAGATAATGCCGAAACATTGATTTCTGCCCTGCCGTGCCTGAAACAGGCTCGCTTCCTGGATCTGGACACCTGTGATCTGCCTGAAGAGCGAATAATGGAAATCCGGGCGATGTTCCCGGAGATCAGGGTGATCTGGCGTGTCAGCTTCAGCACGGGATACAGTGTGCGCACGGATGTAAAGACGATTCTCGCCTCTTATGTCGGCGATTTCGGGCTGACCGATGATGAAAGCTGCAAACCGCTCACCTACTGCATCGATGTTGTCAACCTGGACCTTGGCCATAACAACATCATGACGACAGTAGATTTCGTACGTTACATGCCGAACCTGGAAGTACTGATTGTTGCAAAGGATGATATCAAGGATATCAGTGCTTTGGCAACGTGTAAAAAACTCCGCTATCTAGAGCTTTATATGAATCCGCGCATCGATGATCTCTCCCCTCTCGCTGGATTGACAGAACTGCGCGATCTGGAAATTGGACTCCTGCCGAATGTGACGGATCTCTCCCCGCTCTATGACCTTGAACTGGACAGACTGTGGATCGGTACCGAAACCGGTATCCCCCCAGAACAGGTCGAGGAATATTCCCGCCGGCATCCGAACTGTGTGATTAACCTGACAGATGATGAAATTGACAGTACATGGCGCTATCAGGAGACCCACGGAATGGCTGCACCTGCCGTTTTATGGCCGCAGTATCAGGAAATCCGTGATATCTTCCGTTACGGAAGTGACACGAGCTGGAGTTTTGCCGGGAACGACCCGTATTTCTATATGGGGCCGGGTATGATCCCCCACGAGAAGAGCATACAGGCTGAGAAAACTTTCTCCATCCGGGAAATTGAGGTATCGGAAGAGGATGATTTTCTCGACTTGACAGGAGTGACTTCCGCTGACATCCCGTATGTGCTGGATCTTCTGAAGAAGCTCCCGATTCTGGATACCGTTGATCTGGGGGATGAGGAGCTCTCCACGCTGACATGGGATGACATCCATGCTCTGCAGGCGGTAAAACCGGATACAGAATTTCTGTATTCCTTCACCCTTTACGGAAAGCCCTTTTCTCTCTCCGATGAAGAAATGAATCTGAGCCACATCACCATAACGGATAACGGGGAGCTTGTGCGGCAGGTTATCAGCTGCATGCCAAATCTCCGGTATCTTGATATGGACACCTGTGGTGTGGATAATGTCCATATGGCTCATATCCGCGATGATTTCCCGAATATCAAAGTTGTGTGGAGAATCTGGTTTGGCACCAACTATACAGTGCGTACCGATGTCAAAAAGATCCTTGCTTCCATGCCGAGTGTGGGAGGGGATCTCACCGTAGCCAATACTTATAATCTGAGATACTGCACAGAAGTGAAATATCTGGACGTTGGCCATAATGAAGCATTGTGCGATATCTCCTATGCAGCTTATATGCCGGATCTGGAAGTGGCTATTTTTGCCATGCTCAACTTCACGGACCTTTCACCGCTCAGGAACTGCACGAAACTGGAGTATCTGGAAATCCAGACGAACAAAATCAAGGACCTCTCCCCTCTGCAGAATCTCACCGGGCTGCACCATCTGAACCTCGGGTATAATAAAGACATCAGCGACCTCTCTCCGCTCTATGGCCTGACAAATCTTGAGCGGCTTTGGATTGGGAAATTTACTTCCATTCCTCAGGAACAGGTGGAAGAGATGCAGAGACGTGTCCCCAACTGCGTAATTAATACGGAGGCTACCGATCCGCATTCCGACTGGCGTTACGGCAATAAACGTTATGATCTGCTGGTGAAGCAGTTCGGTTACGACACTCAGGATTACGCTTTTCCCTGGAAGGATCCTCTGTTTTATTATTAAACGAAATTCTTGCAATCCGGAATAACTGCGCGTATAATAGCCGCAGATTTTTATGAGGAGGCTCAGTTATGGCAGACAATCTCAGACCTGAATCCTTGCAGCGCATTACAACACCTGAACTGGCAAAAGCTTTCATCGATGAGCAGATTACAGCTCTGCGAAATCAGATCGGTACAAAGAAGGTGCTTCTTGCACTCTCCGGCGGCGTTGACTCTTCCGTTGTTGCTGCACTGCTGATCAAGGCAATAGGCGATCAGCTCACCTGCGTACACGTCAACCACGGGTTGCTCCGAAAGGGTGAGCCGGAACAGGTTATACAGGTATTTCAGAATCAGCTCGGTGCCAATCTGATCTATGTGGATGCGGTTGACCGCTTTCTGGATAAGCTGGCAGGTGTCAGCGATCCGGAACAGAAGCGCAAGATCATCGGCAAAGAGTTTATTGATGTGTTTGCAGAAGAAGCCCGCAAACTCGATGGGATTGAATTCCTAGCACAGGGAACCATCTATCCCGACATTCTGGAGAGTGACGGCGTAAAGGCCCACCATAACGTCGGCGGTTTGCCGGCAGACCTCCGGTTTGAGCTTGTTGAGCCGGTTAAGTTCCTTTATAAAGACGAGGTCCGTATTGTCGGGCTTGCACTTGGTCTTCCCGAGAGTATGGTTTTCCGCCAGCCCTTCCCCGGCCCCGGCCTTGGGGTACGCTGCGTAGGTGCCATCACACGCGATCGCCTTGAGGCTGTGCGTGAAAGTGATGCTATCCTCCGCGAAGAGTTTGCAGCAGCCGGATTGGAGGGTATCGTATGGCAGTATTTTACGGTTGTGCCTCCGTTCACATCCACCGGCATCAAAAACGGTAAACGTACGGATGACTGGATGGTAATTATCCGCGCGGTCAACAGCATTGACGCCACCTCTGCCACAGTTGAAGAGCTCCCCTATCCGCTGCTTTACAAAATCCGTGACAGGATTCTTTCAGAAGTTGCCGGTGTAAACCGTGTTCTTTACGACCTCAGCCCGAAACCGGTCGCCACGATCGAGTGGGAATGACCGTCAAAACGGCGCAAACCCGCATGAATACAGGCTTTTTTGCCCATCGCTGTGGCTCTTGATACTGGATTGATA
>JBGUNA010000085.1:0-67530 GCA_045117135.1 Candidatus Limivicinus sp. | reverse complement strand
CGACACAATGGCCAAGTGTCGGATAGGAACGGCAAAATTTTTTGCACTTCTATTGCTTCTTTATCACACATAAGCAAAGTCCCAGGGCATGAAGCAGCTGATGGCTGGCGGCGGTGTCGCTCTGATCGGCGTCGTACTGGTGCCTCTGCTTTCCGGTCTCTTCGGTTAACCGGTAAAGGAGGTGCCAGCCCTTGGGAGCGCTATTAGAGCAGATCACTGAATGGCTCAAGGGCATGCTGGTAGACGGCATCATGAACAATCTGTCAGGTATGTTTGATGCCGTGAACCGTCAGGTGGCGGACGTTGCCACACAGGTCGGGAGCACCCCGGCGAGCTTTTCGCCGGGGGTTTTCGCCCTGGTGCGGAATATCTCCGAATCTGTCATCATTCCCATCGCAGGCATGTTTTTAACGTTCATCGCCTGCTATGAGCTGATTCAGCTGATCATCGAACACAACAACCTGGCAAACTTTGAAACCTGGATCTTCTTCAAATGGATCTTCAAGACTTTCGTGGCGGTCATGCTGATCACCAACACCTTCAATATCGTCATGGCGGTCTTTGATGTGGCTCAGTATGTGGTGAACTCCAGCGCAGGCCTGATCTCAGGCTCCACGGCGGTCGATGCGGCAACGCTCGAAACCATACGGGAAAGCCTGGAGGCAATGGAGCTGGGAGAACTATTGGGGCTGTTTTTGCAGTCCTTTATCGTCCAGATCTGTTCCACGATCCTGTCCGTTGCGATCTTTGTGATCGTCTATGGCCGTATGATGGAGATCTACCTCATGACGAGCCTGGCACCGATCCCGTTCTCTACCTTCGGAAACCGGGAGCAGAGCCATATCGGCCAGAACTATCTGAGAGCCCTGATGGCCCTTGGCTTCCAGGGATTCCTGATCATGATTTGTATCGCCATCTATGCGGTGCTGGTCCAGACGGTCGCGTTCTCGGATGACATCATCGGAAGCATCTGGGGCGTCTTGGGATACACGGTTCTCCTGTGCTTCTCTCTGTTCAAGACAGGAAGCCTGGCGAAATCCGTTATGAGTGCCCATTAAAGAAGGAGGTTCAAAATGGCAGCATATATCCCCGTCCCGAGGGATCTTACTCGGGTCAAAACCAAAGTATTTCTCAACCTGACCAAAAGGCAGCTTATCTGCTTCGGACTGGCGGCACTCATCGGTGTGCCGTCATTCTTTTTCATCAAAAGCATCGGTTCTACGAGCTTGGCCGCTATGAGCATGATCATCATCATGATCCCCATGTTCCTGCTGGCGATGTACGAGCGTGACGGGCAGCCCCTGGAGGTCATTGCAAAGCATTTTATCGAATCGAAATTCATCCGGCCAAAGATCCGGCCCTATCAGACGGATAACTACTACGACGTTCTGAAGAGGGCCGCACAGGCGGAAAAGGAGGTAGACAGAATTGTTTCAGCTGTTCAAAGGAAAAAGAAATGACAAACGGTCACTGAAACTTCCCCCGGGGCTCTCCAAAAAAGATCAGCGCCGTGTCCAGGAAGTCATTGACCGCGCAAAGAAAAACGACGGGATCCCCCGGACCGCCCAGCAGTCGATTCCCTTTGACCGGATGTTCCCTGACGGCATCTGCCGCGTTGGCAGCTTTTACACCAAGACCATCCAGTTCCAGGATATCAACTACCAGCTGGCCCAGCAGGAAGACAAGACGGCCATCTTTGAAGAATGGTGCGGCTTCCTGAACTTCTTCGACAGCTCCATCCACTTCGAACTCAGCTTCATGAATATGACGACCGACGCGGAGAGCTTCGAAGCCGGGATCCGGATACCTTACCGAAAGGATGATTTCAACAGCGTCCGGGATGAGTATTCGGAGATGCTGAAGAACCAGCTGGCCCAGGGCAACAACGGTCTCACCAAGACCAAGTTCCTGACCTTCGGGATCGAAGCAGACTCCATGAAGCAGGCCAAACCGAGGCTTGAGCATGTGCAGAATGATCTTCTGAACAACTTCAAGCAGCTGGGCGTCCGGGCGGAGGTCCTGAACGGCTATCAGCGCCTTAAGCTCATGCACGATATGTTCCACATGGGAGATCCCGAGGACAAGTTCCGTTTTGACTGGAAGTGGCTCGTAGAGTCCGGTCTTTCCGTAAAGGACTTCATCGCTCCCACGGCCTTTGCATTCCCCGGCAGCCGTACCTTCCAGATGGGGAGTCTCTTCGGAGCCATGAGTTATCTTCAGATCACGGCGTCCGACCTTTCGGACCAGCTCCTTAAGGATTTCCTGGACATGGATTCCTCGCAGATCATCACGATGCACATCCAGTCCGTGGACCAGACGGAGGCGATCAAGACCATCAAGCATACGATCACGGAGCTTGACCGGTCGAAGATTGAGGAACAGAAAAAGGCAGTCCGTTCCGGCTACGACATGGACATCATCCCCTCGGACCTGGCTACCTACGGCAAGGACGCCAAGTCGCTCCTGAAGGAGCTTCAGAGCCAGAACGAGCGCATGTTCATGCTGACGATGCTGATCATGAATACCGGCAGGACCCAGCAGGAGCTGGATACCAACGTGTTCCAGGCAAGCTCCATCGCCCAGAAACACAACTGCAACTTAAGGAGGCTGGATTTCCAGCAGGAAAATGCTCTCATGAGCTGCCTGCCGCTGGCCAGCTGCCTCATCGATATCCGCCGTGCGCTGACCACCAGCTCCACGGCGATTTTTGTTCCCTTTACAACGCAGGAGCTGTTTCAGAACGGCAAGGAATCTCTGTACTACGGCCTGAACGCTCTTTCCAACAACCTGATCATGGTGGACCGGAAGGCCCTGAAAAACCCGAACGGTCTGATCCTCGGTACTCCCGGTTCCGGTAAGTCCTTTAGCGCCAAGCGTGAGATTGCCAATGCCTTCCTGGTGACGGATGACGATGTGATCATCTGCGATCCGGAGGCTGAGTACACGGCTCTCGTGCAGCGCTTCAACGGCCAGGTCATTCATATCAGCCCGGCCAGCACCCAGTATGTTAACCCGATGGACATCAACCTGAACTACTCCGAGGAGGATAACCCGATCGCGCTGAAATCGGACTTCATCCTTTCCCTCTGTGAACTGGTTGTCGGCGGCAAGGAAGGCCTGCAGCCCATCGAAAAGACGGTCATCGACCGCTGTGTCCATCAGATTTACCAGAAGTACTTCGAGAATCCCATCCCGGAGAACATGCCTCTTCTGGAGGATCTGTATAACGCTCTTCTGAAACAGGAAGAAAAAGAAGCCCATCATGTGGCAACGGCGCTTGAGATCTACGTCAAAGGCTCCCTGAATCTGTTCAACCACAGGACCAACGTGGATATCGATAACCGCCTGGTCTGCTACGACATCAAGGAGCTCGGCAAGCAGCTGAAGAAGCTGGGCATGCTGATCGTCCAGGACCAGGTATGGGGCCGTGTTACTGCCAACAGAGAAGCCGGAAAGGCCACCCGCTACTATATGGACGAGTTCCATCTGCTTCTGAAGGAGGAGCAGACGGCGGCCTATTCCGTGGAGATCTGGAAGCGCTTCAGAAAGTGGGGCGGCATCCCCACAGGCATCACCCAGAACGTGAAGGATCTTCTTTCCTCCCACGAGGTAGAGAACATCTTCGAGAACAGCGACTTCATCTATATGCTGAACCAGGCGGCGGGAGACCGTCAGATCCTGGCCAAACAGCTCAACATTTCCCCTCACCAGCTGTCCTATGTGACGCATTCCGGCGAAGGTGAAGGCCTGCTGTTCTACGGCAACGTGATCCTTCCCTTTGTAGACCGGTTCCCGCAGGATACCGAACTCTACCGCATCATGACCACAAAGCTTTCGGAGGTGGTCGAAGCAAAGGAGGCGTAACCCATGGATAAAGAAAAAAGAACCGGAAGGACCGGCCAGGGCAGCGCCTCCGGCCGGTCTTCTCCCGGCAGGAAACTGAAAACGGAGGAAACTGCCAAGAAGGCTTCCGGAAAGAAGCTTCAGGGCGAAAAGGCTTCCCAGGCGGCAGCCGGTGAGAAGCTCCGCTTTGATAAGGCGGTTTTTTCGGATGAGAGCGTAAAGGAAGCAACAAGCCACGGCAGGAAGACGCCCAAAGGCAGCCATGCATCCACGCTGATCTCAGATACGGTCCATCATAAGATCGACCAGGAAGCTGATGACAATGCCGGTACCGATGCCCTGAACAGGGGCAGCCAGTTTGCCGAGCACACTGCGGAGAACGGCTCCAATGCCTTCTCCCGCTGGCGTCAGAAAAGCGAGATCAAAAAGGAGTATGCAGCCGCAAAGGCAGGAAAGAGTGCCGGTACGGCAGCCTCCGGTGCTGCTTCCGGCGCTGCGACAGCAAAGAATGCCGGAAAAACCGCCAAGGAAACAAAGAAGGTGTCTGAACGGGTCGGTGAGTTCGTGTCCAAGCATTGGCACGGCCTGCTGATCGGAGGCGGGATCCTGCTGGTGGTCATGATGATCTCCGGCATGATGGGATCCTGTTCTGTCATGTTTCAGGGAGGATCGGACGTGGTGGTCGAGACCTCCTATACGGCTGAGGATGAGGATATCCTCGGCGTCGAGGCAGACTACTGCGCTCTGGAAGCTGCCCTGCAAGCCAGAATCAACAACATCGAGTCGGAGTTTCCCGGCTATGATGAAATCAACATCACCCAGGATCAGATCGGTCACAACCCCTATGAGCTGGCATCCTACCTGACGGTCGTATTTGAGAATTACACCCGTTCCCAGGTACAGAGCACTCTGCAGCAGATCTTTGCCGCGCAGTATGAACTGACCTTCGATTCGATAGTGGAGACCCGGTACCGGACGGAAACAAAGACCAGGACGGTCACACGTACTGATCCGGAAACCGGTGAGACGTATGAGGAAGAGGAAGAATACGAGGAGAAAGTCCCGTATGACTACTATATTCTGAACGTCACCCTGGACAACAAGGGGCTTGCAAACATCCTGCTTTCGGCAGGCCTCACAGATGATCAGATGATGCGCTACGGGCTCCTGATGCAGACGCTCGGCAACAAGCCGGAGATCTTCGGAGATAACCCTTATGCCATCGCGATCCAGGATGTCCTGCACTACGACATCCCCGGCGAAGCCCTGACAGACGAACGGTTCCGGAGAATGATCACGGAAGCTGAGAAGTATCTCGGATACCCCTATGTCTGGGGCGGATCTTCACCTTCCACGAGCTTTGATTGCTCAGGCTTTGTCAGCTGGGTCATCAACCACTGCGGGAATGGCTGGAACGTCGGAAGACTGACAGCTGAAGGCCTCAGGCAGATCTGCGCCATCATCCCCAGAAGCGAAGCCAAGCCCGGAGACCTAATCTTCTTCCAGGGCACCTATAACACTACGGGAGCATCCCATGTGGCCATCTATGTCGGAGACGGCATGATGATCCACTGCGGCAACCCGATCCAGTACGCGAGTATCGATACCGCTTACTGGCAGGCTCACTTTTATTGCTTTGGCCGTCTGCCTTAAGTCCAGGCAGGCGGTCATTTCATCCAAAAGGAGGATAGAAATGGACGATACAAGACTTGTAAAGCTCCGGGAGGAGCTTGAGAAAGCCCGGAAGAAGCGGGATGACTGGGAGGCCAAGGTGAAGGACCTGGAACGAAAGTACAACGAAGCTGAGAAGGTCTTTGTTTACGGGATCTTCCAGACTGCGAACCTGACGCCGGAACAGCTGGCAGAGCTGATCCGCTCGAAAGGGACCGTTCTCCCCCAGTTCCCGGGCGGATACGCAACTGAAAAAGATGAAAACGAAACCTATGAGAAGGAGGATCCTGAAGAATGATCAAAAAGAAACTGACTGCGATGATCGCAGTCCTGCTGGTATGCATGATGCTCTTCCCGACGGCGGCATTTGCTTATGCGCCGGATGAAGAGAGTACTCCGGCGGAGACCCAGACGGCTCAGAGCGCGAATGTACCGGAAACCGACAATGCCGCCGAACAGGCAGATGCGTCAGAACCCAGTGAAGACGATGCGCTTCCCTTTGATACCGATGTTCTGACCACGCTGCTTGCAGGTATGGATCCGGAGATCCTGGAGGTGCTGAAAGAACACCCGAAGCTGATCGCCATGTTTATGCCGACACTGCATGTCACGGTGAGAGAAGGCTCCGTTACTATCTCCATTGATAAACAGGAACAGGAAGATCCCGGTCAGACCGGAACTGTCACCACTCAGGGCAGCAACCTGAATGTCCGGACCGGCCCGAGTACAGGCTACGACATCATCACCCAGCTGATTAACGGCTCCAATGTAAAGGTCCTCGGGGAAAAGGACGGCTGGTATCAGATCGAGATCCCGGCAAGATACGGCTATGTCTGCGGTGAATACCTGAGGGTCAATGACATCCCCTCCACCCAGACAGAAGACGGTTATTCCTTTGATATCGACCAGGCCACGATCCTTAGCTTTCTGGAACTCTTTCAGGGCATGATGCAGCCTGCAGAAACTCCGATCGGTCATGGCCTTACGCCCTCCGGCAACCTGACTCTTGTAGATGACTTCGGGGAAAGGAACGGTGAAGGCCAGCAGTTCGTTACCCTGGTTACGAAGAACGGCAACTATTTCTATCTGATCATCGACCGTGATGAGAAGGGCGAGGAAACCGTCCATTTCCTGAACCTGGTGGATGAGCGTGATCTCTTTGCCCTGATGGAGGATGATGAGAAGGCTGCCTATGAGTCCCAACTGGCTGCTGAACAGGCTGCCCGTGAAGCTGCCGAAAAGGCTGCGGCTGAAGCTGCTTCCCAGACCGGTGAATCTGAGACCCAGAAGCCGGAAGACGAATCGGCCAAGGAAGGTAAAAAGACCAACATGGCTCCGGTTCTGATCATCATAGTCCTGATGGCGGCAGCAGGCGGCGGATGGTTCTTCATGCAGACGAAGAAGAAAAAGAAAGCTGAGTCTGCTCCGGATCCCGACGCAGATTATACCGATGACGATGAAGAGGATTACGGTGCAGGATCGGATCAGGAAATCAGCGACTCTTATGATGAGGAGGATCCCTATGAGAATGAGATCCTGAATGATGAAGATTCCTCTGATGACAGCGAGGAGGATGTGTAATGGTGATCGAGATGACACTGCAGGAGCTGCGGGACTATATCCGGTCCATGCCTGATGACGAGGTCCTGAAGATCACCATCGAGCTGAAGGAGGACAACCGGGAACGCGATGACAGAGAATGAAACGAAGCGATATAAGCTGAAAGAGGTCTGTATCCGCTTGGCTGAGGGGCATCCGCTTTATTCGGATGTCCCTCTCTCCTCCCCGACAGCAGCGCTGGATGTGATGCGGAAAGAGCTTTCCCAATATGACCGGGAGATCCTCTGCGTCGTAAACCTCAACAACAAGCTGAAGCCCATCAATTTCAACATCGTCAGCATGGGCAGCATCAACGGCTCTGTAGCGGCGATCCCGAACATCTTAAAGTCTGGGATCCTGTCCAATGCAGCCGGATTTCTGCTGCTGCACAATCATCCGAGCGGTGATGTGACGCCGTCTAAAGAGGATATCACGACAACCAGACGCTGCGTGGAGGCTGGAAAGCTCATGGATATTCCCTGCCTGGATCATGTGATCGTAGGCGGCGGTAATAGGGATATGTTCAGCTTCCGGGAGTCCGGAATGGTGGATTTCACCAGCGACAAGATCTCAATGACAGCGGAGGAGATCCTTCGCGTCAATGAAAGTAATTCAAGCTATAAAGGAGGAGCTGAAACAATGCCCGAGAACGGTCGAAAAGAGGATCTGTTTGTACCTGACTTTGTAAAGGAAGCCGAAGAACAGATTGCCAAGGGAGTAAAGCTCCCGACACAGGAAGAAGTAACGATCAAGTTTGGAAAAGGCCTCGCAGAGCCTTTCCAGTCGAAGGACGGCAGGGAGTTTATGAGGATCTCGATCCCCAACCAGGATCCGGCGGACAAGACACCCTGGGCAAGCTTTGTGCTCCCCGCAAAGGCCGTGCATGAAAACCAGTATGGCAAAGGTTTATGGGCGAAGATCCCGGCTGATGGAACGACCGTAGTGACGAAACCCACCCTTCAGGGGCAGGACGATAAGGGTAAGAACATCTGGCAGGATGTAAAGACCCAGGTGCCGAATACGGAGCTGAAGGCGATGGTGGAAGCCTACAAGACCAGAGCACCACAGACGAAGGAGACTCAACCCCGGGAATCCGCCATGGAAAAGCTTGATGCCCTGGTGAAGGATACGGCTGCAAAAGTATCTTCAGAAAGGCCTAAGGCCAAGACCAAATCTAAGAAGGGTCCGGAGCTGTGAGCTAAGAGAGGCAGTGAAAGCTGCCTCGTACATATGTTTGTGTGGCCACAAAAACATTGACTATTCTGGCAACTAGTGGTATAGTGGCTTGGTGTTATTGTACCCACGAGAATGGAGGATCTGACATGGCAAGACCCAAGAAGGCTGACGCTCGTACAATTACTTATAAGGTGCGCTTAAATGAAGAGGAGAATCGTATTCTGACAGAAACCAGTGAGTATGCTGCTGCCCCTAAATCAGAGGTGTTTAGATCAGCCTTGTATAACTATCACCAAAGCGTCAGAAAAGACAAGGAGACAGAAGGCATTCAGCCTGAAGCCCCGGACATGAGTGTACCTTGCGGAGAAGGGATCATTAACATCCGGGTCGGAGCTGTCATTTTGAAAAAAGGACGTTTCCTGATGGTCAGGAATCATCTGTCGGACTATTTCTATTCTGTCGGTGGACGAATTAAGTTTGGGGAAACGGCTGAAGAAGCTGTTATTCGAGAAGTGTTTGAAGAGACCGGTGTCAAAATGGAGATCGATCACCTGGGCTTTGTACAGGAGAATTACTTCATTGCAGATGTCCCGTCCAAGATCGGGAAAGAGGTCTACGAACTCGGATACTACTTCTACATGAAGGTGCCGGAGGACTTCGAGCCGGTCTGCAACAGTATTACGGAGGACGGTCAGACAGAATATCTGGAATGGGTCTCTACGGATGAACCAAGGACGATCTTTCCGGAATTCTTCAGAACAGACCTGGACATCACAGACATATCCGTGAAGCATAAGGTAAAGGATGACCGCTTCTATATCAGACAGTTTACAATAGAGGACCTGGAACCCCTTCATGACCTTCTTTCTGAGCCGGAAGTGATGAAATATCTGGAGCCGCCCTTTACCCGCAAACAGACAGAACACTTTTTGAAGTCACAGGGACTGGCGGCATCACCCCGGATACTGGCCGTAGATGATAATAATCACAGCTTCATCGGCTATGTGATCTATCACGATTATGATGATACAAGTAAGGAAATAGGTTGGGTCCTGAAAAAGGAAATCTGGGGACATGGAATGGCGAGCTTGCTTACAAAGCAGCTTGTTGCCACGGCTGCAGCAGAAGGAAAAGACACCGTTATTGAATGCGTCCCGGAACAACAGGCGACAAGGGTCATTGCCGAAAAACATGGTTTCCGGAAAGCCGGAGAGAATAACGGCCTGTTGATATACCGGAGGGAAAGAAATGACTGATATCAGGGAATTGAAGCTTCACGATCTTCAACCATCGCAGTTTTATATCTCAGAAAAGAAGCTTCATGACATCCGTGAATGGTTTGATCCTCAGGATCTTTCCGGGTTTGAGCCTATACCGGTGAAAATGCTGGACGGCGTTCCTGTCATGACGGATGGCCATACAAGAGCTGTAGCGGCTCTTCTTTGCGGCCTTGACAGCGTGCCGCTTTGCCGGGATGAAGATGATCTTGACTGGGAAATGTACAGAAGATGCGTTCAGGAATGTAGGAGGCGGGACATCTTTAGCCCTGCAGATCTGCTTGGTCGAATCATCCCGGAAAGCGAATATGATGAGAAATGGAACCGGTGGTGTGATCGCATGCAGGCAGAAGTTATAAGGGATCGTATTGTAATCGAAGAACAGGAACTGACTGAAGAGCTTTTGGACATTCTGATCCAGCTTTCAGCTGACTGGGAAGCAGAAAACAGCTGCTATGGGTACCGCAAGAACGAGAAAGCGGATATAGAGGGTAACCGGATATTCATTGCCAAAGACGGTGAGGATGTCATTGGCTATCTGTTTGGATACCTGGAGAAATCCGAACGGTCCACCTCCATTATGCCGGATGGAACGCCGGTCTTTGAAGTGGAAGAACTCTATGTAAAACCGGAATACCGCAGCAAAGGCATCGGGAAAATGCTTTTTTCCCATGTCGAGTCAGCTGTTCGGAATGATGCAGACTATATCATGCTCAGTACAGCGACAAAGAACTGGAGAGCAATTTTCCACTTCTATCTGGACGAGCTGGGGATGAAATTCTGGAGTGCCAGGCTGTTTAAGAAGGTGGCTCATAATGAGACTGTTATTTGAACTTGACAGGAAAGATTACGGACAGTGTACACGTACCTATGTCCGTAATTCAGCCCGCAGCATTATCATTTCTGGCGGGAAGATTGCCATGGTACATAGTCTGAAATACGACTATTACAAGTTCCCCGGCGGCGGAATCAAAGATGATGAGAATCCGGTAGATGCCATGATAAGGGAAACCAAGGAGGAAGCAGGGCTCAAGGTCCTTCCCGAAACAGTTCAGGAATACGGGTTGGCCCATCGTATCCAGAAGAGCACGGTAGATGAAACCGAATGCTTCATCCAGGACAACTATTATTATTTGTGTAAAGCGGCGGATACGGTAGAGTCACAGAATCTTGACGATTATGAAGCTGAAGAGAGGTTTACTCTGGAGTACATTGATCCGAAGACAGCTATAGAAACGAACCGCAGGGCTGACCATAGGCCCAAGGATCCTGTCATGCTGGAGCGTGAGGCAAGGGTTCTCGAGATGCTGATCGCTGAAGGATTATTTGGAGAGGAACGATGATTACAACATACAAGCCTGCACTGCAGGATCTATGGTTCAGGCAGCAGTTCATGGCGGATGAAGCCACCATGTCTTATAATGCCGCCTGGGGCGGGACGATACCCTTCCCGGAAAACACATGGAAAGAATGGTATGACCGCTGGCTGATTCATGATGAAAACAAACGATTCTATCGTTATCTTATGGATACTGAGACCCAAACCTTTGTCGGTGAGATTGCGTATCATTACGATGAAGAACGAGAGATCTGGCTGGCAGATGTGATCGTTGCTTCTGAATATCGCGGTAAAGGTTATGGCAGTGAAGGCTTACAACTGCTATGTGATGCAGCGAAAGCGAATGGCGTCGAAGTGCTTCGGGATGATATCGCTATAGATAATCCTGCAGCCTGGCTATTTCTGAAGGCCGGGTTCACAGAGGAATACCGCACGGATGAGATCATCATGTTGAAGAAAGAGCTGAAGCAGAGTCCGAGGAGGATCATCGTGATAGGCAGCCCCGGATCAGGGAAAAGCACCTTTGCCAGGAAGCTTAGGGATAAAATGGGCCTTC
This sequence comes from Candidatus Limivicinus sp., assembly GCA_045117135.1. Lineage (GTDB taxonomy): Bacteria > Bacillota > Clostridia > Oscillospirales > Oscillospiraceae > Limivicinus. The sequence continues at coordinate 56,069 of JBGUNA010000085.1, read as the reverse complement.
CACTCTATTATTTGGATATGATCTTTCATAATCCGGACAGGACCACTGTCAGCCGTGAAGAGTTTGATCTCAGACTGTCCGAGATCCTTAATTCTGGTCAATGGATCATAGACGGCAACTATCAGAGAACGCTTCCTTTAAGATTCGAAAAATGCACAGAAGTTTTTCTGTTCGATCTTCCGGTAGAACAGTGTCTGGAAGGCGCTGCCTCACGAATTGGACAGATTCGAGAGGATATGCCCTGGGTCGAAAAGGAATTTGATCCGGAATTCAGACAATACATTCTGGACTTTAAAAAGGACCAGATACCAAGGATCAATGAGCTTATAGAACAGTATAAGGATTCAAAGACTGTTACGATCTTTCATTCCAGAGAAGAGGCGGACAACTGGATCAATTGGCAGTCACTTTCCCATGCAGAAAAGAATCACCAGCTGTTTTTGAAGCAGAAGGCTCTTCTGGATCAGTTTCTGGAGAAAGGTGCAATCTCCCAGGCACAGCATGACAAGAGCCTCCATGATCTGATCGAAAAGATGGGCGAAACCTGCTGAAAACTTTTTTTGAAAAACCTATTGACCTTACACCAAACTGCAATGATACAACGTGGTCAGAAAGGAGGTGCCGGATATGACAATCAAAGAATTCTCGCGTCTGTGTGGCTGCAATCCTCAGACTCTTCGGTACTATGACCATGTGGATCTGCTGAAACCGGTTAAGGTGGATTCCTGGACAGGATACCGCTACTATGATGAGGATCAGGCGCTGCAATTCGTGAAAATCAAAAACCTACAAATGGCTGGCTTCTCTATCGATGAAATCAGGGGGCTTCTTGACGCTGATAACGACACCATTTTCAAGGCGTTCTCAGCGAAAATAAAAGAACAGGAGAACCGTCTGCAGAAAACCAGGGAGATCCAGCAGTCATATCTGAGCGAAGTACAGCGCATGAAAGAAAAGGTAAAAGCATTCCGGGAGACAGTACTCTCCCTTATGAAAGACTACGACCCCACTGAGGAATTCGGTATTTCAGCCGATGAGTACCGGGAGATTGTAGATTCCCTGACCACATATTTGGACACTCACGAATTCTCCGAGGGAGATTTTGATTATGATCTGTCCTCTGATGGGGATGTTGCCCGTGAAGAGCCGGAATACCTCAATGTCCTGAATAATCCGGAATTTGAAGTGGTCTATGAGCAGCACGGTTGGGAACATGTACGGGAAGTCATTGGAAAGTTCACTGTTCCTGATGATGGAAAAGAATATATGCTGCTGTTCACCATCTCAAAGGATAAAGAAAATCAGACGGCGTTTGCAAACACGGCCCTTTCCGTTATGCTCGGGGCGAACCTGAAGTCCCGTGAAAAAACATGCCAGAGCAGCCAGAAGCTCGCCTGTAATGTGACGGTATCCGAAGACGGAAAGAACCATTTCTGGCTGTTGGTATCTCACAAGTAGAGAAATAGACCTGCATGGGCTATATAATCAGCAGCAAACCGGGTTGCCTTTCTTTGCGGCAATCCGGTTTCGGCGTTAAGTTCGGCATTGAGAAAAAATTTTTTTCAAATTTCCGAAAACACTTTGCCGTTCTCAAACGTTATAAGAGTGAAAGCCGAAGGAAAGGAGGGTGCCATGATCGCAGAGCTATATACCGTGTATCGGACAGAGCTGTTGAAATACTGCTGTATGATATGCGGAAATGTCAGTGATGCCGAGGATCTACTGCAGGAGACCTTCATGAAGGCACTTTCCAATTTGGATCTTCTGGAAGAATTGGGAGAAAAAGAGCGACGGGCCTGGCTGTATAAGGTGGCAAGAAACCTGTTCTATGATGCCTGCCGAAGGCGAAGCATAGAGCAGAACAACCAGATGCAGGCCGAGGAAGAAACGGACGGCGGCTTCTCAGAAGTCGAAACAGCAATGATTCTCTCCTCACTGCCGCCGGATCTGTCCCAACTCTTTATCAAACGGTACTTTGACGGATACACCTCAAAGGAACTTGCAGAAGAATACGGGCTTTCACCATCAGGAGTCCGGGCTGCCCTAAGCCGCGCCAGAAAGCTCCTGAGAGAAAAACTGAAATCATAACGGAGGACGAATCTCATGAAGAAGAACAAAATGATCAATGCCGCAACCTGCGATGCAAGAGCCGTAACGGAAGAAAGCCTTGCCGGGTATGAAAATATCACCATCAATGCAGCGATTCTGATTGTCAATGAGCGTTCCAAGGAACTGCTGAATAAGTATCCCGTGACCATGAATGCGGCAACTGTTCTGGAAATCCCGGATGGAGAGAACATTTCTATAAAGAGCATCAATGGAAAAGGCGAGATTGGCCCGGACGCTGACGGAACCGGTGTTTTCCTGATGGTCAATGGCAAACTTTTCATTGCCGATGGCAGCCAGGAAGCTGTGAAAAGCTATTACAGCATCATGGTGAACGGAAAGGTCCTGATGCCGAAAAGCTTTGAGGGCCGGTTTTCGAACATTCAGGTAAGAGGAAAGACCGAATATTATCCAGATGGAGCAACGATCCTGAAGGCTGATACGGAGATCGACGATCTGTTTATCGCAAGAGCAGCGAACACTCTGTACTACTGCTCCGGAAATCTCTTCTTCCTGGATACCGGGATTGACTCAGAGAAGCTGCTTTCAAAGGGCCTGAAGTTTACCGCAAAGAGGGTCGTGATCGCAGAAAGCCTGATCGGCAAGCTAGTAACTCTGTTTGATGAAGAAGCCGAGATCGTGAAGGTCCCTGACGGCACACAGCTCATCGACGACGACCTGGAACTGAAACCGAAAACCATCAAAAAGTACGGAACCAGGCTCTGTGTCACAGGCGACGTTTCCATCAAGGATGCCGAAGCCCTCTCTTCCCTGGAATACCTGTTTGCAGACGGTACCGTCAGTGTAAATAAGGAGCTGGAAGACGCTTTTGACGAAATCGAAAGCGTATATGACGAGCTGAGAATCATTGATCCGGATCTGGGGCTTATCGTGGATCGCCCCATGGTCAAGGTCGGTGCTTCGGTGCTTGGGAAGTATCCGAAAGGTGTCCGGGTCGAAGATTGCGCCAAGGTCACTCTTTCTGAGGATCTGAGTGCTGAAGACATCATGGAAAAACTGCACATCGTGGATTGCGCTATGGTTATCTGCTCGAAGGAGCAGGAAGAGGCCGTCAATATGATTGCTGAGGATGTAGCCATGATTCAGGTGTCCGGGCAGGATTCGGATGATGAAGATGGTGAGGATGGAATGGCTGGCGGAATGCTCGGCTCCTTCCTCGGCAAACTGAAAGATACCCAGATAATCAACGCCGCCGAGTATAAGATGTAAAGGCGGCAGCCAGCGATATTATGGATCCTATGGAGCGGGTGATGCTTCGAATGACCGAACTCCAACCTAAAATCCCATCCTGGGCAAAGGCCGAACAGATGGAGATCTGTACTCCACAGAAGGAACTCTGGAAATATGCAGATGAGCCTTCCCGAGTGACAACCAAAAAGCGCAAAAGAATCCAGGACGGAGAAGTCTCATAAGGGGCTTCTCTTTCCTGGCATAGAGTCGCATTACATAGCGCCAAGGATCACAAGTCCCTGGCGCTATTATTATGCCTATTTTTGAAGAAGGAGGATGCACGAATGAAACTTGTTTATGTGAAGCTTCACATAAACAAGTTTATGCATAGTCATACGTTATGAGACGTAAACGTCTCCATCACCTCTCTTTCCTTAATAAATTTTTCAATTACTTCACATAACATACCCCTTCTGCTGTTAATGTATAACCGTAATTCAACACTGCGTCACAGAAAGGAGTATGTATGAGCGTGACACAAATACTTACAACAGATTTGCAGGAGTATATCTCAGCGCTAAAAACTGAGATGCTGCAAAGAGGCTATAGCCCACAGACAATGCGTGGCTTTGAAAATGTTTGGGACAATCTGACGCGCTATGCGTCTTCCGTCCCTTCAGTGCCGTACGATGAAAGTTTCAAAGAAGAGTTCGTTCACTCAGAATACGGTGTCCGACTTGATTTGGAATACACCATGTTTCGAGTCAGCAGAGCACTTGAACTTTTGAGAAACTACATTGAGTTCGGCATAATCATCGGAGTCCCCAAGAAAGACCCTCATGTTTTCAGTGAAGGATACTACCTTCTAATGACATCATTCGGAGACAGCGAAGTTCATCGGGGTCTCTCGGCAGGGTCTGTGAAAAAGCTCTGGTCCCGGCTTTATCGAATGCATCTTTTCTTTATCGAAAAAGGTGCGAAGGTCTTCAGTATGATAACGCATGAGATGATCAATGACTTTATAAAATCCTTGGCCCCGTACTCTTCAACGTATATCTCGGAGAGTTTAAGGATCTTACGGCGGCTTTGTCTATACGCTGCCCAAAACGGGTTTCATGCCGAAGATTTATCGGTAAGCATCCCATTCGTGAAAAACATCCGCCAGCAAAAACTGCCTGCTGTTTTTACAGAAGATGAAACAGAAAAAATACTTTCCTCTTTTGACAGAGAGAACCCGACAGGAAAACGAAACTATGCTGTTTTTTTGATCGCAGCGAGGCTGGGGTTGCGATCTTCCGATATAAAAGCCCTGGAATTCAGCTCTATAAACTGGGCAGAAAAGACCATCTCACTAACGCAGCAGAAAACGAAGCGATTATTGACGCTACCACTTCCCGATGATGTAGGATGGGCAATCATCGACTATCTAAAGAATGGACGCCCAGTTTCAGATAGTAGCTACATCTTTATACAGCATGTCCCGCCTTATGGACAGTATGCAGATATGAGAAACATACTTGTAAAGCAACTTCGTAAGGCTGGCATAGAAACTCCGAGCAATCGGAGAATCGGTATGCATAGCTTCAGACACAGCCTGGCAACCACCATGCTGGAAAATGGTGTTTCACTCCCCGTCATCTCTCAAACACTGGGGCATGCCGATATAAGCAGCACGGAAGTTTATCTCCGTATCAGCATGCGACAGTTGAGAATGTGTCCCCTGGAGGTCGAGTTATGAGTAGAACATACAAGCCATTCACGGGTCCCTTTGCACCGATGCTGACAGAGTTCGTTGTTCAGAAACGTGCACTTGGCTATCAGTATATAGCCGGTTATTGGGTTCTCCGCAAATTTGACAGTTTTTCCATGAATTATGACGTGGTGGATTATGCTTTGACAAAAGAAATCGTCGAAGCCTGGGGGCAGAAGCAGCCTAACGAAAGTGATGTCTACTGGACAAACCGCATTCTGTATTTACAGCAATTCGCCGCGTTTTTAAAGGGACAAGGATACAGCGGGCATACAGCAGAAATGCACAAATCCAGGAGGTCTCAATTCAAGGCTTATGTATTCACGCATGAAGAGATGAAAAAACTCCTGGATGTAATTGATTCAACGGACTATTCGCCTAGTTCTCCTTATAAACATTTGGCGTTTCCTTTACTCTACCGAATGCTATATGGGTGCGGATTCCGAATTTCTGAACTTTTGAACTTAAAACTCTCTGACGTGGATACTGAGAACGCATTGGTTCATGTACTTCATGCCAAAAATGATAATGAGCGGTTTGTTCCCATGGCAGAAACTCTTAATCTGCGTTGCAAGAACTATATAGCAACAGTTCATCAAAATCACACGCCGGATCATCCATTTTTCTTCAAAAAAGATGGCAGCAAGTATACCGTAAGCGGAATCGAAAAACACTTTCGGGAAATGCTATGGTTTGCCGGCATACCGTATCGAGGACAAAAGAACGGCCCGAGGGTTCATGATATCCGCCATACCTTTATCTGCCATCGCCTAAATGCCTGGGCTCGAGAGAAGGCTGATCTTATGACCTTCATTCCCATACTTTCCAAATATGTCGGACATACAGGCGCGCCGTCAACTCAATGGTATCTGAAACTTACCGCTGAAGCATTCCCTGATGTTATGGAAGCAATGGAACAATTGACCGGAACTGTTTTTCCAACGATTGGAGGTTTAGTTTATGAGCAAGAACAATAAGTCCGGGTTTGCTTATCACCTGTCAAGGTTCCTATCCGTCTATCTTCCAGGTCAAAGAAATGTCAGTGAAAACACGATACTATCTTACAAAGATACCTTTAAGCTGATCCTGATATTTGCGAAGGATGAGAAGAAACTTGCTTCGAACCAGCTTTCCATCAGTGATTTGTCACGCTCATTTTTCGAGGACTTTATCCTATGGCTGAAGGTTTGTCGGAAATGTAGTGTTTCTACTTGTAATCAGCGGCTTGGGGCTATCCATGCTTTCTTTATCTATCTTCAATACGAAATGCCCGAAGCCGCAGCACAATGTCAGGAAGTACTGGCGATCAGAACTGCAAAAGCACCCGAGGGACAGTTCAATTATCTGACAGTTGAGGGGATTGCCTTATTGTTGGCACAGCCTGATCTATCTACAAAAACGGGCAGGCGGGATGCTGCTTTACTAAGTCTCCTTTATGATTCTGGAGCCAGGGTTCAAGAGATAGTTGATTTGACAGTAGGAGATGTTCGATTTATATCTCCAGCGACTGTTAAACTGACGGGAAAAGGCAAAAAGACACGAATCATTCCACTACTATCAGGGCCTGAAAAGCTTATAAAGGCTTACATGAAGGATTACGGTCTTGAACAGGTATCTGGCACCCACCCGTTATTCTGCAATCGTAGTGGTGTAAAGTTTACGAGAGCAGGCATTGCCTATACTTTGAAAAAGTATGCGGATATGGCTCGTAAAAAATCTCCGAATTTAATACCGGTAACTGTGACTCCGCATTGCATCCGCCATTCCAAAGCAATGCATCTGCTCCAGGCGGATGTTAACTTGATTTATATCCGTGATTTGCTTGGACATAGCGATGTTAAAACAACTGAAATCTATGCACGAGCAGATACAACTTTAAAACGACAGGCATTGGAAAAAGCAAGTCCGAAGCTTCAGCAGCTACAATACCCAACATGGACTGATGATGACGCTCTTATGGACTGGCTCAATTCGTTTGGAAAACGATAACACCTGCTGTAACTTACATAATCCTCCTGCTCATTCGCTGGGGGATTATGTAAAGAAAAAGAAGGAGGATTTCAATAATGTCAAACGAAACAGAGCAGAACTTTTCATTTCCTACAACAAAACATAAACTTGTTATTGCCGAGAAGCCAAGTGTAGCCCAGTCTCTGGCCAGGGTGATTGGCGCAGACAAACGCCAGGACGGCTACCTGGAAGGCGGCGAATATCTGGTCAGCTGGTGTGTTGGCCATCTGGTTGAGCTTTCCGCGCCGGAGCGCTATGATGAGCGCTTTGCCAAGTGGCGGCTGGAAGACCTGCCGATCCTGCCGGAGCGCTGGCTGTATGAGGTTTCTCAGGCCACCAGGAAGCAGTATCAGATCCTGAAGTCTCTGATGGAACGCTCCGATGTGGAGAGCCTTGTCTGTGCCACTGATGCCGGGCGTGAAGGCGAACTGATCTTCCGGCTGGTATACAACCAGGCCCGATGTAAGAAACCCTTTGAACGGCTGTGGATCTCCAGCATGGAGGACGCAGCCATCCGGGAAGGCTTTGAGAAGCTGAAGCCGGGAACACAATACGATGCCTTGTACGAGGCAGCCCTTTGCCGGGAGCGTGCCGACTGGATCGTCGGAATGAACGCCACCCGGCTTTTTTCATGCCTGTATGGCCAGACCTTGGCTGTTGGCCGTGTGATGACGCCGACGCTGGCCATGGTGGTCATGCGTGATGCCCAGATCGCTGCCTTCAAGCCGGAACCTTTCTGGACCGTCCAGCTGAAAGCCGGAGATCTTTCCGTATCCAGCCGACGTTTTTCGACAAAAAACGACGCCGAGGCAGTCCTTCAGAAGTGCAAGGCGACAGGAGAAGTCATGATCGAAGCTGTTGAGACGAAAGAGAAACTGGAGAAGCCGCCTCTTCTGTATGACCTGACAAGTCTGCAGAGAGAAGCGAACCGTATTCTCGGCTTTACAGCTCAGCAGACGCTGGATCACACCCAGAGCCTTTATGAAAAGAAGCTGGTCACGTATCCCCGTACCGACAGTCGGTATCTTACCGATGACATGCGGGAGATGCTGCCAGACCTGATCACCGCAGTTGCAGGGAAATTCAAATACAACGGCAGTGCGCTTCGCAACGAACCGGTCCGCCCTGCAAGCATTTTCAACAGCAGCAAGGTCAGCGATCATCATGCCATTATCCCGACAAAGACTATGGCGGAAAGTGATTTCAGCGAGCTTTCTCTGGGAGAAATGGCAGTTCTGCAGCTAATATCCGCAAGGCTTCTCTGTGCGGCGGCAGAGGATTACCGATATGCAGAATCAACATTAAAGTCACGCTGTGGAGCTGAAGAATTCACCAAGAAAGGCAGGACAGACCTGCAGCTTGGCTGGAAAGCCATCTGGCAGCATTTCTATCCCGACAAGAAGAAGGATGAGGATTCCATCGGCCAGATCCCGGGCCAGGGAAAACGACTTCAAATCGATTCTTCGGCGCTGAAAGAGGGCAAGACCTCCCCGAGCAAGCATTTTACTGAAGACACCCTTCTCTCAGCGATGGAGACTGCCGGAGCCGATGAGACGCCGGAAGAAGTGGAGCGAAAAGGCCTGGGAACGCCTGCCACCCGTGCCGCCACCATCGAAAAACTGGTGCAGCGCGGCTTTATCGAGCGTAAGGGTGACAAGAAGACCAGACACCTGATCGCTACAGATAAAGGAAACGCCCTGATCACCGTCATGCCAGAGCAGATCCAGTCGCCCTCCATGACCGCCGAATGGGAGCAGAAGCTCCTTGGTATCGAACGTGGCGAATACGAGGCTGCGGATTTCATGGCTGGAATCTCCGGGATGATCGCCGGGCTGGTAGCAACTTATGAAAAAGCGAAAGGAGCAGATGCACTTATGAGCAGAAACAAAGTGATTGGCGCCTGTCCCCACTGCGGGGCCGAGGTGCTGGAAAAACAGAAGGGCTGGTTCTGCAGCAACAGCGAATGCAGGTTCATTCTCTGGAAGGATAATGCCTATTTCACGAAGATCGGGAAACGCCTGACATCCCAGATCGTGGAGAAGCTGCTGAAGGATGGCCGCGCCAGGCTGAAGGACTGCAAGAGCCAGAAGACCGGCAAGACCTATAACGCGGATGTCCTGCTTTCCACGGAGGCAGACGGCAGACCGCAGTTCTCCATGGAATTCGATAAACGCAAAGGAGGCGGTAAATGATGGACGAGAAAGAACACAGCATCCGCTTCATCAACAGCAGTTATGACACGCTCTTCCGGATTCCGGACGGAGGCACCGTGGAAGTTCAGTTCCCTGATCGGAAGTTCTCCGCAAAATGCGAGTATATCGACGATTATCACACGCTCGTCGGTGACTCTGTGTTCCACATCTGCGAATTTGCCGAGATGGTGGAGCATCAGCATGGTTCGGTCCACCCTGAGCCGGAGACCGAGCTGGATCAGGCAGCCTGGCAGCTCGGCCACAGAGAGTACCTTGCACTGCAGACTACGGATTCCGGGTATGATTATACGTTTTACAGTCAGCAGTTCAAACTGATAGACGGAGGTCAGCTCGACAATCCTGAACTCAGCATGAATCAGGCGCGGGATCAGATCATGGAGATGCATGGGTATGGACGAAGGAACCGGGCTGCCGTTCCTTATGATCGCATCATGGAACAGGCGGAGCTGGCAAACAGCTCTGTTCTGAAACAGCTGGATGATCTGAAAGGCCACTCCGCCCAAAGGCAGAAAACCGGAAAGGAGGTTCGCCATGTCGGAAAAGAAAGATAAAGCTTATCCTTCCCAGTTCGATAAGGTCAAGGAGATCACAGATAAGCTGGAAGCCGGCATCCAGGCGCTCTTCGAAAGTGAGGCTTTCAAAAACTATCTGAAGACGCTCTCCAGATTCCACGATTATTCCCTGAACAATACGATCCTGATCGCCATGCAGAAGCCGGATGCCACTTTGGTTGCCGGGTACACTGCCTGGCAGAGGAACTTCGGCAGGCAGGTCCAGAAGGGCGAGACCGGAATCCGGATCCTCGCCCCGACACCGTATAAGAAGCAGATGGAAGTGGACCGGCTCGATCCTGTCACGCAGCAGCCGGTCCTGAATCCGGACGGCAGCACGGTCAAGGATCTGAAGGAGATCATGGTTCCTGCCTTCAAGGTCGTGAACGTCTTTGATGTCAGCCAGACGGACGGAAAGCCCCTACCCACCATCGGCGTAGATGAGCTCTCCGGTAATGTCGCGAACTATGAGATGTTCTTTGAAGCCCTGAAACGGGCCTGCCCGGTTCCTGTAGGCTTTGAGGACATCCCTTCCGGTGCAAAGGGATATTACCACACGGTGGAACAGCGGATCGCCCTACAGGAGGGTATGAGTGAGGTGCAGACCGTCAAGACCATGATCCACGAGATGGCTCATCAGAAGCTGCATGCCATCGATCCGAAGGATCTGCCTCCGGAAGAACCGAGGCTGACCAGGAACGCCAAGGAAGTTGAGGCGGAGGCTGTTGCCTATACTGTTGCCCAGCATTACCACATCGAGACCAGCGATTACAGCTTTGCCTATATCGCCGGATGGTCGAAAGATAAAGATACGCCAGAGCTGAAGGCTTCCCTGGACCGGATCCGCCAGGCTGCCAATGAAATGATCACAGCGATCGATGACCACATCATGTATCTTCAGCAGGAAAAAGGAATTGACGTGAAACCGGAGATTTCGCCGAATCCTGCTCCCGGTCTTCAGGAGAACGGCAGGTACCGTTATTATTCCACCCAGCGTCCGGTCGATATCGGCACTTTCCCAAAACCTGCCGGTAATGCTCCTGTGGAGATCCACAACTATGATAATCGGCAGCTTGTTGAGGGTGGCACGATGCAGGCCTGGGGCTGGCTGGAATACGCTAAGCCTCTGACTGAAAAGGAAGCCGGTGATTACGAATTGAAACCAGCCCCGTCTGCGGAGAAAGCTAAGATCGCCCCGGAACAGTCAGAGTCCTCTTCCGAGAAGAAGCATTCCGTCCTGCAGGATCTGCAGACGAAGGCTGAAAAGGCCAAACAGAAATCCACACAAAAAAGCACACAGAAATCGCACAAAAAGAAGGAGGAATCACGATGATCTTTACCGTAGAAGAAACTGCCCTGGTTAATTCATTTGACCATTCTAGCCGGAATGCAGCGCTTCTGAAAATGGCAGCGCATCTGAAGCTGATCGAGGATGCTGAACTGAAGGAGCTCACCCGTCGCACCGTCAGGAAGCTGAACAAACTGACAGACGCAGAATTCGCCAGCATCGATTTTACTGTCTACGACAATGACGCGGAGAACGAGGAGGCAGATCATGAGTAAATGGGATGAGGCTCACACCGAGCCGATGCATGATCACCCGGCTGAGAAGGATCAGCTGGTTGCTGCTATGGAAGCTGCAGGCTATACGCTGGATACGCTGGAAAGCACCGGGGACAATCTGCGCTTCTATGGTGTTGCCGGGAACATCGTAACGATGGGCGGCTGGCATGAATGCGAGGAGTGGCTGAACGGAGTGGTGTTTGATGATCCGCAGGTTTCCGACCGTGTGGAGATCATCCTGCATCCGGAACGCTTTCCGGAGCGAGATCCGCAGAGGGCTGCCCTTCGCGCTGTGGAGGATGCCGTGGAACAGAACGACAACAACTTTGACGGAATCATCAACAACATGCCTCAGCCGGATCCTGCAGAAGCACTCAGAGCCCAGGCCAGACAATCCGAGCAGACAGCTGCAAGGGATTCTGTTCTGGAGCAGCTGAAAGCCCAGCGCGAACGTGCGGAACAGATCGAAAAGGCAAAACGTCGTCCTCACATTCTTCGCCATCCGGAAGAAAGGGAGCGTGTATGAGGACCAAAACGAGAAGTCTGGAAGTCCTTTTCTCCCCGGAAGAGTACAAGTTGCTTTGCCAGCGTTCGGAAGAAGCAGGCGTCCGCTTTCTCGGACCGTTCATCCGCAAAATGTCTCTGGACGGTTATATCGTCAAGCTGGATACTTCCGATATTCACGAGATGACTTCGCTTCTCAGACGCTGCAGCAACAACCTAAACCAGATTGCGAAAAAGGCAAATGCCACAGGAAGCATTTACGGCGCGGATATTGCTGAGCTTCAGGCGAAGCAGGATGAAATTTGGGAAATGGCAAAAGAGATCCTGGCGAGACTTTCATCCATTCAGTAAACGACACCGGGGACCGTATCGGATTTCTGTCCGGTACGGTCCTCGGCATTTTTCATTTTCAGGAGGAACACAAATGGCAGCAACACGACTGATTGCTCTTCACCAGAGGAAGGGACAATCGATGGCCCACAGCCTCAGTGAGCGAACGGATTATGCAAAGAATCCAGAGAAAACGGAGAAAGGCGAGCTTATTACCGCCTATGGCTGTGATCCGATGACTGCAGATGAAGAGTTCATGCTTCAGAAGAGGCAGTATTATCACATCACAGGCAAAGAGCCCAGGCACGATATCATCGCATATCAGATCCGGCAATCCTTCAAACCCGGCGAGATCACGGCGGAGGAAGCTAACCGGATCGGCTATGAGCTGGGTCTGCGCTTCACGAAGGGAGACTACTCCTTCATTGTGGCGACGCACACCGACCGGTCTCATATTCACAACCACATCATTTTTAATTCCACAAGCATGGACGGAACCAGAAAATTCAAAAACTTCTGGCTGTCCGGCAGAGCACTTCAGAAAGTCAGCGATATGATCTGCCTGGAAAACGGCCTTTCCGTGATTAAGCCTCTTCCTTATTCGGACAGGCCCAGACGGACCACTTACCCGCAGCGTGAGAGTTTCCGCGACATGATCTGTCGTGATATCGATACGATTCTCGCAAAGAAGCCGAAGGACTTTTTCGATTTTCTGCAAATGCTGGAATCGGCAGGATATGAAATCAAGCAGGGAAAGAACATCGCACTCCGGGGGAAAGACCAAAAGCGCTATATCCGCCTCTCTTCTCTCGGAGACGGATATTCGGAGGCGGATCTTCGTGCGGTCATCATCGGCACCCGTAATCATAGGTCGAAAAGCAAATATGTGCGTAATGAGCAATCTGTCAATCTTCTTCTTAATGTTCAGGAAAAGCTTCAGGAAAAAGGAGCCGGGTACGCCCATTGGACGAAGGTTTATAATCTGAAGCAGATCTCAAAAAGTATGCTTATGTTCCACGAACGCGGCGCGGAAACGCTGAAAGAGATCAATGCTCTTGTAGATAAAACAGTAAAAAGGCGGGATGAGCTGCAGGCCCAGATTGCAGAATCCGAGAAACGCTTGGCAGAGATCGCTACGCTGAAAAAGCATATCATCAATTATTCCAAAACCAGAACCACATATGAGGCCTATCGCAAAGCCGGTTACAGTAAGAAATTCTTCGAGGAGCATCGCGAGGAAATTACGCTGCACAAAGCCGCCAAGAAAGCCTTCGATGAGCTGGGCATCGCCCGTATTCCAAAGGTAAAAGAGCTTAGTGCCGAATACGCCGAGATCCTAACTTCGAAGAAACAGGCTTACACCGAATTTCGAAAAGTACGCGATGAGGCGCAGAAGCTGCTCATTTCAAGACAAAACCTCATTTCCTTTAGTGAAGCCGAACCGCAGAACCAGGAGAAAACCAAAAAGACCGAAAGGGCCAGATGACTTCACCGGACAATCGCATCTTTCTCAAGGTGCGGTTGTCCGGCTTTTTGCATTTCAGCGTTCGGCACGAATGCGTAGCCATCACGAAGTGATGATCTTGACGGGGCTTGGGGCAGCACCAACGCGCAGTTCCGGAAGGACGATTTCAGTGATACTGAAATCGATCCGGATCGGAACACTGCTCGCCAAGTAGTGAAGAGGGTAAAATAGAACATCTTGACGCAAAAACTAATCAACATACCTGTTTTACAGATGTTCAGGATTGAAAAAGAACGGATTTCGATGTATAATACAAAATGTTGAGTTGTATCCTGATGGGTCAACAGGATTTTACGATATACTCAGGAACTTCAGCAACGCCAACTATGTTTGATAGTGAACAGGGGGTTGTCTATGGCAGTCAGTTACAACAAGCTTTGGAACCTTGTAAGGCAAAACAAGATGAAGAAAGGTGATCTGGCCAGAGCTGCTGAAATCAGCGGATATGCAATGAAAAGATTGAATCATGACGAACCGGTACAGATGGAAGTAATGCTCCGGCTGTGCAAGGTGTTTCATTGCGATATTGGTGACTTGATGGAAGTCATCGAAGAGTAAAAACGTCAATAGTCACTTTCGCGAGGGAGAGGATATCAACATGGTTGAATATGCACCGGGTATGAGAACCATCATTCGTGATGAGGAATGGATGGTTAAAAAGATAGAAACAAACAGTCTTGGAAACAAAGCTTTATATTGCATTGGGATTTCTCCGTTGGTCAAGGATAAAGAAGCTATTTTCCTGACAGATCTTGAAGAAATACAAATTGTGAATCCTGCAGAGGTCAAACTGATTCCTGACAGTTCTCCTTTTTACAGGAGATCCTTGCTATACCTAGAGAGTCAGTGGAGGCAGCAGATTCCCACCGATTCAAATATACATATTGGACATGAAGCAGCAATGGATCCTATGCCATATCAGCTGGATCCGGCAAAACTTTCATTGCAGAAACCTCGTCAGCGCATTCTGATCGCTGACAGTGTTGGCCTCGGAAAAACTCTGGAGGCCGGAATTCTTATGTCCGAACTGATCGCAAGAGGAAAAGGCAAGAGAATTCTTGTTGTCACTGTAAAAAGCATGATGACACAGTTTCAGAAAGAAATGTGGAACCGTTTTACGATTCCTCTTGTCCGACTTGATTCCAGCAGAATTCAAAAAATCAGAGCCAGCCTCCCTTCTAACTACAACCCCTTCTTCTACTACGATAAGACAATTGTTTCTATCGACACCTTAAAACGAGATGTTGAATATAGGACCCATCTGGAAAATGCCTACTGGGACATCATCGTAATTGATGAAGCCCAAAATGTTGCTGAGCGTGGGGATCATCAGGCTCAGCGGTCTCGTCTTGCAAAGCTTCTTGCAGATCGCTCGGATACGATGATTATGCTCTCAGCTACGCCGCATGATGGTCGCGCCAAGAGTTTTGCCTCTTTAATGAACATGCTCGATCCCACCGCCATAGCAAATCCAGAAGACTACACTCCGGAAGATATCAAGGGGCTCTGCATCCGTCGTTTCAAAAAAGATGTGAAGGACCAAGTCGGCGGTGCGTTCTTGGAAAGAGAAGTCCACCTTGAACGTTGCCATGCTTCCGCTCGTGAAGAATATGCTTATGATCTCTTTGCCGAGATGGAGCTGGATATGGATATCGGAAAAGAACGTGGCCGTGGTCACCTCTTTAAGACGGGATTAGAGAAATCACTGTTTTCCAGTCCGGCAGCATGCATTAAAAGCATTGACGCCCGCCTTGCAAAACTGAACAAGAAATACGGCTTCGGTGAGATAAAAGACATTGGAAAACTGGAGTCTCTTCGGGATGCTCTCAGCCGAATTAAGCCGGAAGATTTCACAAGATATCAGAAGCTTCTTTCTCTGCTTAGAGACCCAGCATACGGCTGGAACAAAAAAGCAACAGATGATAGACTCGTAATTTTCACGGAACGCATTGAGACCATGAAATACCTTGCTGAGCATCTCCGGCAGGACCTTGGCATGAAAGCCAATGAAGTGCAGGAAATCTCCGGCGGAATGAGTGACGCCGAGCAGCAAAGAATCGTTGAAGAATTTGGACGGACGGAGTCTCCGATACGTGTTCTTGTCGCATCTGATGTTGCATCAGAAGGCCTTAACCTTCACTATCTCAGCCATCGGTTGATTCACTTTGATATTCCCTGGTCTCTGATGGTGTTCCAGCAGAGAAATGGTCGTATAGACCGTTATGGTCAGCAGAAGCGCCCAGACATACGCTATATGCTGATTGAGAGCGATAACAAGCGGATAAAGGGAGACATGCGTATCATTGAAATCCTCATCACAAAGGAGGAGCAAGCGCTCAAGAATATCGGGGATCCTTCGCTTCTGCTTGGTAAATTTACTATTGAAGATGAAGAACTTGTTGTAATAGACGCGATCGAAGGCGGATCAGATGAGCAGGCCTTTGCGGATATTCTTGATGCCGGCGAGGATGAATTCGATCCGTTCGAAGCGCTGATGGCAGCCGCCGGGAAAGCAGAATCATCTACTTCGGAATCCTCAATTACCGTAAAAGATGAAACGCTGTTCTCAGATATCGACTATTTGGCCCAGGCACTGGCCTATTTAAATCAGTCCGAAAGCCATCCAGTTGAAAGACTTACTACTGTTTCCGGTCTGGACATTAAGGTAACGGATGATATGTTGCGTCGCCTAAGAGCGTTGGTTCCGGAGGAAGCTATGCCTCAGGGTGAAACCTTGCGCTTGTCGGACAACAAGGCTTTCTGCATGCAGGAAATGATGAGAAGTATGCAGAACAACATGGCCGAAACTGCCTGGCCCAAAACACAGTATCTTTGGAAACTGCATCCCATCATGACATGGGTGAATGATAAGGCTGGGCTGTTCTTTGGCCGAGGAGAAGCACCGATAATTGGCCTGCCCACAAAACTTGCAGATGATGAAGCAGTGTTTGTTGTCTCTGGAAGCATGCCTAACACCAAATCTACTCCTCTGGTCGACGAGTGGTTCTGCTTACGCTATAAAGATGGTATTTATCAGGGCGTTATGACCATGAATGAAATGGTTCAGAGGACCGGACTTCGCGGTGCACCTATCCCAAATACGAATGCAGTGACAGAGGAAGTCATCCAGCTTTCTGAAGTCCTCTTAGACGAAGTTGTGGATCGCGCAAAAGATTACCTGCATTCCAAATACCTGGCTTACCAAGAACGCATGAATCCCCTGCTGGACGAAGAGGTTGATAAATTGATTGAGCTGCAAAACAAGCACCATCAGTATTATCAGATGACTCTCTTCGAGCAGGAACGAAAGCTGGAGCAAAAAGAAAGAAGCATCGACGAACTGTTTGAAAGGTTTATTGCCTGGGTTACAGATACATTGACGATCCAGAACAATCCATATATCAGGATCGCTGCGGTTCTGACGGGGGTGGCACAATGAGCATGGATTTAACCGGTATCACAAATAAAAATGAATACTATACCAACCACTATTTCTCTACGGTTTTTGAGGAAAATGCCGGGGATACGATTAGTGCTTGGAATGCTGTAGCCAGGGAATCGGAAGAGATCCGCACTCCCTGGTCTATGCTACGGAGAATTGCAACTTCGTACTATGCAGCGCATGACCGTTATGTACGCTCCTCCCTGAATCTTCAGACCCTGTTCAATATTCGCAAGCTCGCAGATGCTTACCTTCAGGCTTTGGGTTATCCGGAAGCGGTTCCGCAGACGATTGCTGTAGACGATACACTTTCTGTCCCTGTATATCTGGAGATGAAAAAAAGCAATGGAGCTCCATTGCTGTGGATGGTTCTGGTGGCTTCTTTGGATGACGATACTGGCGTCATGGAAAGCTATGCTTTTGATGCTTCCGGTATCGATGAGGATGCGATGGGAAGCGCACAGAAAGGCTTTCTGGGAGATGTTATCGGAGAAGAATTAGCTACGAAGATCCTGTTTGCCCAGGCAGAGTCTCCTCGCTTTCTGCTCTTGGTTGGAATGAATCAAATCGCGCTGATCGACCGGAACAAGTGGAACGAAAAACGCTACCTTCAGTTCGAGCTGGAAGAGATCTTCTCTCGCCTTGAAAACACGACGCTGCAGGCGATGTCCGTTCTTCTGCATAAGGATTCTCTATGCCCGGATGACGGAAAGGTTTTACTTGATGAACTTGATGAACAGAGCCAGCGAAATGCGTCTGGCGTCTCTCAGGATCTGAAATACGCATTGCGAGAAAGCATTGAGCTTCTCGGCAATGAAGTTCTGTATGACATGCACACCAGACTGGGTCGGGATCTGGAAGCAGATCCGGTGGATGCCGGCCAGCTTACCCTAGAATGCCTGCGCTACATGTATCGCATGCTCTTCGTTCTGTTTATAGAGTCGCGCCCGGAATTGGGCTATGCGCCGATCAAAGCCCAGACGTACTATTCGGGCTATTCTTTAGAAAGTTTGCGTGATATTGCTGACAGCATTCGGGATGATATCACCGAAGTCGGTGACGGCTACTATCTTCATGAGACTCTGGCAAAACTCTACGATCTAATCTACAACGGGTATCCGAAAACTGAAGAGGAATTGCAGCAAGCCACTGGCTCAGATAGCCTCCACGACATGTTCCTGATTGCGCCGCTTAAGGCACATATTTTCGACCCTGAGTATACAAAGATGATTACCGCATCCAAGCTGCGCAATCGGTGCATGCTGCGGATCATCGAACTCATGAGCCTGACGAAATCTTCCGGCAGAAGGAACAGTCGTCGCGGGCGTATTTCCTATGCGAATCTGGGTATCAATCAGATGGGCGCGGTCTATGAGGCGCTGCTTTCTTACCGTGGTTTTATTGCGGAGAATGATCTATATGAAGTGAAACGTGCCGGAGACAGCTTCAATGAGCTGGACGTCGGATATTTTGTGTCGGAAGACGAACTGGATCAGTACACCGAAGACGAGCGCGTACGTTATGAATCCGGAGAAAAGAAAGGCAAGCTCCGGATGTATGAAAAAGGCACCTTTATCTATCGCCTTGCCGGACGAGAGAGGGAGAAGTCTGCCTCATATTACACGCCTGAAGTACTGACAAAGTGCCTGGTGAAGTATGCCCTGAAGGAGTTACTGGAAGGCAAAACCGCTGACGAGATCCTCCAGCTTACGATCTGCGAGCCGGCCATGGGCAGTGCGGCCTTCTTAAATGAAGCCATCAATCAGCTCGCGGAAGCGTATATCTCCCGGAAAGAACAAGAGACTGGCCAGACGATCGGCTACGAGGACCGTTTCAACGAGCTGCAGAAGGTAAAAATGTTTATCGCCGACCGCAACGTCTACGGCATCGACCTGAATCCGGTCGCCGTAGAACTTGCGGAGGTTTCGCTATGGCTAAACACTATTTATGAAGGTGGATTTGTGCCTTGGTTTGGTACCCAACTCATCAACGGCAATTCTCTTATCGGCGCTCGTCGTCAGTGTTATCAGGAAGCTTCATTGACAACAACGTCCAAGGGACTGCATTGGTATGAAAATGCACCGGAGCGAGTACCTCTTGGAACAGAACGGAAAAAGCGCCGCGGAAACGCCCAGATCTATCACTTCCTTCTGGGTGATCCCGGAATGTGCAGTTATTCCGATAAAGTTATCAAGTCGCTTGAGCCGGAGAATATCAAGGCAATGGCGACATGGAACAAGAAGTTTACTGCTCCGTATTCATTGAGCGACCTTGAAACGCTGCGTGGCCTCTCGGAGGTTATCGATGAACTCTGGGCAAACCAGATCAAGCTGCGTCAGACAGTTGGGAAGGAAACTCAAGACTCTCTGTCTGTATTCGGCCACAGTGATACTGTTGAGGATTCTCATACCACTATCCGACAAAAAGACCTTATCTATTCAAAGCTATATAAGTCCGAGCATATGAAGAATGCCGGTCCTTATGCAAGGCTGAAGTTTGCTATGGACTACTGGTGTGCTTTGTGGTTCTGGCCTATCGATAAGGCGGATATGCTGCCGAGCCGCAGCGAGTTTTTAAATGACTTAAATCTGATCCTTGTTGGTACTTTCTCTACCAAAGGCAATAACAATATGCTGGAATATCAGCAGTTAAGCTTTTTCCCTACCGCACAGGAAGAAATAGTGTCGCGGATTAATGAACTATTCCCTGGGCAGAACACTGTTGACATCGATAATCTGTGCACCTTGTTCCCCAGGCTTGCTTTAGTGCGTGAAATTGCAGAGCAGAACCATTTCATGCACTGGGAATTGGAGTTTGCCGATTTGTTTGCAGAGCGAGGTGGTTTCGATTTGATTCTTGGAAATCCTCCTTGGAGAACAATAGAGTGGAAACTCAATGATGTAATATCCGATTTCTGTCCTGCCATTTTCATTCAACAACTAAGCGAGACGCGCATTGAAGAAATACAATCAGCTTCGTTTCAAGTGGAAGCCCAACGTAAGATTGTGTTTGACGAATACATCAATACTTCTGGTCAGCAGAACTTTCTTGATTCTATTCAGAATTATGAAGAATTAATGGGCATTAAACCCGACTTATACAAAGCGTTTTTGCCAAAGACATGGGCAATTCAACGATCAAAGGGGATAATCGGTCTATTGCATCCAGAAGGAGTATATGACGATGCAAGAGGCGGGGACTTTAGAAGGCTTATTTATAGAAGGCTAAGGGGCCATTTTCAATTTATAAACCAGAAAAAACTCTTCGACATTGGAAATACGCGACCATACAGTATCAACTTGTATTCTGATGAACACAAGCCTAATTTTGATGCAATTTTCTACCTTTTCGATCCACACACAATAGATGAAGCATATGAAATAAAAAAGAATCCAGGGACTGTATTTGGCATTAAAGATGAAAATGGCAATTGGAATGAAGCAGGAGACCGAAGTCGGATAATTCATATTGAACAGGCGAGTTTAGAGTCGTTCATAGGTCTTCTTGATGAAGAAACTGACTGGCAGAAAGTCAGAATGCCCATGCTATTTTCTGGAGAAATTAGCAAAGCGATAGAAGCAATAAATAAAGGTGGTTCAACTGTCTATCGAGCAGACGACAAAATCCTTTATACGGAAATGCTTACTGAGCCCAAAGGGAGTAAGTCTTATGTGCGGCTTCAAACCAGTTTTCCTGATAATTGGCCTGCTGTTGTGTATTGCGGCCCCAATATAGGCATATCAAATCCGCTTTTTAAGGCGGCGCGAAGAGTATGCACAACACAGAAAGCATTTGATCCTATAGATTTAACAACCATACCGCATGGATACCTCCCGCGTAATAAATACACCGTTGCTGTCGGTATCGATAAAATTGCAGCGGAAATACCAAAGGATGATCAAAACAAATCCATGCTTGATTACTATCGTATTGCATCAAGAAAAATGATTGACAAAAACACAGAAAGGTCTTTGATTTCGAGCGTCATTCCTCCTAAGGCTTTGCATATGGACTCGTTGTATTCGATTCTAATTCACGATTCTCGAAAAATGGTTCTTGTTCAGAGTGCTTTTTCATCAATTATTGCTGATTTCTTGGTGAAAATGAGCGGAAAAAGTACTTTAAGATTGGATCTGTTAGGCCATTTGCCTGTGTCATATGACAATTATATCAATGAGCGCTTAATAAGGACGCTTCTATTGGTATCCTTGGATTCCTCTTTTAGCGGATTGTGGGCAGACTGTTGGGATGATTCGTTTCGGGATGAAACTTGGGCTTCTAGATCAAGACGGCTAAGTAATCAGACTTTTAGCCAATTATCTAAAGACTGGAAGACGGAATATGCTGTAAGATCAGATTTCGCTCGCAGGCAATTGTTAATTGAGAACGATGTGTTATGTGCTTTTTCCTTAGGGTTAACACTATCAGAATTACAAACACTATATAGACTCTACTTTCCTGTTCTCAAGCAGTATGAGGATGATACTTGGTATGATGCCAACGGGCGCATTGTCTTTACTATTAATCGTAGCCTAACAGGGGTGGGGTTCGATCGAAAAGAATGGGAGAACAGCATAAAAGGCGCCTCTGCAGGTCAGAAATTTTGCCGCACCATCATCGACGATACCCTGCCCGGAGGCCCGGTAGAACGTACCATTGAATATGTTGCCCCGTTTGACCGTTGCGATCGCGAGCAGGACTATGAGACTGCTTGGAAGTTCTTTGAAGAGAAATATGGAGGACAAGCGTGATGATCCATGATAAGCCAACAGTATTTATCTCATTTAACAGTGGATCGAAGGATTTCGTGGACTGCTTGGAACAGAGGCTTTCAAAAGAAGCAACAATTCTACGCTATGAAGATAGGGTTCCGGCCTGGGGAAGTTTTGTTGCATTTATGGACACGGTCAAGGAGCAAGATTTTGCAGTTCTTGTCATAAGTGATGCTTATTTGAAATCGTACGCATGTATGTATGAAGTAATGCAGGCGATGAAAAACCCCGATTGGAAGGAAAAGATACTAATAGCATTAATGCCAGATGCTAAGCCTTATAAGGATACGGAACGAATCGAATACATACGCTACTGGAATGAGCAATATGAAGAGATCTGCCAAAAATTGAAGGGGCTCCCTTCTGGAAGTGCTGTTAGCATTGGTGAAAAGTGCGATAGATATAATCAAATATTGAATTCTATAGATGAGTTTCTGTCGTTTGTTGCAGACGCCAATTGCCCACCAATATATAGTGTTATCGAAGAAATCTGTGAACGAGTGCAGATTTCCAAGAAAGCAGTTTTTGCGTATACCGCTGAAAACGGAGAGGCTATGAATATGCGGCTTTTGTGCGTACTAGAGTATATCCGGGAGAATCCGTTAGCTTCCACCTCCAAAATTGCTGAATCCGTAGGTATATCTATGGCTTCTACGGTACGGTCTGTTAAGAAGCTAATTGAACTTGGAATGATAACGGCAGAAGCGCATGGTCGTGTGCGACTGTATTCCGCAGCATGATTAGCTAACTACAAGCACGAAGGGAGAACACTTACATGAACTACATAAAAAACCTGCATATTGAAGGATTTAAGAAGTTCCTCTCTCTTGATGTGCAGTTTAACGAGAAAATGAATATTCTCGTCGGAGAGAACGAGGCAGGAAAGAGCACGATCCTAGATGCTTTCCGGACGGTCTTGAATCAGCAATATAGGACTTCGGATAAATCTGTCCTTCGGGATTTGTTCAATGCCGATATGGTTGCTTCTTTTAAAACAAATCCAAACATCAAAACTTTGCCGTATATCGTGATTGAAGTTGAATTTGATCTTGATCCGAAGCAGAAAAATGCTGATTATTTCCACGGAGAGGTCTACGGGAAGCGTAAGCAGCAGGCAGAAAAATACGGTATTCGTTTTGAGTGCAGATTTGATGAAGAGATCGGAGATGGGCTCGATGAATCTATTCGCGAGGGCAAGATTCCATATGAATATTATGCTCTGACTTGGACGACTTTTGCGAATCGTCCTTATCAGATGGTCAAGCGCCCAATCAATTTTATATCGATTGACACGACTAATAATGGTTCTGCTGCATCGTTCAATTACTATAACAAAGCCCTTTTTACTAGTAAATATGATGAAGGTATGCGCACAAAGGCCAAAAATTCGTTTAGAGATCAGTTGGATCAAGCTTTTGAGCAAATCGGATTACCGGAGATTGATGAAAAGCGAAAGTTTGGAATCGATGGGAAAAAGGTAATACTGGAGGCAATATTGTCAGTGTATGAGGATTCTATTTCTTTGGAAAATCGCGGAAGTGGCATGGAGAGCCTCATAAAAACAAAGATTGCTCTTGATAAGAAAAGTGGTTTGGATGTCATTCTAATAGAGGAACCAGAAAACCATTTGAGTTTCTCTACTCTGCAAAAGATGTTACAGGAAATATCTGAAAAGCAAGAAACATCACAGATCATTGTGGCCACACATAGTAATATGATTGCCAGCAGATTGAATTTGAACAACGTCCTATGGATTACAGATGAGGGGGCAAAATCCCTGAGCTCTGTAGACAGTGAAATAGCGAAATTCTTTGTAAAGGCCGATGATAACGCATTCTTACAGTTACTTCTTGCCAAGAAAGCTATCTTGGTGGAAGGTGCAACAGAGTTTCTACTTGTCCCGTATTTCTATGAAAAAATGACGGGAAGAACTATAGAGGATGATGAGGTTTCGGTAATCTCTTGCAATGGGATTTCATACAGCAAGTATTTAGCGATAGTGGAGTCAACGAACAAGAAAATTGCTGTGATAACTGATAATGACGGCAAGCAGAATAGAATTGATGATGCTTCAACCTTCAACAATGCGCATAGCTTACAGCATGTATTCATGGCATGCGATGTGAAAGGATGGACTTGGGAAGCTTGTATCTATGAGCTGAATCAGGCTAAGCTCGAAGACCTCATTGAGGTCCAGGCTGGCGCAAAGTATTTGTACCACGAAAAAGATTATGGCTCTGTTCTCGGGAAAATGTTGAACAATAAAGTTGACGTTGCATATTCAATGCTTACGAGCGGCGAGGATTTTGCAGCACCTCAATATGTGAAGGATGCAATTACATGGATAAGCGGATAATATTAGCCGTCGCAGGGGCTGGCAAGACCTATCATATATGTCATGCGATAGATCCGCAGAAGCGAAATCTTATTTTGGCATATACACATGAGAATATTCACAACATAAAGAACGAACTGATGGATGCTTGTGGTCATATGCCGGAATTAACAACTGTTATGACCTTCGACTCGTTCGTGTATAGGTATTTTGTTTGTCCTTATGAGCCGACGATAGCGGGGCATTTTGGACAGGATGAGTTTCGGAGCAAAGGAATTACGACTATAGACCCTCCATCAAAGACTATAATAAAGAATGGCAGGAATATCCCTAATCCGAAATATAAGAATAAAGATCAGTTTGAACACTACATCACAAGAGGAAACCAGTATTACTGCGCAACCATTTCAGAGCTCGTTATGTATGTCAAGAAAGGAAAGGAGTCATTAGTAAAACGCGCAGCTGCAAGGTTGAATCTATTCTATGATCAGGTTTTCATAGATGAGTTTCAGGATTTTAGAGAATATGATTATGAATTGATCATAGGGCTGTCCAAGCTGCTGAATTCGGTTCTTCTTGTTGGAGATTTCTTTCAGCATTCGGTTTCTGCAATTAATAATTCTGGAAAGCCTTTTAAAAACAGGAAAAATGATGTTAGTTATGCTGATTTTGTAGCAGAACTGAAAACGATAGGGTTCGACGTTGATGAAGACACACTTAGTAAATCCAGAAGGTGTTCAAAAGATATTTGTGATTTTGTGAAGGAAAAACTAAGAATCAGTATTGAGTCCGCAGATATCAATGTTGGTAGAGTGAACTGGGTCTCGGGAGATCAAATAGATACAATTCTACAAAACCCGATGATCTTAAAACTTGTTTACAGCGAGGCTGCAAACTATACATTTGACGCCATGAACTGGTCATATTCAAAAGGCGATACAGTGGAAGCTGCGTGTGTTATTCTAACAGATAAATTTGAAAAGCTTGATACAGACGATTTTTCTTTGGCTGGGATTCCAACACCGACAATAAACAAATTGTATGTAGCCCTGACCAGAAGCAAAGGAAGTTTATTTTTGATTAAGGCATCAGATTTCAAGAAATATAAGATAGTTTATTCTGTTTAGGCAAGAGATATAGAGATAAGGAACATAGACAATGGCTAATACATATTTTGACTATGCGTTATCGCAATGCCGGATGCAATCTATCAGTGCTGTATGCAGTGTAGACTCCACACGAAAGGCATTACAGGAAAGGGCAGCAAAAGGGTTTAATGGATGTAATAATGTCACAGCAGACTGGAGATTGCTTAAGACAGTCTGCGCCTGCCTACAGAACCAGGAGATCATTAATTCGAGTCAGCTTGATTTAGACGCTAGGACGATTTACGACAGGTGTAGAGAAGCATTCCTTTCTGACAACAAAATAAGGTATGAGAGTTGTTTTGACCATCTGATTGAATTGAACTGGCTTTTAGCAAGCATTCAGAATGCCATAGATAATAAGCAGCAACTCATAAAGCTTTTGAATGACCCTGCTAAGATTAACGACTGTATCAACTCGCATTTATTGGAACTATACAATTCAGCAGTAAATGATAACAATGAATGTGTTTATATCAGGGAGGCTCTGCAGGCAAGAAAGAAATTGTTTTCCGGACTTTATGACTTTCAATATGAAGAATCAAAATATTATCTTTCTCAAGAGTTCTTGTATTCAGATCTTGAACAAATGGAAAGCGACCATAGAGAAAATGGCATTTGCAAAATGGCACTGTTCTATGGGTTGACCGCTACTGCCGCATTAGCAGAGAACATCAGGAGGTTTGGCTGATGAGTGATTTGAATAACATATTTTTATATGAGCATACTCCTGAAGCGATTCAGGCTATAGAAGCCGGAGAGGCAAGAATCAGCCCAGGTGGTGTTATAAGAATAGGTGGTGCGGGTAAAGGATTTCAGGAGCTTGCAAAGCCTGCATTTATGAGTGTCGCTGACTTTCAATCTCTATTTGAGGGAAAAGAACACGCGCTGGAAACAGATGAGCATCTTAGTCGGTTGGATGCTCAACTGGCTCTATCTGCTGAAGGGTTGACAGCAATACAGGAGGTTGAGTGGCTCAATTACGCAGCAGCACAAAGAAACTATACACTTACATATGAGGGGTTCAAGCAGACCTTAAATGGAATCAATTGTGTGGCAAATCAGTTGTCACAATTTGAACAGTATGTCCGCAGGAGAGATATCAAAGAACTGGCTCAGGAAACGCAGACTTACATCAATTATCTGAAATCAGATGCCGGGGATTTAAGGTCAAAAAAATACAGTCCGACAAACGGAATAATAAGAGATCATCTCGACCAGATATCGGCATTAATCAAACGGTTGCTGAGTGATGTAGAGAACGAGGAAGGCGATACGTTTATCTCGGTACAAATGCTGATAAATCTTTTACAGCCGTTTTCCTATGTAGTCAGAAAGTTTTCTGCGGCGTATTATTACGAAAATGATGGTGAATTTATGCCAGGAAATTACGACGAATGGGTAAAGACCATTTATACTGTGAGCCGGAGCAAGAAGTTCAAGGATATGGTGGAATACTACATTAAACTGAAAACGGAAATCCCGTATAGAGATAAGCTGTTTTTAAGCAGAATGATAAGTTCAGCACCTTCAAAAATGCTTTCCGGAATAAGATTTGAAAGACGATATATCGAGAACCATAGCAAAGAGGAATACTTATCGATAAACGAACAGATTTGTCAGAAGATAGAGGCAAAAAACTATTATCTGAAAAACGGGAGTCTCATGGTTTTCTTGGACAGTGGGAAACAAACTGACGCAGATTAACAAAGGAGGACAGGAGGTATGCTACCATCCATACTTGCAAAGCAATTAGAGAAAGGCATCGGGGATTACATAGAGACTACGTTTCCGATGACAAATGAGCCTTTCAAGGGATCTATTCAAAAGTTGCTTGAGACTAAGGACTCAGTATATCATGAGCCCTATGTTGCCGTGCGCCTTCCCTTCCGTGTGGCGGAGGAAATGCCTACATGCTTTGAGGCGATTCATCCGGCATATCTTCCATACGTTCATCAGCAGAAGGCTTTCGAACGACTGACTGGAGATGATGGTAGATCCACGTTGGTCGCGACGGGAACAGGCTCCGGTAAGACAGAGTGTTTTCTCTACCCAATTTTGGAATACTGCTATCAGCACCGGGGAGAGCGTGGCATCAAGGCTCTGATCATCTATCCGATGAATGCATTGGCCTCAGACCAGGCGAAGCGTATCGCTGAACTGATCTATGGCAGTAATGAGCTTCGTGGCAATGTGACCGTTGGAATGTACGTCGGCGGACAGGAGCATACGCCAGCCCGCATGATGTCTGAACATGGCGTCATTACTGACCACGAGACCATGCTGAACAGCGCTCCGGATATACTGATGACGAACTATAAGATGCTGGATTATCTTTTGGTTCGCCCGAAGGATGCGTTGCTCTGGCAGGACAATGATGCTGAAACACTGAAATACATAGCGGTCGATGAATTGCATACTTTTGACGGAGCACAGGGAACGGACCTTGCCTGCCTGCTTCGCCGCTTAAAGCGCCGCCTGGGTATCTATGACGGCTATTTGTGCTGCATTGGGACTTCTGCGACAATGGGTTCTGAAGAGAACAACAGCAGCATCATTGAATATGCTTCGGAGATTTTTGGCGAACCGTTTGAACGGAACTCTGTGATCACGGAAGATCGTCTCAGTGCTGGAGAATTCTTTGTAGGATCCGACATCACAGAATTTAACATGCCATCTCCAGTAGAGGCAGAGGAACTGGATACGCTTTCCTCCGATGACGAGCCTTCCGCATATTTGGAAAAAGCAGCCAAAGAATGGTTCCCGGATTATACACTGGACGTCATGACAGATGATGGACGCATCGAACTGGGTAAGCTTCTGATGCACCACAGCTTTATGCAGTCCGCAATCAACCTGACAGGAGGAAACTACTACCAGGTTTCCAGACTGGCGGAAGATCTTTCAACGCACTATCCGGAGCTTAAGAACTATGTGGATGTAACGGTGGTTATCAACTCACTGTTCGCATTGATTTCTCATGCCCGTACCGGCGCACCAGGAAAGCTACGTCCGTTCTTATTCGTTCAGGTGCAGCTCTGGATGAGGGAGCTCCGCAGACTGGTTGCTAAGGTAGATCGGGATGAGATCACCTATGAGATCGCCCACGATCTGAATAAGATGCAGTCAAAGGAGTATCTCCCTGTTGTCAACTGCCGTGATTGCGGCATCACAGGCTGGGTGTCGATACTCAACGAACGCAGTAATGCAACCATGGGGAACCTGGAGGCATTCTATAACCGTTATTTCAAGGCTGACGATCGAATCGTCATGATGTTCCCTCAAAGCCATAAGAATCATATTCCGGGAATGATTCCTGGAAGACTATGCCCCGATTGCCTACAGGTGGATATCCAGGAAGGCCGGGATACCTGCCCGAGTTGTGGAGCTGAGACGATAGAGGTTTTAATCCCAAGCCCGCTTAGAACAACCGGTACGAGAGAGCATAAACAATTTGTCTGCCCATGCTGCGGAAGCCATCGAGGACTTTCTCTTATGGGTTTACGGAGTGCAACAGAGATCAGCGCAAGCCTGTCTCAGATGTTTGCATCAAAGTTTAATGACGATAAGAAGACGCTGGCGTTCTCGGACAGCGTACAGGATGCTGCGCACAAGGCCGGCTTCTTCAATTCCAGAACCTGGCGTTTTGGATTAAGAACGGCTATTCAAAGGTACTGTGCGGAGTTCGGTGCCGGCCTTTCCCTTGCGGAGTTCCAGGAAGGATTCATTAAGTATTGGCATGAGCAGATGAGCGATGAGCAGTT
Source organism: Candidatus Limivicinus sp. (assembly GCA_045117135.1). Classification (GTDB taxonomy): domain Bacteria; phylum Bacillota; class Clostridia; order Oscillospirales; family Oscillospiraceae; genus Limivicinus. The sequence goes on along the minus strand of JBGUNA010000085.1, from coordinate 26,868 downwards.
CGTAAGCTTCTTTATCGCTCCTAATATGACCTGGAAACATGCCTATGAGGACATGATTTCTGAACGGAAGCTTGGAAAAGACAAACAGGCTCAGATCCTCATGTATGAAATTGAGCAGCGTCTCAAATACGAGATTATGCTGGAATATGGCTTGGGCGGAAAGATCGGAAGAACATTGGAGAAGTCGGGCTGCTCGGTGCTGTCCTTTGACCCGGAGGCTATTCGTATGATTGCAGAAGCCGTTCGGGAAAGAACTATCAATGAACTAGGAACACTGACCAGTGAAACCGAAGACGACTTCTGCCGGATGGTTGCAGGATATCTGAACCTCATGCGCTGCAATGGTGCGTTCAAAGACCCTGTTTTTGATGAGTTTACCGAAGGCAACGCAAATATCTACATGCTCTCAAACGATAGAAATCGCTGGCTCCCTGGCCTTCAATCCGGAAGAAACACACCTCGGTTTATTGCAGAGTATTCAGGAAGCGGAAAACGAACTCAGTATTACGATAGTCCTGATGCGAGGAAATATGCTGACTGGATTGAAGCCTGTTCACGGACGGTTATGGTAGAGGAAAGCACTTATCGTGCTGTGTGTAAGCTGATTCTGGAAGAAGCCATCAAACAGAATGTGATTGTAGCGGTTCCATCATCTCCGGATTATAGCGTATATGCTCTTAACAAAGAGAAAGTGTATATTTCCGAAGATGTCGTTCAAATGCGCTGCGAGCGCTGCGGGACGATAAATGCGGTATCTGCCGAAGATAAAGAGTTCTGGGAAGGAGCTCCCTGCCAAAGAGCTAATTGCAGTGGGTTTGTTGAGCAGGACGATAGTTCAAGTTTGGGTTATTATGGGAAGCTCTATACAACCGGTGATATGGAGCGCATCAACGCTAGAGAACATACAGGTCTTCTAGAGCGCCCGGATCGTGAACAGCTGGAAATCGATTTCAAGCGAGGAAAGGATACACAGCAGCTGTGGGATCCGAACGTACTTTCATGTACGCCTACACTGGAGATGGGCATTGACATTGGAGACCTTTCAACGGTAATCCTCTGCAGCATGCCGCCTGCTCAGAGTCAGTTCCTGCAAAGAGCCGGTCGTGCCGGCAGAAAAGACGGTAATGCACTGACTCTTGCCATTGCCAATGCAAGGCCGCATGACCTGTATTTCTATGCCGATCCGTTGGATATGATCTCCGGAAATGTTACTCCGCCGAAGATCTTCTTGAAGGCATCCGCTGTGTTAGAGCGTCAGTTTGTTGCTTTCTGTATGGACTCCTGGGTGAAAAAAGGAATCGCTGATGGAGCGATTCCTGAAAAAGTCGGGACAATCCTGAATAAGCTGGATTCCCGACCGGACGACATGTTCCCGTTCAACTTCATGAACTATGTTCAGAGTACGCTTTCTCGGCAGTTGAATTCATTCATGCAGATGTTCGCGGCATATCTGGACGAGAATACAAGACAAGAACTGCAGACCTTTGCGCGTGGCCAGGGCTCTGAAAACAGCCCAATGTACGTGAAGATCCTGGATTCCTTTGAGGATCTCAAAAAGCAGCAAGATGCGCTTCGGCAAAGTGTAGACGCATTAAAAGCGATGGTTAAGGAACTGGAGGCAAAGCCGAAAGACAGTTCTTATGATGAAGAAATCAAAGAGCTTAAGGCTGAAGAAGCGGCGCTTATCAGTGTCCTGCAGGAACTCGGGAAAAAGAATACGTTCAACTTCCTGTCCGACGAAGGCTTGCTCCCGAACTATGCCTTCCCGGAAGCAGGGATTATTCTTCGTGCCGTCCTATATCGAAAAGACGAAGAACAGGTCCCTGCAGGGGCAACTCCGGCAAGGCGAAAATATGACAAGATGGTGTACGAATACAGCCGGTCTGCCTCTTCAGCAATCAGTGAATTTGCTCCTCACAACAGCTTCTATGTCGACGGAAGGAAACTGACAATTGATCAGGTTGATCTGACAACAGCGCAATCTGCAAAATGGAGGCTTTGCCCTTCCTGCTCGCATGCCCAGCTTGAAGAAGCCGGACACCATGTGGCTGCTTGTCCTCGTTGCGGCAGTCCTGGATGGGCTGATTCCGGCCAGGTTCGCAACATGCTTAAGGTTCAGATGGTATACTCCAATATGGACTATACCAAGAGCCTTATCAGTGATGAGAGCGATGACCGCAGTAACATCTTTTATTGTAAGCAGCTGTTGGTCGATGTCGATGAAGATCAGGATATCTCAAGCGCTTATCGCATGGACAACGAAGACTTCCCGTTTGGCTATGAGTTTGTTCGTAAAGCAACTCTGAGGGAGATCAACTTCGGCGAAAGCGATACCATAGGAGAGACCCTCACCGTTTCCGGTGTTGAAGATGTCCGCAAAGGTTTCAAGATCTGCAAATACTGTGGAAAGATCCAGCCGGAACATGGGAAACCGGTCCATACTTATGCCTGTAAGACCAGGAAGATGACCTCGCTCATGCAGGCAGATGCTTATGAAGAATGTCTGTTCCTGTACCGTGAATTCACCACGGAGGTATTGCGTCTGCTGGTTCCGGCTACGACCATGGATTCAACATCGGTGAAGCTGGAATCCTTTGTGGCAGCATTTATGCTGGGCATGAAGGAATACTTCGGAAATGTTGATCATTTAAGAGCAACGGTGAGCGAAGTACCGGTTCCGGACGCGGATTATCGGAAACAATACTTAGTGATATATGATTCCGTTCCGGGCGGGACAGGCTATTTGAAACAGTTGATGCATGAAGAGAATGCGCTGATCGAGATCTTTGAAAAAGCCCTTCATGTGATGGAAAACTGTTCTTGCAAAGATGATCCGGCGAAGGATGGGTGTTATCATTGCCTGTTTGCATATCGGCAGAGTCAGCAAATCGGGAATATCTCCAGGGCAGCCGCTATTCGCATGCTGAAATCTATATTGTCGGGCAAGGATAACGTTGAAAAGATCAAACGAATCAATGATATTCCTGTAAACCCACTGTTTGACAGTGAACTGGAACAGAGGTTTATGGAAGCTGTCCGGGCTAAGGTCGGAGCAGCCAATGTCAACGATTCTATTCGCAATGGCAAACACAGCTACTACGTAAAGATAGATGATCTTGCCTGGGAAATTGAACCGCAGGTCCTGCTTGATGCAGCCAGTGGCGTCAAAATTACCTGCAAACCGGACTTTGTGTTCTGGCCGGTATCTGCACCGGATCATCTCCCTGTAGCTGTATTTACAGATGGCTTCCTGTATCACAAAGACATTGTCGCTGATGATACTGCTAAAAGGGAGGCAATTCGAAGAAGCGGCAGATTCCGTGTATGGTCATTAAGCTTTAAAGATGTCCAGAGCGTATTTGCACCTCAAGGAGATTATGCAACAGCAACGCTTGAGGCTGAAAAAATGCCCTATGGAAAGGTCATGTACAAGAATACGGTCAAGAAGGATGGCGCTGATTCCATAGAGCCTGCAAAGCTCTCCTCCTTTGATTTGCTCATGACATATCTGTCAAATCCCAAGGCTGAGAGTCTACTTCGGATTCAGGCATATGGATATGCACTTTCACTGCTCGACCCTAAGCTTGTAAAGAATGATGTGGCATTTACAAGCTGGAATGATGTTGTGTCAGGAGTAAATACACAGACTCATTTTACTGAGTCAGCATTTTCTTCCTCTGGTTCTTTCTTTGGAACATGGGTGCCAAGACAGTCCAATGCTCATCTGGCAATTTATGCTGGAGTGATGACGGATCAGGTAAAAACCGGACCGGTGGCTGTATGCGCCATTCTGCACGATGAGAAGGATCAACGCAGCGATAAATATGAGCAAGAGTGGAATGGACTTCTTCAGTTCATGAACATGATGCAGTTTAGCAAAGAGTTTATTGCGGTTTCTTCTTCCGGCGTTGAACAGATGGCCTATCTTTCTCTCCCTGTCGTGGTTAATGAAGATATTACCACTCATGGGGGTGTACATACTTCTGGGACTGCGTGGGATCAGATTGTGGAGCTTCTTTTCGATGAGGATGCAAAAGCTTTCGTTGCTGCGGCCAAGGAGGCCAACTTGCCCGCTCCGGAGGAAGACAATATCGGCTTTGAAGTAGAAGGTGATGATGGCGAGGTTATGGCTACAGTGGAAATCGCCTGGCCAGACCGCAAGATCGGATTCCTTACTGCGGAGCAGATGGAAGATAAGGAGAAACTGGAACAGCTGGGTTGGACGATCATAGACCTGTTTAGTTTAAGTGACTTAACCGGTTTATTTGGAGGTGAAAACTGATGACAGGAAACGTGAAGGTTGCGATTTCTGCTGACTTTTTAACAGCATTTGCAAAGTTGCAGCGCAGTACGCAAGGAAAAGTTACTGAGTTTATCAATAAGTTCCGTAATGATCCGACTTCTCCTGGGATCAATTACGAGAAGATATCCCATGCGGCAGACAAGAAGATCTACTCAGTCCGGATTGATGATACCTATAGGGGAATTGTTGTCAGAGAAGAAGAAACCGGTGTCTATCTTCTGCTCTGGGTAGATCATCACGACGAGGCTTATGCATGGGCTGCAAGAAAACGCTGCGAAGTGAACCCCAAAACTGGTGCGGTTCAGATCTTTGATGTTCAATCTTCTGAGGAGTCCATAAATAGTAAGCCGCAGAAAGCATTGTTTGATTCCATTTCAGACGAGGAGTTACTGGAACTCGGGGTGCCAGAAGAACAGCTTTTATTTGTAAAGCGACTGGCCGACGAAAAGGCGTTCATTGCGGCAAAAGATGCTCTTCCTCAAGATGTATATGAGTACCTTTCTTGGCTTACAGAGGATATTCCGGTCGATGAAGTTCTTGAATATGCTAGAGAGGAACGTGCTGGGCAGACCGCAAGCAACATTTCGGAAGCTCTCGAAACTCCGGTTTCTCTGAAGTCCTTCGTCGTTGTTGAAGGTGAAGATGAGCTTCGTAGAATTATGGCAGAACCCCTTGAAAAATGGAGAGTTTTCCTTCATCCGACACAGAGAAAAATAGTCAAGAGAGATTATTCGGGCTCTGCACGTGTTCTTGGTGGCGCGGGAACTGGAAAGACTGTTGTGGCTATGCACAGAGCAAAGAACCTCGCATCTAAGCTTCACAGCAGCGAGCGGATTCTCTTCACAACGTTTACCGCAAATCTTGCCGCGGATATTCGAGAGAATCTTCGAAAAATATGTACTCTGGAAGAGCTCCGAAAGATCGAAGTGGTTCATTTGGATTCATGGGTTAATCAGTTTCTGAAAGAATCAGGGTTTTCTGCACAGATCGCATATGATGAGATTCCCGGGTTATGGGAAAAAGCGGTCGTTATGGCTAATGTCGATTTACCGTTTGAGCCTGCGTTCTATGAGGAAGAATGGAATCGGGTTGTTATTTCCCAGGAAGCACTCACTCTTGAGAAGTATATAAAAGCGACTCGTAACGGGCGTGGGACGAGACTGGATAGAAAAAAGAGAATGCAGGTGTGGCAGGTCCTTGATGTGTATCAGAACCTGATGAAAGAAAATCAGATTCGTGACATCAATACAGCCATGTACGAAAGCAGTAAGCTGCTTGAGTCTGCAGGAAACAGGCCTCGCTATGCACATATCGTAGTCGATGAGGGCCAGGATTTTAGTGATAATGCGTTTCGTTTACTCAGAGCGCTTGCGGGGCCAGAACATCCGAATGATATTTTCATTGTTGGCGATTCTCATCAGAGAATTTATCGAAACAAGCCAACTCTGTCGAAGTGCGGTATCAATGTGCGTGGAAGAAGCAGTATTCTCAAGATTAATTACAGGACTACCGAAGAAATCCGCCGATATGCGTTTGCTTTGCTGAACGGTATTTCCTTCGATGATCTTGATGAAGGCACCGATCTCGGCGACAGATGTCAGTCTCTAATGCATGGGGAAAAACCTGTTGTCAAGAACTTTAAGGATGCAGGTGCCGAGCTGGAGTATATCTTGGGAGAAATAACAACACTCAAAAATGTAGGCGTTGAGCTGCGAGACATATGCGTTGTTGCTCGTACCAAGAAACTGGTGGATGACTACATTGCTCAGTTTACAAAAGCAGGTATTCGTTCCTATGCGATCAAACGGAATAAAACAGATGATCGGAATTATGACGGTCTTCGAGTCGCAACCATGCACAGAGTAAAAGGACTGGAGTTCCAATATGTATTCGTAGCAGCTGTTAACAATCGCATTGTTCCATTACCATCGGCTATTAACAAGACTGATGCCATTTCTGAAGCTGAAACAACAACTTCAGAAAAGTGCCTGCTATATGTTGCTCTTACAAGAGCTCAGAAAGCAGCTTATATAACCAGTTACGGGAAAAAATCGGAATTCATTTAAGTGTTGATCAGATTGTATAGCTCTATCCTGTAACGAGGAATTGATTATGGATAAAGACTTAAAGCTTAAGCTCCGCCCATTCTATTTAGCTCAAATACTATATGAACGCACGGACGAAGATCACTCTCTTTCAACGGCAGAACTGATGGAGATCCTCGAAAATGAATATGGGATAAAAACACACCGTCAAAGGATCCCTGCCGATGTGGAGGTCCTCCGTTCTTTTGGCATGGAGATCCAGGAGATAATGTCCTCTCAGAAGCGTTATAACCTAATCAGTCGCGAGTATGATATCGCGGAGATCAAGCTGTTGATTGACGCGGTAGAATCCTCTAAGTTCATTACCAAGAAGAAAAGCGAGGAGCTGGTGGCTAAGCTCTCGAAGATGGCTGGCCGGAATCAGGCTGAGAATCTGAGACGCAACATCGCTGCGGAGGACCGTATCAAATACGATAACGAGAGCATTTACCTGATCATTGACGGCATCAATGAAGCCATCAATGCCGGAAAGCAGATTTCCTTCCTGTATTTCAAGTACGATGTCCGGAAGGAACCCAAGCTACGCAACGAAGGTAAGCCGTGGATTTTCAGCCCGCATAAGCTCGTTTGGAACGGTGACTTCTATTACATGGTCGGCGTGTTCGATAACGGCAAGAGGGTCGGCACCTTCCGCGTGGACCGGATCATGAGGCGTCCGGATATCCTGGAGGCCGATGCGCTTCCCTTCCCGGCAGACTTTGATTTCGATAAATATCTGCAGACCAGTTTCCGGATGTATGGGACGAAGTTCACGACGGTGGATCTCATCTGCAAAAACGATGTCATGGACGCGATCCTTGACAAGTTCGGTAAGGATGTCACCACTTACTGCTATGACATGGAGAATTTCCGTGCTGAGGTGGATGTCGTGCCCAGCAGCGTCTTTTATTCCTGGGTATTTGGCTTCGGCGGTGATGTCGTGATCAACGGACCTGCCAATATCAAAGAAGAGTATAAACAGATGGTGCAAAAAGTGGCGGATTCTCTTCAAACAGAACGAAACGGATGACAGTGTGTGATTTCTTCGCAGGTATTATAAAGATCATATCGTAATTAATTGCTCAAGGCGGTGAAAGCATGGCAGAGATCAGAAGCATAAATGAATTGTTGAATATGGATTTGGACATTCCTGATTATCAACGGCCATATAAGTGGTCTATTCAAAATATAGAAGATCTGCTGAGTGATATTACCAACGCAATCTCTGATTCGGATCGATATCGTGCCGGATTTAAATATCGTATTGGAACCATTATCGTTCATAAGAATGAGAAAGGCACATACGATGTGGTTGATGGACAACAGCGTATCATTTCTCTTACGCTTCTGAAGCAATACTTGGAGCCAGGGTTTTGTTGCAGCATCCTGAATAAGGACTTTACGAATAAGGTTACGCAAGGGAATATCCATACGAACTACATGTTCATCAGAGAATGGTTCTCTCTGAAGAACGAAGAAACAAAGCAGGCTTTTATCAAAGCCTTGGACAGCATTCTTGAAGTCGTTGTGATATGTGTTGATAAGGTCTCTGAGGCATTCCAGCTTTTTGATTCACAGAATGCCAGAGGAAAAGCTCTGGATCCACATGATCTACTAAAAGCATACCATCTTCGCGAAATGAAGAAATATCCTTACGAGATGGAACATGCTGTTACAAAGTGGGAGGCAAAGGACACCACTCAGATTAGAGAACTGTTCGATTTGTACCTGTTCCCTATCTGGAACTGGTCACGCGGCATTAAGAGCAAATCATTTACAGCCAAAGAGATAGACACATATAAAGGAATTGGAGAAGCGTCAGTATATACGTATGCCCGGCGTGCAAGCAAGGCTATGCCGTATTTCCAAATCACCGAACCTTTCATTGCGGGGAATGATTTCTTCGAGATGGTAGATCATTATATGTATCTTCTCAGGGATGTAAAAACTGAAATTGCCACTAACCCCTCATTTGAAGCTATTGAAGCGATCCTTGAGGCAAAGAACAATTCAACAGGATTTAGATACACGAAGAACCTCTTCTACTGCGCATTGCTCTGCTATTACGATAAGTTTCACAATTTTGATGAAATGTCAGTAAAGAAGTTGTTTACTTGGGCATTCATGGTTCGCGTAGACATGGAGAACCTGGGATTTGACAGTATCAACAAATATGCAATTGGAGATGCCAGCAATTCCCGATACACAAATGTTATCCCGATGTTTGCCAGGATTAGTTTTGCCCGGCTGCATAATGAAATCTCTGGATTGCAGGTTAGAGTCAAACGCGAAGGGGATGCCCCCCAAAGCGCGAATTGGAACTGGCTCTATCAAAAACTGAAAGAAATCAATGGAATAGCCGAGGTGTCAAATGCGTGAATTGGTAACCGAACTCAGAATAATCAGCGCTGGGGAAAACATCTTTGATAGCGACATTGAATATACGATTCCTCTCTACCAGCGTGCTTATGCATGGGAAGACAAGCAGCTGATCCAGCTCGTTGAAGACATCTCCGATGTTTCCGATGATGCAAACTATTATATTGGCTCATTGATCGTATCACGGCAAGGAAACAAGTTTGAGGTGGTCGATGGTCAGCAAAGACTGACCTCGCTCTATCTGCTCCTGAATTGTTTGGGCGTAGATGTTAAGAACACGCTGACTTTTGCATGTAGGGACAAATCAAACTATACCCTTAAAAATATCAAAGAAATCCTTCTTGAGAATCGAAGCAAGCTCGACATGGAGAGAATTGAATCGAGCATTCAACGTGGGCTTAGTATCCTTACAGAAGAATTGAACAAGCCGGAATATGACAAAGCAGATCTCCTAAAAAAGCTTGAAAAGGTTGTCTTATATCGGATAGAAGTACCAGAAAATACCGATCTTAACCGGTATTTTGAGATTATGAATACTCGCGGGGAGCAGCTCGAGCAGCACGATATTTTGAAAGCCACCCTTATGAGCTATCTTCTGGATGATTTGGACAAAGCTGTTTTTGCAAAAATCTGGGATGCCTGCAGTGATATGACAGGATATGTCCAGATGCACTTTATCAGCAAGAACAATACGGTCAGGGAAAAACTCTTTGGCGCTAAATGGAACGGAATGCCGCCCGCCAATTGGGATGAATACAGATCCGGGATGCAAGCCTCTTCGCTGGAAGGAATCAATCACAAAATCACCGATATCATCAATGTGAATTTTGAAGTCGATTCTGATGATGGCTTTATCGATGAGGATGTTAGAGTACGATTCGAAAGCGTAATTGAATTCCCATATTTTTTAATCCACACATTAAAAGTACTGATTGGCATTAGAAGCATCCGGCACGAGGACGGAACTTCGGCGATTATAGCTGAGCTGCTGGATGACAAAAAGCTCGTGGAAACCTTCTCTCGTGTTATTAAATATGGCGTTACTGACAAAGGACATATATCAAGCAATCGTGCACAGTTCTCCAAAGAATTCATAGTTTGTCTGCTTAGAACGAGATACTTGTTTGACAAGTACATAGTCAAACGAGAGTATGCAAACGAAAACTCCGATGGCGAATGGAGCCTGAAAAGCCTTGATGTTTCCGGTCAGCAGACAAGGAAAAAACCATATTACCGGAATTCAAGTTTTGTCCGGTTCCGTGAATGGGGTAGTACGAATGATTGGAGAACAAAGACCAACATTATGATCCAATCAGCGCTGCGCGTTTCCTATACATCACCGAAAGTAATGCACTGGATAACACAACTCCTGCTATGGCTGTCAGAGGATGATTATAAACATACGGTGCTTTCGCCAGATGATATGGCTGAATATAGCGAAGTGGCAGAAGCTATAACAAAAAAGGCGGTTACAGAAAACTTCTTTGATGTATGCAAAGAAGGCAGATACGCAATGGGAGTCAATACTCCGCACATTGTTTTCAATTATCTGGACTTCCTTCTTTGGAATACAAACCGCAAAAGATACGATGGCTTTGTATTCGAGTTTAGAAATTCGGTCGAGCATTGGTATCCCCAGAATCCATCTGAAGGAACATTTGAATCCTGGAAGGACGGCGTGGATCAGTTTGGCAACTTGTGTATCATTCAAAGAAATGTCAACTCGAAGTTTTCCAATATGTCACCGGAGGCCAAAAAGAGCACATTTAGAGAGATGATAGCAAAAGGTAGCATAAAACTGAGGATTATGAGCGATCTTACCGAGAAAAAAGGTGACAAACCAGCGAGCCTTTATTGGAAGGAAACCATGTATAAGACACACGAAGATGAAATGATATCTATTCTCAAGGCAGGTTGCGGTATTGAAGATGGTTCTGATCCCGATCAAGAAAACTGATGAAAGAGTTGAAGCCCTATGGGTATAACAAAAACAGATTTCATGCGTGGCATGCAGTGCAGAAAGATGCTCTGGCTTGACAAGCATAAGCCAAATATGAAAGTCATTCCTCCTGCCGTTCAAAAGAGTCTTGATGCAGGAAATGAATTCGGCGATCAGGCCATGGGCATGTTTGGACCATACGAGGAAATGACGATTTATCGACCTGGCACACAGTTCCCTGATACAAAAGCCATGGTTGCAAAAACTGCTGAGCATCTGGCGCTTGGAACTCCGGTTATCTGCGAAGCTGCATTTGTCTACTACAACAACTACTGCGCAGTAGATTTGTTGCGTAAAACTGAGCAAGGATATGATTTCTACGAAGTCAAAAACGCACCTGCTGTATATGAGCAGTTTATCAAAGACGCCGGGTTTCAGTATTACATTATGGATCGGTGCAGGCTTAAGATTGGGAATGTCTATATTGTTACTCATGGCCCAGATGAAAACAATCCTTTTGTGATCAATGACGTTACTGAGAAAGCAATGAAATACGCCACTTGGGTCAACGACAACATATGGGATCTAAACAGAATGCAGAAAGAACCGGAAGAAATAGATATTGCGCCGGGGAAACAATGCACAAGCCCTTACGAATGTTGGTATTACGGTTATTGCCACCCGGAAGAAGAAACGGATTCCGCAGAGAATTAGTCTAATGAAGAATCAATACCTTGGTGACATCGGCGATTATGGGAAGTACGGATTGCTCCGTTTTCTGGCTTCAAAAGGAATCCAGATCGGAGTTAATTGGTATCTGACTAAGAATGATAATTCTAATGATGGTAAGTTCAAAAAATACCTTGATCGGGAGAAAGAACCCTGGATGATAGACCAGGATTTGTTTGACCAGTTGCAAATAATTAAATCTAATCCCAAAAGCACCGTTATGGCGGTCAAAGCTCATAATCTGATTCCAGGGGCGGTTTATTATGCGAGCTGTTTGGACCTTACAGACTTAACGCCTCAGGAGAGATCAATTACGAGGGATCAGTGGTTTGCTGAATCTTCTATCTGTCTTCAGAATTCGAATATAATTTTTGCGGATCCTGATAATGGGATAAGCTTTAGGCTTACATCCAGAGCAAAAAACAATGAGAAATACATCTTCCCGTCTGATATAGAGACATATTATAAAATGGGCAAGGATGTTGTCTTCTATTGCCATAAAGGGCGAAGAAGCAATGCAGCGTGGCTGAAGGTCCGAGCTGATCTAATTGCGATTCTCGGCGATGCTTATGCCTTGACACTGACATATCATAAGGGCACACAACGTTCTTACATTTTTGCCATTCATCCTGAACGTTTGCAGACATACTGGGATATGTTTCGTGAGTTTGTCGATACTGATTGGAGGCAGGTTTTCGAGATAGAGCCTGTTTGGCAAAGCGTAGATGTGTTTCAAACCGTTTATCCGACCAAACACGAAAAAGAGAAAGCATTGGAAGCCATGTCTAATGAAGAGATAGATCATCTGATTTCCACAAGCAATAATACTTATGGAAAGATTTTCTATTCCTCTTTCAAGAAGTAATTCCGCTATAAGTCGCTTCATAAGCGACCATTCATGAACGGACCAATGCTATCCTGAAGGCAAGAACATACTCAGGAGGTAAGGACAAAGAACTATGAGCACGATTGAGATCAGAAGAGTCAGCATTACTGATCTAGACACAGATGCGATTGTCAACGCTGCCAATGATGGCCTTTGGGCTGGTGGTGGTGTTTGCGGTGCCATTTTCAAAGCTGCGGGATACGAACAGCTACAGGCAGCCTGCAATAAGATCGGCCATTGCGACACCGGTTCAGCCGTTATTACCCCCGGATTTAACCTTAAAGCCAAATATATTATCCACGCAGTCGGCCCCAGATGGAAAGACGGCAAGCACAAGGAGCCTGAGCAGCTTTATGGAGCATATTATAAGTCGCTCGAACTGGCAGCGACCAATAACTGCCGATCCATCGGCTTTCCGCTTATCTCTGCCGGTATCTTTGGCTATCCCGTTCAGGGTGCCTGGTACCAGGCATTCGACGCATGCAGAGATTTCCTGGACCAGCATAAAGATGTGTCCATAGATATCGTGTTTGCCGTACTGAGCGATGAGAACATTGAGGTCGGCCACAAGGCTCTGCTGGGAAGCGGCGCTTCCCGCTACAAGATCGCGGACAGAAACGATTGGACAAGGCTTGATATGCCTGAACAGCACGATACATTTATCTTCCAGCGACCGTTTACAGTGCAGCAGATGGCGGCGCTTCGTCGCGGCAACATCCCTCAGGAAATGGAAGACAAATGGTTCTGGTTTATGGAGGGCGATACGCTCTTCGCGCACCGCAGCTGGACAGGCGTTTGCATTTATCGGATTGATTTCAAGCCTGATAACAAGCATGTTGTGACGGTAAACCGGGATCCGGAGCAATATAAATGTACAAGTACAGCGGAGGATGCTCAGCAGCTGAACAATCTGCTGAACTGGTGGACCCAGGATAGCTATGACTACTATCATGAATGGCTTGCCGAGACCGTAGATACGCTTAAAAAGGCAGGAAAGATCCCGGATAAGCTTAAAGTGTCCGGTCAGGAAGTGGATGCTTATTTCTTCCACAGACCAGAAGAGCCACACGGCTATCTAAGCAACTGGTATACATCGCCCTTTGATCTGGATGGTATGCACTTCTCTTCTGTCGAACAATGCATCATGTATCGAAAATGCATGATCTTCGGAGATGAGACCTCTGCCAAAGCCGTGCTGGCGACGGAAGATACTGCGGCGCAGCAGGCCATTGGCCGCAAGGCAGCCGGGTATATTGGCTCAGTATGGGCTGGAATGCGTCAAATGGTTGTGCTTCGTGGCTTGATGGCCAAATTCAGCCAGAATGAAGACTTGAAGCAGAAGCTCCTGGATACCGGGGATGCATATCTTGTAGAATGCGCGGGATCAGATAAGATCTGGGCCTGCGGGATCCGGTTAAATGACGACAAGCGCTTTGATGCGTCAAACTGGACGGGAGATAATATCCTGGGATTTGCGCTTATGGAAGTTAGGGAAATGCTTAGAGAGGCGGCACAATGAGCCGGAAAGCTCGATGGATCCAGCATACTCATATCTTCCGCAAGGATGAGTATGAATGTTCTGCCTGCGGTTACTGTGCCGACAAGCCATATGTCACATGCCCAAACTGCGGTACTCCAATAAAGGGATCCAAATATGATCCTTCCTGGGTGGATGAAATGGAAATGATTGACGCCATATTCGACGATTGACAGAGACATATTGTGATGCCAAGAGGCCCGGAGCCACAAACTCCGAGGCCTCTTTTCCTGTGTTGACGCAAAAACACGTCAACAGGGTCTGCCGGGCTAAAAACCGATCTCGAACCCATTGTATTTTTCGAAATCCTGAGTATAATAGCCTTATCTGGAACGAACCGTTCTCGATAGACTCGATGAAAGGAATACCGCCATGAGATCCAAAAGCCACCAGCTGATGAATGAAATCAGCGCGTATGTTGATCAGTACTATAGCGAGAGGCACACTGCCCCTTCGGTGAATGAGATTGCCAAGGGTGTAGGAATTGCCAAGACAACCTCCTATCGCTACCTGGTTGCCATGAATGATCTCGGTATGCTGCGTTACGACGGTGCGTCTCGAACCATCATGACGCGGATGATCAGCAAGTTCTCAGAAAACACTGTTCCGGCACCGGTTGTAGGGGCTATTCCCTGCGGAACACCGGAAGAGGAAGAAGAGAACATTCAGGAGTATGTAAGCCTTCCCGTGTCCCTTTTCGGGAAAGGTGAATTCTACATCCTGAAGGCGACAGGCGATTCCATGGTGGATGCGGGCATTGAAGACGGGGACTTGGTCGTTATCAGAAAGCAGCCGGAAGCAATGATCGGTGATATCGTTGTTGCACTGGATGAAACGGGTTCCAATACACTGAAGAAGTACGGCGGACTTGATCCGGATTCCCACTCCGTGATCCTGCTGTATCAGAACCAGGAAAGGTATCCCAACAAACGGATCCTGGTTAAGGAACTCACGGTCCAGGGAATTGCACAGCATGTCATCAAGGCGCTTTAAGCTGCAACGTTCAATCTGCCTGATATTCAGGCAACCCGAAGGGAGGGGTTGACCCATGAAGTCATACGACTTACGCTGTCCGATATGTGGCACAGTGAACCGCGGTCTGTATCTTGAAGAGACGGACGGGTGGATGGAATGCGAGAAATGTGGAAATGTCACACAGAGCATGGAACATAGGCAAACCGTTCTGATACCGCTCATTCTGAAAACGCAGAGCCGCAGCGACAATAAGAATTTAGACCGTCTTGCGGTAGGCATCTGATATCAGAGAAAGAGAGGATCAGAAGTGGATGAATGCAAAGATACCTGGTATCCATTCTCCTGGTACTGCCCCAATTGCGGTACCCAGCTGATTGGATTCAAAAATGCAGAAGGCATGATCAAGGTTGAATGCAAGCGCTGTCTTGCAGTATCGGTTCGTAAGGTGATGGGGCGTCGCCACAACCGGATTGATGTTTACGCCCCGAAAGGACAGGAAACAGTAAAAATCTGAACTGCGTTCCTGAACATACAATTAAGCGGCATCCGACGGAAAGGCTGAGATGAAACAGACTGCATAAGTCCTTCTCCAGGTCAATACCGAGATATATAAACCGGAAGGTTAAGCCAGACACTACTTGAGAGGCCTCCGGCACGGAAGGGATAACCATATCTTTTGATTGGGACTCCTTCCTGCCGGGGGCCTCATTTTCTTTTCTCCAAGTTCCCCGGCAAATACATACAAACAAAATATCGAAAGCCTGACATGCATTAAGGGCTGAGGATACATATGCCAGCGGTTTTGAGAATTCATTTTCAAAATATGGCATCGGTACCCTTTCTTTAGTGCACCCTTTTCAGGCGGCTAAGGGCGGTCCGGATCCTGGCAATGTATCTTCTGCTCTCCGCAGCAGGCGGAAAGGACAAAGATATGTATTTTAACCAGGTGGAATTTGGACAGAGAGTCCAGGAAAGCAGAAAGTTTGCAGGAATGACGCAGGAAGAATTGGCAGACAGGCTTGGCATTGACAAAAACCATGTCAGCCGGATCGAGCGTGGAGCAAAGGCGTGCTCTATTGATATCCTCGTTGAACTGTCAGGAGTATTGAGGGTCAGTACCGATTACCTGCTGACCGGAAAAAGCATTGACCGGGAAATGACAAGAACCCAAGTCCTTTCTGTTATCTCTCAATTGTCCCTGATTGCTCAGAATCTGTAAACGTAGGCCCACGAGGCCTATAAAGTAGGCCCGCTGGGCCCACGGCAAACACCCTTTTCTTCGATAGAATTCTACTCGTAACAACTGAGTTGTTACGAGGTCTTCGGACCAGATGCACCTTTACAACTGAATATGCATTCTTCAGGTACAACCCTGTGATGCGGAGCCACATCAGCGGTGAACGCCACGATGCTCAGTTTGAGCGGAGCGAAAGCCGGCCTGTAAGTTCAGAACAGCTTTCTGGATAGCAATGAACCATCACAGTATGATGAAACTTCCGTACTGGGGTATCCCCGGGCGGCTCGGTGAGAACCACGGAGGGGTATAACGGCCCATGGATCCGGTAAGCTGCCGGACACCTGAATGTATTCCCGAATTTCCTGGGGTGTCGAGGACAAATAAGGAAAGACCATATCAAACGAAAATAACGGACTGCTGTTCTGTTTCAGTTATGGCAGTTCGTTTTACATAGGCGGTGCGGATGCCGCCGAAAGGAGGAAACATATATGGATTTAAAAATCGACGAAGAATTTGCCGAGAAGATCCCGCCTCTTACCAGAGAAGAATATGAGCAGCTTGAAGCAAACATACTCACAGACGGCTGTGTGATTAATCCACTGATCATTTGGAACGGAGTTATCGTCGACGGACATAACCGTTACCGTATTCTGCAGGATCATCCTGATATTCCTTTTCAAGTCCATGAAAAAGAATTCTCGGATCGCTATGAGGTGATCGCCTGGATCTGCAAGAACCAGCTGGGACGAAGAAACCTGACCCCGGCACAGCGCAAATACCTGATCGGAAAGCAGTATGAAGCGGAAAAGGCCAGATTAGGGAAAGAACCAGGTGTTTCGCAATCACGCGGAGAAAATGGACGATTTACCGTGAGTGGACAAAATGTCCCACCACGGTCAGCGGATAGGACTAGTGAACGAATCGCTAGAGAAATCGGAACCAACGAACGTTTTGTCCGCCGCGCTGAAGAGTTTGCCAAGGGCATCGATGCTGCCGAGGAAGTTCTTCCAGGTATTCGGCAAGAGATCTTTTCCGGCGATATCCATCCCCCTGACAAGGACATCATGGCATTGGCACGGGCATCTCCGGAAGAGCGCGAAGTCCTGGTAGAGCGGCTTCGAAATCCCTGCTCAACTTCTTCCGAAAAAACTGAACAACTGGATGAAGCTGGTGAAGGTCAGGATGATTTATCAGATAAGAATGAAACGGCGAAACCCTTCAAACCAAGCCTTGTATCCATTCAGGCAATATCTGATCGTATGGCCAGTGATTCAGGTGTTCCAAGGGCCGTAGTTGATACAGAGTTTATCATTCTGGAGCTGGAAGATGCTTTGGGCAGCATGATGTTCCGTTGGGACACCTGTCTGAGCGATTACAGGAAAGAGGCAGCCGCCAAGGACTGCCAGAAGAAAATCAAAGAACTGGTACAGGAAGGAATCCGGTACCTGCAGCAATACAAAGGAAGGAGCACAAAATGAAAATCAATGAGAAACCTTATAAGGAAATGTACATCCGCAGCGACCTGCTGGAAGTTCCCCGCAGCACTTACCAGAGAAAGTTGAAACCTCAGAGAGCAAAGCGTATCGCTAAAGCCTTTGATGAACGTATCGCCAATGAGCCCAAGGTGAGCCTCAGAAATGGCCGTTACTATGTTTTCGATGGGCAGCATACGATTGCAGCTCGGGAAGAAAGAAATGGTGGGAAACCGCTTCCCATCCTGTGCAAGGTCTATATGGGTATGACAGAAAGTGACGAAGCAATGCTTTTTGCACAGCAGACCGGGGAATCGGCAGACTTGACAGCAGGAGCCAGGCTTCGAGCAGAGATCTACTCTGGGAATCCTATCGCCATGAGTTTCCTGAAAGCTACTGAAAGCACAGGCCTCATGCTGGACTTGGATCAGCAGAGAGGAACGAAACGTCTGGCTTGTGTGGCGACTGCCTTCAATGAGTTCCAGCGGGTCGGAGCAGAGAAATATAAAGAGGCGCTTTCCCTTCTTCTGGAAGCATGGAATGGCGATCCGGATTCTCTGAGAGCAGAAACTGTTACTGCCATGTGCAGGTTCGTTGAACTGTATGATGGTGAATATGACAGGAAACGCCTGATTCAGAGATTCCGGAAGTTCGATCCAATTACCATCTTCCGGGATGGCAGATCCATAACAAGCCATATGGCAGGATATAAGAGATACCTGCATGCAGCCTGGGATCTGTATAACGGATCCAGTGTGAAAGCTGCATTGCCTATGAAGTTTTAAGGAGGCTGCATATGCCGGAAATGAGAAAGAATTGGGTCTACCGGCGCGGTGATATCTATATTGCAAATCTAAATCCGTTCCGAGGGTCTGAGCAAGGGGGAACTAGGCCGGTTTTAGTACTTCAGAATAATGACGGGAATTTCTACTGTCCTACACTAATTATTGCCCCTCTCTCCTCGAAGCTCAAGAAGCCGAATCTTCCCACACACTATCTGCTGAAAAAAGGCAGAGGCTTGTTTACAGACTCTATCGTTGAATTGGAACAGATCAAAACAATTGATAAGAGCCGTGTACAGCGTTATATCGGCAAGATCACTCCGGAACAAATGTCTGGTGTGGAGGACGCCATTCGCGAAAGTCTGGGAATGGATATTCCGGAATGCGTGGAGGCTCCCTGAAAACTGTGATCCGGTCAGCAATGACCGGATCGTACATAAATGATGGAGGTGATAGTAGTTATGGAAAAAATGCTTACCAGGAAAGAGGCAGCCGGACTCCTTGGAATCAGCATAGCCACGTTGGATGCTGCAAGAACAAGCGGACAGATATCTTTTGTTCAGTACGTCGAGAACGGCTGTGTGTATTTTACGGAGGAAAGCCTGCAGGAATACATTGCCCGTGCTACACACAGGGCAAAGCCGCGAGAGATCAATACCGGGAATCGATATACAAGGGTTCAGGTTCGAAGGTGACATCCTTGATTCATCGGCAGGCATATTGAGACAATAGGTCCGCGACCGAAGAAAGGAGGCTGTCATTATGCCAAAAAGAAGAATACCTAATTTCAACTATAGCCCGGTAACGATTAATGGGCATGAGTATCTCAGGGCTCGCATTTGGAATAAAGAAGGAAAGCGGGTCAGCATCTACGGGAAAGACATTGAGGAGTTGTGCCAGAAGGTGGATGTTGCTCAGCGTCCCGTAGAAGGTGATGTCTCTGTCCAGAATACCCCATTGGTAAAAGATTATTGTGAGAAATGGCTGCTCATGCAGTCAGCCCATATCAGGGCCACGACATTGATTGACTATACTTCTAAAGTGAATCGACACATCATCTCATCCCTGGGGCATAAACGCATGGGAGAAGTAACAGCAGATGATATTAAAATGGCCCTTGTGCCCGTCTCGACCAAGTCTGCATCAGTTTTTAAGTCTGTCACCATTCTGCTGAAATGTATTTTTAACTCTGCAGAAGACAGCCGGATCATCACCTATAATCCTACAAGGTTCCTGACAGCAAAAGGCGGAGGAATACCTCAGCAGGACAGAGAATCGCTGACGGATGAACAGATCGTACAGCTGCTCGATGCAATAAGAGGCCTTCCCCCTTATGTGTTCGTGATGATAGGTCTTTACGCTGGCCTGCGTCGGGAAGAGATACTGGCTCTGAAATGGGAATGCGTTATTCTGGATACGGAAACACCTTACCTTCTGGTCCGGAGAGCCTGGCACACGGAGAATAACCGTCCTGTGATCATGACAGAGCTGAAGACGAAAGCGGCAAAACGGGATATCGCGATTCCGGAATGCCTTGCAGAATGCCTTCGAGAGGCAAAAAAGGAGTCCAAATCCGAATATGTAATTGCGAACAATGACGGTGAACCGCTTTCCTATACACAGTTCAAGCAGCTATGGCGTTATATTGTCGTTCGGACCGCCAGGCCACGTCCGGCTAAGAAAAAAGTCGGCGGTAAATATGTAAAGTATATGCTTTATCCTCAGCTCGGAGAGAAAGCACGGAATAACGGACACGTTGTCTATACTCTGGACTTTGAAGTGACACCGCATCAGCTGCGGCACACATATATCACAAACCTGATTCATGCCGGAGTAGATCCGAAGACTGTCCAGTATCTGGCAGGTCATGAGAGCAGCAAGATTACGATGGACATCTATGCCAAAGTCAAGTACAACAAGCCCGAAGAGCTGATCAATGCCTTGGGCGACGCTTTTTCCCTCTGGGATGAGTAGAGCGAATGTAGATATCATAACATCGAAAGATCAGAGCGGGGAGTCTTTTCCTCGCTCTTTCTTTATACACGAAAGTGACATCCTTGATACATAAGGGAGCTTTTGAAAAAATAACACTACCATAGATTTGAAGGAGGTTTCTCAATGTCAAAGAAAAAGGAAGAGATCCGGATCCCCAGGTGTTCTGTTCAGACAGTTAAGGGAAAGAAATATTACCGGATACAGATGAAAGATGAAGAAGGAAAAAACACAAGTGTATCTGCCAAAACGGAGGAAGAAGCTAGGGCGAAGTATTTGAAAAAATACAAGGAGATTGAGGACGCAAAGTTTCGGAAGTTGAACCCCACAGTAGCAGAATATGCTTCAAAATGGCTGACAATGCAGTCTGCACATATCAGCCCGACCACACTTGAGGGTTATACGAACGCTATGAACACATACATAGTCAAACCGCTTGGAGACATGTATATGTCAGATGTCACAGCGGACGATATCAAGATGGCTATGGTGCCGCTTGCCAAGAGATCTTCGCACACGTATGCAACAGTGAATATGCTGGTCAAGAGTCTATTCAACTCTGCAGAGTACAGTAACCTGATTTCATACAACCCGACAAGAAACCTGAATCCACGAGGCGGAATACCCTCTAAGGAACGGGAGCCGCTGACAGATGCACAGACAGAACTGCTTCTGGACACAGTACGGAATCTTCCTCCATATGTGTTTGTGATGATTGGTTTGTATGCCGGAATGCGCAGAGAAGAAATACTGGCGCTGAAATGGGATTGCGTGTTTCTGGATGTAGCTGTCCCTTATATCTCAGTCAGGCGTGCCTGGCATGAAGAAAAAAACCGCCCGGTGATCAATACAAGGTTGAAGACCCGAGCTGCAAAAAGAGATATCCCAATCCCGAAATGCCTGACCGAATGCCTAAGGCAGGAAAAAGAGAGGTCGATTTCGGAATATGTTATCGCAGATAGCAATGGAGAGCCTTTGTCCTATTCACAGTTTGTCCGAATCTGGAATTATATCAAGGTTCGCAGCACTAAGGAACGGACCCTTACGAGGTATGTGAATGGTCAGGCGATCAAGAAAAAATTCAAACCGGAACTTGGGCAAAAATGCATCAACCGTGAGGATCTGGTTTATTGCCTGGATTTTGAGGTGACACCGCATCAACTTCGGCACACGTATATCACCAATCTTATACATGCCGGAGTAGACCCTAAAACTGTTCAATATCTGGCGGGACATGAGAACAGCAAGGTCACTATGGACATCTATGCAAAGGTTAAGTATTATAAGCCTGAGCAGCTTTCATCTGTAGTGAACAGTGCGTTGAAACTGCCATCTTCTGACCGGGAAGAGGAGCAGGAAAAGAACTGAATAAGGACTATGTTTACACGGAAAGACGCCTTCAGTCCAGAGATAGCCGCCGCTTCATACGCACATCTTTCTGCATTTCATATGCTTTTCGGGACTGGGCTAAAAAACAGTTAAGATTTCAAGAATCCAGTGTTTTCAAGGGTTTCAGGCATTTTTTTGGCCTAGTACGGTCTCAAAGCAGCCCGTCGTGCTCCTCAGTTCTCCAAGCGTTAATCGAGAACAGCAAGATGCGAAAAACCCTGGAAATACGCCATTTCCGGGGTTTTTTCATGCCCGAAAATCTTTGATTTCATGATTATTCACTGATTCTGTCCGGAATTTTATAATTAACAGAGGGATTAACTGTAGGAGTGTAAGAAGTAGTTTTTCCCGTATTAAAAAGAGTGTCATGCCTCTTCTTAAAGCCGGTTATGATTACTATGGCTATGGGCCGGATCCCCTGCGCTGTTGCCATTATGAGCGAGGTTTGATCTTATAGAATCAGCCCCTTTTCTTTATATTCCCTCTTGATTTATTCCGGGAATGGAATATAATATAAAGCCAGGTTAGAATAACCTAATTATAGTTTGTTGATTCATCTTAAGAGACTTGTTGTAGGGAGAAAAAGAGGTACAGAATTGAAAGGATACCTGTCAGTTCAGGAGACTGCCCAAAAATGGGATGTTTCGGTCCGCTGGGTCAATCAGTACATTCTGGCTGGCCGTACTCATAGTTGTGAGCGTTTAAGCCACGCCTGGGCGATTCCGGAAGATACCATGAAACCAGAGCGGTTAACGCCTGGAGTAAAACCAAAACAGGTTCCTGCGAACAGTGAGTCCGGAGGAAAAGTCTGATTCTCTTTTTTGCATAACGGTTAGTTTTTATTAACAAATATAAGAGGTATTTCATATGTTAATCAATGAATATGGAATCAGAAATGATTCGGCCATCAGGAGGAACGCACGATGAAAAAGCTGACTTCAAGGCAAAAGATTCTGTTCTGTGTATATGCCATGATGCTGGCAATGATCGGAGATTATCTCCTCGGATTTGGCACATTCAGCTTTTCGGATTCCCCGGACGCCTATATGGGTATGACGGCGAATGTGGTGCCGGACTGGCGGTATGCAGTCTCTTCTGTCCTCGGCTTTATCTGCGCTGCCCTGTTTGCGGTGGCAGCAACAGAACTGATGAAGGTCATGGAGAAAAAATACAGCCTTACGGAAAGCAAACTGTATAAGCTCTTTATGATCGCAAACTGGGGTGGGATCCTGTACTTTGCCTTCATTCATATTGGAATCTGTATGCTGCCAGTTGTGTTCAATGCGGGAATGGAAGCAACCGGCAGTCTGCAGACATCGATAGACATGGTCCTCCGTGTGTTGAAAAGCATTGCGGTACCGCTGGGGCTTGGCTTTGTGATCTGCGATGTGTTCGCAGCTATCGCATGGATCGGATTAGTCATTAAAGGAAAACTCCCGGTCGGGAAGATCGCCCTGATCGGCAACCCGGTCATTATCTCGCTTCTCGGGCAGTTGATGAATTATATCGCGGAAGGCCTGGACTCTGGTTTCGAATCTTTCGGGTGGCTGCTGATGTATCTCGTATGCGCATTGAAGCTGGTCAATGGAACTGAAAAGGTTTGATACAGAGGAAGGACGCATGAGAATCCTGATTATCGGTGCCGGGGTGATCGGCTCGAATCTGGCTGCTGACCTATTCGCCTCCGGGAGAGATGTTACGATCCTGGCGCGAGGCGAATGGGCGGATACACTGGAAAAGAACGGTCTGGTCATTGATCCGATCTTCGCTCCGCGTAAGAAGAAATACCGGATCCCGGTCATCCGGGAACTGAAGACAGATGACATTTACGATGTGATCTTTGTTGTGATGCGGTATACGCAGATCGAAAGTCTGATACCCGATCTTGCAGCCAATGGCTCGAAGAACATCTCTTTTGTCGGGAATAACCTCTCGCCTGAAGAGCTTGCTGAAAAGCTTCCCGGAAAAAATGTGCTGTTTGGCTTCAGTATGGCAGCTGGGCACAGAGAGAAAGACCAGGTGGTTTCCATATCCCTCCATAAAATCACCATCGGGCAGCTGAAGAATGTCCGTTCTAACGAACAGATGATCCGGGAGATTTTTGCGGGGACAAAAGTAAAAGCGACTTATCAGCCGAACATGGGAGACTATCTCCTATGCCATGCGGCATTTGTTACTCCGGTTGCCTTTGCCTGCTATTACTGTGACGGCGATCTGAAACGGATCAAAAACAACAAGGCCTATCTGAACCAGATCATCGACGCCAATATTGAAGGATATACAGCTATCGAAAATGCGGGCCATGAGATCCTTCCTGATCCTGACAAAGATTACCATAGCAGGAAGTACAGACGCCGGTCTATAAGATCATGTGCGCTACCGTTATAGGAAAGATCTGCGCTTCTGACCACGCACTGAACGCCACGGAAGAAATGTCGGCGCTGAATGAAGGTCTGAAGAAGTTTTTCGAGGCACATCGAGCTGATTGTCCGAATTATCGGAAGCTTGAAAAGGATGCCTGGAAATACATCTGAAGGATAACGGGGGATACATAGATCAAGTCTGAAGGCGATAGGTTCTTTGTGGCCTACGTCGAGTTTGAGAAGGAGTAACCTGATATGAAGAAATATTAACCCAAACAAATGGTGGCATCGAGCAGTTGCCAGAATTGACAGTTGTTTTCGGTGTCCGAGAGAAGAGGTGAAAATCTTATGTCTGTTAAATATGAAATCCTGAAACGGTTGGTAAAAGCCGCGAACATAAAAAAAATGTGGACCGGCATGAGTACGGAAGAGCTTCTGGAAAACCGGATAAGGCAGAATGCAAAGAACCGAATCCCGGATCTTAAAGACGATGCGTTTGATATCAGCCGCATTGAAATCATGGGCTGCCCCGTCCTGAAACTGATACACAAGAAAAGAACAGAGCGGGGTAATCTCTTCCTGATCGGCGGAGGCATGATCAGCGCTCCAAGACCAGGTTCCATCAAGAAAGCGCTTCGATTCGCGAAGGAAACTGGGCTGGATGTGTTCGTCCCCTACTATCCGCTTTGTACGGACTATCCGTTGACCAGGGCTTATGAGATGATTCATGAGACCTATCGGGTCATGCTGCGTGAGTATAAGGCGGAGAATATTTCTGTGCTAGGAACGTCCTCCGGTGGAAACCTGGCTCTCGGCATGGTGCCGTATATCAACGACGGCCGTGGAGATACACCGATGCCCGGTTACATCATGGCAATTTCTCCGGGTACCTGTGTGGATACGGACGAGGAATGGCAGCGGATGCTGGAACTGGATAAAAAGGATGTCGCGATTCCGGCGCAGTACATGAAGACAGCTGTAGAAATCATGCGGTATGGGGATGATAGTGTCCCGGAGTATATGATCTGGCTGCAGAAGGGCGATTTTACGAACTGTCCGAAAACCACTTTCATCTACGGCAGCGATGAGACGCTTTATGCCTGTGCCCCTTCCTTTGAGGCTGCTATGAAGAAATACGGAGTCGATTATGAAATGATCGTCGGTGAGGGCATGTTCCACTGCTACCCGGTCTTCCCTATTTGTAAGGAAGGAAAAGACGGCTGGAATATGATGGTTCGGCTTATAAAAAAATATACGAAATGACCGTAGAGGAATAGCCAAGATGATTGTCAGGAAAAGCTCTGTTTTTTCGGCTTCCCGGGAGGTGGTCTTTGAAAAGCTGCAGAGGCCGGAAACACTGCAGTACATAGCGAAGCCTTCGTCTGGCTTTGGGCAGACGCCTTTTATGTCCACAGACAGAGGAAATGGATCCGGTTGCTGAAGGAGAAAGGGGCAAAAGCAATATAAATGGAGGATGGACCAATGATTCGCCATATGACGATTGAACAGCTTCCTTACGGAGAACCGATCAAAAGCTGGCTGAAAGACCGTTACGGAGAAACTGAGGCAAATCAGATCTGGGAACAGACGCAGGCGAACTACCGGAACTATCTGCAGGATCTGCCGAACTACGGCGGATCTAAAAACGGACATGCGAAGGCGATCTACGGCGGCCTTTTGATATTCGCTCTCTATCCCGCGCTGCCGGATCAGCCGCCGGTTTCCGAACTGCAGGATTTTGTACAGAACCTGTTCATGGGTCCTTTTACAAAGCTGGGAAGGGTCTTTAATCTAAACCGTCCTTCTCACATGTGGCTGATCGATAAAATATTCCGGAAATCCGGAAACAAGGACCGCAGAGATATACTCAGATATTCGGAAGGGTTCGTCAATATTGATGCCCCCTATGATAAGGAGCATCATGCGGCAAGCTACAGCTTCACACAGTGCCCGAACGCGGAATTCGCCAAAAAGCATGGGCTTCTTCATGTCCTTCCGCTTCTGTGCAACAGTGATTTTTTCGGAATCAGCGAGCTCCATGGGACATTGATCCGATGCGGTACCTGTGGAAACAGCGATGTATGCGACTACCTCATTGTGGGAAGCGATAATCCTATCTCAAAGGAATATGAAACATCAACAGATGAACAGGGCTTTCTGGTCAGCAGGAAAAGGCAGCCTGAGAATGCCAGGGAGGAATCATGATCATCCTTCAATTGGTCCTGTTTTGTGCGTTGTTCACGCTGATGGTGAAGATCGCGGTAGGAAACAATGCGTTGAACGGTTTATATTTCTACCCGAAGCCCGTCCAGGAGAAAGCCTATGAATTGGGACTGACAGACCGGGAAACGGTGGCGAAGAAGCGGAAACTCTTTATGACCGCATTCTTCGCAGTCATGGCGGCGGCTCTGATCTCGATCATTCGCGTCTGGAACGGTATACAAAGCTTTTGGACAGCGTATCTGCAGGCGCTCATCTTCCTCGAAGTCATGAACTGGTACGATGGGATCGTGATCGACAGACTCTGGGTCGGACACAGCAGGTTCTGGGTGATCCCCGGAACAGAGGAAATCCCATTTGTGCAGACCTGGCCGCAGATTTTGAAGAAACGAGGAATTCTGACGCTGATCTGGATCGCCGGGGCGGAAATTATTGCAGGAATCGTTGTGCTCCTTTGATGCGATATCTAAAAATATTCGGGAATTACGAATTACTAAATAGTGTCTACTGCACAAGCAGCAGAATATTCGATTCAAAATAAAATCTGAAAATAACGCGCAAAAGGAGGCAGAGCCTCTTCT
>JBGUNA010000084.1:0-18438 GCA_045117135.1 Candidatus Limivicinus sp. | reverse complement strand
GAAATGAATGTGCAGGAACGGAAACAGAAGGATTCGTGGGAGGAGTATTTCCCGAGAGACAACGAAAACAGCCTGATCCAAAGCGTGATTGAGATGGAAAAGAACTCCGAATGGATTCACGGAATCACAGCCAGAGAGATCCGACTTGAGGCTATTGATGATCGTCCGCTGTTTCTGCAGACACAGGTCCAGCAGTATCATCTGGACAATCTCAGCCTCGTTGAAGAGACCGCCCAGTTTGGGACAAAGCTCCTGATCTATACGGGAGTGTACCGGAACGGGCAGAGTTTCGAACTTGTTCGTGATACGGCAGTCAGCGGACTCCACCGGGTAGCCAGACTGAACGGAAACTCTCTAGGGCAGATGACCAGGTTGAAGTACTGCGAGACGATGAACAACGGATTTGAAACCTCCAGAGGTACCGCGCTCGGCCTGATCCGCTATGGAAAACTCAGCGGACTTCATAGTGGAGCGGATGGCGGGTATATGGCGATGCCGATTTCCAGTCTGCTGGATATTACCGCGGATACCGTTACCAAGAGATTCGGCAAAGCGGTTATGACCGGTGGTTACAATTCTCATGGATTCACAAGAGCTACATGGGAACTGCCGAACGCCCAGAACCGACTGATCGACATGTACCAGAAGGCTCTGAACGAAGCAGGGCACGGATCACAGTATGCGGTGAACTTTATGCCGGGAGTTGACTTCTACAGCTCGGACACCGCCGCGAGCGCCGCTTCGTTGGACCCGGTGTTTTTTAAGCCAAACGGTACACCGCTGCATTTTGTTGACGGGATCAAGATCAAGCATCTCCGAAGAGGTAATGCTAAGGACAAGGATGGGCTGGAGCTCTTTGCAGAAGGCGCTGACAACATCTTCGCCAAATTCGAGGATGTCACGAGAGTGATCACAAAGTTGGCGGGCATCAAGATCTATAATCCGGAGAACTGCTGCATCCGCCTGTGCAATCGATATCATATCTCGCCCAAGTACGGCCAGGCCGCACTGGAAGAGATAGGACGTATTGCGTTGGGGGAAATGTATATCACAGCCCACGACCTGTATCTCGGAATGACGGAAATTCTTTCTGAAGCTGAACGCTGCGACGCGAGCCAAAAGGTGATGACAAAACTTGAAGAGTCTTTGGCGAGGATTATTCGGACAGACTTTTCTGAAGACGATGTGTCTGGCACGGTTGCCTGGGGACAGACTCAGGCAGCAGCTTAAAAAAGGTGCTGACCTCGACTGAGCCGGAAGCACGAACGCAATGGAAGGAAGAAGAAAGAATGCTTAATTCAGTGTCTTTAATGGGTAGGCTTACAGGAGAGCCCGAATTCAGAACGACACCCTCGCAGGTGCCGGTGACGACATTTACAATTGCCTGTGACCGGGATTTTTCCGGACGGGAAAATGAGCAAAAGACGGACTTCATAGATTGTGTTGCTTGGAGGGGAACTGCTGAATTTGTTCAGCGGTTTTTCCATAAAGGAAGCATGATCATAATCGAAGGCCGTCTGCAAATGCACTCCTGGACGGACAGAGACGGAGGCAGACATGAAAAAGCTGAGATTCTTGCCGAAAACGTGTATTTCGGGGATTCTCGCAAGAAGGAGGACTGATCATGTACTTTGAGTGTAACATTGATACCAGAATCCCGCAGTTTTATCATCCGGAGATTTATCCGAAGCTGGTAAGCACAGTCGCTCTGATCCATGAGCGAACAGATAAGCTGAATTTAGCCTTGGACGACTGTGTCCTGAAAGGATGTAAGACTCGTGGCGCCACATTCGCAAAGATCGCAAAGACGGTATTCGATCTTTCCACAAAGAAATTTGATGACATGGTTCCAGCAGAACTCGCTGAAGTCGTAGATATACTCTACGATGGAAATGATGCTGAAGATAGAATTGAATGGCCAAATACGGTTGTCCTTTTTGACACGAGATTCGTGACTACTGACGACTGGGAGGCATTGCGGCATATCGGGATCGGAGGATCTGACTCATCTGTTCTTATGGGATGTAACCCATATCAGAGCGAGGAAGGCCTATGGTATGAAAAGCTTGGTTACCCTGAATTCATCAGTGAAGAAGGTAAACAAGCCATTTTTGACAGAGGGCACTTCCTGGAAGATACGGTGATCGACACATTCTGCAGACTGGTAGGGGCCAAGCGAATCCCAGAAAGCAGGATGTTCCGTCATAAGGATTATCCGAATACTACTGCAAATATCGATGCGATTCTGTCCATGCCATCCGGAAATCTGGCAATCTTCGAAGCAAAAACGGCAGCCAGAGGAAAGGAAGGAGAGTGGATGGGCAACAAAATCCCGGCCAATTATGTCTGCCAGTGTCATCAGTATTTGGCTGTGCTTAATGACCCTCGCGTTGAGGGCGCCTATATTGGAATGATTCCGGTAGCTGACCTTGATCTTGACGGAACATATATTGCGTCAGCGTACATCGATGAATTCTATCATAACTTCATCGAGCGCGATCAGTCGTTTGAAGATGAGATTCTGGAGAACGAAAAATGGTTCTGGGATTCTTATATCGTGAATGGAGTCAAACCAAACGCATCCAAAGATCCAAAGATAGACAAGGCTGTCAAGCTTCGTTTTGAGCCTTCTCCGCTGAGTGATCCGACAATTCCACCCCAGGAGCTGTCGTATGAACAGTGGGAACCAAAGCTGGATACGCTGTTAGCTGCCGAAAAAGACTACGCAGCCAAGAAAACCGAGTTGGATAATCTGGAGCAGTTCAGAGATGTGGCCAGGCTGGAGATATTGGAAGCCCTTCAGGGTGCTCAATGCGGTATTTTCCGGAATGCGGCCGGCGATACGAAAATCACAATTAAGAATACAGCGATCAACAAGACCACAATCGATGCCAAAAAGCTGAAGCAGTTTTATCCTGAGGCTTGGGCGGCAACGAAAAAGAATAGCGCATATACACGTTTTTCTGTCAATAGATAGGCTTAAGGAGGTGTGCTTTTATGGTACGGTCAAAAGCCTCCACGGGAACTCACCCCAGAATCGGGGTGAGTTCCTGATGGGGATGATCACAGCAAACCAGCATGAAGAAATCCTCGCAACCTTTACATACAAGACTTTTGAGTCGGAAAATAGAAGCTTTTGTGTTTTTCGCTTCAAAAACTACGACACGCAGAAGGAATTTACGGCGGTTGGAAGTATGCTGCCGGACAGTAAAAATGTTCCGGTCAAATTGACCGGGGACTGGGAGGTGAATAAGAAAAGCGGGCATAAACAGTTCAAGGTAGCGTATTATGAACAGGCAAAACCGACAGGTAAAACAGAGGTTATTGCTTTTTTCACTGCTTTGCACTGCGGAATCGGAAAAGCAAAAGCCCAGGCAGTCTGGAAGCATTTTGGAAACAGTACATGGGAGATCGTGGAGAACAATCCGGAACGTTTGCTGGAGGTGCCTATGATCAGCGATAAAATTCTGGCGCGATTCAAGCAGACAATGAAGGAAAACGGCATTGCTCGGGAGCTGTTGAAACTGACCGCCAAAGCTGGTATCAGTCTGAGCGGGGAAACACTCCATGCGCTGATCGCACGGTACGGACCGGACGCTGAGAAGGAACTCAGAAACAATCCCTATGAGCCGTGCGGCGCAATTGCCGGATATAGTTTTGACAGAGCCGATGCGCTCGCTATATCTTTGGGGTATCCCATGGACAGTGATAACCGCCTGGTTGCCGCAATTTGTAAGGTCTTGGATGACGCGGCAATGTCAGGACATGTCTGCCTTCCCAAGGATGATTTACTTGCGGGACTGGTGAAGTTTACTTCCTGCAGCAGCGTCAAGTGTGCCGATGCTATTCGCAAAGCTTTCCGCGAGAAAAAGCTTCGCGGCGCCAACAATTTCATTTATATGCCCAAACGATATGAACAGGAAGCATCAATCAGCCAGAATGTCCTTCGCCTCATCTTGAGCGGAGGAAAGCCTATTACTCAGATTGATTCTCTGATAGCAGACTATGAGGCAGAAAACGTCAGTTTTGCAGAGTGCCAGAGAGATGCAATACGAAATGTGTTCAAGTATCCGTTTACCATCATTACAGGTGGGCCAGGAGTTGGAAAAACAACCGTGACAAAATGCATTCTTGCTGTACATCAAATGATCTTCGGCGCGTCATCAGAACCGATACTCCTTGCCCCGACCGGGAAAGCATCCCGGCGCATGTCGGAAGCAACCGGGTTCCCAGCCCAAACTATTCATAGTGCCGTAGGCTGGAAGGGAGAGGAATTCGACTACGATGGCCAGGAGACAATCATGCTGGAAGGAAACCTTATCGTTGTAGACGAAGCCTCCATGATGGATCAGGCGATTGCGTGCATTCTGTTCGAAAGAATCAAATCAGGCTCACGAGTGGTTCTTGTCGGAGACATTGACCAGTTGCCCAGCGTTGGCTGTGGGAATGTCCTGGCAGATCTGATCCGCTCAGAAGTGGTTCCGACAACAAGGCTGACGGTCATCTTTCGTCAGACCGAGGAGAATCCTATCATAATAAACGCCCATAAGATCAACAATGGCGACGCCAACCTTCGGTTCGGAAACACGTTCAGATTTGTCCAATGTCAAAATGAAGAAGAGGTTTTCAAAGCCGCCTGCAGCATGTATACTAAATGTGTAAAGGCTTATGGCGATGAAAAAGTGCTTCTGCTTAATCCACAGAGAAATAACACGCCCATCAGTGTTGACCGCTTTAATGCCGAACTGCAGAGCAGAATCAATCCGCCGGCTATTGGGAAAATGGAAATAAAAGTTGGCAAGACCGTTTTCCGCGAAGGCGATAAGGTGATGGAGCTGAAAAACACCGAGGACGGTCCAAAAAACGGGGATGTCGGGCATATTCGTGAAATAACCAGACGGCCGGATTCAGATGATCCGGATACTTTCAATTATTATGCCAGTATCGAATGGAATGGAGAAGACACCCTGATCGAGTATTCCCAGGATGATCTTCGACATGTTACACATGCTTTCTGCACCACAGTCCATAAAAGCCAGGGGAGTGAATACCAAAGCGTGATAGAGGTTGTCTCAAAGGCTCACCCAAGTATGCTGAGAAGGAACCTTGTCTATACCGGCATTACCAGGGCCAAGGTTAATGTCTGTCTCATCGGTGAAATGGATGCGCTGCGGATGGCCGTTGCGAACAACACTCAGGAAATCCGATATACCCTGCTCGCAAGCAGGCTGCATACAGCTGCCTTCGGGCAAAAGGAGGTTCAATATGACAAAGCACGTGATGCTTGAACTGTCAACTGCCCATCTCTCGGGCGAAACGCTCGATGCATTGAACATGGGATCCATCGAATCGGTCATTTCATATGACAAAACTGTGGGATGGCTCGGGACAGTCGGATACTTCGTTCCGATCACAGGTTTGGAGGAAAACCTTCCCGTGGATTTGGAATCGTGTTTCCGTTTTGCGGAAAAGAAAGGTGCCGATTGGATCATGTTTGAGAGCGACGCAGAAGCGGTAGTTGGCCTTAAGACGTACAACTGATTTATACTATTATAATATAAGGAGAGAACAATGCAGAAATACATGACGAAGAAAGTTCGGGATATGGCCGTGGATGATGCGGTTGAAGGGTTCTTTCTTTTGAAAAGTCCGACCCCCAAGACCACGCAGAACGGAAAAAGCTTCCTTTCATTCAGGCTTGCCGATGCAAGCGGGGAGATTGAAGGCATCTTCTGGGATTATGACGGAAATCTGCATGCAACCAATGCGGGAAAGCCGGTCAAGGTCCGCGGGGCTGTGTCGGATTATAATGGCAAGAAACAGATTACCGTGACACAGATTCGAGCGGCGAAGGAAGGGGATCCGATTGACATGAATGCCCTGGTTCCGTCTGCTCCCATCGACCCGAAACAGACCTATACTCAGATGGTCAACCTGATCGAAACGATTCAGGATCCGGAATACAAGCAGCTCTGTGTAGAAATGCTGGCCAGAAATCGCGAATTGCTGAGCTTCATTCCTGCCGCAAAGTCTGTTCATCACGCATTTCGTTACGGCTTGCTGATGCATACGTACTTTATGATGTGCCATGCGGATTACATGTCCAGGTTTTATCCGTTCGTTAATCGCGATCTCTTGATGGCGGGAACGTTTTGCCATGATCTCGCGAAAGCGAAAGAGTACATGCTGTCGCCAGTCGGACTGGTAACAGACTATTCCGTTCCCGGATATCTGCTTGGTCATTTATATATGGGTGCAGTTGAAATTGCTAAAGTCAGTCAGGAGATCGGTATCAGCGAGGAAAAGTCTTTGCTACTGCAGCACATGCTGCTTTCCCATCATGGGAAGCCGGAATATGGTGCTGCCGTGGTTCCGAAGACTGCTGAAGCCATGCTTCTCTCCATGATCGATGACCTGGACGCCAAAATGGAGCTGATCCGGGAATCCATGGAGGGGCAAGCGCCAGGAATGACAGAGTCAGTCTGGTCACTTGGGTATAAGTTGTATAACCACAGTTAAGATTTGGCTTTTTTGTCCGGACTTCTCAAAAATTGACATTATAACAAAAACAATATATAATTTAATTACGATGATAGGAATTAGTTGCATAGTAGGAAGGGAGAAGACCTTCCCGATGCAGAACTATCATGAAAGATGGTGGCAGACTTCAGTCAATGAAGTCTGCCAGTTTAATTAGCGGAAGGGAGAACAACATGAACCAGGTCAAAGACGAAAGACGATTGTATCAGTATGAAGGCGCGGTCCTTATCTTTGACCGCGTTGTAGCAAACAATTACAAAGCTCAGACCAGGGCTTCAAGCGTAGCTAAGGCACGTAGCAATATCGCATATCAGTTCCGCAGGAAAGCAAATATCGCAGATCATATCCCTGTCAAGCTCACAGGTACGACTGTTGCTATCTAAATCTTTTGTACAAAAACATCACAGGAGGAGACACCACAATGAATCAGTATCAGAATCAGAACGGCAACTACAATGGTTACGGCCAGCCTCAGCCGCCGCAGAACTATGGAGCACCGATGCAGCCTGCCATGCAGCCTAGGCCCAATCAGAGCATTAATGGGCAGACTCAGAGCGGTTATCCCCAGCCGCCCCAGTATTATCCCCCGCAGCAGGGGAATGGTCAGATGCAGAACCAGCCCGGAAACAATGCACCAGTACAGAATCAGGGACAGCAGGGGAATGGTGGTCAGCAGGAGAGCGTGCACTACACGCAGATTCTTTGCTCGCCGCCTGCTTCCGGAAGACTGGAAGATCTTCAGATGACAGTACTTCTTTCTGTAAACATGGAGAAGCTGTTTTTCGAGAAGTTCGTATCAAAGAACGGGAATCTCTGTGTCGGGATTAACATGGATCTCGTGCTGGGAGACCAGTTCGTTAGCCAGATGTTCGGGCAGCACATGGTTCGCCCTGATCACGTCTTAAGCGTCAGCACAGTTCTCGGTGGCTATAATGCCAAGCGGTTTCTTGAGAAAACGCCGAGTAGCACCAAGGTGATTGCTATTCTCCTTAAGGATTTCAAGATGGAAACCTTCTATAGGCGTGATGGAAGCAGTGGGATGAGTGTTCAGGCTTCCTGTGACGGCTATCAGGTGATTCACTACAGCTGCAAACACAAGGCGTCGGATGTAAAGCAGTGCAACCTGCCCGTCAGTAAGCCGTTTTATGTCAAGGACAAGACCAATGGCGCGGCTGGTGGTCAGCAGCCTGCACAGCAGCCGGGAAACTATGGCTCCCAGCAGAATGCCTATGGACAGCCTCAGCCGAACAACTATGCCGGTAACCCTAGCATGGTTCCAGGCGTTACCACGTTTTCAGAAATGGACGATGACGAAGAACTTCCGTTCTGACAGAAAACCATCGATATGCTTTACCTCCCCGTTTGGGGAGGTTTTTTTGTTGAAGTTACGAAAGCGATATTGACAAAAAACAAAAACAGCACTATAATATAAATGCTTCGAAAGAAGCGCTTTGCCTAAGGGAGAAATTGACAAAAAACAAAATACGACTTTTAATATTAACGATTATCGGAGTTTCGTCCGAGAAATGGGAAGGGGAAACAAATTGGATGAGTTTCGAGAAGAGTTAGATAAGCTTGAAACTCTGAACGGATTGAGTTTTATCCCAAATTACAGGGGAGGTCAAACTCTTCCAGACGAGTCGGAGCCAGATGAGAAAGCCTCAATCCTTCAGTGGCCTTTACCCAGTTACACGGTAATAACCACAAAAGGGAGAAGAATCGTGGGTCGTGATCCGAATATCTCATCGTCCACGTTAGGGGATCTGATTATCAGTGATTCCGATTATATTCCTGTTTCGCTCCATGAGAAACTGAAAGCGGGCGCATTGGATCAGATCGCGCAGGAACAGTTTTTAAGCCTACGTGAGCTCGGAGTAACACATCTCTCTCAGTGTATAAAAGAAAACCTGAATCAAACGATGGCTGACCTGATTGCCGTTTACTCTGATGACCGCCGACTTCCGTTCGTGGTTGGAGCCATCTATATTGAGGCGTATGTGAAGTATTATAAGCTTTTTTATTACAGCTTTTATTCCAGCGAGGGCTATTTAAAGACGGAATGGAAGCCTAAGAAGGTTTATATTCAGCCCAAGAATAAGATCCCACCGAAGAAGCATGATTTTAAGAAGTATTATCGCGTGAATAATGAACTGCTGGAGGAGATTAGTGCCTGTCCAGCATGTGGGAGCCCTGCCAGGCTATTTCGAGTGGGGTTTCGAGGGAAAGAATCACGAATTTGCTGTACAAATTTGAATGAAAGCTGTAAGTGGTTTATGGGGGCAGATATCTTCAGTAATGAAGCTGAAGCAATCAAAGAATGGAACGATATGTGCGAAAAACATGACTGACTGAGTCTAAGATATAGAAGAAACAAAGAAATCCTTTGATGAATCCAATGTCTCGCAGAAGACAAGGAAATATTCAGAAGAAACAGGAAAAGTGTAAGTGAGGGGTAACAATGGCAAGAGAAATGGCGATTGATCAAGGAAATGATATTCCAATCTGGCGCAAAGCGAATCTTACAGTAAAGGAGGCCGCAGAATATTCCAACATTGGAGAGCATTCCATTATAGAGCTAATTGATTCCGGAAGCACTCATTTTAGCTTTCGCGTAGGAAAGAAGAGGCTGATAAATCGCGAGTTATTTGATGAATATATCAAACAAGCGTGCCGTTCGGGTTTCTGACAACAAGCACACATCAGACTTTGATCCTCTTGTAAAAAAACTGTTTTTGTGATAGAATACCTTCGCTTACAGTTTACCTACTTCTTCTTGAAGGAGGTAAGGCCAATGGCAAAAATGATCGCTGAAAATGGTACAGGAGGTAAAAAGAATAAGGGCAATCAGTCAAAAACAAAACGTTATACAGAAAAAGAATTAAGCGTCATCCGTTCTAAACTTCAATCTGGAGAGACCATCCGACCGGATGGAATTCTTGTTTGGAGACCGACAAAAGCCCAATACAACGGCCCTGAAAAGCCTAAAGCAGTTTATGCTAATACTCTTCCGGAACTCCGGGAAAAGGAAGAACGTGCACTTAAAGAGCTTCATACAGCCATTAGCAATAGGGATAGTCGAATCACAGTTAACGGGATGTATAAGAAGTGGATAAAGGTGAAAGCTGGAATCCGGGACAACACAAAGTCCAATTATTCCTATATGTATGAACATTTTATTGAGCCGTCTGTACTGGGTAGAACTGTCGTAGCTAATGTTGGGAAATCGGATATTCTGGATTTCTATAATAAGCTGATCGACCAAGGCATTATGGGAGTGTCCACGATGGACAATCTACAGAACTTGCTCACCCAGATATTTGGTTTGGCAGTGGATGACAGGATTATCCCTTCTAATCCTGCGCTTGGGGCGTTAAAACAGTTTAAGAGAGCTACAAATAATGGAGTCCGGAAGGGAATGACTAGGAAGGCGCTGACTGTTCCAGAGCAATGTGTTTTTCTTGATTATCTGGACAACGTAGAGGCTAATGAGGCATGGAGAAACCTGTTCATAGTTTTGTTGGGAACAGGGTTACGCATTTCTGAATTGTGTGGCTTAACTTGGCGTAATATAGATTTTGATGGTGATATGATTATAATCGATCACGACCTAATCTATTTTGACAAGAGAACAGAGATAGACAGGTGTAGCCTTTCGGTTCATGAGCCGAAAACAGAAGCTGGAAATCGAATGCTGCCGATGTTGCCTTTTGTTAAGGAAGCCCTTCTTCGAGAAAAAGAGCGTCAAGAACGACTGGGATTGAAATGCCAGACAAAAGTCGATGGATATGAAAACTTTGTGTTTGTCAATCGATTTCAGGATGTCCAGAGACATTCTACCTGTAATCGTGCGCTCAAGAGGATTATCCGTGACTGCAATGAGAGAATTCTTATGAAATCTCCTGAAAACAGCAATCCGATCCTTTTGCCCTATTTTACATGCCACTCTCTCAGACATACTTGTGTAACACGGTTAATCGAGAATGGCGTGAATGTTGTGGCAGTTCAGCACTATGTTGGTCATGTTGACGCGTCGACAACTCTTAATATTTACACTGATTGTCAGAAGGAGTTTATGAAGGAGTCTTTTGGGTTAAAGGTTAGTAAGAAGTACCACGATATTTTTGCTGAGAATTTGCATGGCAAAAGCGAAAAACAGATAGGGAATCAGTTGGCAAATATTGTAGAGGACTATTATCTCAAAGAAAACTCGAATCTGTTTTCCACATCTGAGCGAAGATGAATTTGATTGAACAATTTTAAACACAGATTGAACAATTCATGGGGACTCGAATGAGAAATTATGAGGACTTATGAATTGAGAAAAATGGCTAAAAGTTTGAGAATTATGACATATGATAGAATATGAGAAATTTTGAAGCTTTATTAGTTAGAAAAACTTATGATATGCTCATGTTCCCGACGATGAAGTCTGTCGACTGAAATTGAATAAATCATCCGTATCGTCTAGGAGTGCAATTCTGGCGGCAATGATCGGCAACACATTTTGGGGGTTCAGCTTTATGGCCTCAAAAGTCGGTTTGGCTACTGTGCCGGTTATTCTTCTGCTGAGCCATCGTTTTCTGCTGGCGTTTCTGGTGATGAGTCTGCTGCGCCTAACTCCGCTGGGCACTTGCCGTTTGCGGGGAAAACCGCTTCTTCCGCTCCTCCTGCTTGGTCTTCTGGAGCCGGTCATTTATTTCTTCGGAGAACAATACGGTATCCTTCACTCAAGCACGATTTTTTCCGGTGTTATGATCGCTTTGATCCCGATTGTTGCAACCCTTGCTGCTATTCCGATCCTGGGTGAAAAGCCAACCTTGGGGCAGTTCATTTGCAGCCTGCTTTCGGTCGGGGGTGTGGTCGGCATCGGGTTGCTCACAAAAAGCAGCGGTAGCCTCGACTGGATCGGTCTTCTGGCTCTTCTGGTTGCAGTTTCTTCTGCCGTGGCTTATACGCTCCTGAATCGCGGCATCTCAACCCGTTATACGCCTTTTGAGCGCACTTATTCCATGCTTACCATCGGAGCCGTTTTTTTTACAGGTATGGCCCTGATCTCCGTCCGTGGAGATTTGTCAGCTTATCTGCAGCCTTTTAAGGAGCAGAGCTACCTGTTTGCGATTCTCTATCTTGCGATCTGTTGCTCGGTCGTCAGTTACTTCATCTCAAGTTTTGTGATTACCAGACTCTCTGTGACTCGGGCGACTGTGTTTGCAAACCTCACCACAGCGGTTTCCGTTTTTGCCGGGGCAGTCTTCCTGCATGAGCCTTTCTCTGTCGGCGGGTTGTTCTGTTGTGTGCTGATCCTGCTAGGTATCTACGGTGTCCAGCGAACTGCTGCAAAAAACATATAAAGAAAGCGCTGCCGATCGGCAGCGTTTTCTTTTTACAAAGGATCCCAGGATGAAGCTCACTGTTGCTCTCGCAAGCAGCCGGTACGCATTTCCTATATACTACCCTGCGAACTGCCCTTCGG
The DNA here is from genome assembly GCA_045117135.1 of Candidatus Limivicinus sp. Lineage (GTDB taxonomy): Bacteria > Bacillota > Clostridia > Oscillospirales > Oscillospiraceae > Limivicinus. The sequence goes on along the minus strand of JBGUNA010000084.1, from coordinate 6,425 downwards.
CTTCGCGGTAGTCCCGTAATCAAAAATCTGCACCGGCAGCACCACACTCCTCGGCGGCAAGGAAGGATCTTCCATCCGTTCCAGCAGCAGCTTCACACCGATTTCCGCAATACTCTTGTCGGTATAAATGCTGGTCAGCGCCGGGCGCGAAAAGTTCTCCGCCCGCAGATTATCAAAGCTGATGATGGAGATATCTCCGGGTATGGAAATACCCTTTTCATACAGCGCAGTCATAACCGCATACGACACCTCATCACGGAAGGACACAATCGCCGTATAATACATAGGTTCGAGAAGCGGAGCAATATTGTCCTGTGCAAGCGCTTCTTCCACCTGCTCGCCGGGCACTGCCCGCACGTTTTCTTCCGGGATTCCGTTCTCGCGGATTGCCTGCAGAAAACCGTTGAATCGATCCATCTGCGAGCTGCTTTTTTCAACGCCGGAGAGAAAGAGAAAACGCCTGTGCCCAAGTGCCGCCAGATGCTGCCCGGCCAGGTATCCGCCCTGCAGGTCATCGCAGCGCACGGTGTCTGCCTCCACGTCATTCACGCGCCTGTCCAGCAGCACAAACGGCATGTCGTTTCCGGTCATATATTCAATATAATGCCTCTGCCCGAAATTCGGGAAGTACAGAATCCCGTCCACCCCCAGCGAAATCGCCGTGTGGATCAGCTTTTCGGCAAGGGAATCATCCAGCTGCATGCAGAGAATCATCAGGTTATAGTCCGCTTTCCGCAGCTCCCTGTCCATCCGGTTGAGGAGGTCACAGAAGTGCTGGTTGTGCAGGTCATTGACGATAACGGCCACGATATGGCTCCTGCCAGACCGCAGCGACGAAGCCATGGAATTTCGGATGTACCCCATGCTGTTCGCCGTGTCCTGAATCAGCACACGGGTGGATTCCGGCAGGTGGGGGTCATTGCGCAGAGCCCGCGACACCGTATTCACGGTATAGCCGCAGGCATTGGAGATATCTTTTAGCGTAGTTCGTCCGGCTTTCATTTTCCCATCCTGAAAAGGCAAATCTTTGTAAAAAAACAACGATCGGTTCGGCACTTTCCTTTTATTATACCGCAAACGAAAGAAAAAGCAACACGGAAACAGAAAAATTTTTATGCATTGTGCGAAAAAATAAGGAAAAAATCCTCAAAAAAAGCTTGACAATTTGATGGATTAACGATAACATAAAAGCAAGCCCGAAAGGGATAACGTTAATTTTATAAGGAGGATACCCTAATGAAGAAAATCCTGGCAATTCTGCTGGCAGTAGCTATGCTTGCATCTCTCGGCATCACTGCTTTTGCGGATGAGGAACCAATCCACCTCACTTTGTGGACGTTCCAGGAACTCCATACCCAGCTCTATAAAGAGATGCTGGATAAGTGGAATGCCAATCCCGACAATCCGAAGCTGGATATCGACATGCAGGTTTACCCGTATGAAGATATGCACAACAAGCTGACGATTGCCCTCCAGTCCGGTGAAGGTGCTCCCGACATTGTTGATATCGAAATCAACATGTTTGCAAACTACCTCAAGGGTGACATCCAGCTGGCTGAACTCAATGACATCGTAGAGCCGATGGAAGACCACCTTGTCATGAGCCGTTTCAACAACTACGCGAAGGACGGCAAGTTCTACGGCATTGACCACCACATCGGTGCCTGCATTGTCTGGTACAACACCGAGATTCTGGAAGAAGCCGGCATTGACTACAAAGACATCAAGACCTGGGATGATTATCATGAAGCAGGCAAGGTCGTCCTCGAGAAGACCGGCAAGCCCATGTGCACCTGGGAATCCAAAGACTGCTGGAGCATTTATCCGCTCGTGAACCAGCACGGCGGTGACTGGCTCACACCTGACAACGAAGTCCGTATGGACGAGCAGGTCGTTGTTGACACCCTGGCCTTCATGAAGAGCATGCTTGATGACGGCACGGCTGTTGCCTGCCCGGGCGGCAACCATCACTCCGAGGAGTACTACGGCTGGATGAACGCCGGCAACTGCGCTTCTGTTTCCATGCCGTTCTGGTACCTCAACAGATTTACCGACTACATGCCTGACCTGTCCGGCAAGATGAAGGTTGCTCCTATGCCTCTCTGGCCCGACGGCGGCCACAAGTCTGCTCAGATGGGCGGCACGGGCACTGCAGTTGTTAAGACCAGCCCGAATGTTGACATTGCCAAGAAGTGGCTCGCTTATGCAACACTGAGCTTCGAAGGCTGCGTCAATACCTGGTTGATCCTCGGCTTCGACCCGATCATGACCGATGTTTACGGCTCTGAAGAGATGAAGGCACCCAACAAGTTCTTTGACTACTATGATGACACCATCTTCGATATGCTGAAGACGGTTCTTGATGACATTCCCGACACCTGCCTGACCGAGTACTTCCCGGCAGCGGCAGATATCGTCCGCAACCAGATGGCTTATGACCTCGTCATCGGCGGCAAGGATCCTGAAGCCATCGCGAAAGACTGCGCAGAAGAGCTGCGTAGCATGATCTTCTGATTCATCGTTCTTTTCTCCTTGTATTCATGTACCCCTCGCAATGGCCGGGGCGGAGCTATCCGCTCCGGCTGTTCTGACAATTGGTGTTTGGAGGCAGGCCTATGCAAGCATTATCCTCATCTGAAAAGACGACTCTTCGGAAAAGGAATTTCCTGACCGATCCCAAAGTGGTGCCCTATGTGTTTATCGCCCCGTTCCTGATCTTTTTCCTTGTTATTTATCTGTACCCGTTCTGCAGCACGATCCTCATGAGCTTCCAGAGGATTGACGGGCCGAACAGTGTGGAATTCATCGGCACGGCCAACTACCAGCGCCTGTTCAACAGAAACTTCAAGCAGGCTCTGGGTACGACATTCCGCTATGCTTTCTGGGATGTGGTGGTTCTCACCATCGTGCCGCTGATCTTTGCGGTCATCCTGAATTCCGGCAGCGTGAAGTTCCCGGCTTTCTTCAAGTCCCTGTTCTTCATCCCGGCTCTCACGTCGACGATCGTCGTCGGTATTGTTTTCCGTCTTGCATTCGGCACGCTGGAAACCGCCCCTGCCAACCGGCTCCTCGCCCTGTTCGGTCAGCCGGCCAAAGACTGGCTGATGTTCTCCGACACGGGTAACTTCGTCCTGATCCTGCTTACGTTATGGCGGTGGATGGGTGTCAACATCATCTACTATATTTCCGGTCTGCAGGCTATCCCGCAGGAGCTGTATGAGGCTGCTGAGATCGACGGAGCAAATTCCATACAGAGGTTCTTCCACATCTCCCTCCCGGGCATCAAGCCTGTTCTGATTTACGTTATCACCATCACGGTGCTCGGCGGCTTCGCCATGTTCACCGAATCGGTTGCATTGTGGGCGCAGAACAATCCGGGCGGCGTCGGACGAACCATTGTCGGCTACATGTACATGATGGGCTTCTACAAGAATAATATGGGCATGGCTTCCGCGGTCGGGCTGGTGCTGCTTGGGCTCGTCCTGGCGGTAAACCTGATCCAGCTGATTGCCATGGGCTTTTTCAAGAAGGAGGACTGACATGAAACATTCCAATCGTATCGACGGAAAGAGAAAGAGAGTCCAGTCGGTGTTGGCTACAACGCTGATGTTTATCACGGCGGCTCTCCTGATGGTGCCGTTCTATTTCATGTTCCTCAGCTCTCTGAAGCCCGGCACCGAAATGCTGCGTAACGGCCTGAGCCTTACCTTTGATCCCGGCGTTTCATCCTTCAAAAACTATGAAGCGCTCAACACTTACCGTGACGGTATTTACTGGGACTGGTATAAATCCAGCGTCATCATCATGGTTTTGCAGACGGTCATCGGCCTTATCCTGGCCTCCATGGTCGGCTACGGCCTTGCCATGTACCGCTTCCGGGGTCGGAACGCCGTTTTCACCCTCGTCCTGATCCTGATGATGGTCCCGTTCGAAATCCTTCTCCTCCCGCTGTACCGCATGCTGATCAAGGCACACCTGACTGACACATATTTCGGTGTCATCATGCCTTATCTCGTGCCGCCGTTTATGATCTTTTTCTTCCGGCAGTATGTGCTTGGCCTGCCGCGGGAACTTCTGGAGGCCGCAAGGATTGACGGCTGCACGGATTATGGTGTATTCTTTAGAATCATGGTCCCGAATATGATCCCCGCCTACGGTGCCATGACGATTCTCTCCTGCATGAACAGCTGGAATAACCTCCTCTGGCCGCTGATTGTGCTCAGTTCCAACGAAAAGTTTACCATCCCCATCGGTATGGGAACCACCATTACACCATATGGCAATGCATTCGATGTGCTGATGCCCGGTGCTGTGATGGCTGTTGTCCCGATTATTATCATCTACCTATTCGCCCAGAAGACATTTATTGCCGGCCTTACCTCCGGCAGTGTGAAAGGATAATCTGAATGAAGCAGGCAAAAATAATTTTGGATAAGGATTACCGGGTCAGCAGAGTAGACGAACGGCTTTTCGGCTCCTTTATCGAGCATCTCGGCCGTGCCGTCTATGGTGGCATTTACGAGCCGGGCCATCCTCTGGCGGATGATCTCGGTTTTCGCACCGATGTTATCGAAGCTGTGAAAAAGCTCGGTGTGCCGATTGTCCGTTATCCGGGCGGGAATTTTGTCTCCGGTTTTCACTGGGAAGACAGCGTCGGCCCCGTGGCGAACCGGCCGAAGCGCCTTGACCTTGCCTGGTTTACTACCGAGACCAACGAAGTCGGCCTCCATGAGTTTGCCCGCTGGGCGGACCGGGCCGGCGCTGAGATGATGTATGCCATCAACCTCGGCACACGCGGGCCCGAGCAGGCGAGAGACATTGTAGAGTATGCCAACCACCGCGGCGGCAGCAAATTCTCTGATCTGCGTATCGCCAACGGGAAGAAGGACCCCTTCAACATCAAAGTCTGGTGCCTCGGCAACGAGATGGACGGCCCCTGGCAGATGGGCCGGAAGACGGCAGGGGAGTACGGCCATATAGCAAACGAAGCTGCTAAAATGATGAAGTGGGTCGACCCCTCTATCGAGGTGGTAGCCTGCGGCTCCTCCAGTTCTGAGATGCCGACCTTCGGTTCCTGGGAGCTGGATATGCTCGACCAGTGCTATGACAATATCGACTACGTCTCCCTCCACCGGTACTACGGCAACCCGACGGGGGACACCCCCGGCTTCCTGGCCCGCACCATGGACATGGACGATTTTATCCATTCCGTCACCTCCATCTGCGATGCCGTCAAAGGCAAGAAGCACAGCAAAAAACAGGTCAACCTCTCCTTCGACGAGTGGAATGTCTGGTACCATTCCAACGAGCAGGATAAGGAAATCTGGAAGCGCGAAAAGTGGGGCAGAGCCCTGCCTCTCCTCGAGGATATCTATAATTTTGAAGACGCTTTGCTCGTCGGCTCCATGCTCCTCACCCTCCTCCGGAATGCTGACCGCGTCAAGATCGCCTGCCTTGCGCAGCTTGTCAACGTCATCGCACCGATCATGACCCGCAACGGCGGCGGCTGCTGGGCACAGACGATCTATTATCCCTTTATGCACGCTTCCCAATACGGCCGTGGCACCGTGCTGAAAGCGGTTGTACAGTCTCCTGTCTATGACTGTTCCGATTACGAAGGTGTTCCCACCATCGACACTGCCGCCACGCTCTCGGACGACGGCTCCGTAACCGTCTTCTGTGTCAACCGTGACCTCTCGGAGCCCTGCCTCCTCGACCTTGATCTCCGCTCCTTCGGAGACCTCCGCATGACCGACCATATCGTCCTTCATCATGACGATGTGAAAGCCATCAACACCGAGGAGAATCCCTTCAACGTCGCTCCCGCAACCCTTCCGCTCACCGAGCTGGATTCCGGCCGCGCCCAGATCCCCATCCCCCCTCTCAGCTGGAACGTCCTCCGCTTTTCAGGAGATAGGATATAGGGGATAGGATATAGAAATATGGGAAAACTCAACAGTTATCAGGATTTACTGGTTTGGCAAAAGAGTGTTGAGCTGTGCGTCGAAATCTACAAATTGGTAAAGCTTTTACCAAAAGAAGAGATGTATGGATTGTCAGATCAAATGCGCAGAGCCGTTGTTTCTATTCCGTCGAATATTGCTGAAGGTTATACAAGAAACTCTACGAAAGAATACCTGAATTTCCTATCTATAGCCAATGGTTCCCGAACAGAACTCGAAACCCAATTGATAATCTGCAATAAAATCGGTTACCTGACTGAAGAAGACACTGAACCTGCATTGCAGGAATGTGAAGAAATCGGAAAAATGATTTCAACAATAACACTAAAACTGAAAAACAGGGATTAAAAAAAAGGTATGGCTTAAAACCATACCTTTCAGACTGTAGACAAAGTACCCATAGGGAGTGCGAAAACACTTTCTATGGGTACTTTGTTATGGTAAAATAGGGATGGGGGGGCG
>JBGUNA010000083.1:0-4165 GCA_045117135.1 Candidatus Limivicinus sp. | reverse complement strand
CTTCTGCCAGTTGCCCCAGGCAATCGGATATCTGCTCAAGCCGGTATCCACATCCTCGAAGATGTTGCAGTGCCGGGTTGCCTTGGTAACATGCACCGTCTGAACTTTCCGAAGTTCTACCAATCCCGTTTTCGGATTGATGTACTGTTCCGTCTTCCAGACTTTGGTGTAGAGATAGACATACAGAGCTTTGCCTGTCTTGTCGTCATCCCCATGAATTTCCGTCTTCCCGCCTACCCCGGCAAAGTTATACAGCTCGGTGTCGGGGAGAATGTTGACCTCATCCGTCAGCCCTGACGGGCTGCCACCTTCCCCGCCAGGGGAAGGCTTATTTTGATTTCTCCAATACAGGGCTTCTCTCTTCAGATTCTCAACCGTATCTCTCCCGACGATCAGGATATAAGGCTGCTTCTCGACTTCCCGGCAGTTGGGATTACCGAACATGACGTTGATCCCGTCCAGCAATTCCATCTCAATTTCACCCTTGTACTCTCCGAAAGCTCCGCCATACGGCCTTGCTTCCGGATTCCAGAAGAAGTGCGCGGCATAGTCTCCGGTGATTGCTCCGTCGAATAAAGCATCCCGAATCCGATAGTCCATCTTGAACTTCTCAAGGAGATTACGGACCTCAGCCGTAGCAAAAGCCGCTGCCTCACCATCCGTCTGGTAAGAAAGCGGCTCGAAAGAGATTGTTGTATTGGAACTGGTCAAAGATGCTACAAACAAGCTGGTTACTCGTTTGATGATATTGAACGTCGGTTTGGCTAACCGCCTCATGGCCGGATTATCCGGCATGTGGATCCACTGGTTCCCGATGAAAAACTCCTGATTCGTGTTGACCATCGTATACTGATTCGGGATCAGATTATTGTTGTACCGCCTGCCGTATTCGTAATACTTCCAGACATCTCTCAAATAGTCATTCACGTTTTACCCCCATACGCAACATCAATACTGTAATTCAAACAATCGGCCAGGGCTTGCCGGTCGGCCTCGTACTTCAACTTCTGCAGTTCATCCGGTTTCGCGGGCTCCACGGGTAACAGCTTCTCCTCATGGATACCGCGGCCCACAAAAAAACCGACGGCAAAAGCTAGCAGAATAAGCAAAGATCCTGACATAGCGGCAATCAGTTCCATTACTCTTCCTCCTCAACCTTCAGATCAAACATTTCTTTGAGAAGTTTGAATTCATCCGGCTTATACATTTCAAAAATATAGTCCATGGAAATCAGCTCTCCGCCGCCGGAGGCCTTGCGGATCGTCAGATACTTTTTCAGCACATCGAAGCATTTATCGACATTCTTCATCACTTCCAGGTACTCTTTGCAGACTTCGTTGAGCTTTTGGATTTGAGCTTTCTTCTCTTCCAGTTCCGCGAGGACATAATCCTCACAGGTTTTGATCTCTTTCATTTTTACCTCCTTAAGATATAGAATATAAACAACAAAACTGTTCACGGCAAAATAAATACTGTCTACGTAAATAAATTGAAATTAGCATTTTTCTCTGTTATTATTACGATAGTTGAATATATTTCTTCACGAGAGGAGATATGCCCATAAATATTGCTGAATCCGCAGTCTTGGAATTTGTCAATATGCACATCAAGGTATATCCGAAGAAATAATATTTCGCTGTAAAACAAACCCGAAGAAAAAAATTTTTTTATTTGAAAGGAAAAGAAAATGAAAAAAAGTATTAGCTGCCTCCTGATCCTGGCAATGATTCTCTCTGTCGGCATGGTTGCATATGCTGAGGAAGAAATCGACTACCTCAAAGACATCCCTTACATCGACGATGGAGATGAAGATCATCTTTTAGACGTGTTTGGCTATGATGAAAATGTGGAAAGTAAACCTACCGTTATCGAAGTCCATGGCGGCGGATTCTTCGGCGGAACAAAAGAAACAAACACGGATCACAGCCGTTTTTACGCAGACAACGGGTTTGTTGTCGTCACGCCGAACTATACTCATATGCCGGAAGGAAACTTCCAGACTCTGATGGAAGAGATATTCTCTGTACTGCACTGGGTGGAGGAAAATGCTGACAAATACCATTTTGATTTAAACAACACATTCCTCAGCGGAGACAGTGCAGGCGGATTTACTGTAGCACTTACTGCCCTTCTGCTCACAAACGATGAAGTCCGTTCTATGTACGGAGTTGAGCTTCCCGGGTATGAGATTCACGGCTATGTTTTAACCTGCCCGAAAGTCAACGTTCCCGGCGATCGCGAAGAACTCGGCAAGAAGAACGGGTTCCGTTCCTTCGCGGCAGAAAGAATTGAATCTGTCCTGCTGGATGATGAAATGATGGCGAAAGTTGATATCCTGAATCTGATTGATGAACGCTATCCCTATGTTTATCTGATGACAACTCCGGACGATGCTATCCTGTATGATGAGGTCATCATGTTTGACGAATTCCTCACGGAAAAAGGAATCCCGCATGAGCTGCATGTTTATGAAAGTGAAGAGAACAAGCTGATGCATGTCTTCAACATTTCCGAGCTCTCATGGGTGGAAAGCATCAAAGCAAATACCGACATGGTCAATTACCTGAAAAGCAAAATCCAGTAAAAAAAGAGCCAACCGGCTCTTTTTGTTTCCTCACAGGTTTTGATTCCTTTCATGGCAATACCCCGAGTATTATTTTTATTTTTTTCATATTTGTGTGATTGTTCTGTGACAAAAAATATGCTATTATTTTCTCACAAAACAAAAAAACAAAGGAGATAACAAAAATGAAAGACATCAACAATGCAAATGCAATCAACGACAAAGAGCTCGAGAACGTGGTCGGCGGGATCAGCGGCAACGATGCTGTGAGCGCAGCCATGCAGCATGCCGGCGTAGCACCCGGGCAGGCAATGGTCAGCAAATGCGAGCCCGATTATGAGCGTGGCAGACAGATCTACGAAATCGAGTTCTACTTCAACGGTATGGAATATGAATATGAAATCGACGCCAATACCGGTGCAGTCCTGAAGGCAAAGAGAGACTGGGACTAATAATCAAACACAACTAAGGCGGGTGCAAACCTGTCTTTTTTGATGCCCTCATATTCCATACGGATTAAACAGCCTGTCCACATCAAAGACAGGCTGTTGCTCTTTTTCTTCCCGGATCTCTCCGGGGGAATAAATCATCCTCGCCAGTGCCTGGGAAGTAGCATCCACCATGTCATCGTATTTGGAATTCGGAAAAGCCGTCCACTGATCGATATAGTCCGAAACCCAGGGTGCTTTGGCCGGATCGGGCAGAAAAACATGCCCGCTTTCTATCGCTGGAGAGATGGCATTCACCCGGCTGATCTTTCCACCCAGCGGCGTGACCGGGATAATAAACATCTCACGCTGAAGTGTCTGGATGATAGCCGGGCCGTTGGCCGCCTCTTCTATGAGAACAGTTCTCGCTCTCGGGAACAACCTATAAATGGTTTTGATGGCTTCCACCGTATCCGGGAAATTCAGCCTCTTATTGAGACAATACCTGAGATAGTAATCCTGCTCTTTCTTGCCCCAGACCTGGATGGAGACATAGTCGGAAGAGTCATCCCCTTTGAATGACGCATCCACGGAGATAATTTCCGTACCGAAGGGGATCTGCTCTTCCGGATCGTAATATTTCCACCAACTTCTCTGGACCAGGTTGCCCTCTTCCTGCCTGGGAGAGCACTGATACAAAGCCGTCCAGGCGCGCTGACCGCCCTGCGGATCGGAGATATAGCTGGCTTTAAAATCAGTAAGCCATTGATCGTCCTTACCCAACTCCGGGCATAAAGCTTCACCGATGCCTCTTCCCAGAGGATCATTCTCTTCCGCTTCCACCGGCAAGCGGATCAGCTGCGCATTCTTTTCGCTTCGGATGATTCTGGCTGCCAGATCGTCATCCGTCCACGGTGTCATGATCACGACGACTTTGCCTTTTGCAGCCAGACGAGATTTCAGTGAAGCCTGCCATTCAGACCAGACCCGATTCCGGTATGCCGGGGAATCCGCCTCCTGCTGGTTTTTGACAGGGTCATCGATGATAATGAGGTTAGCCGGGTTGCCCGTAATGCCGGACATAATCCCTCGAGAGATCATTCTCCCTTTGCCGTTCCCCAGTTCAAACTCTCCGGCCCTGTCAATTGCACCGATTTCGATGCCGAAGAGGTTT
>JBGUNA010000082.1:0-4713 GCA_045117135.1 Candidatus Limivicinus sp. | reverse complement strand
TGCGCGTTTTTATAGGGTTTTAATCTTTCTGGTTTTTTCATAGCATTCTGTTTCCTTTTCCTGAAAATCAGATTATTGGGTTTCCTTTATTCTCAAAACAGCGAACTGCTGTCCGGCTGTCGTCAAGCGGTTCGCTGCTCTGAGTATTTCTTCCCGAAACTGCCGAGTTTTTATTTCAGCATCTCCGAGGTCTGCGGCCGTACGTTTTCCTTGTACGTTTTCCTGATCGAGTTGAACACCTTTATAAAGGCTTTGTGCTTGCACTCCTCCCGATACGCGCAACGATCGCAGTGATAGCAAACCGGCCAGTTTTCTTCTGTGAAGACTGGCTCTCCCTTTCCTTCCAGATAATCAATTTGAAGGGCAAGTGCCTCCAAAAGCTTATTGGCATCCTCAAGAACCTCTTCCGGCATATAGTCCCTTATACCAAGCGGGAAACAGTCTTTCGCGGAAATGATCGCGTATTTGTGTTTCATGTCCGCTTCGATAAACTCCTTGAGATGTTTCACATCGTCAATCGGAGCAACAGGAAGAGATCTGAGTGTATAAAGCTCACGACCAAAGTTCAGGTAGTTTTTCACTTCCGGCCCAGGGAAAAAACCGATGTCCGACATTCCCGGAATGAAAACATAGTATGCCGGAATCCCCAAATACGAGTTGTCTCTGACGTAAACATTTTTCCCACACCGTTTCGCGATATCCAGCATGTACTGGAAATCATCTTCGTCAGAAACAGTTGTCGGATGCGCAAAGCCCTTAAACCCCGGCATCTTCTCGTCATTCTGAATATTGCTCGGATATGCTCCGGATCCGTTGATGAAGCTGTTTTTCAGATTCTCATAAAACGCCTTTACCCGCTCGGAATCATTGGGGTCTTCAGGAGGATTCATGTATTCCGTTTTAAACCTGCTCTGAAACGTCGCTCCCTGATAGGACTCGGTCAAACACCTTTCCAGCGCAGTGATCGGAGAAGGATCGGCGCCCGGGTGAATGGAAATTCCGCCATCTTCTTCAATGATTTTTAAGGCCACAACCGGCAGGCCCATATCACAGGAGAAGTCCAGAATCTGAATTCCTAAATGCTTCTTTGCCATCGCGATCAGATTTCTGTACACATCTGTGCCTCTGAATAATTCAATGTCGATATCAGGGGCAGCGAGGTTCTCCATCATGATTTTCTGCTGAGCATATCTTTCATAGATTTCAGCCAGCCCCTGGATAAGGGCTTCTTTCGGAGAATTACCGGCGCACATGCCGTTCGACCCCGTGTTGACTTTGATCAAAACATACGGCAGATAAACAGTTCGATCTTCAAAAACGCTGTAGAACGGCACACACGCCAGCTTCCCGTCGTAGGAAAACTCGGTCAAAACCTGACGCAGATCTCCCGCGGGGATTTTCTGGTAAACTCGCATGTTCTTCAGGATGTCCTCGGTTTCCTTTAAAACGTCATCAACATCCATCCATTTCTCATCAGGGGAAAACAGAAATGATGACTCTGCATTGCAGGAATCCAGGAAGTCATTGTAATCCGGAAAATCTCTTTCGCAGTTTTCTGGTTTGTAGAAATATCCTTCCGGCACAAACTGGGGCGTGATTGTCATATTCTGAACACGCTCCATGAATTCGCCGTAGGCGCTTGCCAAGGCATAACGGGCGGTCATCCCCTTCCCGTTTGTGCCTATATCCAGACTCTCCAGACCTTCATCCGTTACAACGATTCTGTTCGAATAGGTATTGGAGATCTTGGACTTTCTTCCAATTTCCATCAGGAATACATCGTGCTCAAATAGAATCGTCCTGATTTTCTGGACTGTGTCATACGGTAATGATGTTTTGTAAGGTTTAAGCCTCACAAGCTTTTCAGGCATGGTTCTTCCCCCTTGTATGGTCATATATGTTTCCATTCATTCAATTGAGATGTACGCTCTTGTGCTTGGTCTGTGCCACAAGAGCGTACACCTCTCAGAGCTTCGCTATGGCTTTACCACGCAGCGAAGGCGGCGATATCGCAGAAAAAGCTGCTATCAACAGACATTTCGCGACTCTCCATCTCTTCATGAGACTTCTTAACGAGTTTCATGGCTTTGCTCCTTTCCCTGTTATTTGCGGATCTTTGCCGTTCCGCGAACATTATACTATATCTATTTTTATTTTATGTCAATTTTTGGCCATGAAAGAAAAATTTTGATAATCATCTTTCTGCACTTTACAGGAACAAAGAAAACGATCGATCTGGCTCATTGCTTTTCAGCCATCTAAGTCCTCCTTCCATACATCATTTGGCAAATCGATGATATAACGTTCTGTAATACAATGATCACTACCATTACACTGCTCATACTGTTGGATAAAAATGAGCAAGCCAAAGATGGGCTGAAGGAGGAAATCTCTACCAAAAGCGAAGATATTTCCTGGATCAGCCTTGCCGCAGCTGCCGAAAAAACGATTATGACTACTGTGAGGAGATAAATCAACGCTATATTACGTGCTATCAGCAAGCTTATTATTATAATCTTCTCGTTTGGTTTAATAGACTGCGAGCTATCTGATGATTTTCGAAACATGGATTTTGCGCTTTGCGATACATCTTCAATTCCGAAAGCATCTTTCACAAGCCAGTATCCGTCTGAACCTGCGTTTGGTATAAGGTTAATCAGGACCATCTGCGCTGAAGTAACGCAAACTGCCATAATGGCACGGCTATTCAGCCATGATCCGTTCAGAGCATATATCACCCAGGTTATCAGCATCTGAAAAAAAACGCCTCCAGAATCAACATACAAACAGTCTGTTCGGGACAGTCTCCATGTGTCATTGATTTCAGACCATCCTTTCGGAAGCAGGTAATGCATACTTATACCGATTCCTCCAGGAATTCCTCCACAATGCAGGAGCGCTGATACATGGCCGAATTCGTGAAAGAGGCTGACAACCGCAATGCCGAGGAGCCACCATACGATTTGATGAGCGGAAAGCCCGATAAAGAGTTCTGCCACTTCATGCGGTGGATAGTGAAATATCATGAAGAGGAGCCAACTTACATTCATTGCCGTTACCGGTAAGAAGAGAAGCTTAGAAAACAGTGTCGGCAGTATTTTGAATTTCTGGATATCTCTACTGGATAACAACTGAATACGGAGCCAGGTTCCCGGTTTTTGATTTCTATTCTGCTTTTTGATCCCCTGATCATGATTCAATTCTGTTTTCAGGCTCATTTTTGAATTTCTCCGTCTGCTGATTTCTCGTTTGATATTCTATGTCATGTTTTTTCTTTTGTCAATTTATGACGATATAAGAGCATTTGGTCACTATTCTGATGCATAAACGAAAAATGAGCCCTGCAGGTTGACCCAACAGGACTCATATCATTTCGATAGTTCACTTTTCTCTAATCTTAAAAACCACCAGCTTACTCAGCACATAATTCGCGACAATGACAATAACCGAAACCAGCAGTTTTGAAATCCAGAAATCGAGCTTCATCACATTCACTGTGAGACTCATCATCGCAACCTCCATTACGCCGGTCGTGATCCGCGAGCCAACAAACTCAATGCATTCACGAAAAACATTCTGATTTTTGCTTTCAAACACATATTTACGATTTGCCGGATAAGCAAACGCTATGGCCGCAGCCCACGAGAGGGTGTTAATCACCACGTTCTGCCAGGCGATTTGATCGTTCAAAAACAGCTTGAGAATGAAGGCCGCCAGCCAGGAAACCGCGGTTGTAAGCACACCAACAATACCATACACAATGAATTCACGATACTTGAGTATAAGCGATTTTATTTGATACACCGCTGATGCAACACTCTGTCCGTTGTTCATATGATACTTCCCCTTCCGTTATAACATGGTTTTCAGAACCGAACTGTAAAGCTTAACCGAAATTGTGATAGTCAGAACCTTTCTATTATAATATCTGCAACAGAGACTATGCTCCATAATTGCATCCTAATTCCAACCATGTATTCTTATTGTATATCCAATTTTATAAACTGTCAATTTTCAGAACGTTCGCCAGTTTTTGACCTTCTTGTTCTTTGCTTCATAAATGGCCTGTTTTCTGCAAAAATGAATACACTTAAGAAATTCATTTTTGACACAAAAACAAAGGTTTGGTAAAATGAAGGCACCTAAGAAAACGATTATTCCAGACCGGAGGCAACAGCTAATGGACTATGAAATCATTCAAATCAACCGGAATTCTTGGCGTATTGAAGATAATGGCGTGCGTTTTTTCCTCCTCACAGGAACGGAACGCGCACTTCTGGTCGATTCCGGGAGAAATGTAACCAACGCTCGGGATATCGCCTCATCGTTGACTGATCTGCCCATATCACTTTTGAATACTCATGCTGACGGCGATCATGTTGCCGGCAACGGGCAATTCGAATCCTTTTACATGCATCCGGCAGAGGAAGACAACTATCGTCGTGGAAACAGGCCCGGTACAATTATCCCTGTTCACGAGGGAGATGTCCTTGATCTCGGCAATCGCAAGCTGGAGATCATTCACCTTCCCGGCCATACTCCGGGAAGCATTGCTCTGCTCGATTCAGGAAACCGTGTTCTGATCAGCGGCGATCCAATTCAAGACGGTCGCATCTTTATGTTCGGTCCATTCAGGAATATGGAGGACTACATCGCCAGTCTGGAGCATCTGCGCAACTGGGCAGACCGATTCGATGAGATCTGGCCGTCGCA
>JBGUNA010000081.1:0-7695 GCA_045117135.1 Candidatus Limivicinus sp. | reverse complement strand
TGATCTGCGCAGTGATCGTGTCCGCAATCGCCATCGTGATGATGCCCGTGGTGATCGCAGCGGGCATCCGGATCGTACTCCAATGTTCCTGAAGCCAGAGACTTTGCTGCAGCATCCGCTGATCCCCGAACCCCGGCGTAAAGTTTAATCCCGGCATCTGCCAGAGCCATCTGCGCACCCATGCCAATGCCTCCGCAGATCAGCGCATCCGCCTTTGCAGCCTGCAGGAAACCGGCCAGTGCACCATGTCCGCTTCCGTTTGTATCTACAACCTGTTCTCCTATGATCTTGCCTTCCTCAGTATCATACAGTTTGAACTGCTCTGAACGCCCAAAATGCTGGAAGATCTCTCCGTTTTCGTAAGTAACTGCGATTCTCATTGTTCTGCTCCCTTTCTCCATTATGTGCTGTTTAATTTCGACCGGCGCGAATTCACAGCGGCCCCCTGCGATCAACAGCCGTTTCCCACGAACAAGGGCATCCGCGACCTTTTTTCTTGCGCTGTTGTAAATCGATGTGACTGTGGTCCGGGCAATGTTCATTCTGGCAGCACAGGCTTCCTGCGTGAGCCCTTCGTCATCAAGAAGGCGTAAGGCTTCGAACTCATCCACAGTCATATACACACTTTCGGCGGCTGTTATATCGTCGGGTGAGAAGCTGCGATAGACCGGCAGCCGCTCTATTCTCCGGCATCTGATGGGTCTTGGCATGGTTTTTTCCTTTCTGACATATGTCAAATACTATTATACACAGTTTCTGACATATGTCAATAATTTGCAGCATAACATAAACACAGCCGGACTCTTGCCCGGCTGCTACTATATACAATCTGATTTTCTGTTATACCGCTTTATCGGAATAATATCCGCTCTACCGGAACAATACAGACGGAGACAGCGGAATAAATAAAGTCCGCAGAAACTCAGACCCAGTCCGCCAGTTCTCTCATCCGGCAAAACACTTTTCTGATTGTCCCGTTGGCGATCTGATCGTAAAGAGGATGCTCCATGCCGCCGCTCCAGTAAGCAAGATATTCAAGATAAGCACTATCATTTGCGGTCTGCAGACACTTAAACATCAGGGCACATGAAGGTCTGGCATACTGTTCTTTCAATTCCGCCAGGTTTTGCTGAAAATCATCATAAGATTTAAAATGGTTCGGCATCAGAAGCCCTTCTGAATAACTCAGGAAAGCATCAAGACAGATATCCGGATCTGTGACTCCGGGAGGAAACCCACACAATTTTCCCATCGGTTTGTCCCACGCAAAAACCGTTGAATTTGACGGATCATATTGCCATGCGCCTTCATTGTAACGATAGACACCACCACGTTTGCTGTTTTTAATATAAAGAAAAACCGTTTCCCATGATGTTACATAATATTCTCTTCTCTCACCCGGGTCCGGCTGCCCATCTAAAATGCATATTATAAGCCACCCGATATTAAATGCTATTCTGCCCGATTTATCGAGATGTTTGGAGATCCAGTTCATAACAATAAAGGATGGAGAACAGATAGTGTAGAAAATCTTTGCAAAGAAATATATGGAGGGGGCACGCCATCAAAATCACATGATGAATATTACACAGAAGGTAATATCCCATGGGTTTCATCAAAGGATATGAAAAAGGATGTCATTACTGATAGTCAAAACCATATTTATTGATATGGTCTCTCCATCAATCATTCGGAAAACACTCGAAGGCTAAAAGAACAGCTCCCGGCCGAAAACAGATTGGTTTTCGACCGGGAGCCTTTGTTGTCTGCCGTCTGATTCTGTCTGCCGTCTGATGCTGTCTGCCGTCTGATGTTACTTACCGTACAATGTTTGTCTGCCGTCTATTTATCTGTCAGCGGGTGAAAATACCCTGCGTGATCAGCGATAATCAGGTCTCAGTACGCAAGTGAATGTTTTCTTGGAGACGGAGCAATCGGAATAATGTACACAGGAATTATTCCCTTTTCCGTATGTAGTATTGTTTCCATCGATATAGTAGATCCTTCCATCACTGGTGTAATCGACGATTCCGACATGGCTTGCACCGTTGCTCTTGAAAATGATGATGTCCCCTTTAACGGGAGTATACTCACCGTTTTTGACTTGGGATTTAGAATATTCTGTGCCGCCGGCGTTTTTGATGGCACTGCGCAGTCCCGAGACAGAGGCGTTCCAGGGAATAGCATCTGACTGTCCGGCATTGGAGGCACACCAGCTTACAAAGTCTGCGCACCATGCGCGCCAGTGGAATCCCAGACCGTCAAATCTGCCGTATTTCTTGTCCAGATGTGAGGAAGCTTCATTGTAGACGGCTTCTCCGCCGCCTGTTGCATAGTTGACGGATTCATTACCGGAGGATCCCCCGGCGCCGGGTTTGACGAGCTCTCCTTTTTTCAGAAGCTTCAGCAGCTTGATGTTTTGAGATGATTTTCCGGTATAGTTGCTGATACCATTTGCTTTGGCAATTTTCTTCCTGTAGCTGTAAGAGGAATCAACTCCGATAGACTCCAGGGCATCTACGATGGACTGATAACCGGAATCGCACCTGTCAAAATATGTGCCGGATGCTTCTGCTTCGATGGCAAGGCTGGCGATTGGAAGGGCAGTTGCAGGAAACATTGCTGCTGCGGGCTGCATCATAGCCAGCATTGCTGTCAGCATAGCAAATACTACAGAAATCTTTTTTGTTAACATAGGTTTCTCTCCTCTTTCTTTGGGATTCTGACAGAAGATCCGGGGTTTCCGGTATCTCCGAACCCATTTATCCGATTGTGTTACAATATTTTCTGGCCAGAGATCATTTCTCTTTGATCTATATAAAAGTTACCATATGGCATTTGCTGTTTTTTTATCCGACTTTTTTCCGATTGCAATCGCGTAATCCATTCGCCTTATTCCTATGTGCCGACAGCTGAATTAACCGGGGATATTCAAAATATAAAAGTAAAAATAACGTGACAATATGATAAAGATAAAAATCAAAAACACTGGATCAAATTCAGAAAAGCAAAGAGAATTCAATCCTAATTATGTGATTCGGATCGCCCTGTATTTCAGACAAAGGATTTTGTTATAAGTAATGACGGATGGATTTCCTTACATGTTGAGTATACATTAAAGCTTTTACATGTTTGTTTCTCTGACACAGGTCCTGGATATCCGGCTCATCTATCAGCCGCGGAAACATGCTTTATGAGCAGAGAAGATCACGGTTTTCTTCACCATTGACTTCAGTTCCGGAGTCACCATCGAAATCAAAGCATGAGAAAGGCTCCTCGCCGCCGACGCATTCGCCGGAAACGAGGAGCCTTATCTTATTTCTTCCATTTTTATTATTTGATTGTATACAGAAAAATGCCACCTTTCAGGACAAAATGGAAGTTGTCAAAATGTTTTGCAGTCCTGCAGGTAATGAAAAACAGAATCTATGCCGATACTGCTTTTCAGAACGCAGCGGCACGCTTTTAAGGGGTAAGTGTAAATGTGCAGACTGCCCCCTTAATCTCCGCACCTTTCTTGTCGAATGCCTGTATTGTGACATCATAAGAGTTCCCTGCCATCAGGGTATTAAAGAAGTATAACCGTTTTAATTGTATTCAGCTTCTTTGGCTTTTCCACGGATAGCTTAAACATGTATTCATCCTTTCACAAATTCCGATTGAACGGACTGTGCACACATGATAAATCGCATAATCACGGACCACTGATAGGACTGTTCTGAATAGCCAAATTGAATACGGTTTGCCGTTTCCACCCCAAGCGGAAACACCCATACAGAGTCCAACTGTTGAGAAGTCAATACACTTTGGACGATCTTTTGCGGGCAGACGCACGCTCCGACTCCGCAAAGGCTTAGCCGCAGCAGCATCCCCACATTATGCGAGGTCGCTGTGACAATGGGATTGTCAATGCCTGCCCGCTTCAAAACGTCACGACTGATCCTGCCGTCAACATCTTCGATACCGCCCAGAACAAACGGAAATTCCTTCAATGCGCTGTAATCCCCCGCAAGCAGCCTTCTCTCACACTCCTCAGCACCGTAGGCAAAGCACTTGGCAAAAAGTCTCTTCCCGATCACAAGCACATTTTCTTCTCTGTAAAAATCAGTCAGGCTGATACCGGGCAGGTTTTCGGGAAAATCCGCTATGGCAAGGTCAATAGTACCTTTGAGCAGCTTCTGGTGCAGCGCACCGTTGGATCCTTCTGTTAATTCAACGCTGATATTGGGATAGCTCTCCTGAAACAGAGCAATCGTTTTGGGCAGGATCATCTGTCCCCGCGTCGATGCCGCTCCGACTCGAAGAATACCCTTCTGCTTTTGGGAGATGTCACAGAACTCACGCTGCATATCGTTGTGAAGCTTTTGAAAACCTGTCGCATATCTCAGCATAACCTCACCCGCATAAGTCAGCTCCAACGGAACGCGGCGTACCAGCAGCTGACTGCCTAGCTCTTTTTCCATTCCGGCAATATGGGAACTGAGAGACTGCTGTGTAATGTGAAGCCGTTCTGCAGCCCTTGTATAATTGCGCTCCTGCGCCAGCACCGTGAAATACTCCATTGACGAAAAGTTCATGACAGCCTCCGATTACAGTCTATCCCTGTTGCTTTTACTGATTTTAACAGTTTCACTTTGTTCCTTCAAGAGTTTATGATGGCCTTATCAGGATGACCTTGAAAGGAGGCTGTACACGCCCTCGATAGGGCGTGTATAGTAACGAAAGGAGCAGAAAATACTGTCATGATTCTATGGTTTATCGCGGCTTTTACGGCATATTTCGTTAAGGGGTTGTGCGGTTTTGCCAACACGCTGATATTTACATCCATCTTGAGTTTCGGTGCAGCGAACGCAAGTATTTCTCCTGTTGACTTAATATTGGGGTATCCGGCGAACCTGATTCTCACCTGGAAAAACCGCAGGAGCCTTGATCCGAAGGTTTTTCTTCCTTTAGCGATCCTGGTACTTGCGGGAAGCATTCCCGGTGCCCTTATGCTGAGAAATGTAGATGCCAGATCCATCAAGTTGGTATTTGGCCTTGTGGTTATCGCGCTGGGCGTGGAGATGCTTGCGAGGGAATGCGGCAAAAAACGTGCCCGCTCCTCCAAATTGGTGTTGGCAATCATTGGAGTTACAGCGGGCATGTTGTGCGGGTTATTCGGCGTGGGGGCATTATTAGCGGCTTATGTCAGCCGCGTCACAGAGAATGATGATTCCTTCAAGGCGAATATCAGCACGGTATTTATCGTAGACAACACTTTTCGCATCATTCTCTATAAAGCTCTGGGACTTCTTACCCTGGATACACTAAAATCAGCTATACTCCTCATTCCTTTTGCCCTGGCGGGCCTCTTTACAGGCATGAAGTGCTGCGGATATATGAATGAAAAAAATGTCCGCAAAATCACCACCGTTTTATTGATCCTGTCGGGCATTTCGCTGATTCTGAAAAACCTGTAAACAAGTATTCGGGAGATACAGAATGATTTACACAAATGATTATGAATCCCCTTTGGGAAACATCCTGCTTGCCGGTGACGAGCAGGGACTAACAGGGCTTTGGTTCACGGAAGGCGGCAGGTATATCGGACTTGGTCTGAAGAAAGGAGCCGTTCGGCGTGAAACAGACTATTTTGATCAGACGAAAGAATGGCTGGATATCTATTTTTCAGGCCGTGACCCCGGGTTCTTTCCGAAAATTCATTTGGTGGGCTCCGATTTCCGTAACCGTGTCGGAGAGATCATGTGTGAGATTCCTTTTGGAAAGACGGTTACCTACGGGTGGATTGCCGACCGCATCGCAAAGGAGCGCGGGCTCGAAAGGATGTCCGCACAGGCAGTCGGCGGAGCGGTCGGCCATAATCCGATCTGTATCATAGTGCCTTGTCATCGTGTGGTCGGAGCGAATGGGAACCTGACCGGATACGGGGGCGGAATCATGCGGAAGAAAGCTCTTTTGGAGCTGGAGGGCAATGATATGAACCAATTTACAATCCCAGCAAAAGGGTGAGCTGCCCGGTGAGTACATAACACATGCGGGCTGCTCTGGTATCTATCTGAGATCGGGCTATGCTTCGATCTGTCAACTCTCTGTATTGAGCAGTATCTCTGCGCGCCCTGCCACTGCTGCTGATGTTGACCGGCTTCAATACGTCGAAGCTCTGGAACTGCTCAGTTTCCAATTCCCGTCTTCTTTTCGCAGTGTAAAGTCTCCCTGCAGGCGCCACCAGTGTTTTTCTCCACCGTAAACCGCGGCAAGCACCCGGCTCTTTCCAACCATCTCGGCCCGGTCACCGTTAATCTTAGCCTTGATGCTGTCATGGTCCGCGAAATAATAATTAAATGTGCCGCCAAGGAGGCCCTTCAGAAAAGTTTCCTTTGACTGCCGGACTCCGGTCATATGCATCAGACAGTAATCATCCGTCATGAGCGCCCGAAGTCCGTCTGCATCCTTTTCGATCATGCAGGTCCAATAGGTCCGGTACAGCTCTTTGATAATTTCTCTCTCGTCCATTGTGATAATTCCTTACGCCAGGCTGTTTGCGGAAAGCCATTTCTTTACTTTATTTCCAGAGCCGGCCGCATTACTGCCTGTGATGGAAAGGCCGCTCTTTATGATCGCGCCGGGGCAGGTCTTTTTGATATCGCGTTCACTGCCGCTCAGGCCGCTGCCCTCATTGGTGCAGAGCGGGAGGATTGTTTTTCCGGAGAAATCGAAAGCTTCCAGGAATGTGAAGACTGCCATCGGCATGGTTCCCCAGTAATTCGGATAAGCCAGAATGACGGTGTCATACTCGTCAATGGACTCCGGCATGGAGACCAGTTCCGGTCTTGCCTTTGCCCGAAGGTCCTTTTTGGCTTCCTCGATACAGGTCATATAGACCGGAGAATAGGGATTCTTCATCTCAATCTTGAAGGTGTCGGCCTCGATCATTTCCTTCATGAGACCCACCACGATCTCAGTGTTGCCGACCTTCACATAGCGCATGGCGCCGCCAAAATAATTTTCATCCGCTCTGGAAAAAAATGCAATCAGTGTCTTTGCCATTGTTTGTCCTCCTCTTATATGTGTTTCATCATGTGCCTGGTCCCCAGGGGGATCCTGCATTAAGTTTGTGTTTCTGTTTCAGTTTATGGTTTTATTATATGGAGCAAGTATTGTGAAGTCCAATTGAAACATACTATACTTGATTTAATTTTTAAATAACGCGCGTGAATTATGACTACTAAACAGATCGATTACTGTATCAAGCTTGCATATACACTGCACTTCAGCCGGGGAGCAGACAACATGTTCGTCAGCCAGCCGACATTTTCCTATCAGATCAGGCTCCTGGAGAAAGAAGTTGGCTGTACAATCTTTGAGAGAAGCGGCAAGGGGGCTTCCCTGACCCCTGCCGGGGCACAGTTCGTTTCCTCTTTAAATTAAAAATCGGGGAATCCCCCGTGATTATTCACGGGCGATTCCCCTTTTCTTATCAGTCCGGTTCAATATGATATTCCCTTATCCCTTTATGCTGCCTTCCGAGGCATCCGCCATCATTTCAAGCCCCTGCAGGTACGCCTTGTTCGCCCTGGCAAACCCCTTACCGTCAAGGATGACAGCATCCCCGGCTAGCGTAAAGTTTTAGTAGGAAAAGTAAATAGTGGGTATAAAAATAAGCCCCCCTTGTGTTAAAGTGAAGTCTTCCACAAC
>JBGUNA010000080.1:0-3365 GCA_045117135.1 Candidatus Limivicinus sp. | reverse complement strand
ATGCCCAGCTGGGTGCCCAGAGTATTGAGGATAGTCCCGATCAGCAGGGAGGCAAAAAGACCCTGAGCCATGGCTCCCAGCGCGTCGATTCCGTAGCGCCGTGCCGAGATCTCAATGTTTTTGCGGCGGAGAAAGCTCTCTTTGTTCTTATTTTCCATTTTCTTTTTTAGTTCCTTTCTGAATCCGTCCAAGCAGACGTCAGCGAGCGTTAACAACTTTCCTGACAGCTGTCTTGTCAGGTGTACTGTCTGCTCCATTATTCAGTCAGATCACTGTTTTGTCAAGAATAACTACTGTTTATTCACTGTATTTTTACAAATACTGTTTTTGCAAATACTGTTTTGCAATTATTGTTTCTGCAAATACTGTTTTGCAAATATTGTTTCTGCAAAAAGCAGAACCTGAACAGGCATTTTACTGCTGCTCAGGTTCTCTGCTTTCCAGTTCATTCCATGTTCGGTTGATTACATCGGCAAAGAGCAGTTCCCTGCCTGTCCATCCATAGAGGACGGCTGTGCGGTATCCATATTCCGGCACCAGCACATTGGTATATCCGGCGGTCTGAATGCAGAACACATTGACTCGCGGATTTACCTGTTCCCGATACAGTTTTACCAGGGCATTTACGTCAATATCTCTGCTATTGACGCGCGCGCCCAGTGCTGCGTAATCCTCTGAACGGATTCCGTAAAGACCGCCGTGGCCTGCCTGCATATCGGAATACACGAAGATATTGTCCCAGTGCTGCTTCTGAATGATCGCGTCCCTGAAGAAGAGCCAGATTCCGTTCTCAGTTGCCATGCCGCACTGTCGGCCGGCATGGCTGACAAGCCGCTCCTGTTCCAGAACACCTTTATCCTTGTGGATCGTGATAGATTTGAGTTTGTCGCCAAAGGGAAATACGGTTCCTTCTTCCGCGCACATCGCACCGATCACACTGCTCAGATTTCCGATTTCCGCCACCTTCATGGTTCCCCATTCAGATGTGCATGTGCCCCAGGCAGAACCTGAATTATCCGTCAGGAATGCGCACCTGCCCTGCAGCTCAGGAAGATTTCTGCAGGCAATTCTCATGCAGTCCTCTAAAGCAGACTGCACCTGAAGGGTCCAGGGGGCTCTTTCTGCCTGGACTGCTTTCCAGGCGGAGAGATAACGGAAGGGGAATTGTTTTCCTTTCCTGACACCCTGCTTCAACAGTTCTAGTGCCTTACTCCTTGTCCCGGGATCGCGCACTTCCGAGAAGATTCCCCGCAGATTCCGCAGCAGTGCCATATGGGGCATGCGGATCTGAGTCAGGATCTCCTGCCAGCCCATGCCGGCCGACCGGAGCCTCTCCCAGGTGTTTTCACCTTCAGGCATCGGAACTCTGCCGTCCCGCATCAGGATATCTACCAGCTCTCCTTTTGCATGACAGATCCGGACTACATCCACCAGCCCGATCCCTGCCTTGCCGTATTTTGCCATGGAATAGGCGTCCATGCCGCTGATGCGCTGTGCCCAGGACCGCTTTAATACAGCAGGAATGCCTTTTTTGCTTCCTTTCTGTGCAAGCCAGTACTGCACCTGGGATGTCACATCATCTCCCCGCATCATAACTTTCCGAGCGAGTTTAGCGAATTCCCCGGGATGGGCGCTGGTATAGGCCTTCCTGCCGGGATGGACTGCTGCCCTTACCAGGATGACCTGAGGGTTCAGCCGCATAAGATAGCGGTGACGAAGCTCCACAGCCCACTTCAGCGTCGCTTCAAAGTCAGCAGTCAGCGCTTCATCAATGGCCTTTTCCATGACCTGTGACGTCTTCATACCCCTGAAAGGATCCAACATGCTCAGGCAATATTGTGTGAACAGTCTGTTGATTCCGAAAGTACCATCCAGGATTGTGGCTTCTGTACTTTCTCCGCCCCGATAATACTGGGGCTCTCCGAATACAGAACTTGCGCTGATCATTTTCAGCGTGTCCACCGGATTGATCCTGTAGGAAATGCCGTCCATAAAGTTGCGCTCGCCGGAACGGATCGCTTCTGCCAGTGCGGCGATCTGCGGATCGGGGCGATATGTCGACGGTCTGTTTGATACTGGTGATACGCAGGATGCATGTGAGTAAACCGGTGAACTGCAGGACCTGTACCTGTAAGCCGGTTTCGGCGTGCTCATTGCAGCGCTCCCTGAGGATTTGGAGTGCAGGGATCCAGCTGCAGCCGGCTTCTCATAGTTCAGCAGTTTTTCCGCTTCAGAACGCAGTGTGCCCGCCTGCTCTATAAGTCTCTGCGCTTCCTCATGACACCAGGGTTCGTACGTCGCTGCTTCTTTGACCAGTGCGTCAGCCTGCTCCTGTAGTTCTGATGCCCTTCTTTTTCTGCTTTCCTCTTCTGCCAGAAGACGCTTTCTTTCCTGCCGTTTTCTGTAGCGATAGTTGGCACCGTTTTTGCCGGTTCCCCGTTCGTGGCGGCGGCTTTCGAAAATATTGTCCTGATCACGCAGCTGGGCTCTCTTTACAAGAGATTGTAAATGCTTGACAAATCTTTTTCCTCGAATGCTCATTTTTTTCTCACCTCCTTTCTGTTTGACGTATGAAACCTTAGCGGCAGCGCCTGATCAAAATCACAAAAACACATCCGGATCTCCCTATCGTTTCAGGTTCCGTAAAGGCTCCCGGCGCTGACCGGCCGCTTCCCAAAGGCGTCCGGCGCTTCCTTAGGCGCACCACAATGTGCCTGCTTTTCTGACTTCAGCGTCACCAGTTCCATACATCTTATCCGCGCAGTGCGTTAACGTCCTGAACCGGATCGGATCGTTCGCTGTTCGGTATATTTATCTTATTTTATTACTAAAACGGATGCATTAAACTTCCCGTTTAAGATTTTGCCCGGATATTGCACGGCCGTGTAACACCCCGACCGGCCCGTGTCAATAGGGTAGAGGCGGCCACGCCGCCCTCTACCCCCGACCGGCCCGTGTCCGCCGCAAGGCGGAAGAAACATTGCGCAGCCGTGTACCATCCCCGATTGGCCATGTCATAAAAAGAGCGTCGGGATCAGGCCTTAACCTTCACCGGACGCTCTGCCGCGAATACTATTCATGACGAAACAAGTGTGCCTTCTTTGACGCTCAGGCGGCGCTTGCCTGCATAACCGCGCAGGCCCGGCCCTCCGAAGAGATTCCTCAGAGGCGATTTAAAACAATGATCCACCAGAAAATAAAAGATGCAGTCATGAAAACCGCTGCGGCTTCCTGTGCCCTGGTGTGAGAAGGTATTTCGTTACAGCTCCCTGGAATTCGAGGCGTTTTTGCGCGATTTTCAGCGCAAAAACCCGAGTGGAACGGCGTTCGCCCCATTCGCGAAGCGAATTCAGCATGGGCGAACG
>JBGUNA010000079.1:0-32757 GCA_045117135.1 Candidatus Limivicinus sp. | reverse complement strand
TTTTGCACCATATTTTGCTGTTTTCCATCACTTTTTGCTATGTTGAAAACTTTTCAAAGAAAAACTCTCTTTTTCAGTAGACCCTATATAATCATGTCGCCGAACATCATAGATTAACAGAGATACGATACCTAATAAAAGTCTATATATGATTGGCATCTTATTTATTAGAAATTTTGTTATACTTATCTGTTTTTTCACATTTTGAGAGTTCGTAAATAAACTACTTCCAATGACAACGTGTACCCTCGATTTCGGTGCTCGAGCACGAGCTTTTTATCATCGGATGTTAAGAACGGAATTGGAATAATAAAAACATGAAAACGATAAATGTTGTGGCTGCCTTTATCCGCGACGGCAACAGAATATACGCTACACAGTGCGGATACGAGGATTTCAAAGATGGATGGGAATTTCCCAGCGGCAAAGTGGAACCCGGAGAGACACCTCAGGAGGCTCTCAAGCGGGAGATCACCGAAGAGCTGGGAACAGAGATTGCGGTGGAAGACCGGAACACAACTGTGGAATGCGATTATCCCGCTTTTCACCTCAGCATGCAATGCTTCTGGTGCAGGATTGTAAACGGCGCACCGGTTCCGAAGGAACATGAAGCCGCATGCTGGCTGGATCCGGATCAGCTTGAGAGTGTGGACTGGCTCCCGGCTGACCGAATCGTCATTGAGCTGATTCAGAAACAGAACCAACCGGTATATAAAGAAGGCGAAAAATAAGATGACAGCTTTCAAATCATACAGGGCGATCGGCCTCGATATCGGGACGACTACCATCAGTTCCGTATTCACTACGGGGAAAAGTCTGGTCGCAGAGGACACCTCTACGCTTCCAAACAATAGCTTCCTGCCAAAAAATGCGGATTGGGAAAGCCTGCAGGATCCCGCCGTGATAGCGGAGATGGCGAAAAAGCAGCTGGATGAAATGCTGGACCGGCATCCGGATACCCAGGTAATCGGCCTGACCGGCCAGATGCACGGTATTGTTTACACCGGGGCAGACGGAACACCTGTCAGCCCCCTTGCCACCTGGCAGGACAGACGCGGCAATGTGCCATGCTTTGAAGGGAAAAGCATCTGCGAACTGCTGCAGGAGCGCTGCGGTGTACGTGCCTTTACGGGATACGGCTTCGTAACGCATCTGTTCAACGTGTTGAGCGGAAATGTTCCGGATGGGGCAGAAAGCTTCGGCACCATCGGAGATTGCATCGGCATGCTGCTCACGGGACGAAAAAAGCCCCTGCTCCACAGCAGCAACGCTGCGAGCCTGGGCTTATACGATGCGGAAAAGAACTGTTTTGATGCACGCGTCCTGAAAGAGTTCGGCGCCCGTGAAGAGTTAATCCCGGCGGTAACACCGGATTATACCTGCATCGGCAGTTACAACGGAATCCCGGTGTGTACGGCAATCGGTGACAACCAGGCGAGCTTTCTCGGCACAGTCCGTCAGGCGAAAGAAACCGTTCTCGTCAACATGGGGACAGGCGGGCAGATTTCTGTTTTCTCGCGGAAGGCTCGCTCCGCTCCGGGCATTGAAGCAAGGCCTCTGTTTCGGGATGCATTTCTGCTGGTCGGTTCTTCACTCTGCGGAGGAAGAGCATATGCCCTGCTGAAAGATTTTCTCAAAGCCTGTGCGGAATGTGCAGGAGCCTCCTGTTCCGATGCTGAAGTCTATTCAGGAATGGCCCGCCTTCTGGAAAATCGAAAAGCTCCGGAAGACATGCTTCAGGTATGCACCGCTTTTGACGGGACGAGAGAAATTCCCGGTTTAAGAGGGTCCGTCACGAATATCAGCATCAGCAACTTCACGCCGGTAAATCTGATTTACGGATTTCTTTCCGGAATGGCAGAAGAACTGTGGCAGCTGTACCGGAGCATGGAAGCGGAATCGGGATGCAACAGGAAACAGCTTCTCGCATCCGGAAACGGTCTGCGGAAAAACATCTATCTGCAGCAGGTTATGAGTGAGCGCTTTCAGATGCCGCTGACGGTTTCAGACCGGACAGAAGAGGCTGCCTGCGGAGCCGCAGCTGCGGCAATGGTTGCCACGGGGTTAATTACGATAAAAGAATTGTTAGGAATATAAGATTAAGACAGGAAAGGAAAACAAAATGAAGTACGGAATTTACAATGCTTACTGGACGCATGAGTGGTCTGCCAATTATGAGTACTATATCCCAAAGGTAAAACGCCTCGGCTTTGATGTGCTGGAAATCTCCTGCGCTGCACTGACAGAGGACTATGCCACGGAAGAGAAGCTTAGGGATCTGCGAAAGTGTGCTGAAGACAACGGAGTTCTCCTCACGGCAGGCTACGGGCCGACAAAGGAGCAGAACCTCTGCTCGCCTGACCCGGCCGTTGTAGAACGCGCCATGGAGTTTTTCTGCATGATTCTTCCCAAGTTGCAGGAGCTGGACATCCATATTCTCGGCGGCGGGCTTTATTCCTACTGGCCGCTCGACCCCACGCTTCCTATGGACAAGGAAAAAGACACCGAACGCGCAGTAGTTAACATGAAGCGGCTTTCCAAAGTGGCCGAGGATTGCGGCGTTGTGCTTGGGATGGAAGTTCTCAACCGGTTTGAAGGCTACATCATGAACACCTGCCGCGAGGGGCTTGATTTTATCCATGCGGTGGACAGCCCCAACGTCAAAGTAATGCTGGATACCTTCCACATGAATATCGAGGAAGACAATATGGGCGCTGCGATCCGTCTGGCGGGAAAAGACCTCTGCCATCTGCACCTGGGAGAACAGAACCGCCAGGTGCCCGGCAAAGGATGCATGCCCTGGCAGGAAATCGGCCAGGCACTGCGGGATATCCATTATGAAGGCGTCGCCGTGATGGAACCGTTCGTCATGAAGGGCGGTACCATCGGCAGCCAGATCAAGGTATGGCGTGATCTGATCCCCGATACCAGCGAGGAAGCTCTCGACCGGGATGCAGCCGGCTCCGTAGCGTTTGTACGCCACGTCTTCGGATTATAATCTTATATACCTATATATGTGAAATCATCCGGCATTGCATCAATGCCGGATGATTTGTTTTTTACTGGTAATCAGGTTATGACTTCTTCTCCAAAGATTGCACAACCTTTTCGGCCGCCTTCTTTAACCCGGTACAGAGCCGCATCAGCATCATCAAAGATATTGTTCTGTGGGTTTTTACGATCAGAAAATGCCACGCCGACGCTCAATGAAACCGGCGGCAGGTCATCCTTCGGATGCATAAGAATATCATTTGCCCGGCTGATTTTGCTTCGCACAAGCTGTTGCATCGTGCTGTTGGAACGCGTCATAACAACAATGAATTCATCTCCCCCGAAACGGCAGATAATATCAACCGAGCGGAAGCTGTTCTTCAAAACCTCAGCAACACGGCGAAGCACCCGGTCGCCCATGGAATGGCCGTACTTGTCGTTAATCGTTTTGAAGTTATCCACATCAATGACCAGATAAGCCATATGATCCGTATCAACATTCTGCATGAGAACATCAAAAGATCTGCGGTTATTGAGCCCGGTCAGAGGATCGCGGAAAAACTTATTCTGGATAAAATCGTTATAGGTTTGGGCAACGAAACGTAACTCCTCCGCCCCGACCGGTTCCATTGTTTCCTGATCCTTCATTTTTTCAACCATGTGTGTCAATGGTTTGAGTACCTGCCACCGGATTACGGCAACGAATCCTATAATGATTAAAAGAAATACAATCGTGACAATTGTCTGAATACGAACCAGAAGAGACATCTTGGCTGATGCATTCTCCAGCTCCTGGCTGGATGTAAGGATCAAAGCCTGTGTACATTGACCGACATTTTCGCGGATACGATCCTTGTAATGCATATAAATGTTATCAAATACTATGCTTTCAGCCTTCTCATGAAGCTGTGCCTTGGAAAGTGCCAATTCATCTTCACTGAGCTGGATGGAAGTGATTGCCTCAGGAAGCAGACTCAAATCATAATCCTCCGCTTCCAGGGCGAGTCGCATGGCGTGGTACTCTGTATCAACAAGGTGGTTGGAAAGCTCAAGAGCAGTGTTCAGGCTGCTGAGTGCGGCATTGTCAGTTCCGATCAGCTTCTCCAGATTATTTACCGCCTGATCGCGCCGGCGGGTCGTTTCCACTTCTTCAAAAAAGTCTTCCAGATACTGCAGCTCCCCTGTAACGACGAAGCATCGCACCCGGTCTGTCAGATAATCGGAGCCTGACTCCATGTCTGAAGCAGCAAGCTGTGCGGAAATATAACGGTCACTCGCCTGCTCCATTCGCCGATATCCTCGGGTAACAGCGATATCTGAAATAAAGAGAGCTATGGCAGCAAGAACAGCAATTACAGAAAAGAAGATGTTTGCCGTACGAAGATGTAATGACGGGAATATACCCTTCCGCTCAGGATTATCATCATAGGCATTCTCTGACACCCCATCAGATGCCTTACCGTTTTCCTGCTGTTTTTGCTTTATCGTGTCGTCCTCGTCTGTAACAGACAGGCGTTCCGTTTTCGATGCAGCATGTTTAATCGTTTCCTTCTTTTGCAGTATGAAGGCTTCAAATTCCTTAGCAGGAACAGGTTTAGAGAAGAAATACCCTTGAATAAGATCACAACCGAGGTGACGGAGTGTATTAAGCTGCTCTTCCGTTTCAACACCCTCAGCAATAACAGGAACAGAGAGAAGCGCCGCTATCTGAATGATGATTTCCACCATATGCGTGTTTCCGCCTTCTTTAAAGGCAGTACGGACAAACTGCATATCAAGCTTGAGTGCATCGATCGGCAGAGTGGAGAGCATGTTCAGGGAGGAATAACCGGTGCCGAAATCGTCCATCTCAATACGGAAACCAAGATCTCTGAGTTTGCTCACCGTTTCGATAATCTGAGCAGAATCCTGCGTGTAGGCAGATTCCGTCACTTCGAGCATAAGGTCGGACGCCGAAAGACCATTTTCCGAAAGGATGTTCTGCAGAGTGCTGTATATATTGGGATCATATAAATCGATACGGGAGACATTCACAGAGATGGGCACATAAAAGCCAAAGGCTTCTTTCCACCGCCGAATCTGACTGGCAGCTTCTTTCCAGACATATAAATCAAGCTGTTCAATCAGGCCATTTTCCTCAAACAGAGGGATAAAGAAGCCCGGAGAGATCATACCGTGTTCTGGGTGGTTCCAGCGCACAAGCGCCTCGGCACTTGCAAGAACAGGGGTTGCCGGACGAACGTCAAACTTCGGCTGATAGTATACCTGAAACTGCTTTTGGGCAACGGCTGCAGGGAAATCTTCAATCAGCTGCTCGGCATAGATTTCCCTGTTGTGCATTTTTTCATCATAGATACCGATTGGGTTCGTGAAGCTGCCCTTCACCGTATTCGCAGCCATCTTTGCCCGGTCGAAGCGTCGTTCTATTTCAATCCCCTTGTCAACATTGGAATAGACGCCTAAACGCAGGCGCACACGGTTATCGGCTGACTCTTCACCCGCAAGACCAATGGATGCATTTTCCAGAATAGCCTTATAGTCATCACGGTGCGGACAGTATACCATAAAGGTGTCAGATTCCCTGCGGCTGACGATTCCACCTGAATCCTGTACGATTTCCCGTACCTTTTTCCCGATTCTGCAGAGCACTTCATCGCCGTAAGCTTTTCCATAACGCTCGTTAATCAAACGAAAATGGTTAACGTCCAGTACAATAGCATCCATCTCCTGGTCATGGTGGAACTGGTCGTACTGTTCTGCATACAGGAAAAAGAATTCCTTGTTATAAAGCCCCGTCAGAGGATCGCGTTCCGTAGAGGCGATCGTTTCCCGGTCTTCATTGAACTCGATCGTACGCTGAACACGTGCAAGGATAACGCCGGCATCGGGATAAGGCTTCGGAATAAAGTCAACAGCACCGAGATGCAGGCTTTCGATTTCTGCTGACTGGTCCGAAGTGATGACAATGATTGGCAGATGAGAGATCTGTGCATCTGCCTTCGCCGTTTTGAGAACATCATATCCGGACATAACCGGCATATTCAGATCAAGCAAAACGAGAGACAGTGTTTCCCGATATTCCTGCATGATGCTCAAAGCTTCCGAACCGTTATCGGCACTGAGCACTTCATATTCCGTGCTCAGGATGTGGGATAGTATTTCCCGATTAATCAGCTCGTCATCGACAACCAGCACGAGACGTTTGCCGTTCGTGGAATGAAATTTCAGATGGCTTTGCGGCATGGTGTTACTCCTTTCAAAGAATATTACTCAAGTATACTCAATTGTTGCTCTCCCCTGTCTTCCGGCTTCAGAATTGCGCCTGCTGCAGGGATCGATTTTACCCGATAGCGTGACAGATTTTCTACCGCAATGCTGCTGAGCAGACCCGCTTCTGTGAGAACTTTTTGTTTTTTCAGCGTCATGACCCCGACGCCGTGGGTAGCTTTGGTAGCTTTCTGTGCAAGGAGGGACGAGTGGAAAATGACCATCCGCCCATCGCTGGATTTGCAGTAAAGATTCGTCTCCTCCGGGAGAATCAGGACAGTGACAAGCGGGCTTTTATCCGAATAGGCATTGATCAGCTTCTTCCGGTTCGTCTTGGTGGCATAGGCTGCAAGGGAAATACGCGCCGCCTTGCCGTTTTCAAAGAAGAGGATAACGTCCTTCCTATAATTGCCGGGATCAATCACCGTGAGGACCTTTTCCCCTTCGTCCATCTGAAGCTTCGTCGGCAGGTAGGTACCGAGGGCGGAAGCCTTGGTATCGTCAAAATCAGACATCCTGGCTTTATAGACCTGCTGCCGATCAGTAAAGACAAGCATCTCATGGCTGTTGGAAGATTCGAAGGAGAGCTTCAGCGAGTCGTTCTCCTTAAACTTCTGTTCGGAACTCATCCGCAGGGACTGAGCGGTGATCTTTTTGAAGTATCCCTCACAGGAGAGAAAGGCGGTAAACGGATAATCGTTGACGGGTTCATCCTCAGGTTCATCGGGAAGATCCTCGGCATAGACAAGATCCGTCTTCCTGGGTGTTTTATACTTTTCGTTGATCTTTTCCAGCTCTTTGATAAGCAGAGTTTTCAGACGGCGCTTGTTGTTGAGGGTAGCTTCGAGATCTGCAATGTCCTTTTCCAGGTCAGCCGTCTCGGCAGTACGTTTGAGGATGTACTCCCGGTTGATATTTCTCAGGCGGATATCCGCCACGAAATTTGCCTGTACCTCATCAATCCCAAACCCCATCATCAGGTTGGGGACGACGTCGCTCTCCTGTTCGGTATTACGTATGATGGCAATTGCCTTGTCGATGTCCAGCAGGATACGTTCAAGGCCTTTGAGAAGATGGAGCTTTTCCTTCTTCTTCTGCAGATCAAAATAAATCCTGCGGCGCGTGGATTCTACTCGCCAGGCCGTCCACTCCTCCAGGATTTCCCGCACGCCCATCACGCGTGGACTACCTGCCACAAGAATATTGAAGTTGCAGGAAAAGGTATCCTGCAGAGTAGTCATTTTGAAGAGCTTCTGCATTAACTTTTCGGGATCTGTGCCGCGTTTGAGATCGATAGCAATGCGCAGCCCGTTCAGGTCCGTCTCATCACGGACGTCGTTGATCTCCCGCACTTTTCCCTGCTTGCTGAGATCGACGATTTTATCGATAATCAGCTCAATGCTCGTGGTGTATGGAATTTCGTAGACTTCTATCAGGTTTTCTTTGGGTACATAACGCCATTTGGCCCGGATTTTGAAACCGCCCCGGCCGGTGCGGTAGATGGCATCCATCTCTTCGCGGTTATAGAGAATCTCACCGCCGGTGGAAAAATCCGGCGCCGGAAGTGTTTCAAAAAGATCGCACTCCGGATCCCGCAGAAAGGCAATGGCTGTTGCACAAACCTCGTTGAGGTTGAAGCCGCAGATCTCACTGGCCATACCGACAGCAATGCCGGAGTTGGCAGAGACCAGCACATTAGGAAAAGCCGTTGGCAGCAGAGACGGCTCCTGCTGGGTGCCGTCGTAGCTGTCCACCATATCCACGGTGTCCTTGTCGATATCACGGAAGATCTCACTGCAGATGGGTGCGAGCCGTGCTTCCGTATAGCGGGAAGCTGCATAGCTCATATCGCGGGAATAGACCTTGCCAAAGTTTCCCTTAGAATCGATAAACGGCGTGAGCAGTGCATCATGCCCCACAGAAAGACGGACCATAGTGTCGTAGATGGCAGCATCCCCGTGCGGGTTGAGCTGCATCGTCCTTCCGACGATGTTTGCACTTTTCTGCCGCGGGCCGTTGAGCAGGCCCATTTTATACATCGTGTAAAGCAACTTGCGGTGAGAGGGCTTGAAGCCGTCAATCTCCGGGATGGCTCGGGAGACGATTACACTCATGGCATAGGGCATGTAATTTGTCTCCAGCGTTTCAGTGATGGGCTGTTCCAGCACCTCGGAATGCAGGCCGATTACATTGGGATTGTCAAATTTCTTTTTTTCATTTTCAGGTTTCTTTTTTGCCATGGATCCTCCAATATATCTGAAAAGGAATAACAGTCATCCGTCAGGAAACATCCAGCATATCCAGATACTGGGCGCCGCAGGCAGCAATATGCTGTTTGCGCCCTTCCAGATTGTCACCCAGCAGCAGCTCAAATACCTCGGCCATGCGTTTGGCGTCCTCCGGCAGAACCCGGATCAGACGGCGCGTCGCAGGATTCATCGTCGTCATCCACATCATGTCCGGGTCATTTTCACCGAGACCCTTGCTGCGGTTGATTGTGCATTTCGCGCCTTTCAGACTATCCAGTATCTCTGCCTTTTCCCGGTCGGAATAGGCAAAATATGTTTTGTCCTTGCACTCGATCTCATAAAGAGGTGATTCCGCAATGTACACGTAGCCTTCACGGATCAGCGTCGGCACAAGACGGTAGAGCATCGTGAGAATCAGCGTGCGGATCTGAAATCCGTCCACGTCGGCATCGGTGCAGATAATCACCTTGTTCCAGCGCAGGTTATTCAGGTCAAACGTGCTAAGATCCTTGCTGTGGCGGTCATTCACTTCAACACCGCAGCCGAGAACTTTCAGCAGGTCGGTAATGATTTCGCTCTTGAAGATGCGTACATAGTCCGCCTTCAGGCAATTGAGGATTTTTCCGCGGACAGGCATGACCCCCTGAAAATCCGCATCACGGCTTTGACGGCAGGCGCCGGCAGCCGAATCCCCCTCCACAATATAAACCTCACGGCGGTCCACATCCTTTGAACGGCAGTCAATAAATTTCTGGACACGGTTTGCCATGTCGATCTTCTGCTGGAGATTGTTCTTAATGTTCTGGCGCGCTTTTTCCGCATGCTCCCGGCTGCGCTTGTTCACCAGCACCTGATCAGCAATCCGGTCTGCCTCCGGTTTGTTTTCGATAAAATATACTTCCAGCTGAGACTTGAAGAATTCCGTCATCGCCTGCTGGATAAAACGATTGTTGATTGCCTTCTTGGTCTGGTTTTCATAAGAAGTCTGTGTGGAGAAACAGTTGGTGACAAGGATCAGGCAGTCCTGCACGTCCTGCCACTTCACGGCAGTTTCATTTTTGGTATACTTCCCCTGTTGTTTAATGTAGGCATCGATTGCCGAAGTGAATGCGCTGCGGGCAGCCTTTTCAGGGGAGCCGCCGTTTTCCAGCCATGAAGAGTTGTGATAATACTCCTGAATCTGAGTCTCTTTAGAGAAGCAGAAGCAGGCAGAGATTTTTACTTTATAATCCGGCAGATCTTCCCTGTCGCGTCCGCGGCGCTCGGAAGCAATCATTACGGGCGTCGTCAACGGATTTTCACCTGCGAATTCCTTTACATAGTCTTCAATGCCGTTTTCATATAGGTACTCTTTTGTCTCGAACTTTGATCCCTTCTGAATTCGAAGCCGGAACGTGACACCGGCATTCACAACAGCCTGTTTGTGGAGGATCTCTTCAAAGTAAGATACGGGAATCTCTATATCGGTAAAAACCTCGAGATCAGGCCGCCAGCGAATCGTGGTGCCTGTTTTCTTCCGATCAGCAGGCTCTACCTGCAGCTCTTTGCCTTTTTTCCCGCAGACCTTTCCCTTTTTAAAGTGCAGGGTATACTTATTTCCGTCACGCCAGACCGTGACATCCATATATTCCGAGGCATATTGCGTGGCGCAGGAGCCAAGCCCGTTAGTTCCGAGAGAATAGTCATAATCGCCGCCGTCGTTGTTTTTATACTTGCCGCCCGCATACAGCTCACAGAAAACGAGCTCCCAGTTCCAGCGTTTTTCGTTCGGGTTCCAGTCCAGTGGGCAGCCGCGGCCGAAATCCTCCACTTCGATGGAATGGTCCTCAAAAACAGTCAGCGTGACCAGATTTCCATGGCCTTCACGGGCTTCATCGATCGCATTGGAGAGGATTTCAAACACTGCATGTTCACAACCCTCCAGCCCGTCTGACCCGAAAATGACTGCCGGCTTCTGACGTACACGCTGTTCGTCCTTCAGAAGCTGGATACTCTCGTTGCCGTATTGCGTGGAAGAATTTGCCATAGAAGATGCTCCTTAAATCCGTGTGACGGAAGCACACAAAAAAGTTATGTTAATATAGTATACCACATTTTGGATATTTTTCAAGTTCTGACAACAAAATCAGGTTATCTACCCTTTTTGAGGGAATGTATAACTCATCCGAAATTATCTATGAGAAATTTTCATATAAAAATTCAAGATTAGCAGTTTTAATGCAAACAAATCTGCGATATAATTTGCGAGCAAAATCCAATTTTATGTTTGGAGGATACCAGAATGACAAATGAATATCTGAAAAAAGTATATGCACAGGTCGAAGCAAGGGATGCCCACGAGCCTGAGTTCCTGCAGGCAGTGAGAGAGGTTTTTGAGTCTCTTGAACTGGTGATTGACAAGCATCCGGAGTGGGAAAAGGCAGGCCTTCTCGAGCGCTTTGTCGAGCCGGAGCGTGTTGTCGAGTTCCGTGTGCCCTGGGTGGATGACAATGGCAATGTCCGTGTCAACCGTGGCTACCGCGTGCAGTATAATTCGGCAATCGGCCCTTACAAAGGCGGCCTCCGTTTCCATCCGTCAGTCAACCTGTCTATCATGAAGTTCCTCGGTTTCGAGCAGATCCTGAAGAATTCTCTGACAACCCTTCCGATGGGCGGCGGCAAAGGCGGATCCGATTTCGATCCGAAAGGCAAATCCGATGCCGAAGTGATGCGCTTCTGCCAGAGCTTCATGTCTGAACTCTACCGTCATATCGGCCAGTTCACGGATGTGCCTGCAGGAGATATTGGTGTCGGTGCCCGTGAAATCGGCTTCCTCTTCGGCGAATACAAGCGTCTTACCGATCGCTTTGACGGTGCAGTGCTCACCGGCAAAGGCCTCACCTTTGGCGGATCACTTGCCCGTACACAGGCCACCGGCTACGGCCTTTGCTATTTTGCATCGGAAGCACTCAAGCATCTGAAGAATGACAGCTTTGAGGGCAAAACCGTTGTTGTTTCCGGCTCGGGTAATGTTGCTCAGTATGCAGCAGAAAAGTGCACACAGCTCGGCGGCAAGGTCGTTGCAATGTCTGACTCTCAGGGTTATGTCTTCGATCCGAACGGCATCAATCTGCCGAAGCTCTTCGAAATCAAGCAGAAGAGACGCGCCCGCATCAGCGTATATGCAGACGAAGTTCCCGGTGCCGAGTATGTGGAAGGCTGTCGGAACATCTGGAACGTCAAGTGTGACATCGCTCTTCCCTGCGCTTCTCAGAATGAGATGGATGAAAAAGGCGCGCAGGCTCTGGTGGACAACGGATGCATGGCAGTGTTCGAAGGTGCCAATATGCCGCTTAACCCCGGTGCCATTGACATTGTAAAGAACAATGGTCTGCTCTACTCCCCCGGCAAGGCTTCCAACGCAGGTGGCGTCGCCACCTCCGGCCTTGAGATGACACAGAACTCCATCCGCATGTCCTGGAGCTTTGACGAGGTAGACGAGAAACTGCACGGCATCATGAAGCAGATCTACAAAGCATGCTACGATGCATCCGTGGAATGCGGTAAGCCTGCTGACCTCATGGTCGGTGCGAATGTGGCAGGCTTTCTGAAGGTTGCCGAAGCCATGATGGCGCAGGGCATTGTCTGATCAGTGAGTTTATTCAATTCCATAAAAAACAGCAGCCGGTCGGCTGCTGTTTTTTTGATTCAGTTCAGGGCATCCAGGAGTGCGTGGATGGTCCGGTTGTCCGCTTCGCCGGTTACCGGGATACCTGCAGCTTCCTGCAGGGCAGAAATAGCTTTGATGGTAGCCGGGCCATAGCTCCCGTCAGCGGTTCCGGGCTTCTGATAGCCTGCACGGATCAGGAGCTGCTGGAGGAAGTTTACTTCATCTCCCCAGGTGTTCGGGAGAATGGTTTCATAGAAAGCGCCGTCCCGAAGAGAGATAAACTCCCATTCCTTCAGATGATCAAAGTCTGAGAAAACACCATTCGGCTGTTCTGTCTCCTCTTCATCGGAGAAGGATCCTCTCGTCACTTCCTCCGGATTAATGGCAAGAAGCAGCCCGTCATACTCAGCGGGAGCATTAAACGTATAATAAACACGCTCAATAACGGGTGTCTCCTGAACGAGCCCTTTCCATTCCGGTTCACCGACTTCCGTCTCAATTTCAGCCGTATAATATACCCGGATTTCCTTGCCCCCGACAGAAAGAATGTTTTTATCGTTGCGGGAAGGCGCTGTCACATAGGGGATGTATTCAGCGGTCTGTTCAATCCACTGTCCTGTACAGGCATCGATCGGGATCAGCCTGTGAAGCGTGACTTCCGTGTGCCATTCCTTTCTTTGCAGCTGCCTGGGCACATCCACTCTTTTCCCGCTTCTCAGCGTATAGACAACAGTATAGGTCACGCGGTTGTCAAATCCCGGAATCGTTGCAGTAATGGCTGGCTGAGACATACTGGCTGACCACATCCCCGGTGTAATTTCAGGCTCATCCACTGCAGTCTCTTCCATCAGCCCGTCAAAGGCACGGCATGGGACAAGCGTAAAATCGTTAATCTCCGCGAAGGACATTTCAGCCACAGCGCAGCAGGAAAAGGCAGCAGTCAGGAAAACGGCCAGAATCAAAGCAGACAGGATGCGTTTCATGTATGCTTTCTCCTTTCAGAAGGCCATGGAAGGAGGATATTTCCTTTCACCAGAAAAGCCCTCGCAGCGATAGAGGCAAGCGGTGTATCGGAAAGAGAATCGGAATAGAATTCATCGATTGCATAATCCGGATATTCCAGCCGAAACCGGCGAACCTTCTCCTTATCATGACAGTTGTTCCCCAGGATGTGCCCGGAAAACGGATCCATAGGGGTCGCAATCAGGGAAACACCGAGCTTTTCTGCAGCCGGACGTACCAGGAAATCCGGTGAGGCGGTTACAATAATGTCGTCAGGTTTTGCCTGTGCCAGATACCAGGGCTTTATCAGAGAGAAATTCTCCTCCCAGAAATCAGACAGCATCCCATACAGGTCTCCCAGTGTACCCAGAAATGCGAAGAGTTCCTCTTTTATCGCAGAAGCATCTTCCCTGCCTTGCGTAAAATAGTTTAGAAACAAGCGTAGCTTTGGAAGCGTGGGCTGTATAACCATACGCGGAGCACGGCGAAGACAGTACAACAGAAAAGCCTCAGAGCTGTCTTTCTGAAATATGGTTTTGTCAAAATCATAAACATTCATAATTGTTCAGATCCTGTTGAAGAAGAATGAGGCAAACAGATAAGACAGTATGGAGGATGCGGCAAACAGAGCAGCAGCGGCAATCGGTGAACAGACTCCGGCAAGGGCAAGAAGAATCATCAGAAGCCGCAGTACGAAATGAACCGTAACACTGAGAAACGAAAGCCGGGACGACGCACGCCCTGCACGGACGGCAGCCGGAAAACGCATAAAGCCCTCTCCAAGGATGACAACATCGGCTTTTGCTGCTTCCTCATTGCCAAGAGCGGATGTCGATACACTGAGTCCTTCTTTGGGGACGGAAGCGAGTTCATTGGACCCGTCCCCGGCATAAGCAAGTGTCCTGCCCTGAGTGCGGTTCCCGTTCAGGTAGGCAGCAGCCGCTGTCTTCCCCTCCCGGTCTAGTTCCGCCTTGACAACATTGAAGTTCAGCGCTGAGGCAATCGGCCTGACAACCGAACGGAGATCCCCGGAAAGAAGTGCGAAATTCTTCACACCTGAAGCCCGGAGCTGTTCGATAGCATCGTAATTCCCTTCTCGCACAGGGTTTTCCAGCAGGATATATCCGCAGTATTTTCCGTTTACAGCCGCATGGATTGCAATGCCCTGGCCTTCCGGCACACTGCAGTTGACTCCGTTTTCAAAAAGAAGCGTAGCATTGCCGGCTAAAACATCGTTTTTGCCGATGCGAGCAGAGATCCCTTTGCAGGGGATTTCTTCCCGGATGATATTCCGCACAGCAAAATGCTCCGAGACGCCTGCATAGCTCCGCAGTGCTTTCGCAATCGGATGTTCAGAGCCGCTTTCCGCCTTAACAAGCACAGAGAGGAGTGCTTCTTCACTGACCCCGTAAGGGCAAATCTCCCGCACAGTATAGGCGGATTCCGTTACAGTACAGGTTTTGTTGCAAATAAACGTCTCCAGTTTGGCAAGGGAGAAAAGCATCCTTATTTCACGGATGATGATACCGTTGGCAAAAATCTCCGAAACACCACTAAACACTGCCAGAGATAGCGCGCCTTTTATGGCAAACGGACAAGCGGAAAGCAGAAACACCATTGCACGGCGGACGCCTATATTCCATCCATGGGTGAAAAGCGGAACAATCACCCCAAAGAGAAGTGCTGCTGCAAACAGCACCAGATATGCAATGTTGCTGACTCTGACGGTAAGGCGCTCATCTTCGCTTTCTTTTCGTATGGTTGCCGTGAAAGAAGAATAGACGCGAGGCGCCGTAGAAGCTCCGAAATCACAGGATGCGCGAAGCGTAAGAGGTTCGGAGAGATTCCGGCAGCCTCCGTAGACCGCATGCCCGATGTTGACCGCAACAAGCTTTTTGCTCCGCGTCAGCGGGCTCAGATCCACCGTAGAAAGCCCTTCCTCCACCACACCGTCAATCGGAATGATTTCACCAGGCTGAACCGTTAACAGATCCCCTTCCTTGATGTGGACGGGTTTGATTGTCCGGACGCTTTTTCCAAATTCATTCTCCTCCAGGAGAGAAGCTGTCTGCGGGAGAATACTGAGAATAGCCTGCCCGCCCTCCTGCTGGCGTCGTACAGCGGTAATCTCTACCAGCTTAACCGCCTGATAGAACAGCATCACAAGAACGGAAGGCAAAACCATCCCGGCTGCAAACCCTGCAAGGCAGGCAACCACAACCGGCAAAGCCTCACAGCAGAATCGCCCCACACGGATGTTTTGCACCAGATTGACAACACAGTGAAATCCGACAAGGATCAGGCTTGCCGCCTGGAAAGCAAGACGCAGTACAGATCCTTCGCGTAGAAATAAGGAAATCAACAGGATGAGCATACCCGCAAGCAGGAAAACCGGGATTCTCCAGCCGGCAGGATACCAGTCACTGTCAGCTCCGAAATCAGGATAAAGGCGCAGCGTCTCCAGAAGCCTGTTCCGTTTCGTCTGCGGCCGGCCCGATTTCTTTTTTTTATTTTCGGAGAGATGTTTACTCATACCACAGTTCCTGTGAAAGGGCAGAAAATCCTGCCGATTATTTTTATTCGCGGTGCAGGAGCTTCCCGACGATTCCGAGCAGATAACGGAACGGTTCCAGCTTCAGCGCAGCAGAAAAAACGATATAAACTGCTGCACCGGACAGCACCTGTAAAACCAGAGTCAGCAGGTCCCCAAAGCCGAGAAGCGAAAACGCATAGGCAACTGCCCCCATAGCTGCAGATAGCAGAAACGCCGGAAATATATCCTTTATCTGTTCGGCAAAAGCATAACCGCACAGCTTCCGGTTGGGGAAAGCGTTAATAAACAGGCACAAAAACCCCTCTGCCAGAAGGCCGATTGCCATGGCTCTTACACCGATAAACAGTGTGACCAGAACAAAGGCAAAATCAAGGACACGCTTCAGGATCTCCAGTTTCAGGAAGATATCGCTCCGCCCCATTGCCTTGATTGCGTTGAGATTGGCTGTGTGAACCGGGAAAAGCGCATAATAAAGGCTGAAAATCCGCAGAAACGGAATACAGGGCAGCCATTCCTCCCCCAGAAGCAGTGAAACCAGGGGCCGCGCGCATACGAATAATCCGATCATCAGCGGCCACATGATATAAGAACTGATCTGGATAGCCCGGCGTGTCATGGCTTTTACGTTTTCGGCAGAGTCCTGCTGCTGGGAAAGAGCCGGCAGGAGTACACTGTCAATAGACGAATTTACATTATCTACAATCAGGTTAGGGAAAAGAATACCCTCATTATAGAAAGAAAGATCCGAAGCCGAGAATCGATAGCCGATGAGCAGAGGGCGCAGTTTATCGGAAACGATGTTCAGCACACTTGACACGAGAAGCTTCCACCCGTAAGAGAAAAGGCCTTTCAGCCGTTCCAGTGAAAACTGCATCTTCGGACGCCATTTCACCGTAAACCAGAGAATCATGGTTCCGACCAGATTGTTGAGGAGATACTGAGCCACATAGGCCCAGACGCCGAAGCCCTTCATTGCCATGCTGATTCCGACGACGGCTGCAATCACCGTTCCTCCCAGCGTGGCAAAGAAAAAGCGCTTGAAAAGCATATTGCGGGAAACATAGGCCTGCTGTACATTGCGAACCCCCGCAATGATGAGGATCAGGCCAACCGCACGGACAATCTGCATCAGCTCCGGTTTCCGGTAAAGCCTTGCAATCAAGGGTGCTGCAGCGAACAGCAGCGCATACAAAAGTACGGAAACAGCGAGATTGAAAAAGAAGACGGAAGAAAAATCCAGATCGTCCGCATCTTTTTTCTGAATCAGTGCGGTGCCGAACCCGCTCTCGACAAATACCTGCAGAATCTCCGTAAAGACGAGCACGATGGCAACCGTACCATAAAGCTCGGGAGCAAGAATGCGTGCGAGGATCAGATTGACGATGACAGAAATCAGCTTTGCTCCGATACGCTCGGAAAACCGCCAGATCATATTGGAAAATACTTTATTCCCGTTCATGATTTCAGTCTTTATACTCGAACATCAGGTCGTAAATACTGACTGTATCTCCGTCCTTCACGCCCATTTCTTCCATCCGGGCATAGATCCCGGAGGTTCGCAGCGCACGATCAAAGAACATCATGCTCTCATGGTCGGAGAAATTCACAGTAGCACACAGCCGCTGCATCCAGGGCCCTTCCACCGTCCAGATATCGTCAAAATGTTGAATCTCGACATCGGCAGCCGATCCGATTTCAGGCTCCGGCGGTACGTAATCAGCTTCAAATGCTTTGGGAATCGGAAGCGTAGTGAGCATTTCTGCACAGGTACGGATCAGTTCCTCTGTCCCGCTGTGGGTAGCAGCACTCATCACAAAAAAGCTGTACCCGAGCGCTTCTACATGTGCCTTCAGCCTGGTGATATTCTCCTGTTCTTCGTCAGAAACCAGGTCTGCTTTGTTCCCCACAACAATCTGGGGACGTGTGGAAAGCTCGGCACTGTATTCCTTCAGTTCGGAATTGATTTTGTAGAAATCCTCCACCGGATCCCGGCCTTCCGAGCCGGAAACATCCACCACATGGACAAGAAGACGACAACGGTCAACATGACGCAGAAAATCGTGGCCTAAACCCGCACCTTCTGAGGCACCTTCAATCAATCCAGGAATATCTGCCATCACGAAACTCCTGCCCTCATCAACATAGACCACGCCGAGATTCGGATACAGGGTCGTAAAATGGTAATTTGCTATTTTGGGGTGTGCTTTGCTTACAACGGAAAGCAGGGTGGATTTCCCGACATTCGGAAATCCTACCAGACCGACGTCTGCAAGGAGCTTGAGCTCAAGTGTCAGCTCGA
This sequence comes from Candidatus Limivicinus sp., assembly GCA_045117135.1. Classification (GTDB taxonomy): domain Bacteria; phylum Bacillota; class Clostridia; order Oscillospirales; family Oscillospiraceae; genus Limivicinus. The sequence continues at coordinate 14,746 of JBGUNA010000079.1, read as the reverse complement.
AGGATTCCCCTTCCAGCCCGGGTTTTGCAAATCGGGGTACCTGCCGGGTAGGAGTAGCGAAATGCATATTCCCCCAGCCGCCTCTTCCGCCCTTTGCCGCCACCCAGTCTTCCCCGGTGGACATATCATGCATGATGGCATTGGTAGCCGTATCCCTTACAACGGTACCGCGCGGTACCCGGATAATCAGGGATTCCCCATCTTTTCCGTTGCAGCGCTTCCCCTGTCCGTTCATTCCGTTCCCCGCAACAAACTTGTGCCGATAGCGAAAATCCATCAGGGTAGACAGATTGTCGTCCACCGTGAAGATCACGCTTCCGCCGCGTCCTCCGTCTCCTCCGTCAGGACCTCCGGCTGCTACATACTTTTCCCGGTGAAAAGCAATTGCACCGTCCCCGCCCTTCCCGGCTTTTACGGTGATTCTTGTTTTGTCGATAAAGCTTGTCATAGCCATCCTCATATTGAAAAAGGCCGGACTGACAGCCCGGCCTTACGGTTCATTTTTTTACTGAGCGAGCTCTTCGTAAACAGAAACCTTTTTACGATCTTTGCCGAGGCGCTCAAATCTGACAGTACCATCCACGAGTGCGAACAGGGTATCATCGCTGCCCTTGCCCACGTTAGTGCCCGGATGAATTTTCGTTCCGCGCTGTCTGACGAGGATGTTGCCAGCAAGTACAAACTGACCGTCTGCTCTCTTGGTTCCAAGACGCTGTGACGCACTGTCGCGGCCGTTCTTGGTAGAACCCATTCCTTTTTTATGAGCCATTCAGGTTAACCTCCCTTTGTCAAAATCAGGTATGCGGAATCATCAGCAATTGATTGCTTCAATCTGGACCTTGGAATACGGCTGTCTGTGGCCCTGCGTTCTGTGATAGCCTTTTTTCGGCTTCATCTTGTAAACACAGATCTTCTTGGATCTGCCGGACTTTACAAGATTCGCAGTAACCGTTGCGCCTTCAATATAAGGCTTGCCGAAGGTCGCATTCTCACCGTCAATAACGGCAAGAACCTTGTCGAACTTAACGGAAGCGCCTGCTTCTGCTTCGAGCTTTTCCACGAAAATAACATCGCCTTCAGAAACACGGTACTGCTTGCCGCCGGTTACGATAACAGCATTCTTCAATGAACTTTCCTCCCTCTTAACAGGTCTCGCTCTTGAGGCGGAGATCTACTCACTTACAAAGCCTCTTCAACGCGGCTATAGTAGTATACAAAACTATATTGGAAAAGTCAACAATTATTTTACTGGAATTTCTGCTTTTACATCATGCCGCTTACCGCCATCATGACACCGAGTTTCCCGGACTCATACGTCAGTCCTCCCTGCAGATAGACACAGAAAGGATCTCTTACCGGCCCGTCGCAAGACAGCTCAATCGAGCTCCCCTGAATAAAAGCACCTGCTGCCATAATAACGTCACAGTCATAACCGGGCATCGGAGCAGGGACAGGAGAGACGAAGGAATCCACCGGAGCTCCCGCCTGGATCCCGCGGCAAAATGCCTCCATTTTCTCCGGTGAGCCTAGTGAGATACGTTGTATGATATCAGACCGCTTTTCATCATAACGCGGATGGCTGTCATAACCGAGCAGATGCATCATGGCAGAGGCAAAAACAGCCGTTTTCATAGCCTGCATTACAACATGCGGCGCCATGAAAAACCCTTGAAACAGCAGTCTGCTGATACCGAGCGTTGAACCGCAATCGCCGCCGATACCGGGAAGCGTCATCCTTCCGGCAGCACGTTCCACAAGATCTGCTCTTCCTGCAATATATCCGCCGGTGGGAGCCAGGCCGCCACCCGGATTTTTAATAAGAGAACCTGCCATCAGATCCGCCCCGACATGGGTCGGTTCCAGAACATCGGTAAATTCGCCGTAGCAGTTGTCCACAAAAATGGAGACGTCTTTCCGTTTTTCTTTCACTGCAGAACAGACAGACTGAATCTGCTCGATTGAAAGTGCCTTTCGTGTGCTGTATCCGATTGATCGCTGCAGCGTTACAGCTTTGATGGCCGGATCTTCCAGCGCTTCCCGGATACCCGGAAGATCCGGCTGCCCGTCGGGGAGCAGTTCAACCTGCCGGTACCCGATTCCGTAAAACCTCAGGGAACCAAACTCTTCCCCGGTGATACCGATCGCATGATGCAGCGTATCATAGGGTTTGCCGGTGGCCGCGAGGATTGCTTCTCCGGGACGGCAGAGAGCAAACAGAGCGGCTGTGATGGCATGCGTTCCATTTACAAAATGCGGACGTACCAGAGCGGCTTCCGTACCAAACACACGGGCATAAATCTTTTCGAGTGTCTCGCGGCCAAGGTCATCATATCCATATCCTGTTGTCCCCGCAAAACAGGCTTCCGAAACGCGAAATTCCTGAAAAGCGTCCATCACACGCTGTGTATTTCTTTCGCAGACCTCCTGCAGCAGAGTAAACTGCGGTGCCGCGAGTGCCTCTGCACGGCGTGCAAGATCATAGACTTCCGGTTTGATTTCTGAACTTCTCACTCTTCCAGCTCCATTATAAGTTTTTTGAAATGCCGGCCTCTTTCAGCAAAGTTTTTAAAAGCATCAAATGCAGCACACGCCGGTGAGAGCAGGACAATATCTCCCTCTACCGCCATCTCGGATGCTGTCATCACAGCGGCATCAAAACCATCAATCTTCTTCAGGATCAGACCGGAGGAAGCAAAATACGGAGAGGCTTTAACGGCCTGAGCAATTCTATCTGCTGTGGCACCCGTCACCAGTACAGCTTTGGCATTTTGGCAAAGTTCATCGCCGAGTGTATCAAACGGAATATGCTTGTCATACCCGCCGGCAATAACGATCGGTTTCGTTTTCAGAGCATGCAGCCCTGCAATGGTGCGCGTCGGACTTGTTCCGATGGAGTCATTGATATAGGTCACGCCACGCCTTACACGAACCGTTTCCAGACGGTGCTCAACCCCACGGAAACTCATGGCAACCCGCCGGCAAATTTCATCCGGCACATCGCCTTCTGTTGCTGCAAAGGCAGCCATATAGTTCATAAGATTGTGCACACCCGGCAACAGGATTTCGTCTGACTTGAGGATGGGTGTAACCTGTCCCTGCCTGGCACGCAGAACCATACCGTCTCTGCAGAAAACACCGTCTGTCACTTCTCTGCCTGTTGAGAACAAGCGTATCTGTGAATGCGCTTCTGCAGCAAATTCCGGTGTCCGACCGTCGTCAGCATTGAGGACAAGCACATCCGATGCCTTCTGATGCCGGTATATAGACTTTTTGGCGTCCACATAATCTTCGAAATCCTTATGCTTATCCAGATGATTCGGGCTGATGTTGGTAATCACAGAGACGGAAGGCCGGCACAGCATACTGTGAAGCTGGAAGGAACTGAGCTCCAGAACTGCAACATCCTCTGCTTTCATCTGCGGCGTTTCACAAAGGAGAGGCTTACCGATGTTACCTCCGAGATGTATCGTAAATCCCGCTGCTTTCAGCAGTTCTGAGATGATGGTTGTTGTAGTCGTCTTTCCATCGCTTCCTGTCACAGCGATTACACGGCATGGACACGTCTGAAAGAAAACTTCCATTTCAGAGGTAACGATACTGCCCCTCTGCCTTGCCCGCTCCAGGTGCTCTTCAAACGGCATCAGGCCGGGGGTGCGAAAGATCACATCAAAGTCCAGATTTTCCAGATACTCCTCGCCCAGACGAAGGTCAGCCCCGAGAGCAAGCAGCTTCTGTGCCTTTTCACCCATCTCTTCCGGGGAACATTTATCACAAGCCGTGACATGGCAGCCGGCTGATAGCAGCATGGTGATCAGCGGCTCATTGCTCACGCCGATTCCGATGATTCCTATGGATTTCTCACGAATAGACCGGACATATTCTTCTAACGTCATAAATTGATTCTCCTTCCCAAAAACCGGCTGCAATAGTATCAACAATAATAAAAGGTATTATAGCGTTTTTGCACTTTGTTTACAAGAATAATGTTGACGAAGGTCTTTTTTTCGATTAGAATAGCGGCGCGAGTCAACCGAACGGCCGCGGGTACAAGGCGAAAGCCTGTGCGTGAGGAAAGTCCGGGCTCCACAGGGCAAGGATAACGGGTAACGCCCGCCAGGGGTGACCCTCGGACAAGTGCAACAGAGATATACCGCTTTTTGAAATGCTCTGCATTTCTTCAAGTAAGGGTGGAAAGGCGAGGTAAGAGCTCACCCGCCGCATGGAGACATGCCGGCGCTGTAAACTCTATCCGGAGCAACACCGCGGAGAGAGCATATGGCCTGCCCGGCCGCTCTCGGGAGGTGGCTTGAGCCTGCGAGCAATCGCAGGCCACAGACAGATGGCCGTTTTAACAGAACCCGGCTTACAGGCTGACTCGCTATTTTGTTCATGTGGCATAAAAAACAGCATGCCACATGATGTTTTTTATACCTTTTTCCAATGTTATACATGACTAACTACAGTCGTCTATGGTAAAATAATTTATCTGTTAAAGGCATTTTATCTACGCTATACTGAGAGAAATAAAAAAGGAGAGATTCTATGGCAAGAGAAATTCTATTTGATCTCGGCAAAATGATTACGGACCGGATTCCGTACAAATTCGGCATCAAAAAACTGACAGAGAATGACCCTGAGTATATCATTCTCGACCGTGCATGCTCCAGTGATGAAATCGCAGAGATCATGCTCAAGATGGGACTTAGAAAGCCCAAGACGACGGCTGAAATCGCTAAGATTACCGGTAAAACGGAAGACCGTATTGTGGAATTGCTTACCGATGCGGCAGAGAAGGGCATTGTGGAATACAACTGGGAAAACCCGCAGCACGAGAAGCAGTGGTACGTACAGGTGTTTGTTCCCGGGATTGCGGAAATGACCAACATGGTCCTCTGGCAGGTTGAAAAGTATCCGGAGCTTGCAGACTGTTTTGACAAAATGACATTTCTTCCCCTCGAGGGCAAAACGCATCTGATTCCTCCCGGAGGTGACGGGATCGGGATGCATGTCATTCCTGTTGAAAGTGCCATCAATTCCGTCAACAAATCTGTCTCCATCGAACACATTTCCCACTGGCTCGACAAGTATGACGGCAAACTTTCCGTCGGTTACTGTTCCTGCCGCAATGCACGTCGTCTGAACAATGAAGGCTCCGGTGAAATTCAGGATGACTGCTGCATCGGTCTCGGTGATTTTGCAGAATATCTGATTGAAACCGGAAAAGGCAGAGCAATCACAAAGGAAGAGGCTCTGCAGATCTGCCAGCGTGCAGAAGACAACGGCTATGTCCATCAGATCACAAATATCGACGGAGAAGACAAAATTTTCGGTCTCTGCAACTGCGATCTCGGAGTCTGTTTCGCTTTGCGTACAAGCCAGTATTTCAATACGCCGAACCTCTCAGCGTCCGCTTACCGTGCCCATGTTGAAGCGGAAAACTGTGTTGCATGCGGCAAATGTGTTGAAGTCTGTCCTGCCGGTGCTGTTAAACTCGGCCAGAAGCTCTGCACCAAAAAAGGGCCTGTTGAATACCCCAAGCAGGAGCTTCCTTCCGGATTGAAATGGGGCAAAGACAAATGGAACCCGAACTATGTTTTTGACAACCGCAAAAACTGCCATGAATCCGGTACAGCACCGTGTAAAACTGCCTGCCCTGCACATATCGCCATCCAGGGTTATATCAAGCTGGCGAAAGAAGGCCGTTACCTCGACGCGCTTAAGCTGATCAAGCAGGACAATCCCTTCCCCTCTGTCTGCGGCTATGTCTGCAACCGCCGCTGTGAAGACGCCTGCACTCGCGGTTCTCTCGATAAAGCTGTTGCCATTGACGAAATTAAAAAGTTCATTGCTGAACAGGATCTCAAGAGTGATGAACGCTATATTCCTGACTTTATCCGCCGCCGCCCGATTGACAAACCCTATGAAGAAAAAGTAGCCATTATCGGTGCCGGCCCTGCCGGGTTGAGCTGTGCCTATTATCTTGCCCGCATGGGATACACCAATGTCACAGTGTTCGACCGCAATCCGCAGCCGGGCGGCATGCTGATTATGGGCATTCCCAGTTACCGGCTCGACCGCAGTGCCCTCAAGGGTGAAATTGAAGTGCTGGAAAAGATGGGCGTAAAGTTCCGAATGAACACGGAAGTTGGCAAGGATGTAACCATCGAACAGCTTCGTGCGGATGGCTATAAAGGCTTCTATGTTGCTATCGGCGCCCAGAAGAGCTCAAAGCTCGGTATTCCCGGGGAGGATCTTGACGGCGTTTACGGCGGTGTGGATTTCCTGCGTGAGGTCAATCTCGGTGGAAGCCCTGAAATCGGCAAAAAGTGTGCCGTCATCGGCGGCGGCAATGTTGCGATGGACGTGTGCCGCACAGCGATACGCCTCGGTGCGGAAACAACTGTGATCTATCGCCGCAGTGAAGAAGAAATGCCTGCCGATAAGGAAGAGATCGCCGAAGCGAAAGAAGAGGGTGTAAAATTCTGCTTCCTCAATGCTCCTGTGGAGATTCTTGGGACAGACGGCAAAGTCACAGGCATCAAGGTCGAGATCATGGAACTCGGCGAACCGGATGAAAAAGGCAGACGGAAACCCGTAGGAACAGGTAACTATGAAACCATCGAAGTTGATTCCGTTCTGGCAGCCGTCGGCCAGGCGATTGACTGGGGCGGACTCGATATCGGTAAACTCTCAACCGGGAAAAAGGGCAATGCACTTGCCGATCCCGTTACCTATCAGACGGAACAGCCCGATATCTTCGTCGGTGGTGACGTCTTCACCGGACCGAAGTTTGCCATCGATGCCATTGCTGCAGGACGCGAAGGAGCTGAGTCACTTCACCGTTTTGTTCAGGATGGGCAGAGCCTTACAAGAGGCCGTAACCTGCGTGAATTCTACGAACTCAACAAGGAAGAACTTGTTTTCGGTGTCGACAGTTTTGATAAGCCCGCCCGTCAGGCGATTGTTCATGACACGAAGAAGGCCAGAACCTTTGAACACGACAGGCTCACTTTCACCGAAGAGCAGGTCAAAACAGAAGCTTCCCGATGCCTTGGCTGCGGCGTGAGCATCGTAGACCAGAACAAATGCATCGGCTGCGGACTTTGCACGACAAAATGCATGTTCGATGCGATCCATCTTCAGCGTGATGTTCCTGAGGCATCCACTATGGTTCGCTGTGAAGACAAAGTCGGCCCCATGCTGAAGCATGCGGCAAAACAGAGCATTCGCATCATCCGCAAGAAATAACAATTTGTTCGGTAATAATTGATTTTCCTTATATTGACCAGAGAAAAAGTTGCCGGTTTATTCCGGCAACTTTTCTCTTGCAACAAAGACCTGAAACATGTAAAATATTTATATTTTAAGAGCAAAACATCCTGGATTGCATCCGAAAATCTGTATAATAGCTTACATTATTGAAAGGGGATAAACAAAGATGGAAATTTTAGTTGCTTACTTCTCCCCTACCGGGACAACGGCAAAGGTCGCCAGAATGATTGCCAATGAAGTAAAGGGGGATCTGTTTGAAATCAAACCGGATAAACCCTATACAGAAGCTGACCTTAAATGGACAAATCCGCTGGCTCGATGCAACAGAGAAAAGCTGTTGAGGAAGGATGTCGCCTGTGCCCAGAAAATTGTCAATTTTGTGGATTACAATGTAATATTCCTCGGCTTCCCGATCTGGTATTATCAGGAGCCAAATATCATTGACACCTTTGTGAAAGGATATGACTGGACGGGAAAGGACGTTATCCTCTTTGCTACTTCCGGGGGCAGCGACATCAAAAAAGTGACTGCAAGCCTGCAGCCACTGATAAAAGGTGAAATTGTATCCGCAAGACTCCTGAACAAAACGGATAATCTGTCCGCATGGCTGGATACTCTGGCGCTGTGATTTTACAGCAGACAGAAAATTAAAATCGTTGATCGCCCATTTGATTTAACATCCCGTGCAGTTTTTTTCTACACGGGATGAATCTGTTCTTTTGAGGTTATCAGAATGTAAATCTGTTTCTCTGTTCAGGCACGGACAAACACCGTGTTTTCCCCTGTCTGGTTATTGACCCAGTGGAGTAAACCGTTCTCAATATAAAAGCTTCCGGTTCCGCCAAAAGCCTCGTCAGAGATCGTATAATGGGTGTCATCGGTATAGGACTCGACCCAGGAATGCCCGTCTTCATAGGTCATAATATCATTTCTATAGATATTAGCCGTCATGTTCCAACGAGCACGCTGCCATGCTGAGCCTGACCATGAAATATCCACATTCATACTTCCTTCAGCTCGGTAGGTAAAAGTAATCTGGCAGCGACCGGCGATCTGTTCTGCCCAGCGCCCTTCAAAGCCCTGTTGCGTTTGTCCATTCACCGGTAAAGCGGACCCACCTGCTCCGGGTACAACCGTAATGAGCGCAGAGCCGGAATTTGCAGAACCCCAGTTATTGCTGAAACGGCAGTAAACCCTCCACCCGTTGAGTGACAAAGGAATGGCATCAAGCGTCATGTCTTTCGCGTATCCGTTGATGATCTTCAGGGACGGAAATTCTCTCTGTGCATCGGTATAGACCAGATCCCGATAACCGTCAGGGCTGATAAAGTGCCACTCCGCCAAATCGGCATTTTCATATCTTGTAACAAACTGGCACTTTCCGTTCACCTGGACCTTTTCATCAGTCGGGTTCTTAGTGATACGCGGCAGGTTTCCCGCTGCAGGAGCCGCTGTCGGATTGACAAAGACGGGCGCCGGTGTAGCAGCCGGAACGACAGGTGCGGGAGTGGGTGCAGGGGTTGCTGCCGGAATAATCGGTGCCGGAGTTGGAGCCGGAGTCGGTATCGGTGTAGGAACCGGAGTAGGCACAGGAGTCGGCTCGGGAGTAAGCACAGGCGTCGGTTCCGGGGTGACAGGAACCGCAGGGGCAGGCACAGCTGTCGCCGGTGTATTCTCTGTTCGAGATCCGCAGGCTGTCAGCATCAGTGCAGCAAGAATAAACAGGAACAATAAAAATGCTTTCTTTTTCATTCTATTACCTCCAGGAATAATCCGTATTGACTATTTAAAATATAAGCCTGATCAATAACAGCCAGCCTGTTCATAAACGAGCAGACCGGGTTGCAGTTGGCAGTCATTTGTTTGTCATACAAAACCATTAGTTTGTAATTATAGCACAGTTCGAATTTCCTGTAAAATAAAACATTATTATCCTAAAGACAACCTGATCCTTCTGCTGAATTAACCCTAATGTGTAACTATTCTTGAAGTTTTACCTTTGCTGTGATACTATAGTTGTAAAATGACAAATGATATTCTTCCTATATTATGGGGCATTAGACATGACAGATGAAAAGAAGCTTGCGAGGGCGAGCATAACAATAATTGAGAAGCTACTTGAGGTCGATCAGCTTGAAAATGCGCTTGCAGGTGCCCTGGAAATCATCGTCCGCACACTCGACTGCGAGGCAGGTGTAATCTGGTATCGTGTTCCGAAGACTGACCGTCTCATACCTTTGTATCATATCGGCCCGTCAGATATTTCCAGTATCAGCATTGAAAATGGCATTGGTATTGAGGGCATCGTGACAAACTCCGGCGACTCCATACTGATCGAAGACACCTCAGCCGATCCTCGTTTTGAAGGAACTGTGTTTGATGAGAATGGGTTTTCGGCAAAAAGCATGATTTGTGTACCGCTGAACAATCTGCAAAGTATCATTGGCTGCGTCGAAGTCATCAACAAGAAAGACGGAAGCGTTTTTGACACATGGGAGATGCAGTTCTGTTCGCGTATGGCCGCCCTTGCTGCAATCGTAATTGAAGACAACGGGCTGACAATCGACCAAGGTGAGGAAAAGGAAGTTCTGATCTCACTGCGCGGTGTCACCAAGGACTTTCCCGCAGGCGACAGCGTTGTACACGTTCTGAAAGGTATTAATCTGGATATCTATAAAAATGAGTTTCTTGTTGTTTTGGGTGAATCAGGATGCGGAAAATCTACCATGGTAAACATTATCGGCGGGATGGATTCACTTACAGACGGTGAGCTTCTGATCGACGGGAAGGATTTTTCTCATCCTTCCGACAAAGAACTCACAAGATTCCGGCGGGAATACCTCGGCTTTGTTTTCCAGTCCTACAACCTCATGCCAAATCTTACAGCACAGGAAAATGTGCAGTTCATCGCAGATCTCACGCCTACATCTATGCCTGCTTCTGAAGCGATAGCCAGAGTGGGGCTCACCGAACGGGCAGACAACTACCCTTCCGCGCTTTCGGGCGGTCAGCAGCAGCGTGTGGCCATCGCACGTGCCATCGTCAAGCGACCGCGCATCATCTTCGCTGATGAACCGACCGCTGCACTGGATTATCAGACCAGCATTGAAGTTCTCTCCGTATTCGAAGAGATCATGAAAGGGCGCGGTACGACTGTCGTAATGATCACCCACAACCCAGAGATTGCGAAGATGGCAAACCGCGTTGTCAAAATCAGAAACGGCCGTGTGGCCAGTATTCGCACCAATCTCCGCCCCCTTCCTGCTACAGAGCTTGTCTGGTAAGTGCTTATGACTCGGACGCAGTTACTGGATGCGCGCCGCAATATCCGCAAGGAGATCATAGCCTACCTTTCGATCGTGATCATCGGGATGCTGGCATCACTTTCCTATCTCGGCATTGCCTATTCAGCCGCAACCCTGAAAAAAGACGCAGTGATTTTTTTCAACACCTACAGTCTATGGGATCTTGAAATAACCTCCACCATGCTGATGGATGAGGAAGATCTCAAGACAATTCTGTCTATTCCCTCAGTGGCAGAAGCAGAACGTGTCTGGCAGGTCGACACAAAATTGCGGACGGGAAGCCGCGACACAAATGTCACGGTGACCAGTCTGCCGGAAAATCTCTCCCAGCCGAAGCTTCTGGAAGGCAGACTCCCTGAAACAGTAACCGAGTGTGCTGTGGAGAAAGAGCTTATGGATCGATGCGGGCTCTCCGTAGGTCAGCAAATCACTCTCAAAAGCAAATTGATTTCTGACGTTGATCCGCTTTTGGAGAAAGACTATGTGATCACGGGTGTTTTTCAGACTCCTGAGCATATCACCTATATGGTCTCTGTAACACCGTATATCCTTGTATGTGAGGATAGCTTTAACAAAGAGGGTCTTGACGGCGCTTTTATGAAAATCCGTATTCGAGTCGAAGGTGCCCCGGAAAACCGCTACAGTGATGCTTACTGGGGTGCGATCAGCCCGGTAGAGGAAGCGATTCATGCTATTGCCGAAGAACAGGCAGCCCTCCGAGGTGAAAGGCTTCGGGATAATATCGATAACAAAGTCGCTGAAGGCAGGCAAAAACTCCATGATGCTCAGGAAGAACTTGCTAACGGGAGACAAAAGCTGGAAGACGGACGCAAGGAACTTGAGGACAAGCGCAAAGAGCTGGAAAACGCGCGTCGAGAACTTGATGAAGGTTGGGAGGCAATCCACGAAGCGGAAGAACAGCTTAAAACCGCTAAGGAACAGCTTGATCAGGGTGAGGCTCTTCTCGCTCAGGCCGAGAGCATATTCGGTTACGTGCCGGAAGACGTTGCCGCAGTTGTGGCAGAATTGTTGGGTCCCCCTTATCCAGAGATGCTGCGCCAGTATAAAACAGGAAGAGATTTGTGGTATTTCAAGGGAGAAGAATATCTTGACGGAGTTACTCTCTACGAAAAGAAGCTGAAGCAGATTGAAGAAGGAGAAAAGCAATATCAGGAGGGAGAATCTGCACTTCGTGATGCGGAACAGCAGCTTGCAGACGCTGAAAAAGAGCTTGCCGAGGGTGAAGAGCAGTATCGAAACGGCGAAAAAGGTCTCCGGGATACGGAGCAGATCCGGGACAAAATTGAGATCGGCCGCTGGGTGGTGCTCAACAACAAAGGCAATCCAGGATACATCTATGCAAGGGAGAACTCCAATAAGCTTTCTTCGCTGAGCATGTCTTTTTCCACAATCTTCCTGGTGGTAGGTGCACTGGTAATTTATGCCACGATCGGCCGCATGGTTGAGCAGCAGCGCACCATTATCGGGGCAACAAAAGCACTGGGGCTATATAACCGCGAAGTGTTTGCAAAATACCTCTACTTTGCCTGTACCGCAACGCTGATCGGCACAGGTCTCGGCATCATTCTCGCCTGGTTGCCGCTGCAACGCGTGGTTCTGCAATCCTATGAGAAACTCCTGACTTATGGGCGAGGAACAGGCAGCTTCCTGCCTCTGGAATCTGGACTCGTCATCGCCGGTGCGTTTACTATCTCTCTCGTTGCTGTGTATCTCGGTTGCGGCAACCTATTGCGTCTGCCTGCGATTCAGCTCGTTCAGGGTGCAACAACCGGGAAAGGGAGAAAAAAAGCCGGCAGATCAGCAAAAGGGAATCTGTATTCCCATCTGATCTTCCGGAATATGAGGACGGATTGGAGCCGCGTCCTGGTTACAACTGTCAGCATCGCAGGAGGCTGCATCCTGATGGTGGTCGGCTTTACACTTCGCTATGGTATCAGCGGTGTGCCTGACCGCCAGTTTGGCGGAATTCTGACTTACGAAGCGGAGGTTTTCTATAATTCTGACGAAAATGCGAATGCATCCTCAGAAATTGAGGAGATTCTCGACCGGAATGCACTTCAATATGTCAAAGTCCGTAAAGCAGATGCCGTTTTTAAAGCCGATGATACCCTTAATGGGCTTACGCTGATTGTCGCGGAAAAAGGGAGTCTGGATGGTTATTTTGCACTGCAGGATCTGGACACAGGAGCCGCACTCGAGCTTCCGAACAGCGGTGCATTGGTTCCCAGACGGTTTTGGGAGTACTACCACATTAACGTCGGTGAAAATGTTATGGTCTACGACTCTGGAATGAATCTCAACGAGCTCCGGATTTCAGGTGTCTTTGAAAACTATTACGGCCAGCTTTTCTTCCTGACCCCGCAGGGCTATGAGGAAGTATTTCTATCCGCCCCCGAGCGGAACTGTTTCTTCGTCAAGACGAACGGTATGGAACTCGAAACTCTGCAGCAGAAGCTGGCAGATGTCAAAGGGTTAGTAAAGGTCAACGATGCCTCCGCAGAACGAAACGTGATCGGGCAGTTCACAGCATCGCTCAACTTCGTCGTCTGGCTCATGCTCTTTATCGCCGCGATTATGGCCTGTTTCATTGTGGCAAACTTCTCCATGACTTATGTCCAGAGGAAGACCCGAGAGCTCACCATTATGCGTATTAACGGTTTTACCACCAGAGAGTGCATCTCTTATGCCGCAGTGGATCTCATCGTCACAACGATCCTAGGAACGCTTCTCGGTCTGCCACTCGGAGGATTTCTGGGACACATCATCCTAAGTACTACAGAAACACCGTATATTCAGATGATTCGCGAAAACGTACCGCAAACCTATCTCTATTCCACACTTATCACCTGCGGTTTTTCTGCTCTCACCAACAGCTATGCACTGCGTAAGATCAAGGGGCTGAAGCTTTCAGATATGACTTAATCCTCCCAGGGTATCTTACATCTCTATTTAGTATACTGTGGGGCTGAAACGCAGAAATCATACGCCGTCTGTCTTGTCAGGAAGATATCCGGATCCGGGCACTGAGCAATCGTACCGATTGCGATGATGTCCATCGGTTCTTCAAGCCAGACCTGTACTTTCACAGCACCTTTTTCCGGGTACTCAAAACAGCCTACCTGTACCCACTTTGTTCCTGTGTTGACCCAGATCTCACGCGGGCAGTAAATATCCAGGTCTCTTGTATTCTCCTTAATTAGCTGATATTCCAGTGTAAAGCCGATACAGCCGTGAACCGTTTCTGACAGTCGGGAATAAGGATGCCAGAATTTCTGGAACCCCAATTCGCCCCATGAAATTTCCGGATCTTCCTCAATTGGCTGAACATCTGCTTTCTTGTCACCGGAAATGATTGTCCGGCCAGGAAATTCCTCCAGCAGGCGGATACTATTGATCCAACCGCAATAGTGCTTGTTGTTGCTCCCGCGATAAAGGAAGCAGGACATTTCTCCCCGTTCCGCAACAACCGTCACCTCTGTTCCTTCATAGAGGTAGGGCATATTTGGAAAATCGGAATCCAGCATATCCGGTACACTCTTCACTTCCAGAGAAGAGGAATGGAAAGCCTTTCGAGCATAAAGCGTCTTCCACTCAGTAAGATAATCCTCTTCCGCCGGAAAATGAAGGAAATCGGCATGTCCGGTATCAAGCAACGCCTGACGACCACGCTCTGCGGCCTCGGCTTTTTCCGTTTGTTCCGAAGCCTCTTCTGCGAGTGCAGGAACCCAGTTTCCCATCAGAAAACAGACAAGCAGACAAAAAAGTATCCTTTTTACTATTTCTTTCTTTTTCACCTCATTTGAGGCTCCTTCCTGTTCGTAATATTACTGTTTATTGCACATATTGCAGAGAGTTTATACCTGTAAACCGAGTTACACGCTTTCTGCTATAAACAGCCGGCAGCATATCATTATGCTGCCGGTGTTTTATTTTCAGAATGAAATCAGCCGTTTGAATTGACATAAGTATCAGCGGGATTGTCATAGCCATAGTAGCGGCAGATGTACATTGGAATGTTATTAGAAATAATATCACAGAAACGTAATTTAGAAAAGAGTTATTTAGTGTCTACTGCACAAGCAGCAGAATATTCGATTCAAAATAAAATCTGAAAATAACGCGCAAAAGGAGGCAGAGCCTCTTCTGCA
>JBGUNA010000078.1:0-2731 GCA_045117135.1 Candidatus Limivicinus sp. | reverse complement strand
TGGACGGGTTTTCGATCGATCCTTCGGTTGGGCCAAAGCGTATAGCGCCTGAAACGGATCCAAAGAAAAAGCGAAAAAGATAGTGATGGCACGGGAACTCCCCGTGCCTTGTTTTTCGCCAAAGATAGGTATATTTTAATATAATTTATATACCTATCTATTGACTTTGTCATAGGTATGTGCTAAACTATATCTATGAAAGGAGGACTGGCTATGTCCATCGTAAAACTGAAAGATAAGAGAACTGGAACAACCTATGTTTATGAGTCCGAATCGTACTGGGACAAAGAGAAAAAGCAGCCACGTTCCCGCAGAAAACTGATCGGAAAGCTGGACGAAAAGACTGGTGAGATCGTCCCGACCGGAAAAAGCGGAAGAAAGAAGGGTTCGGCAGGGACTGCTGATACAGCCACTGCTTCGGAGCCGATCACGGAATACATCCGGGTGATTGAAGAGAAAGAGGCCCTGATCCGTGAACTGAAAGCGGAAAACAAGGTGCTGAAGAAGGCAAAACAGGAAATCCTGCAGTCGCTTGAAGCGTTGTGCCACAGAATGGCTGAATGATTCTTTGATGGGAGAAATCCAATGAAGGCGGACAGGGAAGCGTTCATAGAACAGACCCGTTTACTGGGAAGGGAAGCTCTTCTTGAGCTTGCCGTCTCTTTGTACGACGAGCTGGAGGACGTCCGCTTGAAACAGCTGGAGAATGACAGGGTCCGGACAGAAGCGCATATCCAGTATTCCGAACTGAGCAGGAAGTATGCCGCCGCCATTGCTGAAAATGCAGATCTGAAAGCACTCCTGCAAAAAGAAATCGAGAAAAACAGCCTGAAGACAAAATCCACTTTTGGAAGGAAAACCGAAGGCTTTCTCTCCATAGTAGATGCTGCTGACAATCCGGAAGAAGAACCTGTTGATGAAAGCGAAACGGAAGATGAGGGAGCTGTGGGAACGCGCAAAGTACGCGTAATTGATTTTGCCGGGCATAAAGAAAAGAAAGCGGAAGGTAAGAAAGCGTCCACGTCAAAACGGAGCCACAGCCTGTCCGACTCCCTGGGCAAACTGCCTCAGCAGCTCATATATGACCTGAATGTGGGGGAGATGAATGAACAGTACGGGGAAGGCAACTGGAGGATCGCTTTCTGGCACCGACACAGGGAACTGATGAAGCTGGACACGCCCTACTATACGCAGGTGACCTATACTCCCGTTGTATCCGTGGGACTGGAACACGATCTTATTACTGTCCCGTATATGAGTCTTCTGCTTGATAAAAGCTGTGTGTCCTACACAATCATAGCGGACATCCTTTACAGGAAGTTTGTCCTTGGCCTGCCGTTCCATCGCCAGGCTGCGGATTACATGATGCAGAACATCGATCTCTCAAAACAGACCATCATTAACTGGGTGAACACCCTGGTTCCGGAAGTCTGTGAAGAGATGTATGAGTACATGACCCGGTTGCTGATAGGATACAGATACACACAAAGTGACGAAACATTCATCCAGGTCAACAAAGATGGGTATGGCCCCGGCCATAAGGGATATTTATGGGTGCACACGATCAGTGAACTGCTGGACTGCCCGCCGGTTATTGTTTTCTGCTATGAGGCCACGCGGAATACAGATCATCTGCGCAGGCTTTTCACGGAATTCCTCGGATACATTACCTGTGATGCCTATGTCTCCTATCATGTACTGGAGGATGAAAGCGAGGGCAGGATCCAGACAACCGGCTGCCTGATGCACTGCAGACGATACTTCGCGGAAGCATTCTTTATCCGGAATGTTGCCGAAATGAATGATGAGGAATTAAAGAAGCTGCCGGAAACAATTGCGCTTCTTCTGATCCGTGAAATCTATCAGGAAGAGAACAAACTGAAAGATCTCACCGCTGCTGAACGTACCACCGCCCGGAAAGAACTGGTAAAACCAAAGGTAGACGCGTTCTTCGCTTATGTTCATTCCCTTGAAGAATCGGACGAGATGTATTCTGACAGGCTGAAGAAAGCGATTCGGTATGCCGTGAATCAGGAGGACCATCTCCGCCGTTTCCTCGCAGACGGAAACATTCCTTGCGATAATGGCCATGTAGAGAGGATTATCCGCAGCTACTCCATCGGAAGGGCCAACTGGTTGTTTGCCGATACCATCAACGGAGCGAAGGTAACTGCTATCATGTATTCTATCGTGGAGACGGCCAGGGCGAACAATGTGAATGTCTTATACTATCTGCAGTATCTGTTCGAGCAGATCCCCCTGCGGCGTCAAAGAGGAGAAAAAGAGTTCATGGCTGATATGATGCCGTGGTCGGAGGCATACAAGGAGTATGAAAGGCACAAACAGAAGCAACGACAATCGATGTTTGACCAGATGTTTCCGATACCGGATCGTCCAAGGGCTCCCAGAAAAAAGAAGCGAATGATGACCCCGGCGGGAACAGAACCTGAGAAGATAGCATAGACAGACCACAGGCAGAAGCCTGAGGGCATAAAACTGACACTGCAGTTTCAAAAGAGACAAAAGTCCCATTTCTGCTGAGACTTTTGTCGCTTTACGCTTATCAAGATGCAGAATTATTAAACTACCACATCCAGTGCAACTATAATAGACGCCGATTATTTACCGCTTACTTCAGCCGCTTTCACCGCAAAGCGGTGAATAATTCATGTTGAATATGGCAGGACCGGACTTGTGGAGCGTTTCCCTACACTGATCGTCTGCGGTTTTG
>JBGUNA010000077.1:0-80129 GCA_045117135.1 Candidatus Limivicinus sp. | reverse complement strand
GCAGCTCCACCATACCCAGCTCCATGAAGAGCCGGAGTGCGGAGCGGACAATATCCACATTGGTATTGGTGACACTGGAGAGCATGCTCTCGGAATACGGGATCGTATCCGAAAAGCGAAGAGCTCCCTCGTGGTCAATCGCTTCCACCATCAGCTTGAGATAGAAGAGGACATATTCCTTGCCATTCGGCATGTCCTCAATCACACGGATGTCATGCCGCTTGAAGAAATCCCGCTTTAGCTTCAGCCAGTAATACCGTTCCTTATCCCTTGCAGCCATGCATCACGGCCTCCTTTCTTTTTTTGCAGGTTCGGCACAGGAATAAGAATACTTCCGGAGGATGCCTGCCATGATCTGCCTGTCTTCACCCTGCAGCAGTGAATTCAGGCGTCTCATCAGTTTCTCCTCTTCCGGGGTGAATTTACCCCGATAGATGTAACGGCCGTCCATTACCCGGACGCCTCCCCCTCTTCCGGGAATGATCTCAAGAGGATAACCATGTGACAGCCATTCCAGATCACGCCAGATTGTACGGACACACACCTGATATCTCACCGCCAGCTCCGGAGCTGTTGCACTTCTGTTTGCGGCAAGATAATCCAGGATCTCTTCGCGCCTGTCAGCGGCTGTCACATGTTCACCTCCCCTCTGCGAAATCAGTTTTACCATCCAAACTGGACAGTTTTTGTCCAGTTTGAAGACGGAGAAATATATTTTTTCAAAAAAAAAAACGGGGCCAGAAAACTGTATCTTCTACAGTCTTCTGACCCCGATTGGTCCTTCTTTGACACTGATTTATAATATTATTTTTGTTCAACTTACGATACTCTAAAAAACAAAAGGACTATCATCGATGAATGCCACCATGCTACAGCGGAGACTTATCGTAGGATTATAGATTACTTCGAGCTACAATTCCTCTTGGGGATTACTGCCACACCAGAGCATATGGACGGAGAAGATGTTTTCAGCTTGTTCGACCAAAACGTCCCTTATGAGCTTCGCCTCATCGTATGATATTTACTATCATTTTAGTACATAATTCCCACACAATTACACTTAAGTGTTTTACTATTCTATCAGTTGCGTTCGTAAATAATTTGTGAACCCGTAATCGTATATATTGTTTTCTTTATGATTTTCTGTTATTATTCTATCATTCAAAGAGCAGGTTTAAATGCACCTCTCTTTTCGCTCCCAGATCCCTGATAATCATAGACCTTCTCGGGTCTGAAGCGTTTCTCTCCTCCAGAGATATTTATCTCTCTCCCTTCCTTTCTTCTGCCCTCTACTGTTAAAGCAGGGGGCAATTCCTTTTGCTTGATTGCAGCACATAACTTCTATATTTCACTCCTCCCCTCGTTTTGTGCTTACTCTGATTTCAGGGGCAAAAAATCTCCCCGGTTTTCCGGAGAGAAATGGAAACTGTTATGTAAAAGTGAATTATGTCATTTTGTTATTGACTTTATGCCCTGCTTGTTTTTCTCATAGCCTTTCTCCCGTACCACAGGTGCACTATCAATCTTTTATGGCACAGGAGCTTCTCAGAAAAAGTATTCTGCCCTCTATCATGCTTCTTTCTCCATATTCAGTATTTTCTTACCAGACATATGAAGGGAGGATAGGACGGCCTGTAGGATCCAGGTTGTTACCAGGCACCAGATCCACGAGGAGGCCTGCAGGGATATCGAGCTCTTTTTTGTTTTTCTGTACATAGTATATAACAAAACTGCTATGGGAGTAAGACGGGTTCGTCATGCTGGAAATACAGTTCTTTTCCTTGATAATCGAATGTATAATAGCCGTGTACAGTAAATGAAGCAGGACCGAAGAGTTCGAGAAATGCACTGTTGTTTTGAAGTCTTTCCAGCAGTTCCTCACATTCACGGGTAATCGTAACGGCATAGGAATCTGTTTTGCTCTCTCCCGGTGCTAGGTCAAGATCAAAGCTGAACGTATTGGTAATACAGGTGTAAAACTGTGTGCTAAGATTAACATGGGTGAGAGGAACGGTCCCATCGTTTGTGATAGTAGCCTGCAAAACGATTTCATCCCCCTCTCTGTAGATTCCTTCTTTTTCCGGAGCTTCAACAGAATCGATCGTGAGGGTAACGCGTGCCGGGTTCGGCCCGACGGGGTAGGTTACGGAGTCTGAAGCAGAAATATCTTCGTCAAAAGATGAAACAGTAGTTTTAGCGACAACCGTTGTTGTGGCAGTTTTCTGATCTTCGTGGACATAGTAAGCTTCATCATAGAATTCGGAACATGTTTTGGTTTCTCCTGGTGCAAGACCAAGCAGTTGGGCAACGCTGTACGCCGGTGTCTTCTCTTCAGCATTTTCAGCTTCAAAAGACACTTCAAAATCAATCAGGTTAAAAGGTACATTTCCGGTGTTGGTGACTGTAATTTCATATTCAACCCGTTCACCCTCGCAAAAATAATCACAGGCAGAGGGGGTATTTGATACCTTGATTTCAACAGCAAGGGCAGGTTTGTCTTCCGTGACCTGCTCCTCGTTGTTCTCAGCTCTGACAAAATCCGGAGTTGAAATGGCAGGCCTCTCCCAGGAACCGGGAATGAAGATGCCTGCTATGCCCGTCGGTTTATCACGGTCTCTTGCAAATTGCATTTCTTCATCCGGGAAAAGTATCTCCCAGATGCCGGGCCAGACGATTCCGTCCACAGGGCGCCCGATAATGCCTTGAAAACCTTTGATTGCATCCTCTGTCCTTCGGCCGAAGCTGCCGTCCGGTTTTCCGATCGAAAACCCGAGTTCCGTCAGTCTCTCCTGCAAGCGTAGCACATCATCGCCGTAAGCGCCGCGCTCCAGCTTCTTGCCGGTATCCACCTTTTCCACAAAGCCGCATTTGCTGCAGGTGCGTTCCCGGTGCCCGGCGGTTTCATATGATGGGAGGACAGTATAGACCCAGGGGCCGAAGTCATGGCGCAGGTGGTTGATCAGCTTGGGCCAGGCAATCGCATCCTGATCCATCCCGGCATCCTTTTCTGCCGTTTTCACGGCTTGCTCGGTCATCCAGTCATAGTCACGCGTAATGTGGTGGTGATCCAGATTTCCATTTTCCACCAGCAGATGCTGCAGTTCTTCCACCGCATCGCCATGGTCACCCGGGCGGAGCGTTCCTTCGGGGTCAAAGGCTTCCTGTTCCACCGTGCCGCAGACCTGACAGGTGTGCTCACGGAAACCGGCGGAGTGGTCCGTCGTTTCAAGAAGGATTTCCCACTCGCCCCAGGTGTGGGGCAGCTTTGCGATCGCCTCTGTTTTCGGCTCGCCGCAGATCGCGCAGTACATATAGGCTTCGCCGTAGCTGCTGCAGGTCGGCTCTCTCAGCACGGAATAGCCGGTGTACTGATGATAATGACCCCCGCCGGCGGCCTGCCATGTATCAGTGTTTGTCTGCCACTGCGACTGGTCAAGCTGGGTTCCTGCATCCTCCTCAGCAGCCCCCGCGGAGAAAGCCTGCGGCACCAGGGAGAAGACCATCAGCGCCACCAGCAGAATGCTGAAGAGTTGTTTGGCTCTCTTCATTTTTGTTCCTCCTGTTTGATTTTATCTGATATTGACCTCTGATAAAATGTTTAGCGGACTGCAGCGGTATGAATAATCGCTACAGCCCCTATAATACTTTTTATTCTGCTCTTAAGTTTCAGCCGTTGTAGGAATCAAACGTTACGTTCATCGAATACCGCCCGGAAGAAAGGGCGCTCCATCCGTCCTCGCTGAACACCAGTGTGACAGGTGCATACTTTGCCCCGGCAGCGGTAACCGTTCCGTAGACAACCGCTTCGCCCGGCACGACCGGGACGCCGCCAACACACAGCGTGACAGGCATTTGTTTTGCCTTTCCCGTGAATACGCAGTTGCTGGTAATGGTCAGATAGATGGTGCTGTCGCCGAGATTTTCAACATTGACAGGTGTTGCGACGGATACCGCGACCACTTCCGCGCCGTATGTTATGGGCCGATTATTCGGGATTTGAATTGACCAGGACGGCTGCAGTTTCTCTGCCGCTTTTTGGATCTCTGTTGTCAGCTTGTCTTCGGAAGATTCCTGTTCCTCTTCTGTAGGCTTTTCTTCTGCGGTCTTCTCTTCGACGGGTTTCTCGTCAGCAGATTCTTCTTTGACCGGTTCTTCCTCTGCGGGGTCTTCTGTTACAGGCTCCTCGTCAGAAGATTCTTCTTCTGCAGGCTTCTCGTCAGCAGGCTCTTCTTTGGCCGGTTCTTCCTCTGCGGGGTCTTCCTTTACAGGCTCTTCCTCTGCTGTATCCACTTCAACGGTGTCCTCTTCAGCAGTGTCCCCAGCCTCAGATTCTTCCTCCTCTGCAGATTCTTCGTTGGATTCTTCTTCAGCAGACTCTTCCTCAGCAGGAGTGGAGTACATTTCCTGGATTTTCAGGAAGGCCTCATACGGGATGTCGTCATAGTTGCCGGCAGTGCCATACTTCTCATACATTTTGATATAAGGAGCATAGTCAAGAGCAAACTGCTCATCCTCTGTCAGGGCAGGCGCTTCATCAGGCTCTTCTTCCGATTCTTCCTCAGCTTCTGCCGCCGTCGGGGTGGTGATTCCATGTTCTTTCTCTATGGCTTCTCGTTCTTCCTCAATTTCGTCTTTCAAGGCAAATGCAGGATCGTCAAAGCCTTTGAACTCACCCTTTTCAGCCTTTTCCATCATGTATTCCACCAGCAGTCTTCTCTGGTTGTCAGTGAGAGAGCGGTAAAATGCCTTTTGCTCTTCAGGCGTTCTGAGGCTCATCAGATACTCGAAAACCGCCTCAACATCAAATCCGTCGTTTTCCCGGTATGCCTTCACTGCAGCCTCATACTCCTTAAGCTGCTGCTGCAGAGCGGCTTCATATTCTGCATACGCTGCCTGATATTCGGCAAGTGCCTTCTGATAATAAGCCTCAAGATCCATAGCAAAGCCGGAAACCGGCAGCACGCCGACCAGCAGCGCTGCCACACAGAGAACTGCGAGCATCTTTTTCAGATTCATTTGTTTTTTCATGTTCTGATCTTCTCCTCAAGAGGGATTTGTATTCTTATAATGCTCTTCCTGTTACTTTGCTTTTCTTTTTCTCTTGCTTATCATCAGCGCTGCGATTCCCGCGCCGGAGGCGCACAACAGGGCGATCCAAAGTGCCACATGGCTCTCGTCACCGGTCTTCGGGAACCTCGACGCCACATAGTTCACGATATAGCCCCCGTCGCCATGATCAGGGTGCTTTGACGTGGGCGGGATCGTCACATACTTCATCTCGCCGCAGCGGGTACAGGTATATTTGATCAGCCCGGACTGCGTGGTGGTCGCTTCCTTGATGACAACGCCGCCGTCCCATACATGGCCCAGCGCCGGGATCACAGTGCTGTCCTTCACGGCATCGCAGTGCTTGCAGTGAATAGACTTGCTGCCGTCCACCGTGCAGGTCGGCTCCTTATCCACGGTGAAATGGTCCTCCCACTCGTGTCCGTTAGGGTCTATGTTCCGGGTTTCGGTAAATCCGCAGACAGAGCAGACGCGCTTCTCACTACCGGAATCCGTGCAGGTGGGTGAAGTGACGGTCTGCCATTCCCCGAAGCTGTGTCCCTTCGCCGGGATAGGCGTCACATCCTTGACCTCGTCGCAGCCCTTGCAGTGGATAGACTTGCTTCCCTCATCTATGCAGGTTGGCTCCTTATCCACGGTATAATCTTCCTCCCACTCATGCACATGGGCAGTGGATGCGAAAAGGACGGTCAGCGTGGCGTTGTCTGCCAGGGCCGGTGCGGTATATACGCCGCCCGATACGGAGGCGGTGACGTTCTCGCCGTTATACAGGACGCTGTTGATCTCATATCCGCTGTCCGGCGTGATGGAATACGATACGACGGTATCCGGATCCTTCTGGAACGACGCGTCTCCCGTATATTTGGTCCCATCCACCGTGACCGAGCCGTTTTCTCCGATGCTGAGCGTAACCGTGCAGGGGACCTTGGCGGTCAGCGTCGTATTCCCTCCGTCCGCAAAAGCAGTAACGGAGAACAGCGTTGTAAGCAGCATAACCGCAAGTAAAGCAGATAGGATTTTGTTGCACTTTCTCATGCGATTATTCCTCCAAATTCATATGATAGGCTTAAGTATACAGCCAGTTCCAGGGTGGTCAGTCAGTGGTCGGATCAACCGGCTTGAGCTGAGAACCAAGGCGGTCTTTCAGCTCGGCAATTGTAAGTTTATCAGTTTGTCTTGCATATTTTGCCATATAAATCACCTTGTATTTTTTCAGTTTAATATTAATCATTAACCCGAAAATAGTTTTTTACCGTTTTACAAAATTTTGAAATCGAAAGTTATCGTTGCTTTATATGTTCCTGGCGCCGCAGAAGTCCAGTTTTCTTGTTTGACAGCGCATTTGAATGTAATCTTCGCATTTTCTGGCAAATGATAACCCCACCCATCACTATCTGTAATCTCTTCGCCTGTTTCTGTACCATTAATGCTGTTATACATATAATATGTTACAGGAATTGATTCTGTTCCCTTTTTTAACGATGTCACCGTAACATGGCAATATACAGCCGGAACTCCTACGGAGCTATCTACAGGTACATGAACAAAGTCACTTACATATAAATCTCCCATCAAAAGGGAATCTGAATTCCCGTATTCCAGCGTCATATCCGCCGGGATATGGATGGTGTAGGAAGCCTCCGGGACTTCGGCGGTGATGGTGGTGGTGCCGGTCTGTTCTCCTTCGGCAAAAGCGGTAACGGACATGCTGAGTGCCAGTACAAGGCACAGCATAAGAGCGATCAGTTTTTTCATCGTGTTTGTTTCCTTTCGTTTTTTACTTGACCTTCAAGGTCAGATTGGTTGTGGCGCCATTGAGCGGCGTCAATGCTTCATCCATTCGGAAGCATTCATATCTCAGGGTGGCGTTTTTGTACTCACCTGCGGCGAGCGGGGTGGTGAAAACAATGGGATCGGAGCTTTCGCCGGGAGCGATCAGTTCGCTTGTCCAAAGAACGGTCCCGTCCTCCAGGAGGATGCTTACCCTGATCCAGCAGAAGTTCTGCGGCGGATTTGGGATCCTGACCTCCTGTTCCAGAACGTCCGCCTTGAAATTCATGGCTCCGTAGCCGGGAAGATCGATTCCGTCCGTCAGCTTTTCCACCGGTTTCGGTGTCTCTTCGGTACTCTGCGTATCGTTTCCGGGCGGGGCATCTTTGCCTCTTGAGGTAAACGCCCAGATCGCTACCAGGATGGCAACAACGGCGATCACCGCCAGAAGGATCAGAAGGATATCTCGGCTGTCCCGTTTTCGTCTGCGCCTTTGCGGCGCTGTATGATTTCCGGCGATAGCTTTCACCCTCCTTTCATTCGTTCCGCTTCGCTGACTACGATCCCGAGCCGTGAGGCCCGCGCAACCAGCGCTGTGCGGGAATGGATCCCGGTTTTACCCATCAGGTCGTCCAGATAGTCCTTGACCGTATTTGGGCTAAGATGCATTTCTGCCGCGATCTCCCGGTTGGATAATCCTTCCGTCAGATGCCGCAGCAGGCTGCGCTGTTGCTTTGTCAGTTCAGCTGCCGGAAGATTCCCGAGTGACACTTCCGGGGCTTTCTCCGGATAGACCGATTCCCCGGCCATTGTCCGGTCCATTACCTCCAGCAGAGAGATGTCTGAATAGGTTTTGTACCAGAAGCTCTCGATTCCGGCTTCTTTCGCTTTTTCCAGCCAGTCGGTATCTGCCATGGATGTCGCTACAACAATCCTGATCTGCGGATAGCGCTGTTTGATTTGCCTTGCGGCTGTCAGCCCGTCGATACCGGTTGCCATCATCACATCCATGATGATCAGATCTGGCATCGGATTTCTCTCACACCAGGTGATCACATCCTGTGCAAAAGGAAGTGCCGCCACAATCTCATAGCGTTTGGAGGGCTTGATAAAGAGCTCCATATAACCGCGGGAGATCATCTCGTCATCTGCAATGACAACTCTGTACGGTTTATCCAATCAATGTCACCTCAGTCAGCCCCTCTCTTGCTTTCTTTCTTGAAAAAGAGAATAGTATCCCCTTTCCCATAATTCTGTATGTAGTATATCAAAAAGGATAGTGGCATTTCATCCCCCCAAATGGGGGGTATTTCAGAAAACAGGCGGCGTTCCGGAAGTTTTTACCGGAGCGCCGCCTGTTTTATTATTTGGGGATGGTAATGGTAAGAAGGAAATTGGGTTCGCTTTGCACGGTCATGCTTCCGCCTGCAGCCTCAACAGCTTTCCGGAGAACTGCCAGGCCGCCGGTTTCATTGACCGGGCCCTCCGGAGCCATGCCGTTATTGGAGAAGGAGGCAGTGATCAGGGCATTGTTTTCCGAGATTGCCACGTTCAATGTATCCCCTCCCGCATGCCGCGCGGTGTTGGCAGCGCACTGGTCAATGGCCTGGGCGATGATACGTTGAGCCGCTTCCCTTTCTGGCAGTTCCCCGCAGATTGCAACCGTGACGCCGACCCGCTTTGCCGTCAAAATGGCTTCCCGCAAAGGATCCTCTTTCTGTTCCGGCTGTTCCGCTTCGCCTAAAAGGAAATGGCTGTTGAATTCCAGCAGATGGAGGAGTTCATCCTCTTTCACATTTTCCGGATGATCCAGATAGTATTTCCCGGCTAGGCACACAGCCCCCATCCGGTTGTGTACCGTCACGCGGGCATTCATGATCTCCCTCTCTGCCACGAGGCTGCGCTCCTTCGCTGCAACCGCTTTCATCCGTTCCTGCACCTCTTTCAGATGCAGATTCTTTCGGGAAAGCTCCTCTGTAACGCGGTACTGTTCCGTCATGTCGGCCGCAGTGATCTGGTCATAGTCCCTGCCATCCAGGGTGATCCTGCTTTTTGAAAACTGCCAGATCTCTCCGTCAGCCGTATGGATCAGGCGGTCTTCGGATGTTTTCTCAATAGAATCCCAAAATCGTCCTGCGTCGCTTAAGAGTTCTCCGGTCAGCTTCCGGCACAGCTCAGTCATACGGAGGTTCGCCAGCAACACCGTTCCGTCCGGTTCGCTGACCAGCAGGCCGGTCGGAAGGTGGTCTACGGTCTGCCGGATCGCATCCGGTGTCAGCTGGTTTTCCCGAACCCTTCTCATAATCCGCACCTGAAGAATAATCACCGCCGCGGAAACCAGCTCCAGTCCCGCATAGAGGAGCCACGGCAGGGAAAGAAGACAGAGTTCAAACCCATACAGGACCTCTGGTTGTTTCTCAACCACGGCATTATAAGAATAATCCAGCAGGAAGGACAGCACATAGAATAAAAAAAGGAAATGCACCAGAGCAGCAAGGATACGCGCCACGCTCTGCCTCTTCTCGATCAGTTGAAACAGAAGGACAAGCTGTGCAGCAGCAAGCAATGATGCGGCAAAGTAAATAAAATATCCGGGCAGCGTGCCGACGGCGCTTTGAAGGGAACTCATACCGGCTCACCTCCCAGTGCTGCCCTGAGGACAAGCTGTCCGTCCTCATAAGACTGGCATACGGGAAGAGAAAGCCCGGCCAAGCCCGGCAGGTCTTCTATCTCCGCAAGTTCCCCGCCCTCCGCCATCATCAGCAGTTCATGATCCTGAAGGCGGACAAAAAACTCTTTCGTTTTGCCGAAAAGGCTCTCGGCTGCCGCTTCAAAGCAGTCATAGACTGCCATAGCCTCCCGGCATGGAAAGGCTTTTTCCGCTTTGACGTCCACAGTGGTATTCATCCCGCAATAACCCAGATAATGCGCGGATTCCTCCAATGCGGAGGCGAGTTCCGTTGCCGTAACATGCTCCCGTTCTGTTTCCACCAGCACAAAATTCGCCTTGCGCTTGACGTAAGCTGTCAGCAACAGTGCCTTTTCGATTTCCGATCGGAAGGATGCTGTGCCGGGCCGCGCGCTTTCCAGGATCCCAGATATCTTTTTCTGCGCGGGATAGACCTCCTGCGCCGCTTTCTGGTAGAGGCGGCTGCGTTCCTCGATCCCGGCCTGCTCATCGGTCAGTTCCCGTTCTCTTGCAAGGAGCTCATTCTCCATCGAAAGCGTCTCGTTGGCGTCCCGCAGTTCTTCATTCAGGCGGTTTACCGCGCTTTCATCTTCCGTCCAGAAAGCATATCCGGTGCGGATCTCCATGCCGGAAAGCCAGGTGTCCGGCATGAGGCAGACAGGGGCGTTCATAGATGCCTGCAGCTGTCCCTCTGTCGCCCGGATGGGAGACTTCGTCCGGAAAGCGTTTTTCAGTTCCCTGTCCGTAATCAGGACCGGAAGATCTGTTTGTGCAAAAAAACCGGGATAGTTCTCATTCGATGGGATCAGGTGGCTCCGGATACAGGCCTCAAACACGCCGAGCATACCGAAGATGACGATCTCATGCCAATTCCAGGCGTCCAGCAAAGCGTCTTTGGGGATCATTCCTCTGACAATCAGAAACACCGGGATCAAAGCCAGCATTCCCAGCGGCCGGATCGCTTTTTTCCACTTGCTTTTTGTTCGGCAGGCAGAAAGCAGAAAGATGATCCCGGCAGCGATCGCACATCCTGCCCAGGCATACGCCGTATAGTACAGGAAGCCGTGGGTATAGGTGTGCGATGCCCCTGTAAGGCTTTTGATGTCCTCATACGGGATAAACGCTTTCCTGTGCAGGTCGTTGGTCAGAATGCCGAGTGCCAGCAGTCCAGCGGGGACAAGGAGCCAAAGCTCATCCGATCTCCCGTGGCTCTCTCCCCGGAAGAAGCGGAAACAGGTCATCAGAAAGAGCGTCGGGATCAGCAGGATCGGCAGATAATAGACATACCAGCAATACCGGATGATACCCGGTTCGACAGCGATCCGGAATTTTGTGAACTGAGCAGCCAGGAACAGGAGCATCAGGCAGGCGGCTGCCAGAATGTATTGTTTTGCTCGCGTCGGCAGAAGCCTCCTGTTGATCGATTGCATCCAGCCAAGGAGCAGGCCGGCATAGATCAGATACTCGGCGCAGTACACCATCGATACCGAAAAATGATACATGTCCGCATCACGGGAATGCAGCACGCCGCCCAACAGAAGGAAGCCGAGGAACAGCCAGGTATTTTGATTCTTTTTTATGCGCTGCATGTGTGGCCTCCTTTCGTAAATAATATAAAAGCCCTGTACTATAGCTTTTTTCTGTAGCACAGAGCTTTTGATCTGCTTTGACGTTTTGTTGCCTCTGTTCATCAGGTCGTCATTTTAAGGAAATTGCCATTATAACATTTACGGGTGTATATAGGGACAAACATTACTTCGCTATAATATCAGAAAACTGATCAACAAGTCAAATTTGTTTTTATATATATGCATATTCCAAAAGAAGCTTATGAAGCCAGCGTTCAGGAATTGAAGCAAATCACAGCTCTGACCCATAAAGATAATAAATGATCGTAAAAATAAATGAGCCACCCTTTCGGTCAGTTTTTCTTTCTCCGGATATATCATTGACATGATGATGTTATGTGGTAATATATTATCAACAGTTGATGAATTAGAGGTGTTTTTATGAATCTATTATGCCTGATAGGTCACAAATGGCGTTTGCCAGATGGTGAATGCTATAAGAAATGTGAAAGATGTGGTAAAGCACTTCTTTCTAAAACGTTTCATGATTTTAACGGTGGTTGTAAATGTATCAGATGCGGAAATTCAAACCCTGATGGCGGCCATAAATTTGAATTCATTGAAGGCCGGTGTCGGCAAAAATGTTCCATATGCGGTAAGGAAAAAGATATAGATCATATTTGGGACGAATGCAAATGCAGACGTTGTGGTGCTCCAAGGGATAAAAATCATGATTATGTTTTTGTTGCTGAATCACCTATTTACGAGAAATGTCCTACACTGGGTGCTTCTGATCAATACAAATGCAATTTCTGTGATGAAAAGGACTGCAACCATGTGAAAATGGATTCTAAATTTTCTTATCGATGCAGTAGATGCGGACATTATACTTCTGTTGATTCAAAAACATATTATCAGTATCTCTGCAGTAAAGAACCAGTCCTCAATCGTGGTAATTATTATCGATAAACCATGAATGAGAAAGGGTCGGCAGGCAGTCGGCCCTTTCCTTTTATAATGTTGAACGAGAACAGGAGCCCCAAAGTTTTGCTTGAATCCGTTAAATTAATATTATAAAATTGGCTCAGCTCAAATCAACCAAGGTATGACCATCTTGTCGCGGTAAATGTTAAATAGGAGAATGAAGGAGGTGATCCTCCAATGAAAACCAGAAAAGAAAAACGTCTGTTCTGCTGTCTGTTTTTCGCTGTATTTGTGTTTTGCTGTTTTTCCCAGCGGAGTATTGCTGCGGGGCAGAGTGACACAATCACCTTCTCGACATTCGATGAACTTCAAAGATTTTGTAATGATGCTGCAGGCTTTTCTGTTGGATCTCTGCTCTGTGAAGAAGCAGATCTTGTGATTTCCAAGAATCTCGAGATCCCTTCCGGCAGAACTGTTACCTTCCGCAGTTTTACGGTTCCAGAGGGTATAACACTCACCGTTATGCAGGGCGCTGTAATTATGACGTATGGTTTCACAGTGCAGGGTGAGCTCATCAACTGGGGTACTGTATTCCAGGGAGATCTTTCCAGAGACGGAGAAATACAGGACAGAGAGATCTCAGCACTCATCCCGGGACATGTCGAAAACAAGGGCGAAATGACCTTGACCGATGTGTATGGAAAGCGGAACATCCGTTGGCTTGGGAGCCATTTTACAATGATTGAGACAGAAAGATATGGCAAAACTCCGGACGAAGATTCAAAAGAACCGGAGCTGCAGACAAAAACTTCGCCGACGCCTGAACCTATACAGCATCCTACCCTATCCGAGGAGTGGAGAAACCAGGCTTTGAAGTTTTTTGACAAGATGGAGGTGATTCTGCCGAGACTCGCGTTTTTCATGGTGATTGCACTTTTCGGGTATCTTATGAAAATAGCATGGGATGTAAAGAAACAGGAGAAGACACCAAAGCGTTCCTCATCCTCATCAGAGATTCCGTTTCGTGCGTCATCAGGCAAAACTGTTTCGCTCAGGCAGAACAACATAAACAAGACGCGTAGTACGGATGATGAAGATCACTTCCAGAGAGACAGGAGAAAACGCATATCCCAATTGGATGATTGGATGAAATGTGGATTGATCAATCGGAAAGAGTATGAAGAGCTAAAGAAGCGCTATAAACGATAAAGATGCTCAAGAGTACAGGAGTATTCACAGATGATGCTTGTTTGACAAATTCAGAAAAGGAAGAACAGATTATGGATAAATCAAAAAATATATCCTGGATGCCTTTGTTTGTAATTGCTGCCGCAGCTTTCGTAGGAGCTCTGGATGCGACCTTCATGAATGTATCTATGTCACAAGTGGTTATCGATTTGGATACTACTGTGGGAACAATCCAAAAAATGGTTAGTTTTTATACGCTCATAACAGCTTCCCTTTTGCTGATCAGTGCCAAACTTCAGGACATTATAGGCAAACGGAAAATTTTCCTTCTGGGTATGATTATATACGGTATTGGAGACCTGATAGCGGCTGTCAGTCCGAACGCCGCGGTACTCTTTATCGGATGGTCTCTTCTGGAAGGTATAGGAAGTGCTTTAATGGGTCCGGCTTTGATTTCAATAATCGCCGGAACCTACGATGGGATATACAGAACAAAAGCGCTTGCATTGGTAAGCACCATGGCAGGGGTCGCAGTAGCAATCGGGCCTCTCTTTGGCGGTGTGGTTACAACATTTTTCTCCTGGCGTTTCGGCTTCGGGTTTGAGCTGATTATTGTCGCCTTTGTGCTGATCCAGCATCGAAAGATCAAAGATTTTCCCAAGATCGCCTCACGGAAGGATTTGGATCTTACGGGGTCCGTCTTATCTGTTGCGGGGCTGCTTTTATTCATGACAGGAATCCTGCAGTTAACTGATAAAAACGCAAAGCTTTTTGTAATACTGGTAACCGCCAGTATCATTGCAATACTGGCTTTTGGAATCTTCGAGCTGCGATACAGTGAGGCGGGCAAGGTGCCCCTCTTTGATGTCAGATTGCTGAAAAATCGCAATCTGAGAAACGGAACACTGGTGCGGTTGATTACCTCCTTTGTGATGGCAGGCTCATTGTTTGCTATATCTGTTTTTCTGTTGTCCGTATTGAAGCTGTCTGCCTTTCAGACTGGCCTGATGCTTATGCCTATGACGGTCGGAATGATGATGGCATCTTTTATTGCACCAAAGATGGCGATGAAAGCAAGCCACAAATATATTATGATACTGGGATTTGTAATAGCAATCAGCGGATGTCTACTGATGCGTAATCGGTTTACCCCTGATACCAGTTTCATGAGCCTGTTTCCCAGCATGTTAATATGTGGGTTTGGTTTAGGTTTTCCTTCGGCACTTAGCGTAGATGTTCCTCTGTCAACGGTTCCGCCTGAGGCACAAAACAGCTGCTCAGGATTAGTTTCGACAGGCCAAAACCTGGGTTTGTCTATGGGAACCGCTATCATTGGCGTTGTTCTGACTCTTGGGGCAGTCAGTGGACTGCAAGAGGCAATTAACACTTACACACCTATGAATTTATCCGCTGAAGCATTCAGAGCGAATGCGGAAATGTATATGCAAAAGATGGGGCATGTTGATCCTTTGACATTAACTGTAAAGGATCAGGAAGCATATCAGAAGATCGTCAATACCATTTATCACGATGCCATGGGATTGGTTATGATAGTGGTCATTGGCCTGATGGTGCTGGGGATCATTTTGGCATTAACATTATCGGATTTAAAAAAGCAAAAGAGTGAAGAAAAACAATAAAATAATCATCCACACTCCAAGTTGGCAGATGATTATTATGAAACGGGATCATGATGAGAATCCTGAAGTTTTGCTTGAATCCGGTAAACTAATAAGATAGAATAGGTTCAGCAGCTGATGATACCTAAAAATCATACTTAAAACAGGAGTAATAAATGATGAATTGTCCAAGATGCGGAACGTTGATGCAGGGAGGGATCTGCCCGGAATGCGGATTCCCGATCAACCGTGCCAGGAAAAAGAAAACGATGAAGAAAAGCATCTTTCTCCTTATAAAGGGATAAAAAAATGGGATTATTTGATTTTTTTAATCTTGAACCCGAAGATGAGGATGCTGTCCATTACAACAACTATCGTAATGGGGTAACGGATCACGGCACGTTTGTAGGTACCTGTAAGTTATGCGGGACGGTTTGGGAGTTTGAGAGTTATGAGGTGCTCCCGGTCCCCTACCCCCACGGTACGTGCCCGAACTGCCATCAGTGGGTAGCAGTATTTTGAAAAAAGCCGCATCGGATTATGAGGGAGCATCTTTGCGACCCGGTGGATTATGTCTGCTCCGTGTGCGGGGCTGCGTCTGAGGAACCATGAAAAGAGCTCCCGGAATGTGGGGGGCAAAGATGAAGAAAGTAAAATACGACCCCGTCTACGTGGACGAGGCCGAGATGCTGGATATTTTATTCGGTGATTAGTAGCAGTACCGGCCGGGCCGGATACACATCCATGCCCGGCCAGTACTCTACTTTGTATTATGGATTAACTAGTTCAGCTCAGCTTCAGGACGATGCTCAGGTCGCTGTAGGTAGCGGGCACTGTATATTCAGTGGAGTCCTTCTCATATCCCTCGGGGACTTTCAGAACATGCACGGTATAAGAGCCTTCAGGCACTTCGAAGGTAGCCATGCCCTCAGCGTCAGTCTTGCCCAGCATGCATTCGGTTTCAGAGCAGAACTGGATGGCGGCTTTCTCTACAGGGTTACCTTTTTCGTCAAGCACGACGATGCGGTACATCCCGGCGTCATTTGCCGAAACACCCTTATCGGCGACACTCTTCTCTCCTGTCACACGGGCGGTGACACCGGCAGGTTTCTCCATGTCAGCGGTACCAGCGGAAAGCAGGCTGTCAATAGCGGGCTCATAGATATCGACCATTTTACCCACGACAGGTTCACCGACAACTACGCCTTCTCTGTTCACAAAGATAGAGGTCGGGAAGCCATCGACAATAAAGAGATCATCTGCGTTTTCGGGAGGCAGGATCATGGTATAGGTGACGCCGGCAGACTCCATGATCTCTTTTGCCGCAGCTACGGCATCGGGATCAAAGCCGTCGTACAGGAGGCCGACGATGGCGCAATCCTTCTCGGCAAGGCGGCCATTGATTTCCTCAAGATCAGGCAGCTCTTCAATACAGAAGTGGCAGGTGCTTGTCCAGAGATTCAGCATGGTGATTTCATGCCGGCTGAAAAGCTCTTCGCTGGTGATGGGATTCCCATCGATATCGGTAGTGGTGAAGGACAGAGGCTTGCCGATCATATCAGCGAAGGGATTGACAGGAGCGTAGAACTTTGCAGTTGCAGTGATTTCCGGAACCATAGCCTGCAGAGCGTTGAACTCCTCGGCAAACTCGGGGCGGAAGAGGCTGGTGTCCTGTTCGCCAATATACTGATAGAAGGTGTAACCGTCGGCCTGGCCAATCTCCGTCAGGAAGTTTCTGTCTAAAGTCATGCCAAGAGTCTCAAGATAGGCAATCAGCTCTTCAATATTCGTTGTGGGAGCTACACTGAGAATCATAAACAGATAGCCCGTGCTGGCCTGATAGACAGCTATATCCTCTTCGGTAAATTCGTCCATGCTCATGAAGTCATTATACTCATCGCGTGTCATGGCAAGATATTTAACTTCCATATAATACCAGCCGTTGTTGTAGCCGAGCTCTTCGCCGCTGGTGCTGTTGGCGATGCCTATGGTTTCTCCATAGGCCTGGGGAATCTCCAGCGTCACTCCGACGCCGGGAAAATCAAAGGAGTGGGTTTCCTCAGCCATGGCAGGGATCGCCAGGAGCGAGACAAACAGAGCGAGAGTTAAAAGCAGTGTAATAATTTTTTTCATATTTTGTTTCCTTTCTTTTGAATTTAGTTGTTATATTATGATAAGAGTTATACTGATGAGGAGCTTTTTTTACCTTTATATTAAACCGGTTCTGTCAGGCGGCGACTTTGAAAGTAATGTTTCCGTCGGCAAAGGTGTAGTCCATCGGATCTGAGTACCAGGCTCCGCCGTAAATATCGTTGATGCAGAAACTGTAGAGATATTCGCCTTCGGGGAGGAGGCCAAAGCAGAGATCATCCGTGCCAGCAAAGGTATAAGGTACTCCGCTGTAGGTAACGTCTTCAAAGGTGCCGGCTTCATAAGAATCATAGACAGGAACGATAACATCGCCCGGCTTCAGGTCGACAGTGGGACGGGAGGAGTATCCGTCGTCTGAAATGCCGTCCCAGATCCCTGTGATCACGAGCTGCTGATTGTCATAGTCCCAGGTGAAACGAAGGTTAGTCGGTTCATCATTGAGACGAATGGGGCTGGTGAAAAGATCGTAACCTTCGCACTCGCTGACGAGATAGATGCACAGAGGCTGCCCGTCGGCCAGGGAGAACCAGTAGCCGTCAAAATCGTCCTGGAAAACGCCGGTATCCCAGTCACCAAGGACATCAGAGGTGGTGCCGAGGCTGATATAATCCCCATCATCGGACAGAAGGTAAAGGTTTGCTACCACACTTTCGGCATTGTTGATGCCGTCTTCATCCAGGACAAAACCATATGTACCGTTATCATCCACATTAGGAAGCTCGGTAAAGGTGATGGCTGAGCTCTGTGTTGTTTCCATATCATCCAGATAGCTCCAGTCAGCAGCACTGAAAAACTCATTCATATCATCCCCACCGGACTGAGCCCACAGATCGAGCAGGTCAGGAAAAGAACTGTCTTCAGCGTAAGTATCCATATTACCGCCGTTGGCGTAACCATAAGCCACTTTATCCACGATGCCGAGATAGTAGGCGCTGATGCAGACATCCTTGAAGATAGAGAGTTCATCAGAACCTTGGATCTGCAACGGATAATACATGGAAAGCCCGGTGGAATATTTGTGGTCAGGGCCTTTTACCTCATATTTGACAGCATTGATCAGGCTGTTCCATGCGGCATCGGCATTCTCAGACCACTGACGGCCAGCCGCAATCAGCCCACCCATATCGACCATGTTGGTGTAACCTTCGGTTTCATTATTTCCGCCGAAGTTGTCCACATTATTGATGGCACGGACAATGGGGGCAAAGTCTTTGCCCTGATCGATTATGTCATAAAGATCTTTTGCATAAGCATCAAAGGCAGTACGAAGGTCGGCAATCTGGGTGAGGTCGGTAACAGCCAGGGTTGCGCTGTTACCCTGCTCAATTTCAACACAGCCGGCGAAAAAGCCATCACAGATGGCGGAGCCGAGAGTCAGACCGTCGGCATCGGGGTTATCGTCGAGGCAGGCGCCGATGGAGGTATAGTCCCACCCATAACCGGGTTCGAGTTCTTGCGAAGCTATCAGATAGCGGGCATATGGGACAAGCATGGCGGCTGTTTCGACCGTACCCATCAGGCAGGCATCAAAGCCGACAAATTCAAACCCATTCGGGATGACGGAGCTGACGCTTTCCAGCGCATGCTGTATATCGGTGAGGTGAAGACTGCAGAAACTGAAGTTTTCATCAAAGCATACACCGTTGATGCTTCCGCTGCCGTGATCCCAGAGGAC
This sequence comes from Candidatus Limivicinus sp., assembly GCA_045117135.1. Taxonomy (GTDB): domain Bacteria; phylum Bacillota; class Clostridia; order Oscillospirales; family Oscillospiraceae; genus Limivicinus. Next base: position 61,478 of record JBGUNA010000077.1, on the reverse strand, counting down.
AAGGCCATAATGAGGCGAGTTGTATGTTGAAAGGCCCCACTGCAGGAAGGAGGTAAGCGTTGCCGCGTCACCCATATTGGCAAAAGGCTGAGCATCCGCCAGAGAGCTTTCTCCGCCGAGGATTTCATAACGCTCCGTCCTTTCGGATGAAATAGTGCCTTCCCACTTAGCGGCTCCGCCAGTCTGGACAACAAAGCGAACATTGCGGCTGGTTGAGGCTTCCGCCATCTCTTCCATGTTGATTGAAGCAAAACCATTCTGGCTTTCCAGATCGGACCCGCAGAGATAAACAAAGATCGTCCATGGAACCTGGTCGTCTGCAGGAGAGGCAGAAACCTCTTCTGCAAAGGCGGCAGCGCTGAAAGAAAGAAGCATAAGGGCTGCCAGAAGAATACTGAGAAGTTTTTTCATTGTATTGTCCTTTCAAATATAGTTATTAGGCTTGTGTTGTATAATACCACATAAGTTTGATTTCAGCCATTGGAATCTACACTTTATGCAACATGATTCTCCCGAAACAGCTCTATAACGGCTTCAAAACTGTCCGATCCGCTGTAAGAGGTGCCGCCATCCTTCAAATTCTTATTGGAAACGGTGGAATTCGTCAGTACATTGCTTTCGACTATCCTGTAATAATCTGAGGCGGCAATGGCATCCTTTGTTAGAGGCGTCGGCAGAGTGGAGCCGAAATCATCCATCAGCAAAGATCCTGCAGGATGGGTGTTCGGATCCAGGACATCCAGAGCGTTCATATAATTGATGTATCCTGCGCAGAAGGACAGGGATTCCGGATCTCCGCTATAGTCCTGCGTGTTCTCGTCAAAGGTGCCTTTGATGAATCGTTCGGTAAAATCCTTTGTATTCTTGTACGCCCCATCGGAGATCTCACAGATGACTTCGTCGAGGGTATCACCCTCATGCAGGCGGCGAAGGATCTCGCTGATTCCTGTACGCAGCTTTTCACTGGAGATAGAGACCATATTGCCATCCTGGTCAAAAGCCACAGCGCGGTCCCCTTCCAGTTCCTGATAAGCCAGGTCCGCCAGATACAGACACGCCATATAACCGGACACGTAAGTCGCGCCGTTGACATGCCCGTCATCGTTATTCTCTACTGAGGCTTCAAGGTCGTACCGGCTGTCGCCGGTTCCATCCAGATAACCCATATGGGCATACATGCGGCACAACTGGTCAGTTGTACAGGCATCGAGATACTGCCAGGCAGAAAGGTCATACCGGTATTCACGGAACAATTCCAGGTCTGCAGGATAGATATTGCCGACACACCCGGCCAGGCCTTCCTGGAACCAGCTGGGGAATGTGGTTTCCTCGATCAGCTTATCTCCTTCCTCGGTTGTAAGCTCATCTTCCGGGGAGAATATAAAAGAAGCAAAGTCTGTATAGCCAGACATGCCGACGCGGTTATAGTCGTCCATAAAAGCATGGAACAGCTCATGGCAGAAAGTGGTGTCCACCTGAATACGCGTCTGGCCGTCCATGTCCAGCAAAGCGTTATTCATATCGTCGAAGGTACATAAAGATTCCGCATCAATGCCGATCATGTATTCGAATACGCTTTCGTCGTCTTCATAATTAACACCGCCGAGAACATAGGCATAGGCACCGGGGGCAACGTTCTCGTGCTCCTCAATTCCGTCCTGATCCCCTGTTCCGTAATAGATATACAGACCGATCTCACTGCCAAGCTCGCCATTTTCAGCTGCTTCCTTAAAGCAGGGAAACTTTTCAACAAGAAGATTGACAGCCTGTGGTTCGATGGACCCCACAATCAAATTGACCAGGTTCTGAAGCTGTTCATTTCCGAGGGCATCCTTCGCTGTTTGAGAACAATAGAGATCAACAAGGCGGTAAGGATCATCCGCACTGACGATATTTTCCTGCTCATCAGCAAAGGCATACAATCCGAGGCTTCCTGAAAGCATGCAGATGCAAAGCACGGAAGCTATCAGTTTCACTGCAAAGTGATTTTTCGCAAAAAGACTGAATTTCATTTGATACTCCTAACTGTAAGTTTAAGTCATATGGGTCCGGCATCAGAAATTATCGGAGGCTTTACAAGTTCAATTTTTAAATTGCGTGCACAAGTATAGCTCAGCATTTATCACACAAGTGTCACACAAATTAGTGAAAAAGAAAATTACCTCAGAAAACAGAGTTCGCATCTTTTTTTCCGGGAATAATTCATTTCGAAGTGCTATTCTATACCCGCAAACAGGAAATGCAGCCACAGGAAAGGACTGTGAAAATATATTTTTTTATACTACAGGTTTATTTACAATTACAATCCAATATGCTATTATAACATCAGAAATCAGGGCGATGCCCGGAAAGGGAAAAGAAATGATCCTCAGACAGTTTTCGGTTATCTTCAATTTCAAATATCAGGATCTTTCTCTGTGCAGCTATTATAATATGCACGATACTTTGTCATGCCCATATGAGACAGTGAAAAGAACTGTGAAACGACAGCCGTAACAGGCTAATGATGAATTTTCACGGGCCGCTTGTCTTATAAAAGGCAGGCGGCCTTTTTGTATTGTAATTACCAATGGTATAGGCCATGCGGCCGGAACAGGAGCGAAAATGAAATGAATTCAATACCGGTCATCGATATGATTGCAACCGGAATCAACATCACCCGTATGCGAATCAGTGCGGGTTTGACGGTAAAGGACGTGCAGGATATCTTCGGATTCTCCACGCCTCAGGCTATTTACAAGTGGCAGCGCGGTACGGCTTTACCGACTGTTGACAATCTGGTTGTCCTCGCCGTTCTTTTCGGTGTGAAGATCGATGACATTCTGATATTTCAAAACTGCGGAGACAGCCAAATCTCCGCATGAATAAAAACCAGCCCAAGTGTTCGGGCAGGAGTGATCCCTTCGACTAAAAAAAAGCCACCGCCCAATTCCGGCGGAAATGCGGGTTCAAATCCAGCAGGGAGCACATTATATATACGTTCTTAGCTCAGTTGGAAGAGCAGCGGTCTTTTAAACCGGGCGCGGGTTCGAGCCCCGCAGAGCGTACCATATGCGTTCTTAGCTCAGTCGGCAGAGCGGCGGACTGTTAATCCGTAGGTCACAGGTTCGAGCCCTGTAGAGCGCGCCACACAGGTTCTTAGCTCAGAAGGATAGAGCAGCGGATTTCTAATCCGCGTGTCCCGGGTTCGAGTCCCGGAGAGCCCATTTTAATATGGGAGAATGCCAGAGTCTGGTCAATTGGAGCGGGCTGTAAATCCGTTGCCGTGAGGCTGCGTTAGTTCAAATCCAACTTCTCCCACCATTTTAAAAACCAGCCTCGTCAAATTGAACGGGGCTGAGACTATTATTTCAATACAAGAGTTTGGTGGAAAATCCGTCTTATTGATTTTCCTTGACAATGTAGAGGGCGAGAAGTATATTTTGTTATACAAATCATACTTTTTGAGGTGGAACAATGAAAGCACCGGAAGGAAAATATGCATGGACGGCTACCGTCGGAGAAAAAGGACAAATCGTTATCCCCAAACAGGCTCGGGAACTCTTCTCCATCAGGCCCGGAGATACACTGCTGCTTCTAGGGGATGTAAATCGCGGAATCGCTATTCCCCCGAAAGGGGCGTTTGCAGACCTGTTCGGAGTCGCTTTCCAGGATCAGGACGGTGAAAAGAAATGAAAAAGATCTTCTTTTTCTGCATTCCCGCGCATGGGCATACAAATCCCATGCTCCCGGTTGCCGCTGAGCTGGTGAAGCGTGGAAATAACGTCAGATTCTATTCCTTTAATGACTTTAAAGACAAAATCAAAGCTACAGGCGCAGAATATATCTCCTGTGATGCGCATCTGCCGGAACTGACGAAACAGGAAGAAGCCGGGCTGAAGAAAGTGTCCTCTACCGAAATGACGATACAGGATATCCGTATTACGCTCAGAATGGACAGCTTTCTCGATGAGGAGTTTAAGACCTTCAAACCTGATGTCGTTTATACGGATTCCGTTTGCTTCTGGGGCAAGCTGAATGCCTGGAAGCACCATGTGCCAATGGTGGTCTCATCCAGTACGTTTGCTTTCAACCAGATGTCTTCGCAGTACATGAAAAATTCACCCAGAGAACTGGCAGATATGATTCTGGGTCTGCCAAAGGTGTCAAAAGAGCTGAAAAAGCTTGACCCCTATGGGTATCACGTAAATGGCGCTTTATCACTGGTCTCAAGCGACAATGATACGGATACGGTTGTTTACACTTCAAGGCGGTTTCAGCCCTATGCAGATAGCTTTTCTGACCACTACACATTTGTTGGACCCTCTGTATTTTCAAATGCAGTCCCCCAAAAGATAAAGGAGCGTCCGCTTGTTTATATTTCAATGGGGACGGTGATTAACGACAGACCGGACTTTTACACGAATTGCATGGAAGCATTAAAGAATCAGGATGTCGACGTCGTTATTTCCTGCGGGAATGCTGTGGACCGTGAATCCCTGGGAACAATACCCGGCAACATTCAGGTTTATCCCTACGTTAATCAGCTCGATATTCTTTCCAGGGCAGATGTTTTTATTACACACTGCGGCATGAACAGCGTATCTGAAAGCCTGTACATGGCGACTCCGATGATCCTCTATCCCCAGACAAACGAACAGAAAGCCGTGGCAAGGAGGGTTACGGAGATCGGAGCAGGTACGATTTTATCTGATGATTCTGCACGAGATATCCGCTCTTCCGTGCAGGAAATTCTAAGCAAGTCATCTTATGGCAAAGCCGCGGAAGCATGCAGCAAAGATTTTCGTGCATGTCCAGGCGCTGCGGGAGCTGCGGAGTTTATCGAGAACGCACCTCATCCCTCGAACGGGAGAGATGTTATTCGGGAGCTGAATCAGGCGAATGTAAGATTTCAGTTTGTTTTCTGGGCGTTTGTCACCGCTGCCATCATGTTGACTGGATTTCTGATCAGTTGGAAATATGTGTGGATCATCGGTGTTGGGGCAGGTATTCTGTTTAATCCCATCGGCAAGGCAATACAGAACCGGAAATATACCTCCCTGACGAATTCCGGTGAAAGCACACAGGCAGGAACCGGAAACTAAAGGGTTTCTTCAATCGAATCATGATTACAGAAGAGGGCCAGCTGCATGCCGGCCCTCTTCTGCTGAAATGGGATAAGCCTGAGAGAAGCGAAATATAGCTTGAATACAGGTCAGGGATAAGATAAAATAAAAAAGAAAAACAAGAGGATACAGTACTCTCAACCGGACGGAGGATAACAAAAAAATGAAATTTATCCATATATCCGATCTTCACCTGGGCAAACGGATGTACGAATACTCCATGCTGGAAGACCAGGAATATATTCTAAAGAAGATTTTAAGGATTGTCGATGCAGAAAAACCGGACGGGATCCTCATTGCCGGAGATGTCTATGACAAATCCGTACCTCCTGCGGAAGCCGTCAGCCTCTTTGACGATTTTCTCGTTCAGCTGGCTAAGAGAAAACTTGCAGTATTCGTCATTGCAGGAAACCATGATTCTCCCGAGCGGATTGCATTTGCCTCCAGAATACTGGATGCCAGCGGGATTCATCTCTCCCCTGTGTATAACGGAACGATCGAGCCGATCTGCCTGCAGGATGAATATGGCACCGTAAACGTCTATTTGCTTCCATTTGTTAAGCCAGCTCACGTGCGCCGTTTCAACGTGGAGGCAGAGATCACCAGCTACACGGATGCCATCAGAAGTGCGATTGAGAAGATGGGCATCAATCCGGAAATGCGTAATATTCTCGTAACCCATCAGTTTGTTACAGGCGCTACGCGATCGGAATCCGAAGAGATCTCCGTGGGAGGTACCGACAATGTAGACGCGGGCGTCTTCTACCCGTTTGATTACGTGGCGCTCGGCCATCTCCATACACCGCAGAACTGTGTTTCCGAAAAAATACGCTACTGCGGCACCCCGCTGAAATACTCTTTTTCCGAGGCGAAGGATAAAAAGTCCGTCACGGTAGTTGAGCTGCTGGAAAAAGGAGATGTCCGGTATAAAACCGTGGAGCTTCTACCCCGGCATGACCTGGTGGAGCTGCGTGGCACCTATGAGGAGCTGACGCTGAAATCCTTTTACGAAAACACCACCTGGAAAGAAGATTATACGCACATCACATTGACCGATGAAGAGGACATTCCCGATGCGGTGGCAAAGCTGCGTACCATTTATCATCGGCTGATGAAACTGGACTATGACAACAAGCGGACACGCGCAAACATGGTCATTACAGGCGATGAAGAAGCTGAGACAAAGACGCCTTTTGAGCTCTTTTCGGATTTTTATGAGCTTCAGAATAACCAGACGATGAATGAGGAGCAGGCAGATTTTATGAAAAGCCTGATTGAAAAGATTTGGGAGGATGAAAGATGAGACCGCTGAAACTGATCTTATCAGCATTCGGTCCCTATGCTGACAGAACGGAACTGGATCTGGATACACTCGGCACAAACGGGTTATACCTGATTACAGGAATCACTGGTGCGGGGAAAACATGCATTTTCGATGCGATCACCTATGCGCTGTACGGTGAAGCGAGCGGAAACAGCAGGGATTCCTCCATGTTCCGGTCTAAATATGCAACGCCTGAAACACCTACCGAGGTTGAACTGACCTTCTCCTATGACAGAAAAACCTATACGATAAAGCGCTCTCCCGAACAGGAAAAGCCGAGAGCACGTGGGGAAGGCTTCACGACGCAGAAACCGGTTGCAGAGTTGACCTATCCGGACGGCAGAGTACTGACCAAACCGAAAGAAGTGAATAACGCAATTCAGGAGATTATGGGTATCAACCGGGATCAGTTTATGCAGATCGCCATGATTGCCCAGGGAGACTTCCTGAAGGTACTTCTTGCCTCGACAGATGACCGCATAGCGATTTTCCGCCAATTGTTTAAAACTCAGCTTTATAAAAACCTGCAGGAAAAATTAAAGCAGGAATTCAAGGATGTTAACGACCAGCGTGAGACAGCGAAAAACAGCTTAAAACAGTATATCAACGGCATTTATTCTGATGAAACAGATGTTTTGAGCATCGAGATCAAGAAAGCTAAAGCCGGTGAACTTCCTCTGAGTGAAACGATAACTGTGCTGAAAACCCTTATTGAGAATGATGCAGGCGCAGAAACATCGCTGAATGCAGAAAAAGATACTTTGGATCAGCTGCTCGAAGTGGTCAACGGAAATCTCGGCAAGCTGGAAGAGTGGAAAAAGGCTGAAGATGCTGTCCTTGCAAAGAAGACTATTCTTTCTGAAGAAGAAGTTAATCTTGAACGGCTGCAAAAAGAGTATCTGGAGCAGGAGGCAAAAACTCACGAAACGGAGGCTGCATCAACAGAAAAAACAAAGCTTGAAGCAGAACTCCCCCGCTATGATGCACTGAAACAGCTTGCAGAGTTGATACAATCTCTTCAGAATAGTATGGGAGAGAAAACAAAAGACTTTGCCGGGAAGTCAGAGGATTACAGCACCGGGATTGAAGCAGTTTCCGCCTTAAAAGATGAACTGAAATCTCTGTCCAATGCCGGAGAAAACAGGCAAAAACTCTCCGCTTTGAAAGAAAAAACAGTAAGCCGTAGAGACAGTCTTTCTGATCTGGAAAAGGATCTCAGTGATTATACAGATAAAAAGAATAAATATACAGCACTCCAGGATAAGTATCTGAAAGCCTCAAAGGAAAGCACGCGTGCAATGGCCGAATATGAGGCAAAAAACAAAGCCTTTCTGGATGAACAGGCAGGAATCATTGCCGAGACGCTGGAAGAAGGGAAACCATGCCCGGTTTGCGGTTCTACAAAGCATCCATGCTGTGCCAGAAAATCGGAAGACGCCCCGACAGAAGATCAGGTGAAACAGGCTAAAAGCGATGCCGAAAACGCGAGCAAAGATGCCCAAACCAAAAGTGAAGCCTGTGCTGCCTGTAAAGCCGAGCTGTCTGCAGCTGGGAAAAGCATCGAAAATCAGATTGCAGCACTGGAGCTCGGATGCAGCATAGAAGAAGCTGGCACCCGCCTGAAAGAGGCCGCTGCTCAGGTAAAAGATGATATTAATGAGCTGACAGCAGCTATACAGGCAGAAGACAATAACATTGCCCGAAAAGCTGTCTTAGAGGTTGATATCCCCAAAAAAGAGAACGATCTGGAAAGTCTGAAAAAAGAACTCGAAGATCTGGATAAGGCTATTGCAGAGCTCAAAGCGGAGATCCAGGCAAAATCAGGCCAGCTGGAAAGTGATAGAAAAACCCTCCACTTTGAAAACAAAGAGAAAGCTGAGAACAGGATTTCTGAGTTGGATACGCTGATCTCTGCCAGGAAGGAAAGCCTGAAGAATGCGGAGAAAGCATACAATGATACTGACAAAGCGGTACGTGAATTGAAATCAGCCATTAAAAGCCTTGAAGAGCAGCTCATCGAGAAAACAGAGCTTGATGAAGAGACTGAAACACAAAAGAAGGCGGAATATACTGCCAAAAGGCAGGCTGTTGAGAATAAGGCGAAGCTGATTCACACAAGGCTTACCTCAAACGAAGCAACGCTGAAGAATATTGAAGAGAAAGCCGGAGACCTGGAAAATCTGGAAAGACGGTATATCTGGATAAAGGCCCTCTCCAACACAGCAAACGGCAACATCCCCGGAAAAGAAAAGATCATGCTGGAGACTTATATTCAGATGACATTTTTTGACCGGATCATAGCGAGAGCCAACACCCGGTTTATGGTAATGTCAGGCGGCCAGTATGAGCTGAAGCGACGGAAGGAAGCGGAGAATAACCGCAGCCAGACCGGGCTTGACCTTGATGTGATCGATCATTACAACGGCACAGAGCGGAGTGTGAAGACACTCTCCGGAGGAGAATCCTTTAAAGCGTCCCTTTCCCTGGCGCTGGGGCTCTCGGATGAGATCCAGTCATCCGCCGGTGGGGTCAAGCTCGACACGATGTTTGTGGATGAAGGATTCGGTTCTCTCGATGAGGATTCTCTTGACCAGGCAATGAAAGCCCTGACCGGGCTGGCTGAAGGGAACCGCCTGGTCGGGATTATTTCTCATGTGTCAGAACTCAAAAACAGAATTGACAAACAGATTGTTGTTACGAAAAACCAAACCGGCGGTAGTAGTGCGGTAATAGTTTTATAATTCGAAAAGTCACTAAAGAACCGTTGAGAGGACGATACTGTAAAGAAAAATGGGAATTACAAAAACAGATTTTATGAGAGGGATGCAGTGCCCGAAGATGCTTTGGCTGGACAAACACAAACCAAAGTTGAAATTGATTCCTCCGGAAATACAAGCCAAACTTGATGCCGGGAACGACTTTGGAGATCAGGCAATGGCTATGTTCGGGCCGTATGAAGAAATGACGGTTTACCGGCCCGGTACCTGTATTCCGGATAAAAAAGCAATGGTTTTGCGGACGGCAAAGCATCTCGAAGCAGGAACCGAAGTGATCTGTGAAGCGGCTTTTATGAATTATAACAATTACTGTGCAGTTGATATCCTGCGAAAAACTGCGACAGGATACGACTTTTATGAAGTAAAAAATGCCCCTGAAGTGCAGGAACAGTTCATCAAAGATGCAGCATTCCAGTATTATATTATTTCCCGCTGCGGAGTGAAAATCGGGAAAATCTATATTGTGATCCACGGAGAAAACGAGGAAAATCCCTTTGTGCCGGTTGAAATAACCGAGCAGGCAAAAGGCCTTTACAGTTGGATTAATGAGCACATCTGGGAACTGAACCGGCTGCAGAAAGGATTGGAAGAGCTTGACATTGTACCCGGAGAGCAGTGCACCAATCCGTATGAATGCTGGTATTATGCCTATTGCCACAAAACAGGGCAGGTAGATTGAAAGCCAATTATCATTATAAAATGCTGAAAACCCGTGACCGGTATGATCGATCACGGGTTATGAATTTGTTTAACTGATACAGGATTGAAATCAGGTTTTAAGTCAGGCAGCTGCTTCGTCCTCAAAAACATCGTAAACAACTTCCCCGTCCTGAACGGTCAGGAAGCTGAGATCTTCATCGAGGTTGGAAGAGATATACTTCACGGTAAGCGTTACGTCAGTCATACCGAATTCAGAAATCGCTGCTTCATATACACCGGCAAAGTTGTCAACGATATTCTGCTTCATTTCATCCCAATTCGTAACATCGTGAATGTTCTCGGAAGTAATACCGTCTTCCCAAAAGTAAACATCGATTTCTTTCGTGTCTGCATCATCCTGATAACGTACATCTTTGTTTCCGCTCCAGGTGTTGTTCAGATCAGCATCAATCATCTGGGCAGCATCTACGATGTGCAGAGAATGATACTGAATGGTGGACATGACCAGAGAAGTCAGAGAATACATGTCAGAGCTGGACGCAGGCTTAAACTCAAACTCCATAGCATCGCCTTCTGATTTCTTGATCAAAACCGAAATAGTGTCTTCGTCAGCATTTTCATAAACCAACGCATTGAAACAGTTAATCCAGAAGATGCCATCACTGACGGCACCCCAATTCGGAATGATATCTTTTTCAATATCTTCCAGAGCAGGCTCACCATCAAAAGTGAGATTATTCACGCTGATGGAAGCGGATCCGTCTTCCGTGGCAAAAACACAGTAACAATAATCGGGGATATCTTCCTGCAGTTCAAAATTGTCAGGAATCCAGATGTCAATGTCATAATCTTCAATCTGGTAAAACTTGCCGGTGAGATCGGTCATCCCGATGCCTCTTCTGGCAGTAATCCAGCTGAGGGTCTGCATATCAGCCATTGCTGTTGCGGACAAGGCAAACAGCATCACAAGGGTCAAAAGAATTGCTATCAGTTTTTTCATTTTTTATGCTCCTTAATAAAATAAATAATAAATTGAGTATAGCAGACTATTAGCGAAAAAGAAAGAAGAAAGTTTCTGTTTAGTTCTAATATTATTTAAACAACCTTAGTAAATCTGTGATTGATGTGTGACAGTTCTTATGCTAAACTGCATACATCATCAAAATAAAAAAGGAGAAAAAAATGAAAAAGATTCTTTGTGTTGTTTTGTCCGTTCTGATGCTGGCCTTTCTCGGCTTCAGCGCCTTTGCCCAGGATTGGGAAGACGAATGGGTTGATATTGATTGTTCTGCCGCGGGCGTAACACTGATGCTGCCCTCCTCTCTTCTCTTTAACAGTCAGGGCACCGTTGATGTGTTACTCGCTGAGGAGCTGGGTTACAAATCTGGCGTATATGTCACCTATCTCGGTTATATCGGTGTCACTTCGGATGAATATTACAATGGAGATTATGAGGAAGACTCCTATGCTCCCCTGCTCCAGCTTGTCGGCCTGAAAGAGAATTATGATAGCAATGCCTTCTCCGGCACCAATCTTCACATTGACCTCAACCAGGCGTATGATATCGGCACGATTGGAGATGTCACTTTCTATGCACTTATCGGCACAGATGTGCTGCCTGCAGGCATTCAGTCTCCCTTTGCGGAGGAGTATGAAGACCTTTTACAGTGCATGAATGACGTCATTGAGAATTCCTATTTCTTCGAGCCTATTGACCCGTATGCTGCCCAGGCAGGAACTTCTGCAGCATTCCAGACCATTGATCTCGACGGCAATGCAGTCAACAGCGCTGATCTCTTTGCTCAGAATGAAATCACCCTGGTTAACCTCTGGGCTACCTGGTGCCCGCACTGCATTGAAGAGCTCCCCGACCTTGCACAGATCCATCAGCAGCTGCAGGGAATCGGCTGCGGAATTGTAGGTCTGCTGGCTGATGACAGCGATACAGAAACCCTTGCAGAAGCAAAATCGCTTATCGAAGAAGCAGGCGTCACCTATCCCTGCATTGTCATGCCTGACGGCGGAAATGAGCTCTTCCCGAACAGTGGCCTCCCCTGCTCCTACTTTGTCAACCGCAACGGTGAAATCGTCGGTACCCCGATCCAGGGCAAACAGGTAGACAAATATTACGAAGCCGTGCAGGATCTGGTCAACGGTGGCACCACTTCTGAAATCGTCACCGACGCTCCGGGTGCAGTTCCCATTATTCCCGCCTATGAAGCTTCCATTCCCGGATTCGGAGCAACCATGGGCAGCCTCAGCAAAGAAAAGGGTGCCATCACTCCGGCTTCCGGCACGGAATACCGCGTCATCTGTGTCGATGAATCCGGCAATCCGGTGGTCGGTGCGACAGTTCAGTTCTGCTCTGACACCAGCTGCATGATGGGTAAGACGGACGAAAACGGCATTGCAGCCTTCGATGTGGATCCGGGCCATTACACCGTCCACCTGCTCAAGCCTCCCGCAGGCTATGCAAAAGACAGCACAGAATATGAAACTCCCACTACCTTTGGAGATGTGACCATCGTCGTCAAAGCTGCGTAAAATGCAGGATTAAGCACTGTCGTATTCATTGAGAAGAAGCACAAAAAAGCGAGTAACGGCCTATACCGCTACTCGTTTTTTTCATTTCACTATGAAATTTAACTTCTCTTCCCTCAGCCTGTGCCGAGGAGGGAAAGATCCTGCGCAAAGAGCTCTTCATTGATCTGGAAGATATCGTAAATGCCTTTTTTGATGAAATATTCCACGATCACATCTGACTTCACGTATTTTGAGAAAGAAAATCCCGCTCTGCCAATCAGGTCCTCCGCTTCGTCCATCGAAAGCTTCAGGCCTATGGCGCAGGCAACCGCATTGGATTTCTTCGGGAGCTGGCCCGGATGACAGCGAAGATTGGAAATCATGGCGCGGTTCAGGTTGGACTGAAGATAGAAATTCTTCATACTGATGCCCTTCTTATCAATCCACCAGTCTACCATCTCAATGAAGGATTTATCCTGGTCTTCATACGAATCGGATTTACCTTCAGCTTCTTCGAAGTCAAAGGGTAACGCTTCACTGTATTCAAAAGGAACTTTATACTCAGAGACATCAAGGAATGCGGATGCTTCAACTTCTTCCTCTTCCTCGTCAACGGTATCCCAGGCACCTGTCGGTTCGGGACGCGCTGCCATAGGCATTATTGTCTTCAGCAGATCTTCATCCGCAATACTGGTTTGGGCATGCTGATGCGGCGCGGTGAAATAGGGAACCTCGTCAATGTCAAGATCAATGTAATTCTCCTCGACATATTGGCTGACGCTGTCATGGAGGCTGCTGGAAGAGTGTTCAATACCATGATCCGGAACGGAAAGAATGACTGTCATTTCATTCTCATCGTCCATTGTGGCAAGGAACCGACGGATAATATTAACAAAAACACGATAGAACGAATACCGAGGATTTACTGCCGTAAAATGCGGCAGCGGTATGGCGATCGAGCGGAATCTGCTTCTTTTGGAAACAATAAGAGCTTCTTCCAGAGAGTTTTGAATGACGCCGATCTGTTTCAGCACCGAGCTTGAAGGATCAATGCCCAATGTGTGGACAATGTAACGGCAATGAGGCAAGCTATAGGCCGCTGTAACTACAGGATGATTATGGCTCAGTTCTTCCCAACCCGTAAAATGATTGATAAGACCAGGCCCAGCCAGCTCAACCATTTCGGAAACGCGGAAGCTGGTCTCCGCCAATTCCGCGGGAGAAACAAAGTTTACAACCGCATCACATCGGATGTCTGATACACTTTCCTTTGCAAGCTGAAATGACATAGGTTATTCTCCTCATCTCATTAATAAAAGCATTATACAGGATTATTCGTGATTTGTGAAGTCTTTATCCACTTTTTCATGTCAAATGTCAGAATAATGCTATAGTTATTCAGATTACAAACAGATAGTACCGAAGTTGAAACGTAAAAGACTTCGGAACACAACACGCCGAAGTTTTTCTTGAATCCGGTTAAGGGATAAGATAAAATATTACAGAAAATGTGTGCAAAACACTTTCCCTTGTTTTGCAGCTGATAAATCCTTACCGGGAGGTTATGGCGATCAAAATTCATATCCTTCAGTGCGGTTTCATCCGTGTTTCCGAAACAGTTCCGTATGGCAATCGCCTTGACCTGCTGGAAAAGGCAAAACAGGTTTCCGCACCGGACAGAAACAGGGTAAGCCTTCCGGTTTTTGCTTATCTCATCGAACATCCGAAGGGCCTGATCCTTGTAGATACCGGCTGGTGCCGAGAAATAAGCCCGGAGGGCGTGTACAATCCCAAAGCGGTTTCCGCAGTTCTCCCTCCACATCTGGCAGGGCTATTTCATCCCGTCCTTCCAGCGAGGATGGCAATCCATGAGCAACTTTCCTCATTGGGAATCCAGCCGGAGGACCTTGACTATGTATTGCTGACCCATCTCGACCCGGATCATGTATCCGGAATAATGCATGTAAGCAAGGCAAAACATATCATTGTTCCGGAAGATGAATACTTCTGGTCCTGCCGGACTGTATACAGGACGCGGCAACCACAAAAGCTATGGCTGCAATACCCCATGGATCGTTTGTATTACCGCGGCTCTCCACTCGGGCCAAACCATTGGGCTATAGATCTGTTTCAGGACGAGAGCATTCAGATGGTAAATGTGCCGGGACATACGGATGGCCAAGCAGCAATTGTGATACGAAACAGCGGACGCTTTGTGCTGTTAACGGCGGATGCAGCTTATTCTGCGCGAAACTGGCAGGAGATGACTGTTCCCGGCTTTGGTTTTGCCCGGGAATGGCAGTTGAGGAGCCTACGATGGATTGCAGACATGGCAGCAGATCCGGGCTGTGAAGCAGTGTTGTGCAGCCACGATCCCTCTGTGAAGCCGGGTGTTGTCACCTTATAGCTGTATAAACAATAATAAACCACACATTTTTCTTCATTTGATTAAAAAGGGAGCGAAGTACATGGCTGAAAACAGGAAAAGAATCCCCCACCTGATTGCTATCGGCAAGGCAAAGCAGGAGGAAGACCCGGAAAAAATACAGCAGGAAGTCAAAGCAGCAAATGAGCACTGTATTCAGATTATCCGGATGCTCGACGGAGCCATGCACCCGGTTGACGGGCCGCTTCTTGTTTCAACGCTGGAGCAGTACCTGGCTATCCGTAAAGCCGGCATGACGGAAGCTCAGCTGAAGACTGCCGAAGCGCTGAAGGAGCAGATGAAAATAGAAAAAGTTGTTGTGCGGATGCATCTGCCGGACGCTAATTCCGATAATGAATGACTCTCAAACCCGCCCCTGGGTGGGACATCTTTTTGCCATTATCAGTGTAATCGCATGGGGCACATCCTTCCTCGTCAGTAAAAGCCTGATGGTGAAGCTGACACCTGTCCAGCTGATGTGGCTTCGTTTTGTTATTGCTTACCCGGCTTTATGGATCATTTGCCCCAAGTGGCGTTTTGACTGGAAAGAGGAATTACAGTTTCTCCTTTTTTCTCTTGTGGGTAATACACTCTACTTTCTTGCTGAGAACACTGCCCTCCAGATGACTCAGGCAACCAACGTCAGCATCCTTGTGTCGACAGCACCTATTTTATCCGCTTTGCTCCTGCGCTTCTTCGGGGAAAACGAAAAACTGACTCACAGAAAGGTGTTTGGATTTGTGATTGCCTTTCTGGGCGTTATGCTCGTTGTTTTTAACGGGGTGTTCGTGCTGAAGCTCAACCCTGTCGGAGACGTGCTGGCGCTTGCAGCTGCACTGCTTTGGGCAATTTACGGGTTCCTCGCAAGGAGAATGCTGGAAAAGCTTGACAGCTCCCTTGTAACACGCAAGCTGATGTTCTACGGGTTTCTTTCCACTACACCGCTTCTCCTCTGTGAGGCGAGAGAGATTCCTTTACAGTTTACACTTGCGTTTGGAGATGTCTGCAGCCTGCTCTACCTTGGGCTGATCTGCAGCGCAGTGTGTTATCTGCTGTGGAACAGAGCGATTTATCAGATCGGCGCTTTAAGAACAAATCTGTATGTCTACTTTGTGCCGCTTATAACGATGCTGGCGAGCGCTGTTTTTCTGAAAGAAAACATCACAGCGACGGGATTTATCGGGATCGTGCTTGTGATCGGCGGAATGATATTGATTTTCCTTTAGTCTTCCGGTCACTTTTGTTTGGTACAAATCAGTGAAAAAAGCGGCGGGCAGTTATGCTCGTCGCTTTTTAAATATTTCAATTCCGGAAAATCAAATTATGTGTTCAACAATGCGGCGACAGCGGAGCCGGGCAGCGTGGTATCATGGCCGAGGACAATTTCAACATAACGGGCATCCGGGCCTTCTTCTGCTTCCTTCAGGGCTTTTTGCAGGAAAGACAGGAAATACTTGCTTCTGGCAATCAGGGAGCCCTCAGCACAAACACAAGCCGGCTTCTCAGGTGTTTTGCCCGTATCGTTGATGCGGAGAATGGCAAGGATATTGGCTGCTGCACAGCGTGCGGAGCGCTCGAAAAGGGAGAGCGCTACATCCTTTGCAAAGAGTTGCTCCTCTTCGGTATCAAAGAGCGAGAATGGGTCATGCCCGCAGGCAAGGCTGTCCACCACAGCACCGTCAAAATGCGGGATGGCATCCATCCGGGTAAGAACTTCAACCGGAATATATCCCTCTGCTGCGGCAAACCGAAAAGCCGTGTGGCAGACTTCTCCGATGTATGCGCCGGAGCACATTTTTTCCATCAGTTTCTCGCCGGGATTATGGCTGTGCTCGTCAACAGTTGCGTCAACATCACCCGCAGGAATGCCGGAATAAGTGCCTGACTCCAGGTTGATGAGCATTTTGCCGGTGAAAGAACCCTGCAGCTTCGTGATCTGGCTTGCAGAAACGGATGCGCAGGTATTCAGGCCCGTGCCGCAGATCATCCCGATAAAATCGCTGTACTTCTCCTGATCGAGGTTGACGGAACCACCGAGCAGAGCTGCAACAGTATCGTTGAGGATAACGACTTTCTTTCCCTGTACGCCGCGCCTTTCCAGCTCGGCAAGGAGCGAGCGTCCGATGCGCTGTTCCTCACATCCGGTGATGACAACTTCCTTGTCTATACGATGGACAATGCCGTCCATATCCGGGGTAATATCTGCATTGTAGGAAAAGCAGAAGCCAATGACATCAGAGTAATCGGTAAAAGGCATGATGCTGTCTGCCACAAAAGAAATAAACTCGTCCCAAGTAACGGGCTTAATCGTCCCCGGCATGCGGCAAACCTTCAGCCCTGTGATATGGCATCCTTCCGGGCTGAAAGCAGCGAGGGCTGTGCGGTAGTTTGTGCCGCCGGCATCAATAACAATCGCATTTCTCCCCGGGACAACTGAACCGATGCCTTTGAGGTATGTCGGAATCATCGGCATATCAATGATTCTGCCTTCCAGACCGGACCGCATATGGTCCGCCATTTTTACACTGCACTGCAGGGGATCTACACTCTGCGGCAGGAGAGAATGCTTACCGAGGAATTCCGATACGTTGCTCATAGGGATATTCTCCTTTTAATTCTTTGCTAAAATTTCAATAGTGAATAGAATATATCATATCTGAAAAAAGAAAACAACGGTCAATTATTTTTCTTTCGATTAGTGCTTTACTTTCTCAAACTAAAGTGTTAAAATGCTAAACACCAACGTAGGAAAATAGGGGGCAACTATGAACAAAGCACCGAAAAAAGAACGCAACCGCGGAATGTACGAAGCATTACTCACCATGCAGACCGTGGATGAGATGATGAAGTTTTTTGACGATCTGTGCACGGTAACAGAAATTGTAGCGATGGAACAGCGCTTCCAGGTAGCCGTGTGCCTTTCCAAGGGGATGATTTATAACGACATTCTCAGCCAGACTGGCGCTTCCAGCGCAACCATCAGCCGTGTGAACCGCTCGCTACAGTACGGGAACGGCGGATATGATATGGCTTTTGAGCGTCTGGGCATCACTGAGGAAGAGAATTGATCAGTTACGGCCCTCTCGCCCGCTTCTATGACGGTCTGACGGGCGATGTACCCTATGAGGCTTTTGCAGCATACTACCGTAGCCTCTTCGCATCTGACGGTGGCGTATTTCATCTGCTGCTGGATCTCTGCTGCGGAACAGGAACCCTGACAGTGCTGCTTGCAAAAGACGGATATGAAATGATCGGAGCAGACTCTTCCCCTGATATGCTCTCAGTTGCGAGGGAGAAGGCGGAAGAAACCGGCGTCAACGTTCTGTTTCTGTGCCAGAGTGCGGAAGAACTTGACCTTTACGGCACAGTAGATGCGGCTGTAAGCTCCCTCGACAGTTTTAACTATCTTGAGCCAGAATCGCTGCCTGAAGTACTGCACAGGCTCTATCTTTTTATCCGTCCGGGTGGACTGCTTATTTTTGACATCCGTTCGAAAGAATGGCTGAAGCAGCTGGATGGCAGCACCTTTGTGGATGAGGACGACGATGTTCTCTGCCTCTGGCGTGCAGATTACGATGAGGAAGAAGACCTGATCGTCTACGGGATGGACCTTTTCTCCCGCAGCGGAATGCTGTGGGAGCGGCAAAGAGAAGAGCATGTGGAATATGCCTATGAAGAAGAGGAACTTGTGCATCTGCTCACGGAAGCCGGTTTTGAATCCGTTCGTATTGATGCAAAAGGCCCTCAGGGAGAAATCGGAAGGCGGTTTCTGATCTGTAAAAGAAAGGAATAAACAACCACTTTTTCAAAATAAAGAAGGGCACACACGCAAGCATTACGAATCATTAATTTCAATACTCTGTCGCTGACTGAAATCTGTATACCAGAACATCTCACTAGATCTGCAGTGCGATAAAAAAGTTTTTTAAAATTTGGTATTGACAAGTAAAACATTTTTTAGTATTATAACAAAGCTGTCGCGCGGGAGCATAGCTCAGCTGGTTAGAGCACCTGCCTTACAAGCAGGGGGTCACTGGTTCGAGTCCAGTTGTTCCCACCACAGTTTTACGCCTCGGTAGCTCAGTAGGTAGAGCAGCGGACTGAAAATCCGCGTGTCGCCAGTTCAACTCTGGCCTGAGGCACCATTTTGCGGCTTTAGCTCATCTGGTAGAGCGCCACCTTGCCAAGGTGGAGGTAGCGAGTTCGAGCCTCGTAAGCCGCTCCATTTTTTTAAGGTGCCATAGCCAAGTGGTAAGGCAGTGGACTGCAAATCCACGATTCCCCGGTTCAAATCCGGGTGGCACCTTATAGAGCCTTGTCGAACCGACAAGGCTTTTTATGTTTCTGACGATTTGTCATTTCATGAGTCATTTTAAGCAAGTTGCTTGTGATAGCAGCAGATCTCTACGCTTTTGATGCAGTATCGCGAGCTGTAATGAGGCAGAAACGGAACGACAATGCCGTTTTTGTTTTCGTTTCATTCACATTTCAATGCTTTCTTTTTCGTGAAAGGCATAGTATAATAAGATGAAATTTTTTACGGAGGGTTTGAGATGAAAAAACCTGTAAGAATTCTCTTTACAATCCTTTGCGTTGTTTTTATCGCAGTGTTTCTTTTCAGCGGTTATAAGATTTATCAGACGGTCTTTGCGCCGGGAGGATACTACCAGTCCAATAAAAATGCCAAAGAAGTTCAGAACACCTATGTAAAGCCGGCTGAAGCAACCGCCGTGCCCGTCACTCCGACCGATGCACCTGCTGAGGAAGCAGCTCCGGCTGAAAATCAGGTAGTGCTTGACGATGAAGTATCCCCCATTAACGTTGATTTTGCGTCTCTCAAGGAACGCAACGGCGATGCCTGTGCATGGATTTACTGTCCGGACACCGTGATTAACTATGTGGTTGTTCAGACAGAAGATAACATGTTCTATCTCCATAAGGATATTGACGGCAACTACAGCTCTTACGGCACGCTGTTCGTCGAATGCATGAACCAGAAGGGTTTCAAGGACACCAACAACATCATCTACGGCCATCATATGAATGACGGCAAGATGTTTGCTAAGCTCATTGACTATTCCAAGCAGGAAACCTACAACCAGCACCCGGTATTCTATCTCAATACACCTGACCAGAATTACCGTATTGAGCTCTTCTCTGCTTATGTGACAGATATGAACTCCGACACGTACAAAATCTCCTTCGCAACGGCAGAAGAAAATCAGGCATGGCTGGATTCCATCATCAGCCAGTCTGCGTTTGAATCCAATGTGTCGGTAAAGCCCGGTGACCAGATCCTTACCCTTTCCACCTGCACGTATGAGTACGATGATGCACGCTTTGTTGTGCACGGTAAAATGATTCCGATTCACTGAGGATAAGAAACTCCGTTTATGAAGAATCCGAAGCCCAAAAAACGGAAAAAAGGTGAACTGGCCGGGAAGATCCTGGTCGTGATTCTGGAACTGCTGATGCTGTCGCTCGTGGCTTTTCTGCTGTTCATGGTGGTTAGGCTGCGGGAGCAGCAGGCTGAGATTACGGCGGATTTTGTGGAGGAGTCAGTCCAGAGAGACCTTGCAGCGGCGCAAAGCGCCGTTGTGGAAGAGGCCTCTTTCGAAACGGTTGTGAGCACCCCGGAGCCGACTGCTACGCCTGCTCCCACCCCGGAACCGACTCCTGAACCCACTCCGGAACCGCAGCCTGAATACTTCAAGCTCTCCTTCATCGGGGACAACACACTCTGGGCTACGTCCAATTTCCTGAACAATCCGATCGGCTTGCCGCTGACCGTGGGTGACGATTACGGCTATCCATACCGTAATACAGTAAAGTTTTTCTCTGAGGACGAGTATACACTTGCAAATCTGGAATGCTCTTTCTCTGATGAAAAGCTTGCATACGACTACACGGCAACTACATTTCCCTTCCTCGCGAAGACAGCATATGTAAACATCCTCACATATGGCGGCGTTGACTTTGTAACGATGTGCAATAACCACGCGCTGGACTTTTATCAGAAAGGCGTTGAAAGCACCCAGGCTGTTCTGGATGAAGCAGGCCTCCCCTACGGGTATGAGAATCAGGGCCAGCTGGTAACAACGCAAAACGGTCTCAGGCTCGGGATCTGGACTTCCGGCAACGATCTGCTGCCGAACAAAAACAAAGCTGTCGAGGGCATCCAGGAACTGCGGGCACAGGGTGCCGACATCGTGATCTGTATGTTCCACTGGGGTCAGGAGCTTTACTACTCCCCCAACGATAATCAGACGTCCCTTGCCCATGCCTGTATTGACGCGGGAGCCGACATCGTTTACGGAACGCATCCCCACTGCCTGCAGCCTATCGAAATCTATAACGGCAAAATCATCCTGTATTCCCTCGGCAACTGGGTTTTCGGCGGAAACACACAGCCTTCTGATCCGGATACGGCTATCATACAGGTCATTATCAAGCGGGATCTGGACGGCACCATCACTTACGACGGATTTGAGTGTATCCCCTGCTGTGTCAGCAGCAACACGGAAGGCGGCAGTGCCATGGCACGGTTTAAAGCCGGGAAAAATGTGGACTACAATGACTACGCCAATTACAACAACTATTGCCCTACGCCTTATGAAGAAGGTTCGGAAGATTTTGACCGTGTGATGAGCAAGCTTCAGGGTACGTTTGAAGCCAGATCTCAGGGTGCGGATTATTCCGATTATTATGCAAGCTGGGCTAACTGAGAAATCAAACTCCTTACGGATCCTCTACGAAAAACAGAATACTTTTCATAAGTTGCCGGTTTTCTTTTCCGGCAACTTTTTCTTGCATTGGAGAATAGCATCGGTTAGAATATAGATTAATCCTGTTCCCGGCATTTGATTGACAGAAACGGAGAAGCTGCCCTGAAGCGCGAAGATCTTTTGGGGAAGAAAGGAAGCAGAACAATGAAGCTTGTCATTAAAATCGGTACATCTACCCTGGCCCATGCCGGCGGAAGGTTGAATATCCGGAGAGTGGAAGAACTCTGCAAGGTTATCAGCGACCTGAAAAATTCCGGGATTCAGGTGATTGTGGTTTCATCCGGAGCCATCGGAATGGGATGCGGAAAGCTATCTCTTTCGAAAAGACCGGATGACATGGCAACCAAGCAGGCTGCCGCAGCCGTTGGCCAGTGCGAACTGATGTACGTGTATGACAAGCTTTTCTCGGAATACAACCACACAGTAGCGCAGATTCTCATCACCGCATCAGACGTCAAGCATGAAGACCGTTATGAGAATTTTACCAACACCCTGAACCGCCTGCTGGAGCTGGGCGTCATCCCTGTCATCAACGAGAACGACACTATCGCCACGGAAGAAATCGTAATCGGCGATAATGATACTCTCGCTGCCATTGTAGCTGTAAGCATTAAAGCGGATCTGCTGGTGCTTCTTTCCGACATCGACGGCCTTTATTCTGCTGATCCGCATCAGGACAGCAATGCAAAGTTGATTACCGAAGTGCATGAACTGGACGAACAGATCATGGCATCAGCCGGAGGCAAGGGCTCCGCTTTCGGCACAGGCGGAATGGTGACGAAGCTCACCGCAGCCAGAATGTGCATGGAAAACGAGAGCGACATGATCATCATGAACGGGAAAGATCCGAATCTTCTCTACAAAATTGCAGACGATGAGCCTGTGGGAACCAGGTTTTTTGCGAAGAAAGAATAACGGTATTTATATATCAAAACATAATAAACGGAAGGAACAGAGCCATGAAAACTTGTGACATTATCCGGAACGCCGTAGGTGCGAAGAAATGCCTTTCTCAGCTCAGCAGCGAACAGAAAAACAGTGCCCTTCTCGCCATGGCGCTTGCCATTGAAGAACAGGCAGAACAGATCCTGGCAGAAAATGCTAAAGATATGGAAGCCGCAAAAGGCAGGATCAGTGATGTGAAGCTTGACCGCCTGCTGCTGACCAACAGCCGTATCCAGGGAATGGCTGACGGTATTCGTGATGTAGTTCACCTCCCGGATCCTGTAGGAAGAATCATCACGGAACGCACAACCGCCGACGGGCTGGAGCTGAAGAAGATTTCTGTTCCGCTCGGCGTCATCGCAATTATCTATGAGAGCAGGCCGAATGTCACCTCCGATGCGGCAGCACTGTGCCTGAAGAGCGGCAACGTCTGCATTCTGCGCGGCGGCAAAGAAGCTTATTGTTCTTCCCATGCTATCGTGAAGGCTATGCAGGACGGCCTTAAGAAGGAAGGCTTCCCGGCTGAATTGATCAATATCATTGACGACATTGGGCATGAAAGTGCTCTGGAACTGATGCAGGCAAAAGGTATGGTTGACCTCCTGATTCCGCGCGGAGGAGCCGGCCTCATCCGCAACTGCCTGGAGAATGCCTCCGTTCCCTGTATTGAGACGGGTACGGGCATCTGCACCGTCTACGTTGATGCCAGTGCCGATCAGGATATGGCTCTCCGCATTATCGAGAACGCCAAGACGCAGCGCCCTTCGGTCTGCAATGCGGAAGAGATCTGCCTTGTCAGCAGAGAGATCGCAAAGGATTTTCTCCCGAAGCTGAAAAAGATGCTGGTAGATGACCGGAAAGCTTCCGGTGCAGTGCCGGTGGAGCTCAGGCTTAGTGAAGAGGCTGCAGCCATTATTGACGGGACACCTGCCTCCCCCACCGATTTTGATACGGAATTTCTGGATTATATCCTCGCCGTTAAAGTCGTGTCGGACGTTAAGGAAGCAGTGGAACATATTGCTCAGCATTCCACGCACCACAGTGAAGCGATTGTCACGCACAGCGAGAAGAATGCGGACTACTTTGCCGCCAATGTGGACAGTGCTGCCGTTTATATCAACGCTTCCACCCGCTTTACCGATGGCGGAATGTTCGGCCTCGGTTGCGAAATGGGGATTTCCACACAGAAACTCCACGCCCGCGGACCGATGGGGCTGGAAGAGCTGAACACTTACCGTTATGTCATCAAAGGTACCGGCCAGGTAAGAAAATAATCTCTCTGTTCCCTTTTTTAATCGTAAAAAAATCATCCCGTGCAGCTTCATCAGACTGCACGGGATGATTTTTTTAGGACGTGAGGGAGAATGTATGAGCGAGGACTTATCCTTTTTCCACTCGATTTTGGAAGGGATTCAATATCATTTCTTCGATAAGATCATATACCAGACAGCTTATGGGATATTGTGCAAGAACAACCCAGATGAAAATAAGCAAAACTATGCTTATCGGCATCAGAGACATCACACCAAATACCAGAGCAAAAACGATCAGTAGAATTGCCAGAGACCGGACAGGTCTTGCCAAGGAAAGGATCAAAGCATTTTTCAGGGCATTGAAGTTCCCAATCTCCAGAACAGAAATCATAACAAAAAACATTTCACCAATAATCAGTGCTTTTATCGTCATGAAAATTCCAAGTGCCCAGAAAAGTATGGCAAAAAAAACTAACTGCGAATTCCCGTTTCCAAGGCTCATGAAAAAATAACCGCCAAACAAAAGCAATGCAAAACCGAAACCCGGACCTAATGCACGCAAAAAACTTCGGTGAAATTCCTTCCAGAATTCATCCCAGAGAAAGATGTTGCCATCCCGATAGATGATAATGCAAACTCTGTTCAGCGCAGTTAGTGCAGCAGGCAGTGTTATAACCGGCAGTGAAAAGATCACAAAGAGTAAATTGACTGCAATCAGCTTCCAGAAGTGCGTTAATGCCATAACTCCACAGCGTGCTAATCCGGAAGACGGAGCAGGTTCTCCTTTCCCTTCTCTTTCGAAACGTTTCATCGTTCAGCCTTTCAGCCCGGTAAGCGCAATACCTTCGACAAAGTATTTCTGCCCCAAGAGGTAAAATAGAATACCCGGTGCAAAAGACATACAGGTTGCACACATAATAGCGGAATAATCCTGTTTCAGGGATCCTTTGAACTGCGAAAGCCCCAGAGCAATGGTAAACTTTTTTGCATCATGGATATAGAGTGACTGCTGAATCAGATCATTCCACATCTGTGTAAAAAGCAAAAGGGCCACAACGATCATTGCAGCTTTAATGGCCGGAACGATGATACTGACCAGGATCCGAAAATGCCCAGCCCCATCAATTGTCGCTGCTTCATCCAGTTCTCTCGGAATAGTCAGGATAAACTGCCGAATCAAATAGATATTAAATGCTCCGCCCCCGCAGAAATACGGTAAAATCAGCGGCCAGTATGTACCATTGAGCTTCAAGACGTTCGTCCACATAATGTAAAGCGGAATCAGAGTCACCATGACAGGAAGAAACATGGAACCGATTACCAGGGTAAATAGAAATCGCTTTCCCGGAAAACGCATCCGGGCAAACGCATAACCGCCAAGAACTGCTGTTACCGTTCCGGCAAGCACAGACGGAACAATAATCGTCATGGTATTTTTCAGATATGTCCAGAAAGGGAAGTTTTTCAGTGCCTGGGGATAGTTGGAAAAAAGCCAGTCCGGCGGGAAAAACGGCACATTATTCGAATAGAGCTGATTATTCGTCATCAGAGAGGAGCGAAAAATCCACCAGATCGGTAAAAGACAAAGAGCAGAGAAAAAGATTACCAGAACAAAGCAGATTGTGTTGACAGCCTTTTCTCTGTTCCGTTTCCCGGAAAGGCTTGAAGTCTTATTCATCATCGTCCCCTCCCTGCTGGAACATCCAGGATTTGCTGGTAGCGAACAGTATTACTGTGAAAATACCGATCAGAATAAACAGCATTACTGATACCGCAGCAGCATATCCGAATTTCCGATTTTCAAAGGCATACTGATACATCACATAGGAGACAAACCGTGATGAGGAACCCGGGCCGCCTTTCGTCAAAGCAAGAGCCGGTGTGATTACCTGGAGATTGGTAATCAGTGCCATAAGCAGGTTATAAAAAATAATCGGGCTCATGACAGGTATGGTGATAAACCAAAAACGCTGCCATGCATTAGCCCCATCTACCTCGGCAGCGTCCAGATAGGTTCGCGGAACGTTCTGAAGCCCGGCGAGGAAGATGACAATCAGATTACCTGACAGCCATACAGAGATCAATGCGAGTGAAGGCGCAACCAGTTTTGCGTCATTGATAAATCCGACTCTCGGCAAACCGAAGACCCGGTTAAGAATAAAGTTGAACAGGCCGTAATTGATGTTATAAAGCCAGTTCCAGCCTAAATAAACTGCAACAGCAGGCAGAAGATAGGGCAGATAGAAAATTGCCCGCCAGAACCCCCGTGCAGGAATTTTTCGATTTAACAGTAAGGCAATGATCAGGGAATAAATCATACTCCCGATAACTGCCATAAAGGTATAATATATCGTAACCAGAACAGACTGCTTGAAATAAGGGTCTGTCGTCAGGAGCCGGATATAATTGTTGAAACCGACAAATTTGAAGCCGGTAAACCCGTTTCCTTTCCAGCTGAAAAAACTCAGGCCAAAAACCTCCATCAGAGGGATATAGGTCAAAAAGATCAGGCCAATGATGGACGGGATCAGGCATAAATAGGCTGTACGTGTTTCACTTCTTAGAAGTGCATTGCGGTGTTTTGGACGTCTAGTCATTGCTCTCACCTCGATTCTGTGGTGTTATCAATCGACAGGAATCTTCTTCATGTCAAAAGCAGGTGTCCGCCCGCTTGGGGACGGACACCCGCAACAGAAAATGGATGGAAAATAAGTCAGATAGAATCAGTATCCTTCGAAGATTTCAATCAGGTGTGCCTCGGCATGACTAAGCGCATCTGCCGCAGAGACATCGCCTGTCCAGACGGAGCCCAGCTCGGAGCGGAGATACTCCAAGAACTCGTTCGTATGCGGGACATAGTACCAACAGGTAGAAACAGCATAGTCGTGTGCGTAGTCTACAACTGAAGTCTTGAAGTTTTCATAGCCCATACTGAAGTTCGGGTTGTCCACCCACTTATGTGTGAGTTCTTCGTTCACATAGTATTCTTCAAGAATCGGCATCCAGATACCAGTGGCAATGAGCGAATCCCAGCTGTTCTCTTCCTGAGTATACCACTTGATGAATTCCATTGCTTCGGCCTGATGACTTCCCTGAGCAAAAACGACCTGCGGACCGCCGGTGCATATAGTAACTTCTTCCTTCATAACCGGCAGAGGAGCTACGCCGTAGGGGAAAGTTGCAAGGTTCATGCAGGTTCCTACATTCCAGGTACCTCCGGTAGCCATGGCTACATTGCCTGCAGCGATGGTAGATTGAATACCGGAGTCTTCAAGCCCATCACGGAACTGCATAACATGGTCAACAAGATACAGATCGGCAACTTTCTGGATAGCTTCTGCTACTTCCGGAGTGTTGATGGTGCAGGCAGAACCGTCCGGAGCAAACCATGCACCGCCATTGGACAGAGCCCATACTTCAAGCTGCCATGTCCAGTTATCAACGTTGCAGCCGTACTGTACGATGTTGTTAGCGTCGAAATCAGGAGAAGCAGCATTGTTTCCGTTTCCATCGAGCGTGAGAAGTTTTGCCGTATCAACGAACTCATCCCACGTGTATGGAGTTTTCGGATCCGGATATGCTACACCAGCAGCATCGAACATATCCTTGTTGTAGTACAGGAAGAGGATCTCATTTGCTGCTGAATAAGCAACCGGTTTGCCATCTGCTTTGAATGTGATAGCATCCAGCGGCATGGATGCAGCGCCTTCGTACATTGAGGAGATATCCGCCAGAAGACCGTCAGCTGCAAAGTCCAGGACTCCGTTTTCGTTCATGATACCGCAGTCCGGTAGCTGGTTACCGGCAGCCATGGAGTTCAGTGTGGTTGTGTACTCTTCATTTGGTATTGCCAAGACAGTGACATGGATCCTATCCTGTTCTGAGTTGAACTTGTCGGCAACAGCCTGTACGGAAGCAGCTTCTTCCGGCGTTCCCCAGTAAGAATAGGTGATTTCCACCTTATCTTCAGCAGCTGCATTGACAACAAGGATGCTGGAAATCATCAGCACACAGAGCAGGATTGCAAGGACTTTTTTCATAATCTTTTTCCTTTCTTATAAGATATATTTCTTACACATCGACTTCCTGCCAATGCATAATTCAGTATTAATGCAGGCGATCTTCGCCTGATCCATGGCTCTTCAACTATGAGATAAGAGCATTGATCCAGACAATCATTTCACCCGGGGTGCGGTTGCACCATAGAGCGTAGGGAACTGCTTTCAGCTCGGCATCCGTAAAGCGGAAAGAGGGTTGACCGTACAGGGATTCACCTACACCGCTGTCCAGCCGGCTTCCGTGTACTTTGAAGGTTGGCAGGCTGCCAGGGAGTCCTGCTGCAGGCGCATCCGAAACTGCACGCGAGGAGCCGGCTGCATAGAACACAGGCAGGTTGGTCCCGTTGTCCTCTTCTTCAAAGCAGTAAACGTATGGCCCGTACATCAGCGCGATTTTTCCAGAATCGGCGCGCACCTTCGAGTTGGCAGCTACCCATCGCGGCTCAACCTTACTGTTAATTTCCAGAATCTGCTCTCCTTCCCTGGAAACGGCAATCACGGCATACCCGTTTTCGATAACAGGTGCAATGGCTTTTCCGTTGAAAATGAATGTGGGGTTTTCGAGATAGTATGGGATACGGATCCTCAGCGTAAAAGACTGCGGTTTATCTGATTTGATCAGGATTCTGCTTGTTCCGTCTGCCAGAAAGTTGGATTGCAGTTTGATGGAAATCTCGGCACCGCGTATATCCGTGCAAAGTTCGGAAGAGATATACTGGTTAATATAGACGCTTTTTTCATCCTGCGCATAGATATACTGCCCGAGGGAAGCAAGGGTCCTTGCAATGTTTGCCGGGCAACAGGCACAGGCAAACCACGGCTGACGAACCGGTTTGACGTGGGACATGGACGTACCCGGGAGGCAGTTCTCGGGCCAAACCTCCAGAGGATTCACATAGAAGTATTTGTCTCCCTCCGCGGCAATACCGGCAAGTACCGTATTGCAGAGGGCTCGTTCCACCGTATCATAATAGTTTGCTTCTCCGGTCAGCGCCGCCATACGCTGCCCGAACATCATCAGGCCGACGGATGCACAGCTCTCACAGTACATTCTGTCATTTGGCAGATCATAATCGACAGTAAACCGTTCCAGATGTCCGGAAGATCCGATGCCGCCCGTGATATACATCCGTTTTTGTGTTACATTATTCCAGAGGCGAACACAGCTTTCCGCCATAGCATCCTCCCCATATGTGCGGGCAATATCCGCCATTGCTGAAAACATATACATGGCTCGGACTGCATGTCCTTCCGCTGTAGTCTGCTCTGTCGCCGGCAGATGGGACTGCGCGTAGAGAGCATCGTAATCTGCGAATTCCGGAAAGATCCTGTTCTTTCCCTGTTCTCTGAGATTTTCCTCCAGGAAATTGGAAGAATTTCCGCGGACCTTGAGAAAATGCCGCGCAAGATCAGCATACTTCTTCTCTCCTGTACAGTCAGCAAGCTTGATCAGTGCAAGCTCGATCTCCTGATGGCCGGGACAGGCATTTTCCAGTTCCCTGCCCGGAGCGAATTTATCACAAATGAGATTGGCAAAGCGGCTGGCAACTTTCAGCAGCCGATTTTTTCCGGTTGCATGATAATAGGCAACTGCAGCTTCAATCAGATGACCGGCAGAATACAGCTCATGCCCTTCGGTAAAATTCGTCCACTTTCTTTCAGGACAGTTGACTGAAAAGTATGTATTAATATATCCGTCCGGCTCCTGTGCACGAGAGATCAGGTCAACCATTTCATCTGCATGCACTTCAAACTCTGTTGCCTCTCCCCTATCGAGGCAATAGGCAAGCGTTTCAAGCCATTTGTAGAGATCAGTATCGCTGAATACCATACCTTTGTGGCTGCCCTCAATTTCTCCGGCTGCCACGCGGAAATTTGCAATACAGAAAGATTTCTCCGTATTCGGCTCGCTATCGTTCAGAACATTCCACTGGTATGGAATCAGCTTTTTCGAAACAATTGAAATATAATGCTTGAAAAGAGGATCTGACACAGTAATTCGGCTTAATGCGGGAGAATGGATATTTTTCTGTTTCATTGTTCCTCCTTTCAAGATGTTAAACGTTTTTCTCTTTTCTTATTAATTTCAAATTTCAATGCTATTAATTGACCATTTATATTAAACGTTTACTATATCATACTCCTTCTTTATTCACTTGTAAATTAGTGCTTTTCGACAAAAATTTGCTTGTGTTTTTGTATATTTTGCACATATTTTCACTTTTGATTTGCCTGATTCTTTTCTGTGTGCTATGATGTGATCGAATTTGTTTCTACGGAGGTCCTGACATGGCTACAATCCGAGAAATATCCGAGAAGACCGGCGTTTCCATTGCAACCGTCAGCAAGGTACTGAACGGCAAATCCGGTGTCAATGAAAATACCAGGAAAAAAATTCTGTCTGCTGCAAAGGATCTGAACTACAGGCCGAATCTCAATGCACGCAACCTCAAAAAAGGACACAGCAGGACAATTGGTATCATTACGGAAGACCTGACCGTTTTCAATTCTCCTGAAATCGTTGACGGCATTGCCCAAACGCTGGAAGAATCAGATTATCATTATATCCTCGGCAACCTCCGGTTTTATAAGCGTTACGGCAACGGGCCGCGCGATCTGAAAGAAAGCATTTCACTCGTTCATTCCGCTGTGGAAGATATGCTGACAAAACAAGTGGATGGGATTATTTATATCGGTTGCCACAGTCATGTCGTTGTCTCTCTCTCCGATTATGCCGAGCCGAAATTTGTCTGCGCCTACTGTATCTCCGAAGATGAAAGCGTCCCTTCCGTCATATACAATGAAGAAAAGGCAGCTTATGACCTCACACTCCGGCTGCTGGATTACGGAAATGAAAAGATCGGTATGATAACCGGCCCGACGGACAGTTCGCATACCGTCAACCGTTCCAGAGGGCATATGAAGGCTTTGTTTGACCGCATGGTACCTTACAATCCGTCACTCACCCTGGTCGGTGACTGGGAACGAGACAGTGGTTTTCTGCTTAGCAGGGAACTCATTAATCAGGGCGTCACGGCTATTTTTGCTCAGAATGACCTGATGGCTTTAGGTGTTCTTGACTACTGCAGTCTGAACGGCATCACTGTTGGAAAAGATATTCAACTGATTGGATTCGATAACCGGGATATCTCTTCTGTCAGCAGACCGAGGCTTTCCACCGTTGCACTCCCACTTTTTGAAATCGGTCAGAAAAGTGCCCGGGAGATTCTCAGCATTCTCGAAGGCGCACAGCCCGGCCATCATCTGATTCAGCTTGACTGCGAAATTATTGAACGGGAGACTACGCTGAACCGTATCCGGAAAGCGTAACCTTCAAAAAAATATCCCATGCAGTGCATTGAAACTGCATGGGATTTTTATTAGCTGTATGAAGAATTGCTTTATTTCACGAATTCTTTTATGACTTCGCCGAGAATGCGTATTCCTTTTTCGATGTATTCGTCCGAGCCGTTGGAGAAGTTCAGGCGGATAGTGGGGACATCGCGCTCATATTCATAGAACGGATCTCCTGCCGTAACGGCAACGCCTCTCTCGAGAGCCTCATTCTGCACGTCGACACCTTTGATTCCGCCGGGCAGCGTGACCCACATAAACATGCCTCCCTGCGGCCTTGTAACGGAGACACCGGCCGGGAAATACTTGTCGATGCAGGAGAGCATGTGCTCAACCTTCTGTTTGTAGAGCTGGCTGGTGCGGGAAATATGCTCATCGAGATCATTATCCTGCAGGTACTGGAAAAGAACCATCTGGCAAAACATATTGGTGTGAAGGTCCATTGTGGCTTTGTAGGCAAGGAGCTTGTCGAAAATCTTCTGTTCCCGGCAGGCAATCCAGCCGATGCGCATACCCGGAGAGACGATCTTGGAGAATGTGCCGAGCATGCAGCACTGCTCACCGAGATACCAACCGAAGCTTTTGCCGCCCTTCCCGGCAAAACGGAGCTCACCGTAAGGGTCATCCTCGAGGACCATTACATTGCTCTTTTTAAAGACTTCCGCTGCCGCTTCCCGAACTTCTTCGGTATAGGTGAGGCCTGTGGGATTCTGGAAATTCGGAATCAGATACATGAACTTGGGATTCTTCTCTGCAATGGCTTTCTCAAGCTCTTTGACATTGATCCCGTCTTCCCGCAGACTAACCGGAACGATTTCCGGATCATAGAGATGGAAAGTCTGCAGCGCAGCGAGATAGCTCGGGTTTTCAACCAGAACCCGGTCACCCGGGTCAATCATTACAGCGGAGAACATGTCCAGTGCCTGCTGGGAACCGTTGGTTATGATAATCTGCGAAGCATCGACATCAATACCCTTTTTCTGATAGCGGTCAGCAATGAATTTACGCAGCGGAGCATATCCCTGAGCACCGCTGTACTGCAGAGCCATGATACCGTTTTCTTTCAGAACCTTATCGGCAGCTCTGTCCATCGCCTCGACCGGGAAAGAAACGGCATTCGGCAGGCCGCCGGCAAAGGTGATAATATCCGGGTTTGCATTTGCTTTGAGTATGTTTGCAAGAAAGTCCGACTGGAAGTCAGGCTTTGACATCATTTTGGAGATCACAATGTCCATCAGAGGATTCCTTTCCGTTTATAGTAAAAAATTTTTCGCTTTGCTGTAACCATCGCGGATCGCATGCGGGATTCGGCCGCTCTTTTCGCCGTCACCCACCACGATTACGTTTTCAAATGCTACCCGGAAATCTTCCGCAGTTTCCATATCCGGGACAACGCCGAGAGAGAGCACAACCGTATCGGCTGGGATAAAGACTTCCTCACCGGTATCAACTTTTTCTGCTGTAACTCCTTTTTCAGAAATTGCCTTTAGTTTATGTCCGGTGCAGATTGCAGGATGGTAGGAGTTGATACGCTCCATCATATCTGCAACGATCACTGAGAACATCCCTGCGCCGACGTGATCAAGCATCTCAACAATCGACACCTCACAGCCGGACATGCAGAGGATTTCAGCGCATTCCAGCCCCGTCATGCCGGAGCCGACTACAACTGCCTTCCCCGAAACAGAGACTCTGCCCGCAATCACATCATGGGAAGTAACCACGTTCGGCAATCCGACGCCAGGGACATAGGGTATGATCGGCTTTGCACCGCAGGCAACTACCACGCCTGCCGGATGAAGTGCCTTTACTTCGTCCACCGTCGCCGTATGACCGGTAATAACCGTAACACCGAGGCGTCGAAGCTCTTCTGCCATTGTCTGCGCGGCATAGCTGATTTTTTCCTTGTGGAACGCCTTGTTGGCAAGGTTCATGCTGCCGGAAAGCGTTTCCGCCTTCTCAAAGAGCGTAACGGCAAAACCTCTGGACTGCAGAACCACTGCCGCTTCCATGCCCGCCGGACCTCCGCCGACAACGGCAACCGGTCTCCCCTCACCGTCCTTCTGGAGAAGGCCGGAATCGGCAAATTCAAAGCCTGCCCGCGGATTTAATGCACACCGGATCGGCATCTGGGAATAAAGCTGTTCACGGCAGAACATACAGCCGAGGCATTTGCGGATGCCGAGAGAATCGCCTTTCTCTGCCTTGTTCATAAACATCGGGTCGGCAATCAGGGCACGGCCTAAGCAAACAAAGTCGGAGACCTCTTCTTCCAGCATCTGCTCAGCAAACTCCGGGCTCTTGATAGTGTTGGTAGCCAGCACGGGAATGGAAACTGCATCATGAACGGCTTTGGCAACATGCTTCTTCCAGCCGGAGACGTAAGAATACGGTTCGCAGTTGGCGTTAGCATTGAAGTTATTGCCGTTGGAGACATTCAGGCAGTCTGCCCCGGCGCGCTCTAAAATCTTTGCGATCTCCACACCGTCTTTCACCGTCAGTGTGCCGGGAATATCAGGTGTAAACTCATCTCCCGGGAAACGCACGCTTACCGGGAAATCACGTCCGCAAGCTGCATGGATCCCCTCGATTATCTCGGTATAGAAACGGCACCGGTTTTCGGTTGAACCGCCATATTCATCTGTGCGGTTGTTATAATAAGGGCTGAGGAACTGGTGGAGCAGATACCCGTGCGTGCCTGCCAGCTCCACACCGTCAAAACCGGACTGCTTGGCACGGACAGCTGCATCAATGAAACGCTGCTGTTCGATTTTGATCTCCTCCACGGTCATCGCATGTCCTGGCTTTCCGCCGGGCAGTGCCGGGATTTCGCTCGGAGCCCAGGGAGCTCCGGAGGCCGTGGGAACACTTTTCGCGCCGTAGTGATGGAGCTGAATAAAGACACGGCAGTCATGTGCGTGAATAGCCTCGGTGAGAAGCATCCAGTCGGTCCGATAGCGGTTAGCAGTCAGGCTGAGCTGGTGGTCCCAGAGGGTATTATTGATGTCATCAACGGCTGTAGCTTCGATAATAATGAGGCCGACGCCGCCTTTGGCACGTTCTTCATAATAGGCGATCGTACGAGGGCCGGGATGTGCATCGTTTTCGCCGTACAGCACCTGCATCGGCGGCATGACAGCCCGGTTTTTAATGCGCAGCGAACCTATATATCCAGGTGTAAACAGTTTTGGATAAATCATAATACTTCCTTTCAACACAAACCGCGAAGAGCGTCTAGATCTATATCCTTCAGGTCTTCACGGCTGATGGTGCGGAGTGCTTCGGTAAGCCGGTCAATCTCTTCCGGCTGTGTAAAGTAGCCGAGAGAAACACGGATGGTGCCCTTGAAGTCGTCATTGCACAGATGGCGGTGGATTAGAGCAGCACAGTGATGCCCGGCACGGACAGCGATATCATACTTTGCATCCAGAATCGCCGCAGCCTCCCCGCAGGTAAATCCCGGCATATTGAGTGAAACGATACCGGCCTGAGAGCTTTCGTCAGGTGCGCGGTAAATCCGGATGCCTTCCACCTCATCGAGGCGTTCCATCAGATAGGCAGTCAGCTCCTTTTCCCGCTTAAGTGTACGTGCCGAAGGCAGCCATCCGAGCGCTGCGTGCAGGCCGCTGATGGCAACCGTGTTTTTGCTGGCACACTCAAGCTTGCCCGGCATGGTGCGCGGCATCTCCAGGCTGGTAGACTGGGAACCGGTGCCGCCCGAGAGAAATACATCGAGATCCACACCATTCTTCAGATAGAAACCAGCTGCGCCGAAGGGGCCGTACAGCGTCTTATGCCCGGCAAACGTAAGCGCATCCGCGTATAGCTGAGCAAAATGCAGCTTCAGCAGGCCGACAGCCTGTGCCCCGTCCAGAAGAGTAAAGGCGTGATACTTTTTGGCAAGGCGGAAAATCTTCTCCGCGGGGAGGATATACCCCGTCACGTTGGAGACGGCCGTAACGGATACAAACGTGGGGGGAGCCTCTTCAAACATATGCTCCGTCTCAGCTAGGTCAATAGAAAGATCTTCTGTCAGAGGCAGTTCCCTGACTTTGAAACCAATCTTTTTTCGCAGGAGCTCCAGCGGCCGAAGAACGGCGTTGTGCTCATAAGGGGAAACATAGGCAACCGCATCTTTCGACCATTTCAGGCCGTGGATGATCTGGTTGATCGCCACCGTAACGGAAGGCGCCAGAATGACTTCCGCCTGTTCCCTTGCATCCACAAGGCTGATCAGCCTCTCCCGCGTCTGACGGATCATCTCGCCCGATTCACGGGCTGCGCGGTAGGCTCCCCGCCCGGCATTCACAGCGGATGTACGAGCATAAGCATCCATCGCGGTATAAACACACTCGGGTTTTGGAAACGTCGTCGCGGCGTTGTCGAGGTAGATCATTGCATCAATCAGCCAAAATTCCTGTTGTGGTAGAAATGCCCGTCGTTGGCAAGAGGTGCAATGGTGCTGACCCAGCGATTGGTGTAATTGAAGAAGCCGGCAATGAAAGCTGCCTCAAGGATCTGATGATCGTTGAACCCTGCCTCGCGCAGCTTGTCCACCTGCTCCTGATCGATCTCCTGCGGGTGAGCCGTTACATACCAGGCGTACTCGCAAAGGGCATAATCTTCCTTGGAAAGCATTCCCTTGCAGGAACGGTAGTTGTAGCTGAGCCTGTCAACCAGGGCGGGGTTCTTCCACATGCCGCGGAGATTATCCCCATGTGTGGTGAGGCAATAGGAGCAGCAGTTGTAGGAGGATACCACAATGCCGATCATTTCCTTCTGGGCATCGGTTAGATAGCAACTGTCATTGTAGAGATTAGCCTTGAGATTCAGAAAACCGATATACTGGCTGGCATTCAGGGGCAGAACCTTGAAGAGATTGTTGATAAATCCCCAGTTCTTTTCCATGGTCTCAACATTCTTGTTGAATACGGCATATTCCTCATCCGTCATTTCATCACGGTCGGGCTTCTGCAGGCGGGAGAGCTGTTCATTGAATTCGAGTGCCATTGATGATACCTCCAAAAGTTAATTATATACGGCAAACCAGTTGCCGGCTGGAAACTGCGAAGATTATAATACGCCTTAACTTCCTTGTCAATTACGTTGAAAGCCTAATA
Source organism: Candidatus Limivicinus sp. (assembly GCA_045117135.1). Classification (GTDB taxonomy): domain Bacteria; phylum Bacillota; class Clostridia; order Oscillospirales; family Oscillospiraceae; genus Limivicinus. The sequence continues at coordinate 25,149 of JBGUNA010000077.1, read as the reverse complement.
ATAGCAGGCAAAGAAACAAAATTGATCTTCTGATTATAGAAAAATGAAATGAAAGAAAACAGTAAAATCTTGACACCGTCTCTTCCGGTTGTTATAATCCAGGCAAATGCTGATCATCAGCATGGATTTTTTACAATAAAGGAGAGTACAGCATGAGTAATCTGGCATTATGGGAACAGCTGAAAGCTGCCAAATCCGAAAAATACAAATGGGTTGACCTGACGCATGAACTCAGCCCCCGCACTCCGCACTGGTACGGTTTTTCACCGCTGAAGTGTGACCTTCTTTTCGACTATGTCGAAGGCACACCGGATGACAAGATGGCTCCGATGCGCTGCTACCAGATCTCCGTGGCAAGCCAGTACGGCACGCATGTGGATGCTCCCCGTCATTTCTGGGGTAACGGCAGACCGATGAATGAGATCACCGTAAAAGAACTCGTTTATCCTCTCGTTGTCATTGACAAGAGCGCAGAATGTGCCGCAGACCCGGACTTTGTGCTGAAAATTGAAGATATCGAAAAGTGGGAAGCCGAATACGGCAAGATTCCCGAAGGCGCATTTGTAGCTTTCCGCTCCGACTGGTATAAGAAAGAAAATCTGGACAACCCCGATGAAAACGGCCAACCCCACTACCCCGGCTGGGACAAGGCAACCATCCAATGGCTGGTTGAAAACCGCAACATCGGCGCCATCGGCCATGAGCCGGCTGACACCGACCCTGCAACCGTCACCACGAAGCCGGATTCCTATCCGTATCCCGGCGAGCAGTACATTCTGGAGGTTGACCGCTTCCAGATCGAAGTCATGCGCAACCTCGACCAGGTACCGCCTGTCGGCTCCATCATTGTCTGCGCCTTCCCGAAGCTGAAGGACGGTGTCGGCTTCCCCGCCAGATGCTTTGCCGTCTGCCCGGTTGATTGATCTTCCATCATCCCAGGAATACTTTTCCCCTGCAGTTTATTGATACTGCAGGGGAATTTCTTTTATTTACGGATTTCAACATCGACGATTTTCAGGCCGAGATCCTGCTCGTCAAGCAGGCGGGAGGCTCTCACTAAAAGTCTTTCCTTGTTGGCATTAAGCAGCCGGACTGCGAGTTCATCCTTTGCAGATTTCGGCAGCATATCAACTACTTTCCGTACCTGATCCGGAGGTGCAGAACTGAGCTTTGAGAGAAGCATGGCGCCCATCCCTTCCCCGCCCTGAATTCTGTCCTTCACGAGAGGATAGTAGCGTTCCACAAAATCTCCGTAATCAATGTCATCAATGGTTATCACAATCTGCATGCTTTTTCTCCTTTATCATTTTATTTCATCCTTAAGCGGGTTTTGAAAAAAGTAAAACGGGAGTCAGGTGAGACGGTTCCAATCATGCGGCGCGCAATGGCGTCATCCCCTACGAGGATCAGCAGATCGCGGGCTCGGGTGACCCCTGTGTAAAGCACACTGCGAGTCAGCAGCATTTTGGAAGAGGGGCTGAGAGCCAGGATAACAGCTTTGAATTCACTACCCTGCGCCTTATGGATCGTAACTGCCCAGGCATGTTCCAGTTCATTGAGATTGGCAAAGCTGTATAGAGTAATCTTGCCGTCAAAATCAAGGATCAGAGATTCGTTTTCTTTGTCAATTCTGCGAATATACCCGATATCTCCGTTATAAATTCCGATGCCCGAGAGGGTCTGATCCTCGTTCGTCCAGAGGAGATCGTAGTTGTTACGGATCTGCATGATGCGGTCCCCCTCCCGGAAAACAACATCCCCGTACTGCTGTTCCGCTTTTTCCTTATCGGGCGGATTCAGCACCTGCTGAAGCTGTCTGTTCAGCCACACGGTTCCGAGTTCTCCGCGGCGCGTGGGAGAGAGAACCTGAATTTCCTCAGGAGCAATATGCATACGATTCGGCAGCCGTACGGCACACAGCTCTGTAATGGTTTCCACTGCAGATGCTTCCTCCAGCCGCTTCAGTCGGAAAAAGTCAGCCTTATTGTCTGAAAAATCCGGTATTTTTCCATCATTGATCAGATGAGCGTTTTTTACAATCAGGCTTCCCTCTGACTGGCGGAAAATCTCGGTAAACTTCACTGTCGGAAAAATGCCGCTTTCGATCATCCCACGGAAAACTTTTCCCGGTCCCACTGGAGGAAGCTGATCGCAGTCACCCACCAGAATCAGGCGCGCATCCTGAGGGACGGCTCTTACCAGTGCAGCAAGCAGAAGAAGATCCACCATCGAACATTCATCCAGAATTACGGCATCGCAGTTGAGGGGATCGTCCTCGTTTTTCGCAAAATGCACCAGATCACTGCCATCCTCCCTTCTGGCCCCGAGAAGCCGGTGCACGGTAGCAGCTTCACGCCCGGAGAGCTGTGACATACGTTTGGCAGCCCTGCCTGTCGGCGCAGTGAGGATGGTTTTATAACCGAGACGGTCATACAGGTCAAGGATAGCACGGATACACTGTGTTTTTCCTGTTCCCGGGCCGCCAGTAATGATGAGAAGCCGATTGTCCAGCGCGAGCTCGAAGGCTTTTCGCTGTGCAGGTGCATAGAGAATACCGCTGCTTTCTTCCAGGTTTCTGATCAGGAGCGTCTGATTTCTCACGGGATCAACCGGCATCCTGTTCATGGTTTTCAGACGTTCCGCAAGATACGTTTCCGCTTCATACAGCTCAGGCAGATAGCATGCCCTGATGCCTCTCATTGTTTCCCGGATGATCTGTTTGTTTTCCGCCAGATCATCCAGAGCCCTCATTGCCGGGTCCTCATCTACAGAAATCATTTGGCAGACAGCCGCAATCAGATCCCCCTCCGGAATAAAGCAGTGACCATTGCTGAGGTTATGTACCAGTTCAAAATGGATTGCGGCGCGGATTCTTTCCACGCTGTCAGTGGCAAAGCCGAGCTCGAGAGCCATCCGGTCTGCCTCCGGAAACATCCCGCCGATGTGTGAAGCCGCAATGATATACGGGTCTGTGCGCAACATGCCCATAGCTTCACTGCCGTAGAATCGGTAAAGCCGGATCCCGATAACAGGCCGGACACCGAAGGAACAAACATAGTCCACTATCCTTCGTAGGGCTGACAGCTGTCTGTACTGCTCACAGAAATCCTGTGCTCTTTTCAGAGAGATTCCCTGAATCTGTGCCAGCTTTTCCGGGTGTGCTTCCAGGACATCCAGTGTTTTTTCGTGAAACGCTTCCACGATGGCCGACGCCAGAACAGGACCGATGCCTTTGATTACACCGTGCGACAGATAACGAAAAATATCCTCGGAAGTGGAGGGCGGGATGCGGTTAACGAACTCCGCCTTGAACTGCATCCCATAAGTAGGATGTGTCACCCAGGCGCCCGATGCCAGTACTTTTTCTCCCGGTGCGAGAAAAGGAAAACAGCCGACCACCGTCTGCTGACGGTCATCACTGTCCTGCAGTTTCAGCACTGTATACCCATTCTCCGCATTGCTGTACAGGACGGTCGTAACCGTCCCGTTCAGTTCCTGCAGTTCCAACTCCTGCTCAGCCATATGGTTTCCATCCTGTTGTATAATCAGGAGCTCTCTCTTCCGCTCCCGAGTAGTTTTTTAAGATACTGCCCGGTGTAACTCTTCTCACAGGCAGCACATTCTTCCGGTGTGCCAGTAAAAATGAGTTCTCCCCCCTGGTCTCCGCCTTCCGGTCCGAGATCAATAATCGTGTCGGCGGTTTTGATCACATCAAGATTGTGCTCAATGACAACAACTGTATTGCCTGCGTCTACCAGCCTGTCCAGTATATTAAGGAGGCGGTGCACATCTGAAGCATGAAGGCCGGTCGTCGGTTCATCCAGGACGTAAAGCGTGCTGCCGGTGCTTCGTCTGGAGAGTTCGGTGGCGAGCTTCACCCGCTGTGCCTCTCCCCCGGAAAGCGTTGTGCTTGACTGTCCCAGCTTTACATACCCTAGGCCGACATCGTAAAGTGTCTGGATCTTGCTGAGGATCCTGTTCTGGTTCGCGAAGAAGGTACAGGCTTCCTCTACGGTCATATCCAGTACGTCGGAGATGTTTTTTCCTTTATATTTCACTTCCAGCGTTTCCCGGTTATAGCGTTTTCCGCCGCATACCTCACATGGGACATAGACGTCCGGCAGGAAGTGCATCTCGATTTTCAGCAGTCCGTCTCCGCCGCATGTCTCGCAGCGCCCACCCTTGATGTTGAAAGAGAAACGGCTGCCCGTATATCCCCGTACTCTTGCATCCTGCGTTGAGGCAAACAGCTCACGGATGTCACTGAAGACTCCCGTATAAGTAGCAGGATTTGAGCGCGGTGTGCGACCGATGGGGCTCTGGTCAAGGCAGATAACCTTGTCGATATACTCAAGCCCTTCAATGCCAGAGCATTTGCCGGGTCGGATCTTTGCATGGTTCTTCGTTGCAGCGAGGGTTTTGTACAGAATTTCATTCACAAGACTCGATTTTCCTGAGCCTGAAATACCTGTTACACAGATAAAGCGTCCGAGCGGAAACTCCACATCAATCCCCTTCAGGTTATTTTCCGCAGCCCCTCGGATAACAAGCTTCTGCCCGTTTCCGGTTCTTCTCTTCTCCGGGACAGGTATGGATACCTTGCCGCTCAAGTAACGCCCGGTGACAGATGCTTCACAGGCGCAGATATCCTCGTAGCTTCCCGTACAGACGACCCGGCCTCCTCCTGCACCCGCACCCGGCCCGATATCGATGATATGGTCGGAGGCACGCATGGTGTCGGCATCGTGCTCCACCACCAGCAGTGAGTTGCCGAGATCTCGAAGTTCCCGGAGGGTATTGAGCAGCTTCTCATTATCCCGCTGATGCAGCCCGATGCTCGGTTCATCGAGCACATACAGAACTCCCATCAATCCGGAGCCGATCTGCGTGGCAAGACGTATCCGCTGGCTTTCTCCCCCGGAAAGCGTGGCCGCACGGCGGGACAGCGTCAGATATCCGAGGCCGACACTCAGCAGGAAGTTCAGCCTGGCCTTTATCTCTTTCAGAATCTGTCCGGCAATCAGGCGCTCTGTATCGGTCAGGACAAGCGAATCTATGAATGCGTAAGCCTTGACGATAGAGAGATCCGTAAAATCGGAAATATTCATTCCCCCGACCGTGACAGCCAATGCTTCCTTTTTCAGGCGCCTTCCGCCACATTCAGGACAAGGGATTTCCGCCATGCACTCTTCGATCTCTGCCCGGATGCCCGGGCTTGTCGTCTCCGCATAGCGTCTCGTCAGGTTATTGACAAGACCTTCAAACTCCCGCTTCAACATTCCGGTGCCCTCGCTGCGGTCAAAGTGCAGTTCGAGCTTTTCCGATCCCGTACCATACAGGAGAGCACGTTGTGCTTCCTTCGAAAGTGAACTGATCGGATCTGACAATTTAAAACCGTATTTTTTTGCAAGGGCATCGTAATACATGCGGCTGATGGAATCCCCTTTCGGATTGCCCCAGCCGGATGCCCGGATTCCCCCGTCGAGAATACTCAATTCCGGGTTGGGCAGAATAAGATCCGGATCCACCAGAAGCTGCATGCCTAAGCCGGTGCACTTCGGGCAGGCACCTCGCGGGTTGTTGAAAGAGAAAAGGCGTGGAGAGAGCTCTTCCAGAGAGATGCCGCAGTCTTCACAGGCATAATTCTGGGAAAACGTCATCCGCTCCCCGTCGGGAGCTGTTTCCACATAGAGGATGCCCCCGGAAAGTGCAAGTGCCGTCTCTGCAGAGTCTGTCAGACGCCTTACAATTTCGGGCTTAATCACAAGGCGATCCACCACGATATCGATATTGTGCTTGTTGTTTTTCGCCAGTGTGATGTCCTCGGAGAGATCGTGGATTTCACCGTCGATTCTGGCGCGGACATAACCGGACTTTCTTGCATCTTCCAGGATTTTTGCGTGCTCGCCCTTTTTCCCGCGGATTACCGGAGCAAAGATCTGGATGCGGGTACCCTCCGGCAATTCCATCACGCGATCGACCATCTGATCGATGCTTTGCTGGTGGATCTCCTTACCGCATTTTGGGCAGTGCGGAATGCCGATCCGTGCCCAGAGCAGACGCAGATAGTCATAAATTTCCGTCACCGTACCGACTGTGGAGCGTGGGTTTTTGGAAGTCGTCTTCTGGTCGATTGAGATGGCGGGAGAAAGCCCGTCGATATAATCTACATCCGGTTTGTCCATCTGCCCGAGAAACATACGGGCATAGGAGCTCAGGCTCTCCACATAGCGACGCTGGCCTTCGGCATATATCGTGTCGAATGCCAGGCTCGATTTTCCCGAGCCGCTGACACCCGTAACTACAACAAGCTTGTTGCGTGGGATTTCCACATCGATGTTTTTCAGGTTGTTTTCCCGTGCACCTTTTACAAAAATGCTGTCCTGCATGGTACCTCTTTCAGCAACAGACCTTCGGCAATTATTAACCGCCGAAGATCTGTGAATTTTTCGTTATTATACTGATTTTTCCATATGCTGTCAACTGATTCCGAACAGCTCACCGCCGTTTCGGAAAAACAGATCCACTGCCAGAAGGGCAGCTGCCTTATTCTCAAGCCGGTGGTTATAGGCACTCTTTTCAACGGAAACTTCATGCCTGCTGTCCACACCTTCCCGCATCTCACTGAGCAGCCGGGAGAGATAATAAGAGTTGTCAAACAGCTTCCCGTAAAGGACGATCTTTCCCGGATCGACGAGATAAATCACGGATTTCAGAGCTGATGCAAGAGTTTTGACCGCTCTGTCCACAATCTCACAGGCCCCGAGATCTCCGTTTCGAGCTGCCTCAAGCACATCTTCAGGCTGCAGGGCAGAGAGGTCTCTGTCTTTCCATCCGGCAAATAATAGTGGCGTCTTTTCCTCTGATAATGCAGTACGCGCATCTTCACAGATTGCCATCGGGGAAGCCACTGTCTCCAGACAGCCCGACTTCCCGCAGGAACAGGGTTTGCCGCCGCGTGGAATCACAGGGATATGTCCGATTTCCGAACACTGTTCCGACACCCCGTGCCAGATCTGGCCATTGATGGACAAGGATGCCCCGATGCCATACTCACAGCGCAGGAAAAACTGCGCTCCCGTCGATTTGTCATGTGCCAGGAACATCTGCGCGGCAAAGAGTGCACGCACATTGTTCGCCATCACAGCCGGGTAACCCGTCAGCTCCTCGATGCGGCGGCAGAGCGGATACCGTTTTTCCGAAAGTGCCCCGAAGCTGTCGATCACAGTGCGTCCATCGGACGAACAGATTCCGCGTACGGCAACTCCCGTCCCAATGATTTTATCTTTTGGTAATTGATATTCCCCGGCAAGCTCAAGAAGCTTTGTCGAGAGCATCTTCACTGTCTCTTCCGCAGGAGCGGATGGCGGGATTGGGATTTCCTGAGAAAATATCACCGTACTGTCAAGCCATAGAGCGGAAACGATCGCCTGCCGGAGATTGATCAGAATTCCGAGTGCACAGAAGCTCCGCGGGTTGAGTTCCATCAGGATTTCCCGTCTGCCGGCACTGCCTGTCGGCAGGGTATCCCCTTCCCGCAGGAGACCTTCAGCAAGCATTTCTCCAGCTATTTTGGTGATAGCTGCAGGTGTGAGGCCGAGTTTTTCCGCCAGCCGCTTGCGGGACATGCTGCCCTCCTCCTGCAGAAGGCGCAGGGCAGCGCTGCGGTTTTTGCGTTTCACGCTCACCATATTGTTACCGATGATCGGCATGATTAATCCTCCCGCGCTGGAGAATCACTGCCGCACCGGCAAGCACGATCAGAATCCCCAGCAGCTTTTTAACTGTCAGCTCCTCGTTGAGGAAAAATACCCCAATAAAACAGCTCAGCACCGGCATAAGCAGCAGATAGAGCTTTACAAGCCATACCTCAAAATGTTTCAGGTTGCGGTAATAGAAAAAATAGATTCCAGTCTGAGCAAATCCACCCAATGCGACAAGCCACCAGAAAGACGGTGATGTGGCATGCATATCAAAACTTCCGATTGCACCGGTGATCCCTGCCGACGTACCGAAGAGAAGCAGAACCACAAAGTTGTTGTAATAGGAGATCATATCCGCATCTTCGTGATATTTTTCCTGTGCCGTTTTGATGATAAATGCATTTGCCGAGACACATACGGCACTCAGGATGAAAAAGAGATCGGACGGGTGAAATTCCATCCCGCCAAAATCGACACCGAGTACCAGCAACACACCGACCAGCATAATCAGCGTACCGATCCAGTCAGAAAGATAAAGTTTTTTATGATAGAGGATCACGGTTGCAAGGTTCACCATCAGCACATCCGTCTTCAGAAGCGCTGTGCCTGTGCTGAGGCTGCCGCCCGCATACCCGAGGTTAGCAAACAGATCCAGCAGAAACCCGAATGCCCCGATAATGACGAGGATCAGCACCGCCTTCCCCTGATGAAAGAGCCTGGAAAAGCTCTTGTCCAGCAGCAGCTGCAGCGTAAGAAAAACGAAAGCCGCCGTACGCAGAAGGAAGCCGGCAAGGAGAGCCGATCCGGTAAGGCCTACAACGATCTTGCTGACCGCATAGTAGACCGACCAGGCAATCACCATGCCGGCAACCATCAGCGTATATTTGATATCTTCCCTCATCAGAGTGCTTCGAACATCTCCCGCAGCTGCTCAACAGAGAGCTTCACGGGGTTGTTGTTCATCAGCGGGTGCACTGCGCAGTCATGGCACAGCTTGTCGATGTCAACCTCTCCGAGATCGGCAAGGTGCATGCGTAGCCCGGCCATTTTCTTCAGCTGTCGAATCCGCTCTGCCAGGTCAGAAGTTCCGCTCAGGCCGACTGCATGACAAAGCGCCTCCAGGCGTTCATCCGCATTGATCCGCACAAAGCTGTCAAGTGTGAAGGCGCATGCCTCACCGTGCGGAAGATGATAATCCTCACTCAGCGGATAGCTGCAAGCATGGGAGGCAGCCGTCTTCGGCAGGGCAAAGCTCAATCCGCCGAGAAGAGAGGCATAAGCCATTTGGGAACGTGCCTCCAGATTGCCGGGTTCCCGCCAAGCCGTCTCCAGGTTGGCAAGAATGGTACGCACGGCCTCGATAGCCATCAGATCAGAGATTGGCTGATGGTTAACGCTCCAGTAGCCCTCCAGGGCGTGAGCCAGAGCATCAAGCCCGGTGTTCATTGTGGTGCGGGGCGGTACGGAGAGAGTCATCTCCGGATCGACGATTGCCGCACGGGGCATGAACACGGGATTATTAATGGTGCGCTTCTCTTTGCCGTGGCTCATAACGGATACCTGCGTCACCTCGCTGCCGGTACCGGCTGTTGTCGGAACAGCAATGATGGTCAGGCGCTTGTCGGGAAACGGCAGTTCCCCGTGGTAGATCGCTTCCGGATCCCCGTCACCGCACGCAATTGCAGCTGCAAACTTGGCTGTATCGATAGAGCTCCCGCCTCCGATGCCGATCACGGCGTCCGCACCGTTTTCACAGGCAAGATCAGCTGTCTTTACTGCACCGGAGAGCTGCGGGTTGGGTTCTACCTCGCTGAATATTGCGCAGATACGCTGTTCTGTCTGCTGCAGCTGCTGTGCATGCGGAAGAAAATGATGCCCGCAGACCAGGACTGCCTTTTTCACCGCAAGCTCATCGAGCACAGCGCCCAACTCTTTCAGCTTTCCCGCACCAAACCAGATTTTGACCGGCTGGGAATAGACAAAGTTATTCATAAATTCCGTCCTCAATGGCAGAGAGCTTTGCTGCAAACTTATGCATGTTTTCGGCGCGCCAGTCTTCCAGATCCTGACACCAGGCGGTATTCAGGAAGGTTTTTACCATCTCAATGGCCAGCTCCGGCCCCACAATCCATCCGCCCATGCAGAGGATGCTCGCATTGTTGATGGCGCGGGCCATCTTAGCGGAATAAATCCCTTCACACGCCACGGCGTATACGCCTTTATACTTATTGGATACAACGCTCATGCCTGCACCCGTTCCGCAGATCAGCACGGCGCGGTCATATTCCCCACTCTGTACACGAGGTGCAACCTCGCTTGCCACCTGATAATAGGGATGGACTTCTGCAAGATCCGTTGTTCCGAGATCATCAAATTCGATGCCGGCCTCTGTGAGCCACGCCTTAATGGCTTCCTTGACGGTAAAGCCGGATTTATCGCTTCCGATTGCTATTTTCATTGCTTTCTCCTTTTCGGTATTTTATATTTCTTCATTTATGGCGAGAGAGGGTAACGCCTTTTACAGATGGGTTGCCCTCTCATGACAATTTTTACTTTAGGCTGACAGCTTCTTTTGCCGTTGCAACGATATTCTCCACTGTCAGGCCGATGGCTTCTCTCAGGTAAGGCAGCTTGCCAACTTCGCCGAAGCGATCCTGCACGCCGACAGCACAGGCGGGGATTTTTTCTTTTGCAAGGGCTTCAAGCACAGCGGAATGCAGCCCGCCGATCACATTGTGGTTTTCCACAGTGAGGACAGCGCCCGTCTTTTTCGCAGAGGCAATCACGGTTTCCCTGTCGATCGGCTTGATGGTATGTACGTTGATGACTTCGGCATCGATGCCCTCTGCAGCAAGAATGTCGGCCGCTTCCAGGGCATCCTTCAGCTGGAAGCCGGTTGCAAAGATGGAGAGATCCTTTCCATCTTTCAGGACATCTGCCTTGAAAAGATCAAACTGATAATCTTCCGGGAAGACAACCGGCAGTTCCTTGCGGAACAGGCGCATATACACTGCACCGTCGTAGTCATTGAGCACCGGCATAGCTGCACGCAGCTGGACGGGATCAGCCGGTTCAAAAATCACGATACCGGGAATGGAACGCAGCACACCGATGTCTTCCATGCTCATGTGCGTGCCGCCGTTGAGCTCAGCTGCAATGCCCGGGTCCGTCCCGACGATTTTGACATTGCGTTTGGCATAGCAGATTGAAATAGCGATCTGGTCACAGATTCTTCTGCTTGCAAAGGGAGTAAAGCTCTCAATCCAGGGTTTGAAGCCATAGCTGGAGAGGCCTGCTGCGATGGAGGCCATATCCTGTTCAGCTACACCGCAGTCAAACATCTGACGCGGGAAGCGCTCGTAAAGGGAAAGGGTTCCGCTTGCCTTGGCAAGGTCCGCGTCAAGGACACAGACGTGCCGGTCTTTCTCCATCAACTCTGCAAGGCACTGCGCATAAACAGCTCTCATTTCCATGGATTATGCCTCCTTTCTCAGTTCAGCTATGGCGGCATCTGCCTGCTCCTCGCTGATGTTGCAGTTGTGGTTGCCCGGGCCGAGATCCACGATCCAGGGTACACCGCAGCCCTTCAGGGTATTGAGAATCACCATCGTCGGCTTTCCGCTTCCGATGCCGAGCTTAGCATGCTCCACAGCTGCAGAAACCTGGTCAACATCATTACCGTCTTCCACTTCGATTACATTCCAGCCGAATGCGGCCCACTTCTCGGCGAGAGGAGCGATGTCATTTACCTTTTCGACAGTGTTGTCGATCTGGAGTTTATTATAGTCTGTAAAGGCGATGAGATTATCGAGCTTTTTAGCAGCAGCAAACATGGCTGCCTCCCAGATCTGGCCTTCCTGGGTCTCACCGTCACCGATGAGTGTATAGATCGTTGCCCCGTCTTCTTCGAGTTTAGAGCCGAGCGCCACACCGACTGCACAGGAAAAGCCCTGGCCGAGAGAGCCCGTCGTCATATCTATACCGACAGTGCGGTTCATGTCGCAGTGGCTGGGCAGATTCGTCCCGCCCTGGTTGAGAGTAAGCAGCTCGCTCTTGTCAAAATAGCCGCGGTTTGCAAGTGTTGCATACACAGCCGGACCCGCATGGCCTTTCGAGCAGATGAAACGGTCCCGCCCTTTCTTTTTCGGGTCGGCGGGGTCTATGTTCATAGCCTCGAAATACAGCACGGTAAGTACTTCAACAACAGAAAGGCAGCCGCCGATGTGGCCGACACCCAGATGGCCGATGCATTTGAGCGTATCACAGCGGACGTCTCTGCTGATCTCCTTCAGATTCCTGTCCAATTGTTTCTTCCTCCTTAAAGGATTATTTAATAAAGCTAAACAATTGCAGTTTAATCCCTGTACAGCACTTTGTCAAGATGTCGTAAAGAGTAAATCCACTTTTTCCGAAAAAACGATTTGCCTGAACATGGTATTTCTTGACAGAATGCCGGGAGAAGGGTATGATTATTCAAGAGCGTTAAATAATTTCGTCTTCATGACGATACGGAGGTTTTTCATGATGAGTTTCTCTGCTGCTTATATTCCCGTCGGAGTGCCGACTTTTCATCTGGAAAGTGCACAGGATCAGTTTGACCGTTCCGTTGCACTGCTGAAAGGCATTGACGAGCGCTTCGTCTGCCCGGAAAAAATGCTGCTGACACTTGACGATCTGCGCACCTTTCTGGACGGGTTGGATCCGGACCTGATTGTCTTCCAGAACCTGACCTTTGCCAATGCCGCCTACATGTCAGAAGTGCTGCGCCGGTTTGACTGCCCGCTCCTTCTCTGGACGCTGCGTGAACCCGTTATCGACGGCGGACGCCTGCGCCTGAACTCACTCACCGGTGCCTATTCAGCAGCCAACACGCTCCGTGCTTTTGATGACCGTCCCTTTTCCTATGTCTTCGGCTCTCCCGATGAAGATGAAGTGAAGACTGCCGTAAAAGAGTGTGTGAAAGCTGCAGCTGTCAAAAAAGCGATGCGTTCCCTCCGCATGTCTGCCATCGGCCACACACCGCAGGGCTTCGGCTTTGGCAGAGCTCTCGACAGTGAACTGATGAGTACCTTTGGGGTCGAGCTGGAAGACATTGAAGCACGCGAACTGATCGACATGGCCAAGAGCTATACCGAAGAGGAGTGCCGCGAGTATCTTGACAGGTCCTTTGCGATGACGTGCGGCCTGGATGAGACGCCTGAACATAACCGCCTTGACCATGCACGTCTCTACAAAGCCTATACCGATTATATCCACTCCCACAACATCGGCGCGCTGGCAAGCCGCTGCTGGCCGGATTTCTTCACTTCTTTCGGCACGCCGGTCTGTGCTGTGCTCTCGCTTCTCAACGATGACGGTGTGGCAGCAGCCTGTGAGGCCGACGTCTACGGGGCACTTTCCATGTGGATCGGCATGTTCCTGAGCGGTGAGCCGGTTTTCTTCGGTGATCCAGTCTCTTTGGATGAAAAAGAGAACACCATTACCTTCTGGCACTGCGGCGCGGCAGCCTGCTCCCTCGCCCGACAGGACACCGGAGCTGTGATCGGCGTACATCCGAACCGTAAAATCGGGCCTGCAATGAACTTCGGCTGTGAAGCCTTCCCGGAGGCGACCATTTTCCGGATTGGGAGAGAGGCTGACGGCAGCTTCCGCTTCTTCCTCGCGGAGGGTGAAGTTCTGGATAAACCCAGGCAGTTTATCGGCACATCGATTGTGGTAAAAACCGACACCTTCAGCCGGGATGTTGTGGAGCAGAGTGTTCTGGATGGGTTTGAACCCCACTTTGTCGTCCTCAAAGGCCGCTGGGCGGGAACTTTGCGGGTTCTTGCCGAACAGTTCGGCTTTGAGGTCTATGATTATTAAGTGAAGAAGGAATCCCGCATTGTGCAGGTGCTATCCGCTCTGATCGATCTGATCTGGGCGGGGCTGCTTTGGCTTGTCTGTTCACTCCCGCTGTTTACAATCGGCGCATCGAGCACTGCGCTGTACTATACAGTTGTCAAAAGCATCCGCCATGAGAGAGGCAGAGTGACTTCCTGCTTTTTCCGTTCCTTCCGCTCAAACTTCCGACAGGCGACGGCAATCTGGATGCTCTGTGGATTGTACGTCCTGATCGGTGTCGGTGACTGCATCGCGTTTTCCCGTATGGGTGTCCCGAAGGACTCCCCTCTTACCGTATTCAGCCGCCTTTTCTTCCTGCCCGTTCCGCTGCTGTTCCCATGGCTCTTTTCATTCCTTTCACGGTTTCAAAACACTGTTGGAGGAACGCTTCGCTTTGCAGCCTATCTGGCCATGAAAAACTTCGCCAGAACCCTGTTGCTGGCTCTCCAGCTGGCGCTCTTTCTGCTGATCTGCTGGATGATTCCTTTCCTGACGCCCTTTCTCCCAGGTGCCTTCTGCATGCTGATGAGCCTCACCCTGGAACCGGTTTTTCGTGAGCTGACAGCAGGTACGGAAGATGAGAATGAAGACGCCTGGTACAATGAATAAGATGCTCTAATAGCTGAGCAGAACACGATTCCTTTCAGAAACTGGAGACATTATGTTTGATTTTCGCTTTCCCGAACCCGGCACGGTAGAGATTTACGGCAGCTGCGGGCTGCTTTTCCGCCATTCAAGGTCGTTCCCCTCGCTTTTTCTCGGGCGGGGTAAAGAAACCATTCGTATGTTCCGAGGAAATTTTGACATCTCGGACAGAGTTAGTGAGCGATTTGGCCTCTTTTTTTCCGGTGAAGATGAAGAAAACGGGAAACATATCCTTCGCTTTACGCATCCCTGCCTGCAGGGAGAATACCGGCTGACTGTCAAAGAACAGGACAGTATGCTGTACCTGGAAGGGAGTAGCTCTGATGCCTCTTACAACAGGCTCTGGCTGCGCCTTGTCGCAGAAAAGGGAGAACATGTTGTCGGCGGAGGTGAGCAGTTCTCTTCTCTGGATCTTCGCGGAAAACTCTGGCCGATCTGGACGAGAGAGCAAGGCGTGGGGCGGAACAAACTCACGGAAGTCACACGCCTGGCGGACGCTCTGGACGGAAGTGGCGGAGACTATCACACTACCTTTTTCCCACAGCCGACATTTTTGTCTTCCCGTATGTACTTCACGCACGTTCGTAATTACGAATATGCCGAGCTTGATTTTCGGGAGGATACTTTTCACGAAATCAGCCTCTGGTGCACAGATATTTCCCTGACACTCAGCTGCCGCGACAGCTTCCCTGCTCTGCTGGAAGCGCTTACCGGTCTTCTCGGGCGTCAGCTTCCTCTGCCGGACTGGTGCATGAAAGGTCTCTGGCTCGGCGTCCAGGGCGGGACGAATCGTGCCGTCGATCTGGAAAACCGTTGTAAAGAAGGCGGCATGGACATCTCGGCCGTCTGGATCCAGGACTGGGAAGGCAAACGTGTGACTTCTTTCGGTTCCCGCCTGCAATGGGACTGGCGCTGGAACCGGGAGCGGTATCCGGAGCTGGACAGAGTGATCGCAGAGGACAACTGCACTGCATGGATGGGATATATCAACCCTTATCTCGTAGAGGGCGGCATCCTTTTCCGGGAAGCGAAAGAAAAAGGTTACTTCGTCCGCCGTTCCGACGGAACAGATTATCTGTTTGATTTCGGGGAATATGACTGCGGGGTCGTCGACCTGACGGATTCCGAGGCTTTTGCCTGGTATAAAGAAGTTATTAAAACCAACCTGATTGGGATGGGATTCAAGGGCTGGATGGCAGACTTCGGCGAATACCTGCCGGCAGATGCCGTCTGCAGGAATGGTTCAGGGCTGGAAAACCACAATAAATGGCCAATGCTCTGGGCAAAATGTAACCGCGAGGCTGTACGCGAAGCTGGAAAAGAGGGCGAAATCGTCTTCTTCATGCGCGCAGGAGCCGCAGGCAGCCAGAACTATGCCACTCTCATCTGGGCAGGTGACCAGTGCGTAGACTGGTCGGAAGATGACGGGCTTCCTTCCGTGATTACAGCAGCTCTCAGCCTTGGGATGAGCGGTTTTGGGCTTCATACCTGCGATGCCGGCGGATATACCACGCTCTTCCACCTGAAGCGGGACAAAGAGCTTCTGCTCCGCTGGCTGGAATTTACCTGCTTCACCCCTGTCATGCGTACACACGAGGGCAATCGCCCTGAAAGTAATGTACAGCTTTATGATAACGGCGAAATCATTACCGCTGCTGCACGCCTCACTGCCATTCACGATGCGCTCTTCCCTTATCTGAAAGCCTGTGTTCAGGAAAACACCGAAACTGGACTGCCTGTTATGCGCCCGCTCTTCCTGGAAGCTCCGAAGGAAGATACTGCATGGTCCCACCGTCTCTATTCCTATCTGCTTGGAAAAGACCTGCTCATCGCTCCAGTGGTTGAACCCGGCACAGAGATCAGAAAGGTCTGGTTGCCGGGTGATGAATGGGTTTCTCTCTGGTCCGGCAAGGCATGTCCTGCCGGATGGACAGAAGCAGAAGCTCCGATGGGCAAACCGCCCGTGTTTTATCGATCCGGCTCTGCCTATACGGATCTGTTCACTTCAATCGCTCATTCATTTAGCTAATTTGCACAAATTCTTCTCCCTGTTTTTGTTTAAAACAGACAAAAAAGGTTTTTTTGTCAAGAGACTCCCACAAAATACTTTACAATTTTTGCGGGAGTCTTTATAATGATCATAGAGCTATTTTTTTAATAGCAATTAATTAATCTTGTTAATTAAAGGAGAAAACAACATGAAGAAACTGTTCGCACTGATTCTGGCATTTGCTCTCTGCCTTTCCCTGACTGCTCTTGCAATTCCGGCTTCTGCAGACGGCGAAATCGTCATCAACTTCCCGAGCATCTGGGTCGGAACGGACTCCAAAGCCCCCTACATGGCCGAGATGATTGAAGCCTTCAATGCCGAGAATGCCGGCTCCATTAAAGTTGTCGTTGAAGAGCAGACTGATTACCAGGCTTACCGTGACAAGATCCGCACCACGATCACCACGGGCAGTGCTCCTGACCTCTGCATCCTTGACACCACATTCGATATCAAGGCATTTGCCGAATCCGGCAAATTCATGGACCTGACCCCGTACCTCGACGAAGGCTGGGGCAATAACTTCACAGACGGTGCATTTGATGCATGGAGTGTTGACGGAAAGGTCTCTATCCTCCCGTTCGAAGCAGCTGTCTTCACCCCGATTTACAACGTTGAGATCCTTAAGGCTGCAGGCTGGGATCACTTCCCCGCAACCTATACTGAGTTCTTCCAGATGGCTGAAGATGTCAAGGCTGCCGGCTACAACATGATGGGCCAGATGGCAGGCGACAATGCCTGGACCTCCATGCTCTGGTACTCCCTGCTGGCAGAAGCCATCGGCGGGAAGGACGTCTATGAAGACGGTCTGAGCAATCCTGCTTTTGTAGAAGCTGCGAAGGTTCTCAAGGAAATGTACAACTACACCTTTGACGGTGCTGTTTCTGCTGCTGCATCTGACGTAAACGGCCATTTCCTCGCACGTGACACCGCGATCTACCTCAACGGGCCGTGGTGGATTGCCAACTTCTATAAAGAAGACAACGCAGTGGACGGCGTTCTGCTTGCCGACGTCTGCGAAGTTGCAACCAATCCTTCCTATGAAGGCGGAAAAGGCGAAGGCGGCTTGGTAACGACTGTTCAGGGATTCCTTGCTGCTGCCAAGCAGGACGATCCTGCCAAGGAAGCTGCAGTTGTAAAGTTCCTGCAGTACATCTCCGAGCCTGAGCGCGTTGCACAGTGGGCTCTGAGCTCCGGCGCCATGTTCTTTGTCAAGTACACTCCGTCCCCCGACACATCCGTGATCTCCCAGAAGGTCACCGAAGTTGCAAACAACGCAGCTTACACCATTCTGCATGTAAACGGCGCATTCCCGACGGCCTTCTCCACTGAGTTCCCGGCAGCTGTTTCCGCTCTGGTTCTGGGTGAAGTAGACGAGCAGGGCTTTGTTGATCAGCTCCAGCTGGCTATCGACATGGCATAAGCTCCGCCGAATCTTTCTTCCGCAATTATTCTTCGTACAGGCTGCGGGTTATCCGCAGCCTGTTTTAGATGAATCTCTCCAGAAGGAGGTATCCCGTTGAAACTGATACGTTCTGACAGGAAGGCGCTTTTCGCCTTTATGGCACCCGCTCTCATTGTGATGCTCCTGTTTTTTGTGATTCCCGTTCTGTACGTAATTGTGGTGAGTTTTCTGAAGTGGAACGGTATTTCCGCACCTGTTTTCAACAATCTGAAGAACTATGCGCTGCTGACGAAAGACAAGTCCTTCTCCCGTTCCGTCATCAACAATATCATCTGGGCTGTAGTTGCCGGTTTTATCCAGGTACCGCTTGCGATGGTCATGGCCATCATTTTATCCCGCAAGCCGAAGGGCTGGAAATTCTTCCGGACGGTCTATTTCTTCCCGCAGGTGATCTCCGGCATTGCTCTCGCAACACTGTGGCGTGCCATCTATAATGCAGAGCACGGTATGCTCAACGGGCTTTTAAGTTCTGTCGGGCTCAGCTCTGCCTCCAAGGACTGGCTCGGCACAATCCAGACAGCATTTCCCGCCGTACTGATCTACTGGGTTTTTTACATCGGATACTATATGGTCATTATGATGGCGGATATCACAACCATTGACACCTCATATTACGAAGCCGCCACGATCGACGGCGCTACAGACTTTCAGCAGGCTATTCATATCACGATCCCGCTGATCAAAAAGACATCTCTGCTCACCTGTGTCACCCTTGCGAGCGTGATGGGTCTGCGGCAGTTTGAGCAGGTGTATATGCTTACAAACGGCGGCCCTGCCAATACCACCTCCACTATTGTGCTTTATATGTACAAAAAAATGCAGAATGCCAATTACGGAATTGCAAGTGCTTCTGCCGTCATTCTGATTTTGGTGGGCATTGTCTTTATCGTATGCATCCGCAAGCTGTTTGAAGGCAGAGGCGAAAAGCCTCCGGTGGTGAAAAACGTCAGGAGGGCTGTAAAATGAGTGAGACAAGGCTTCGTCCCGCGCTGAAAGGGAAGGAACTCGTCCTTGCGATTGTGCGCTGGATTCTGATCATCTTCTTCGCGGTCTATACGCTCTTTCCGCTGATCTGGCTGGTTATCTCCTCCCTGAAGACTAACTTTGAATTTCTTGCCCAGTCCCCCTTCTCACTGCCGGCAAAACCGCAGTGGTCCAATTATATCAATGCACTGACTGTCGCCGGGCTCGGGCGCATGCTCCTAAACTCCGTGTTTGTCGGCCTTCTGGCAACACTGCTGAACGTCGTCATTGCCAGCATGAGCGCCTATTGCATCTCCCGCTTCCGCTTCCGCGGCAGGGAGAAGATCTTCACGCTCTTCACAGCAGGCATCCTCGTCCCGCTCAATGCCCTGATGGTCCCCTACTTTGTCATCATCAACAGGCTCGGGCTTTATAACACCTACGGCGGAATGATCCTTCTCTACTGTGCTATCGGCATCCCGATGTCCACTTTCCTGATCCGCGGGCTGATGGATTCAATCCCGATGGAAGTGGAGGAAGCTGCCTATATCGACGGGTGCGGATTCTTCGGCAGGTTTTTCCACATTCTCCTGCCCCTCAGCCGCACCGGTATCGTAACGGCAGCGACGTTTGAATTTCTCACCTGCTGGAATGAATTCGTATTCGCCAACCTGATCGTCTCTTCTGAGAAGCTGCGCACCATCCAGGTCGGTATCCGGTATTTTACCAACCAGTTCTCAACGGATTACGTCTCGATGTACGCAGCCATTGTGATCTCGATTATTCCGTCCATCCTCGGCTATATCCTCTTTCAGGAACAGATTATCGCCGGTATGACCAGCGGAGCTGTAAAAGGATAAGCAGCTGCTCTACAACAAACGGGCCGAAGCGGCAAACCACCTCGACCCGTTTGTTTTTTTACTGTTCTTCCACGAAGATCCCGGTCAGGAGCGGAACCTGAAACCGCTGGGTGAACTGATCACATTTGCAGAGAAGGGAATAAAAGATATGCCTCCCCTGACCGGAAAGCGTCTCATAGTTCCCCTGACCTTTTGACAGGATCACATCAGCCCGGTCTATCGCTCCCTTTGCGTCTTCCGGAAGCTGCTCATATACAATGCCTGCTAAGGATGAGCCGTTCGTTACGATTTCAGCAAGTTCATCCATCCCGGTGTATGCCGTATCCTCGGGAGTTGCGTCATTCAGGATCTCCTTTCCGCGCACCAGAACAGTGGTTTTCAGATTTGGGAATTCTTTCAGCAGCTGTTCAAGAAACAGTTTGTCCAGCACAATCTCGCCGCAGTTGTCTGCCACCAGCAAAAAGTGCTCTGCCGAATGGCACTGTTCCCGGAAGGAAGCCAGGACTCCCCTTTCCTCTTCCCTCAGCTTTGCATTGCCCAGAAGCTTCAGGAGTGTATCGCTGTCCACCCTGCTCATCGCCGCGAAATCAATATAATTCCCGACGCGTGCACAGGCAAGTGCAGCCGCAAGCGGATCCGGGGCAGATTCTATATTCTTTCTGATTTCATCTTCCTTGGAGAGGACAAGATCATTGAATGTCTTTTTGATTTCTCTGTACGACATACCCTTTCCGAAGCGTTTTTCATGAGCTTCGTTGAAAAGAAACACCAGATAAGGGGCCGAATCGTTTTCCCCTCTGCTGTCGATAATCGAGCGGACTTCTTCCAGGTATTCCCGATCATCCGTCCGTTCACACTGCCTGTCCCACAGGCATTTAGCGCAGGCTTTTCCTACTCTCATATTTACCTCCCGAAAAAAAAGCTCTGAAATCTACTGATTTCAGAGCTTTCTAAAGAGCTGGATGCGAGATTCGAACTCGCGACCTCATGATTACGAATCAGGCGCTCTACCGGCTGAGCTAATCCAGCAACCATCGCTACCTCACGACAGCGAATGATAGTTTAGCACAAAAGGGCATATCCGTCAACTGTTTTTTCCCTGTTAAATGAATATTGTATATTCCGGAGAACAGATTGAAAATCAGGCTTCTCCGAGATCCCTGTGCAGCTGCTCCAGTGCTTTCTTCGTCAGCGGATAACCGACCTGCAGGAGGAGGAACATGCAGAGATACATCACAAAGGGAACAATTGTTGCAATTGAGTAAATGCCTTCATTGACTGCCTGCGTCTGCACCACTGCGTCCTGTGCCGTGCTGTAGCCGACAGCTGCCAGCGCCATCGATGCTCCGATTCCTGCCAGCGTCTGGCCGAGTTTGCGGAAGAAGGAGAAACAAGCATAGGTTGTGCCCTCGTCACGCCGGTGATGGAGCTTTTCATGATAATCAATTACATCCGTCACCATTGCCCAGACTTCCAGCGTAAAGAAGCATAGGCCGAATCCGCTCAGCACCACCACAGCAAGGAAAAGAGTTGCATTCTGCGTACGGATAAAGAACAGTACGAGAAAAGCGATCGCCGCAGCCAGGCTCCCGAGGGCACAGACATTCTTTTTGCTGTAGCGCTTGACCAGCTTCCCGACAAACGGCATCAGCAGGAGCATCGGCAGATAGGTCGCAACCGTAACAAGGGAGAACAGGCCAGGTTTGCCGAAATAATTCTTGAAGAGGTAATTGAACACCGTCTGCGTATACATCGAACCTGCAATCAGTAACATCGAAGCAAGGCAGAGCGTCACAAACGGCCTGTTTTTCATCAGTTTGCCAAACGTCCGGAGCATTCCCTCATTCTTCTGGTTCTTCACCGGAGCAACATATTCTCTCGTCAGTTTGAAGAACAGGAAGTAGACAATCACACTCAGTATCGCGAGGATGACAACTCCCCGGAACAGTTTGTTCTGATCCAGAATCTTTGCTCCGCCGGCCACCGTAGAGAACACAAACAGCGGCAGCACCATCTGGGACAGGGCAGTTCCGAGCCCTGCGCCGAGAGAACGTATGACGGACAAGGTGGACCGCTCAGTCTGGTCAGTAGTCATAACCGACGCCATGGAACCGTAAGGGATATTGACAGCGGTATACATCATGCCATAGAGAATATAGGTCACATAGGCATATGCCAGATACCCTTTCTCCGAAAGACCCGGAACCTTATAAAACGTAAACACAAACGCCAGGGCCAGAGGAATGGAAAAGTACCAGACGTAAGGACGGAAACGCCCGTACTTCGTCGGCTTGCGTGAATCGATCAGTGCGCCGCACATCGGGTCATTGACAGCATCCCAGATCCGTGCAATCATCATCAATACTGTGATTCTGCCGAGTGAGATATGCAGAATATCCGTATAGAACATCTGAAGGAAAGAACCGATGGTCCCGAACGTAATCACGCCTGCCATATCTCCCATAGCGTATCCGACATAGTTTTTTACCGGCAGTTTTGGTTGTTTCTTATCTTCCACCTGAAAGGGCCTCCCACGCTTTTTTATGGAATTCAACTGGAATCAGTATACCGTATACAAGCCTTTTTATCAACCCAAAGTTGGGAAATTATACTGCTCCCTTCTCTTCCGCGTACTTCCAGTGACATACCTTGAAGGAACACATAAGGGATAATATGAAGTGACTCCAGGCTTGCAAATTATGGATTTACCTGTCATAGTATAGCAACCACACTAACAATGATGGGGATTACCACATACAAGGAGGAGTTACTTCATATTATCCCCTTTGTTACTGAAAATCAAATGACAAAAAAATTCCTGTTTTATGTGACAGTTGTGTGATTATTCCCGTGCTATACTTGCACCACAATCAAAAATAAAGGAGAAAAAAATATGGGTATCATTTTAGCTTTGGTCGCATTTTTTCTTTGTGTCATCATTTATGTCAGAATGGTCAGGCGCGAGACGCCGGAACCTCTTGGAAAGATAAAGGCGGCAATCCCCGTGGTAGTCGGCCTTGCGGCACCGTTCCTCGCCACAGCCCTGGTCATACTCTTTGGCTGGCTCATGAAGGTTACCATCGGTATACCACTTGCAGGGCTCTCCGATTCTCTGGTATACAAGTCTCTGGTCACAAGCTTTGTCGGTGCAGGGTTTACGGAAGAATTTGTCAAATGCATGCTGCTCCTGCTGGTTGTCAAAATCCTCAAGCCGAAGAATGTATATGAATATGGCATATTCTGTGCAGGCATTGCTGTTGGCTTTACCCTTCTGGAAGAACTGCTCTACGGGAATGGTAATACGGTAACTGCTCTGATGCGTATACCGTGTTTCGGGCTGCATGTCGCTTTTGGCGTTATCATGGGCACTCAGCTGGGTATTGCGCGCTACAGAAAGCAGAACAATCTCGGCGGAGCCGGCAAGTATATTTTCCTCGGCGTGTTTCTGCCTATGCTGTGGCACACCCTTTATGATGCATCCACGGTAGATAACACGGGAATGATGGTTGAGGATGCGGGAGCCCAAACGATTGGATTGATCATTGCACTTGCTGGTATGCTCATTTCGGTAGTTCTGCAGTTTGTGGTGTTCAACAACTTCAAAAAGAAGAGCGGAGAATACTGCGGCATGCTCTTGAACTGATTGAGCTCCCAGATCATAAAACATATTCTCTTTTTACAGGACAACGGGGTCGGGTTACCGCCCCGTTTTTATTGTTAAGAGCACTTTTTGCCGGGTCGGAAATCCGGCAAGTTTTTCTTGCAACAGCGTGTTATATCCTGTAGAATAATAATGAGGAACACACTTGTGCAACATCTGAAAGGGGTACCGAGCCTATGCCTGACGGTAAGCAGGAGAGAAAAACCGTACATGTTGCAGCAGCCGTGATTTATGACGGCAACAGGATTTTTGCCACCCAGCGCGGATACGGTGAGTATAAGGACGGATGGGAATTCCCGGGCGGAAAAGTAGAGCCCGGTGAAACCCCGCAGCAGGCTCTCACACGGGAAATCCGGGAGGAGCTGGAGATCGAAATTGCGGTGGAAGACCTGATTACCACCATAGAATGTGACTACTCTGCTTTTCACCTCAGTATGGACTGCTTCCGCTGCAGAATCGTGAGAGGTGTACCGGTTCTGAAGGAACATGAGGCATGCTGCTGGCTTGATTTTGATGATCTGTACAGTGTTGACTGGCTCCCGGCTGACAGGATTGTTATTGAACTGATTAGGGCCAATAAACAGAAATAAATAGTTTTCGAATACTGCTGTTTAATCCGACGAATAGTAGTAAAAGCGAAGAAAAAGATGCAAATGCAAATAAAAAATGGCATAATTATGATAATCATTATTTTTTATAGACAGGCAGGAAATAGAAATGACTAATCGTGACATAGCAAAAAAGATAGGTGTGTCTCCGGCAACGTTATCCTTGGTAATAAACAACAAACCTGGGATTACGCAGAAGACTCGTGAATATGTTTTAAACAAATTGAATGATTGTGGTTTATCTCATATTCTTAAATATCCAGAACATAACGTTAATAACAAAAATCTATGCTTCATAATATTCAGACGACATGGAGAAATCGTTGACTCCTCTCCTTTCTTTATGTTGTTAACTCAAACCATCCAATCGTTTGCGCAGGAAAGGGGTTATAATGTCTTTATTGCTTTTTTCGATAAGAAAATGTCTTCAAATGAACAAATAGAACGTTTCAAAAAAATGAATTGTATAGGTGCTATTATTTTTGCAACAGAAATGCTCGACGATGATATTTCTTTCTTATCCCAACTTCCTTTTCCTATTGTTCTACTTGATAATTCATTTCCGCTTCTTAACTATGATAGTATAGCTATCAACAATGAAATGGGAACATATCAAGCAATTGAATCCCTATATAATAACGGATTTCGAGTTATCGGATATCTAAAAAGCAAAACCTATATTAATAGTTTTGGAGAGCGTGAGCAAGGATATAATTTTGCGTTAAATCACTTTAATCTTGATTTAAAAAAAGAATTCATAATTGAATTAGGCTATTCATTGGAAAACAGCTATCACGATTTTTCAAACTATTTAGATTCTCATCCCCATTTGCCAGAGGCATTTGTGAGTGATGATGATACCATTGCTAACGGCGCAGTACGTGCTTTGATAGAGCATGGTTATAAAGTTCCGCATGATATTTCTATCGTTGGCTTTAATGACAGACCATTATGTGAGCAAATGTATCCTAAATTAGATTCCATACGCGTTATGAAAGAAGCATTCGGTGGTTTTGCTATAGCCTGCCTCATCCACAAATTAGAAACTAATGCACAATACAATTTAAAACTTCGAATCGGGACAAAATACATTAGTCGAGATACAGTTAAAACGGTCTCACTGTAGTTTTTTCTTTGGTAAGATTAGGAATTAACAGATTATCTATAATGTTTTATTGGCAATTCTTTTGTTTTAAAATTATCAATTGATTACATCAAATGGGTACTATATATAGGGTCTACTGAAAAACTTGAAAAAGCAGCAACGAGAAAGATTGTAACGAGGTAAATCCAAGTATATGGAACAAAAAATGTAAG
>JBGUNA010000076.1:0-19206 GCA_045117135.1 Candidatus Limivicinus sp. | reverse complement strand
TTCTCGGATTCTTATTCATGAGGAAATCAAACTGGTCTTCTTTGGAACTGTCGCCATGTGATATCCGTTTCGGCAGCCCCAGTGGCTCAAACAGATTTCTGTTCGCAAAATCAATGCATTTCTCTTTGCTTGACCTCTCAATGATTCCTGTCAGGATCTGGATACCAAGCGTCGCATACCTGAATTCACCCGTTATCCCCTTGCGGCCTCCCAAATAATCAAGAATCGCAAACGTCCAGTCATCTGAAGTACACACCTTTTTCCATGGCTCTGACTTTCCTTTGTACGGAGCAGTCATTGTAAGAAGGTGCCGGATCGTTACATCATAGATCGTTTTCTCTCCGCGCTTTACGGAATAGTCTGGGAAAAACTCTATCACTTTCTGATCTATACTCTTGATACAACCTTTATCAAGAGCGATTCCTGTAAGCAAGCCCATGATACCTTTGGTCACGGAATTGACATTCACCGCATCCTTCGTTGTAAATCCATGCCAGCAGTCATCATAAACAGTTCTGCCGCCTTTGATGACATAGATCTGACAGATATTGCTTTCATTTCCGGTACTCTCGGAAATGAATCTTTGCAGCTGCTCTTTATTCATTGCGAAACTCTCCTCTTTGGTGAATATTCAGAAGTCCTGAGAGCAGATTAATGCAATTAAAAATTGAATTCAAGATAAATCTCCAAACGCTGTATACTTGTTTCGTACACAACAGATCATCCTCACAAATACCGATTTTATAGCTCACACACCATGATGTATTCTTCGGCGTTCTCGCTGACCGTCTTGAATCCAAGGTCCGTGTACATCTTCACGGCATAGTTTGTTTTCTGCACCGCCAGGGACGCCCGTTCAAAGCCCTGCCATTTCAACAGTTCAAGCATCTTCACCATAAGGTGCGAACCGATACCCTGCCTGCGGTATTCCTTATACAGCGATATCGCAAAGGACGGCGTTTCATTATCCACATGGCCGTAATCATCCATGATCCGCGTCCAGACCGCACCGACCACTTTGCCGCCGAAATCTGCCACAAGGCAGTTGTCACCCTTCCGAGTGCCGAAATCATCGGTGTACACGCGCAGTTCCGGCTTTTCAATGATGTCCCGCGCCGGCGGCTCCGCACCCTTCGGTATGAAAATTGCCTCATACAGAAAGTCCTTCAGCAGATCGGTTTCATCCCTGCGGAGACTGCGGATCACATAGTTTTTATGCTTATCACTCGTCATGTGAGCAACGTGCTCATTCCGCAGCTTTCCCCTCATTTCAAGCATCTGCTTACCAATCCGCTCCGGATCGTTGTCGTTCACGCTGCAAATCAGCTCCAACGTGTCCGGTGTCCAAATATAGCCGTGCGCTTTATTATAGAGGTACTGCTGGAGCTCCTCATATTCTTTTTTCTTTGACTGTTTCATAAGCACCTCCGGCAACACACTTATGATTGTTCTGTCTCAGCGTATACAGGCTTCAGATAAGGTACAACGATAGCCTCATACAGTTTGAGAGACCACTTTGCATGGAACTTAGCAACAACCGGCCAATCGTCCTCGTTATCAATTCCTACTCCATCGATTTTGTAGTATATCTTGGAAGACTTCTTATCGTTTCCTCGATCCCAGATCAGCTGAACACCGAGAGCATCCTCGATTTCTGCTTTATGGGCGGCAATAATATCAAAAGCCCTCTTGTTTTCATCATTGTCCGCTTTCCCCAGATACACCTCAACTCGTGCGGAATCAAAATTGCCAACACAGCAAAGATTGAAGCCTTGAATGCCAAAGTAACCGTTTGTCCAGTTTTCTTTCACCGGATTACAATTACTAAAAGCTCCGCTCTCTGCATTTGCCTCTTTGATAATTTCCAGCGCATATGCCCAGAATTTTTTTCTTGTCTCATAACGCGTTCCGCTTATTTCTTCATCATCTTCACCAGCATCATCATCTCTCAGATAGAAGACCAGATTTGCAGGATCAAGATGATACAAGGCAAACAGCCGCTTCAGAATAGATAGTTTTGTCCATGTACTGGTATTGCGTTCGACATAGATACCATGCTCAATCTCAATATATCCGCGGAGATCCGTCTTCTTATGGCTCACATACACCGCAAGATCAACGGAACTATCACTTTCATATGCCAGATTGTTCAGAACGGACTTATCCTCAGAATGCAGCAGTCTTACTACACTCTCAAACATTTCAGCCCAGTTCTTAACCGATTGCTCTAACGTCAAATACGCAAACCGAGCGATTTTACGTCCTGTCAGATCAATTTCATCGTCCAGAGTGTAGGAATCCAGTTGCTTCTCGATGGGCCGGAAACCAGTTACCGGCGATGCCCAAATCTCCAATGCCCTCTGCTGAACATAATCATTCCTTTGCTCCAGCTCTGTTTCCGTCCACTGGTTCTGCGATCCGATCCACTGATTCATACGGATACCGCTATCCTTGAATCCGTTAGCCATATCACGTTTTTCAAGGAAGCTGTTATTGCTGTACTTGGAGTTATTGGCTGTCAGGGTCAGATTAGCCATCCTATGCAGCCATGTTTCATGTATTCTTTCATAATCCGGTCCAAGTGCTTCCGCCCATGCCGGTGTTAGATGCTGCGGCATGATATGTTCAATAGAGTAATCGCCGTCATCAAAGTGCCGATATACGTCCTTATCTTCAATTGTGCCGAAGTTTTCAAAGCGCTCCAGAATATACATCTTGTTCTTTGCGTTCATGGAATAAATCTGCTTTATTCCGAAAGCGTCCGCAAATTCGGCATCTTCCGGGAAACGCGCCCGTTCTTTCTTAGACAGGAGAGCATATTTCAGCTTCTCCACATAGTTATCCGTTGTCCCGTCGTAACGGAGCACTTCCTTGTGAAGGAGCAGGAATATCTTATTCAACTGGTTCGTTGGTAACTCGCAAATCGTTCTGCGGAACAGATAGTTCTCCGTCGTCAGGAACACATCAACCACATCGTCCAGCGAAAGTATCTCTTCCGCCTGCAAACGCAGCACTTCCAGGAAAAATGGCCTTGTCACGGTAGTTTCCAGACGGTTCAGGCGATAGATGCAGGAAGAAAGGCGTTTGTCGGAGACTTTGCCCGTTAGCAGTATCCTGTACAGCCGAGCATAATTCAGCAGATCGATCAGAAGCGGTTCGATTTCCACATGGTTGTCTTCCACATAGCCTTTGAACGTGAAGTAAATCTTGTTCAAAGACGGCGTGGCCTGCTGCTTTACGCTCAGATAATCACGCACGAAGAGATCGACCTGATAATTGGTATTCTCCTCTATCTTGTTCCAATACTTTTCGTAATAGACTTCCTGCTGTCTGGAAGGCTGTCCCATCAGGATATAGTTTCTGATCTTATCGCCTTCAGACAAATCCAGACCGGTAGAGTTCAGGCTTTCAAATATCAACTGCGGATTATCGTCGGAATCAAGGCGAATACTGATGATCTCCAGGCTTCTGATTGCCTGAAACAGCTCATCTATCGTAATCTCTTCCTTCTGGATGCGGTCGTAGAAATAATTGTAGTTTGTCGTCAGATTAGAACCGCCGATGTGTTCCGTCTCTTCGTCAAAGAGCTTACCAAAAGCCTTCCGGTCATTCTTAATCGGTTTCAGCTTTATGCGGGTTTCTTCCGGCTGATATTTGTCAACCAGATAATCTTCATAGATACGGTCACTGAGGCGGCTGTCAGACGGCGCAACTTTCCCCTGGCGGATCAGATTATACATGGCGAGCAGAAGCAGCGACACTGTTGTAAGGCGTTGCTGCCCATCTATGATCTGATACTCCTCATTGTCGCCATCCGGATTATAGGTAGATACAATGCTGCCAAAGAAATGATTCTTCCTTTTGTTCCGAATCACCTTTACCAGATCATCATAGAGCTGCTTACAGTTTTCAATCTTCCAGTCATAGTTTCTCTGATATACCGGAATGACAAAACGCTTGTCCGCGCCCTCCATATACTTTATCAGCTTTGTTTCTGAACCTTTCATAATGCTGCCTCTCTTCCTATTTCTGAACTGCTTCCAGATAATGCACCGGTTTCCCAGTGGCTACAGCATAATCAATCTCCGATCTTGTATTAGAGCCGATATAACCGCCGACATTGATAACAAATATCTCGTCTGCCATATCGATCTTGCGCTTGTGCATGTCGTCAAGCATCTCTTTTGTTTTCGTCAGCGTACCCTCGTCCATGCTTTCCCACACTTCGTTATCGCCGGAATGACCGAAGAGGCCGACGCTAATCACAATGTTGCCCTCCAGCGTCAGGCGCTTTTGTGCATCCATAAACTCGTCTTTGAAGCGGGTGCTGCCGCAAAGGGTGATGACCTTATAATTTCCTTGCATATCAATCCGTTCCTATCTTACATTGCTTAATGCTTGTAGATTCCTATGAAGAAATTCATTCATATCATCGAACCCCATGCTTTTCTCTCTTGCCATATATGAAGTCACTGTTGTATCCCACGGCATATATGGCACCCCATCTTTTTGTGTAAATGGAGCATCCGTTTCTGGAAGCATCCTATCAAGTGGTATGCAGTCAATTACCTTTTTCCCAGAAGCTGTAAAACACATATTAGGATTTACACTGAACCAACAGCCAAGTTTAATTGCCTTTTGCGCATCTTTTACGCTTCCTGTAAACCAGTGAAGTATTGGAACATACTCTCCTTCGTATTTCTCCAGGATTTGCAGTACTTCTTTTACGGCTCCTCTGGAATGGATGCTTAAGACCTTTCCTCCATGAACAGCAGCGGTATGAACCACCTCATCAAAGAACTCTATCTGCTCAGAAAGGGATTGTTTCGCTCTCTGAGACCCGTCTATGCCGATTTCTCCCAGGAATCGCGTAGACCTCATCTGTTCGAAAAACAATTCTTTTTCCGAGGAGCGCTGTTTTACCAGTTCAGGATGAAATCCAAGAGCAACTCTTACATTATTTGCTCCCCTGAAGTACTGCGATGCTTTGACAAACGCTCTGGGGCTGGTAGTAACTGCAAGAACTTCCGTTTTCCTTCTCTTTACCTCATCAAATATTTTCATAGGATCTGCGTACAAATCCAAATGGCAGTGGAAATCGATCATAATACATCATGCTCCATCAAAAGCATTCTGATTTCTTCTAACCCGCGGCTCACAACACCCAGATACCCGTTTCTTTCAGTAGAATCACAAAATGACAAAGCCGACTTAACGAATCTCTCAATTCCATGATTTTGAACTTCTATACACGCCATGGCTGCTGCTGCAACATCTTGGGAATCAGATCCTTTTAGTGACTCAACACAATAGCCGTTCTCAGTATCATCCTCTAATCCAGCTCTTAGAAATGCGGCTCTTCTGACCAAACATGGAACGCATTCACCGCAATGCCGCAATCCATGTCTCTGATACTTGCCACAACTTGTCGAACCGAATATAAGATTTCTCATCATTTCTTGGTTCTTGCATTCGACAAGGACTTCGCCCTTTGTTTTATATTTATAGGGCAGAACAAGATCAACCTTTAAATCCAGATCGTCCCATATGTTCTGAAGCATTCGCATATAGACGGGATGCGTTGTCTTTGTACTTAAGCTCCCAATCCGCATATGATCAAGCGGAATGTTAAGACTTATATATCCGTTTTCCGGAACAAATATTTCTTTACGACCGTCTTCGTTATAATCAATGCCACATGATGCCAGAAGAGCATAAGCAAAAAAGATTATTGACCGCGCCCTTGTGGAGTTTTCTGTCCTTCCATGCTTTTTTACACTACTACTCCATTGACATAGATTATCTTCTCCAACAGCCGCAGCATAAGCGCGCTGATGCTCTGCGTCTCCTCTAACGATCTGGGAAAGGAATAGCGGATTACGTCCTTCCTCATGAAGATCAATGGCACCTACAAGACTATCCATTCCTCCTGAGAGCAAACAGACGCAATCATTGCTTCTCAATGGATACTCCTTTTCGGGGCATATTGGTGTATCAAGCTTTTCAAAATGTATAGTCCAAAAATCCCCAGTTAAAAAACGGAGCATCTCTTCAAGTTGTTTTTTCTCTTGTAGCCACTTATCGTACTCATGAACATATACTGTCAGCTCAATTTGCCGAGTCCATCCATCAGCACATTCACTTCTTAATACAGCCTTGTCTGCAGAAACAACACCCAAAGCTATCATTAGAAAATCAAACGCAGGCACTGACGGATGTATTTGGGATCTGCGCATCTCTTTAAGGATTTGCACCCCAACATGTCCTACATTCATACGATTTTCTTCGGGTGTAGAGAACACTTCAAAATATAATGCGCCATCATCGTAAGCTGAGAGTTTACAGCAGCGCGGATAACAAATGACTTTACTCATACCTCAACCTCAAATACCTCAAATGTATTTTTTATCGTATCTTGAAAGAGTTGATTCATGTCCACATTTTGATCCGCCGTTTTTCTCAGTGCATCCATCTGTATTGCAATTTCCGATTGAATATACTCGCGCATATCATTCAGTCTTGTTACACGGTCAACATATGGAACATCCTGCTTTTCAAAGGCCTGACCAATATCCATCTGTATCCTGTTAAAAGCCTCATTACCAAGATATATTGCCGTTAATGACCAAATCTGATCGTCGCTCAAATTGCCAAAATCAGCATCTGGATTTTGATCCATAAATTCGCTTAATGCGGATGTTCCCGAATCACGGCAGGATACCTCATCAACACTTCCGCCTTTTGGACATACATGATCCACTATGGCATCAATTATTTCAGATGCGTCTGCTCCGCGATTCTTGAGCTCCGATATTTCTTTTCCTAAAGAAAAAGTAGTGTCATCTCTGAGAGATCGGAAAGTGTTGAAGAAGTTTGATGCGGTTTTTGTTGATGTGCGCATCCTGCGTGCAACATTTTGTGCTCCGCCCATTCCAGTTTTTGAATAATGCCCTAACGATCTCCGCGCAGAATCTTTACTACCGGAACGGACATATTCTCCCATACTTCTTCGCGCACTTCCAAACCGCGCTTTCGGAGCAATTCCTATAGCAGGATTCACATTGCTGTTCTGGTTATCTTGTCCAGGAACATCAATATCATCAAGCCATGGAGGATCAAAAGAAACGCCTGCTCCTGGTCCTTTACTTGAAGCGGAAGTCCCCATGCTTATCCCCTCGATTTCTTCGGCATTATTGTATTTTTAACCGATGCTGGTGTTTCTGAATCGTTGGCCCATTTTTCAAGCAAACTCTTTGCCCATTCTTTATCTTTAATCCGATTCACAACTGCAGGTTTTACAGATTTCGATGGAATCTCGCCTAACACCAGCGCCAGCCTATCCCCTATAGAAGGATATGCTTCTGTGATATGCATTGCTGCACATACTGTGTCTACATTCCACTGATTACCCCTGCCAATTCGTGCAAGTTGATTCAGCAACAACGTGGACTCCATTTCGCCAATCCCTTTAATCTTGTCAGTAAGGCCCTGGTTTAACGGTCCATTTTTCACCATCTTCAAAGCTTCTAAGATTTTCTTTCCTTCAGGCGACAATTCATCATATGCAGCAAATGGCATGGATCTATCTTTGCTTAAATAAATCAACGGGCGCAAATCCATTTCGCCTAAAGCAGGTGACAACAACAACCATTTCTTTATGAAATCAGTCTCCCAATTTGTGTCAGGAGCCTTGTATTCATTACCGGTTGCCAAACTATCTTCCAATTCTTTTATAAAGTTCGGTTTTCCGTCCTCATCTTGTAAAACTTGCTGAGACAAGTAGTCAAAAGCCCCTGCTGATGCACATCTTTCAAAGAGTAACATCTTGATAAGAAGCCCCGGATCAACTGTAATACCGTTGAATGTTGCAACTTTCTTGCGGATTTCCAGCGAGTTCATGAACCGTTTTATTAACCTTGGATTCCCCTTAATGTTGTCTGCCGTTGCAAGAATACCAGCCAACTGGTCTGCCAAAGAGACATATCCTGAAAGTCCCTCCAAAGTGATATCTTTCAGAGCCTTTTCGATAGTATCCTTGGTTACGGGAGTTTGCCATGCGCCAGAGAGTAAGTCATTTAGATTCTTCTGAGCGTCAGTAAGTATCTTTTCATCCAGATTGTTCTTTCTGATATCTGCCTCGATATACAGAAGAACAATGTATACTTTGATTTCAGCAACACCCAAACGCGGAACAGTAATCGGCACTTGTATTAGCTTATCGAAATAGCTTGTGATTAAGCCTTCGGATAATTCCACGTCTCCAAAATGCGCTCGGACGCCGTTCCGTATCATCTGTTCATCTGCCGCAATGATAAAAGCAGTTCTATCGACAAACAGCAAAAGTCTCATGGCCTCAAGCGTTGAAACGGCAGTTTCCGGCAGACATCTGTCCAGATCGTCAACCAATACCACTAATTTCACATTGAGTTTTTCTAAGAGCTCCTGGAATTCTTTTCGGAGTCCTTCAATTTGCTCAGTTGCTGGTTTTGCCGCCTCGGCTTTTAAGAGCTCCTTCACTTCAGGCGCAAGTTTTTCAAACGCACTGTTGACAGCCTCGCTGTTTGCTGAGGCTTCTTCTGGATTACCTATACTATTGGAAATAGCGGAGACAAGACCTCCGATTGCACCTACCGCATTAACCCCAGGAATAAAACCGGCGATAAGTGGAAGTGCTAATTTAGAAACCTGAAACCAGCTTATCCTTTTGGTGAACTTTTTCAATTTCTCCCAAGCACCATCTCCTTCAGGTATTTTCCGCTTTTTCATTTCTGAAGACAGCTTTTTGGAAACTGATTGTAACAGAGCGGCTCTGGCATCGTCATATCCCTGATAAAGCCAAGCATTGAACTCTAAAAAGATATAGCTTTCACTTTTCTCATCGCGGTTCTTCAAATCCTGTCCGATCATCTTTACCATCGATGATTTTCCTGAACCCCAACTTCCTGAAACACCTATAGATATTGGGCTCTTTCCCGATTCAACAATCATATCCGCAACCGCTTGGGAAACAACAGAAAAATGCAGATAGTCTGTTGAAGTCTCTATATCATTCCACATTATAAAATCCTCCTCATTCCACTCCCAGCGCCTTATATACCGCGTCCTCGGCGCTGCTATAGAAAATCAGGTTGAAGCATCCGACCAGTTCTGCGGGAACTGTACCGAGATCACCGGCAGAAGTGATCGGCAGCAATACCTTTTTCGCGCCGGAATCCAGGCAGACTTGCAGCGCATTTGCAAGCTCATCTACCTTGATTATGGTTCCGCTGATACTGATCTCGCCCAGCACGGCCAGAGAGCTTACGGTCGGTTTGCTCAGGGCAATAGAGCTAAGTGCGATCAACGTCGGCAACGCCAGCTTGCTGGTCATTCCGATGCCCTGTAAATCCTGATAATTGACGATGTAATCCTTTGTGGTCGTGCTGATGCTGCCGCTGATCCGGTTCCCGTTTGCTTTCAGGAAGCTGAATGCTGTATTGGAAGCCTCCCTGCACTCCCGATCCGAACCGAGGCCGGTACGGTCAAACTTGCCGTTGCCCGGAAGCATCTGAGATTCCAGACGGAACACGCCGATCATACCAGACTTTCCACGGGATACGGTATAGACCTGGCCCGGATTGCACATGCCTTCTGGAATCAGCTTTCCGCCGCCCTGTTCCGGCACGGAGACGTAATGCTCCTCAAAGGAATCATTGTCGATGTAGGAGAAGTTCACGTCATAGAATTCCATGCCGCCAAGCTTTTTCAGCTGTTCCTTTACACGACGGCGCATTTCAAGCGCATTCGTCAGAATTTCTTCGATCTGTTCTTTGTCGAATACTCCATCCGGATAGAGCAGCTTCACATAGGCGTCAACCATCTTCCGCACAGCGATCGTATCTCTCTGGTTCAGGTTCTTCCCCAAGCGGAAATACTTATCCAGAGCATCCCCATACTGTTCTTTCCGCAGCTCACGAATGAACTCTGACAAATAGTCCGTGATAAAGCCATAGTCATCCGTGAAATGTTCCGGACGGAACTTCGGAATTTCCCAGCCGGGAATATAGCAGTGCATACGATCCAGGAACGCCGTATCTGTACCCATTTCAGGCGGGAACGGATCAAACAGGCTGCTGGTTTTCAGAAGGACATCCACGCTCTGGTTGATATTACCGACAAAGACCATGGATGCAGAAGCAGCCTTTTCTTCCTTGCCGCGGGCAAAGGAACCGGATGCCATGTAGTCTTTCATGATCTGCACGCCGTCTTTATCCTTGAAATGAATCCCGGCGACTTCATCAAACGCCACGCAATCCCAGAGGCCGACAAGTCCAACCTGTTTTCTTGCCATGTTATAGAACAAATTAGCAACGGTGGTCTGTCCGCCGGACACAAGGATGCTGTTCGGAGATATTTCTTTATACAGGTGAGACTTGCCCGTGCTCCTTGGGCCGAGCTCGCACAGGTTGAAGTTATTCTCAATGAGCGGCAGCATTCTGGTCAAAAGCAGCCATTTCTCACGGTACTCCAGTTCGTCCGGCTCCATACCGATGGAACGCAGCAATACATCGATCCATTCCTCTTTGGAGAAGGCTTTCCGTCCTTCTTTCAGCTCATTGATATCCACATGGGGCATCTGGATCGGCGTAAGCTTGCGGATATGGATCGGCGTCCCGTTTCGTTCTTCTTCGATGAACTCATAGTCCAACTGAACGATACACCAGATACCGCCGCAGAGAAGACGGTCATATTTTGTCGGGTATTCCTCGTCAATCGGAATACCCTTCAAGCCAAGGTTAGAGAAATCGGAGACATAGCAGTCATGTTTAATGTCCAGGTTCACCGTGATCATATCAATGACAGTGTGGCTGCCGCGCTGACGGAGGACAGACAAAATCTTCTGAGCCTCATCAGGGCGCACGAAATTATCGGCAAGGATGCGTTTTACATTCTCAACGCCTTGCTCAATGATCTCAGGATCATCTGAACTGCAATACTGACCGAGAAGGAACTCCAGCACATACACCGGAACGTTGGCTCCCTCTTTGATCTTCTTCGTCAGATCTTTACGCACGATCTTGCCGTCAAAATACTGACGGAGCTTATTCTTCAGGACAGTTCTTCTGTCATCGGTCTCAAAGAATTCCGACATACTCTTGCCTCCGTTCTATCTATCAGAAGTTGAAGCCAAAATCATCCGCAAACGCCAGGTCCATAATAACCGGGTGACGGAACGCCTCAATTCCAGTAGCATCATCATATACGACAAGGTAATACTGCTTGTTCTTATCGTATTTCTTATTTTTGAATGTGAACCGCATCCGGAAGATTCGCTTCTGCGGATCGGCGTCACGGCTGTCAGCGATATAGATATTCTCGTTGGAAATCTTCTCGTTATCCTCCGAGACAAAATACATCTTGTACGTCGTTTTCTTCACGGTGTCGCTGACGGCATCTGTCTGGATAAAGTCCATGGTTGTGATCAGGTTCGTGATCTTCTGCACGATACTGACCAGAGCAATCTGCGCAGGTCTTGTTTCCATGTGACCACGTTCCATCTTGATATCCAGCACCGGAACGAGCATTTCCTGCGGAGATGATCCGCCGTGGACAAAGTTCTGCCCGCCGCCGGCCACCTTGAAAACATTACTGCTGACAGGGAAGGATACCTGCTTGGTATCATCATTATCCAGAATCAGCCCCATGGATAGGCTCTGGACACCTTCATCCACGACAGCTTCCTGTGCCACAATGAAGCGACGGTTGATAAATGCCTTCTTATCGTTGATGGCACCGATCTTGTCACTTTCAGAAAGCTTATCCCGCTTATAGATGAAGCCATGATCGGACGTTATAATGAAGCGGTATGTATTGGCATTCGTTGAGATTTTCCGGATCAAATCCATAATCTCTGCTATCGCTTCCTGACATGCCACAAACACTTCGTCCTCAGTCGTAGCCTTATCGCCACGAGCGTCGATCTGGTTATGATACACATAAACCACCTGCATGCCTGTGAAGATATCTCGCAGATCATTTTTCTTTAACCCCTTGATATCATCAAACTGCACGCACACACCGTTCGCCTGATGTTTCTGCAAAACGGTCTGCCTGCCGGAAAGATCATTACACAGCACATCATCCACCAGCACCCGGAAATCATCCGTCATTGTCAGAGATTTATGCGGCAGCAGAGCGGCCATGCCAAGCCTCGTATAGGACGGCAGAACAGAAAGTTGTGCTTCCATCTTTGCGGTACACTTCGGGTCATCCAGCATTCGCTTGAACAGTTCCTGCCCAA
Organism: Candidatus Limivicinus sp.; assembly: GCA_045117135.1. Classification (GTDB taxonomy): domain Bacteria; phylum Bacillota; class Clostridia; order Oscillospirales; family Oscillospiraceae; genus Limivicinus. Next base: position 6,926 of record JBGUNA010000076.1, on the reverse strand, counting down.
CCTCATATCGCATCGCATCCGAAATAATCACAACCGTGCGCTCTTTGGCATTGCGCAGATAGCGATTATAGAAATTGCGCTGCAAAGGCATTTCCTGAAGTGCGCCGGTTTCCCGGATACCCTCGTTCCACTTGGGCATGATCTTGCCCAGGTACTCATTGGTATAAATGTTCTCGATCAAAGTGCGGAGGCCTTCAAAAGCTCCCGTATCCTCGATCTGGTCAAAGCTGTAATAGAACTTCCGGTACTCCTGATCAATCTGGTAATCCTTCGCAAGATACTGCTTGATTACATTCTTGAATCCATCAGGGCAGCTGTAGTTAGCAGCAATTATCAGATGGTAAGCACTCAGAAGCAGCTGATAGGTCTTTTTCGTCCGCTTTCCGAAATGCATCTTCATCCGCTTCTCACAGAGTTCCGGAATCGTGACGCGATCCAGCATTGCGCCGGTATCTTCAGCTGTCAGCCGGTCAATGAGCCATTTCACAAGTATCTGATCTGCGGAGATGAAAGTCTCGACATCAATCAGCATTTCCGGTTGCATCCCGGCAAAGGCCGACATGGTATTCAGGCCATCAGAAACATGCTTGGACAATTCATCAAAGCGTCCGCTGTAAAGCACGCTGTTCATCAGGTTATCCAGGAAAGCAATGATATTCCCGGATTTGTAGGAAACGAAGCTCTTCCAGCCTGCCGGCACTTCGCAACCGAGCTGTCTCGCGGTCGATGTGACAAACATCGTAACGATCAGCTTTTCCAAAGTCGGTTTGGCATCGGTATAGCCGAATTGCTGTTCACAGAGCTTCCAGAAAGACGGAAGAAGATCATACTTCTCCATTTCAGCAAGGAACTTGTTGTCCTCCAGCGATCCCTCTGTGATCATGACGCGCAGCACTTCCTCGAAGGAGCAGGTGCGCGTCTTGCATACCGCGCTCAGAAGTCCGACAAGGATATTCTCCTCGTTGAAGTTTTCGATCTCCAGGTCATAGAAGCGCTGTGTTCGCTCTTTGCTGGCAAAGAACTTAATATGCTTCTCGATGATCGGCTTGTATTTTTCCTCAATACCGAGATCAACGGACAGCAGCGAAGCACGGTCTGCAAAGAAGCGCTTGGAATACAGCAGAGTGTCTTCCAGATGGTTTTCTCTGACATCCGGCTTCGGGAACGGAGCATAGATCAAATAGTTTGTCGTCGTATCCTCCCGCTCCAGGAAACGCTTCGTTGCAAACTGGTTATCCGGCTTCAGCTGATAAACCTTGGCATTCTCCAGCTCAACGCTTTCAATGTCCTCCGCGAACTCAGCTTTGTCGTCGTACCAGAAAACCAGTTTCCGGGTATCGCCCGTAAACTCGGCATTCAGTCGATCTATGATTTGTTTTAGGTTAAGCTCTGCCATAAGCTATACCTCCGTTACTCCTTGGACATGATGTTCTTAGAATCAGCAAGAACCTCATAGAATTTCCCATCATTCGCAGTCTGAATCTTGCGATAGTTTTTCTTTACGCCATCGTCCAGATCGAGCTCAATACGAGACAAAGCCAGATGCGCAAGCTTCTCGTCGTATTCACGGCACTCTTTAAGTTGCTTAGTTAATTTCTCTCGGCGATTGGTAGCATGTCCAACTTCACGCGCGCTCGTGCTGTGATCGATCATATCCTGCATGCGGCTGATCTCACTCTCATAGATACGTTGCATACGATGCAGATAATCAATGCGGAGATTGCCGATGGTATCAGCATTATAACGGTGCAAATAAATCAATGCCTTAAATCCGTTCTGCTTGCCGGAATCAAAGAGCCAGTAAATCGGACGTTTACCGGAGCCACTCACCGAGTATGTCTGGCAATGATCCTTAAAGAAATCATTCAAGAAATAGTTCCGAATGACCTCACGGCTGGATGCGCCTTTATTTCCAAGTGCATTTGCAATGGAATCAAGATTATCTTCAAGAGTTTCTTCCCCATAGACAACTTTCAACCAGGTACATAACCGGGAAACAATATCATCTTCAAGGTACTCTTCATCTGTGACGGGAATCACATTATCAGTATCAGGAGTAAAGGAACTATACTTGTTTCCATCCCAGTCTCCTCCCGCATAGGCGAGACCCTCAACATCTAAAGAATAACGACCAAACATGCATCCAACAGCATAGGACAAAAGGCTTTTAATGTCTCTCTGATAATCTGCCTTGCGGACAGTAATGTCTCTGTCAGCAACCTCCGGAGATAATTCTTCGTTCAAACCGTAAATATCAATGAAAATACGATTAAGCGCCTCTTCATTAGCTTTGAGCCGGTCAAATCGATCATCGCACTCAAACATCCACTCTGAGTATGCATAGTCAACAGAAGATTGAACTGCGGCGCCATATTGTGATGCTACCGTTCGATTCGATTCACTGATGTTTCGCCATTTCAGCAACGGATGGCGCTGGAAGTCCCATGAGGTTTCAAAGGAATCCCAATCACTTCTCGAAAACCCTATACATTCTGCAACAAGACCTCTAATTCTATTAGAATAACCACTGCTTGATATGAACGGGACTTTCCTAACATATCCGCAGTTGAAATCCAATGTCGGTGATACTACTTGAAGAAAATATGCACCAACTTTGCTGTTTAATAATGCAGCAGAGTAAAGTTGAATATCTACATCTGCAAATAGTCCTTGTCCCTTGTCTGCGCAAATGGCACCATCAGGGAATTGTCTGATTGAAAAATCATTACTCAGAGCCGACCAAGTTAAACCTCCATGAAAGTACGTTTTAGAATTTTTTACGACAAAATCTGGAGTCTTTAAATATGGGTATTTTCTTAAAACATCTCTTTTTATGGCCTCTCCATCGTTCCCATAATTAACCAAAAGGTCGTTATTTCCGTACCATTTCCTAAAAGAACCGCCTTTGTTAAATGGGAACCAAGTTTTTTGACTTTCCTTAGCGCTATCTGCATTATTGATTCCAAAGCCAATATTGCTAATGCAGACTTCATACCAATGACGCACATATAAATCATTATTAGTTGTAGTCAACCCCTGACAAAGGAGGGCCACATCACCAAGTGCCTTATTGTCAAATGCTTTTAAGGCATTTATACAAAGCCAATATGCGACAGGCTCACCAGGAAGTTTTTTAAAATCATTTTGTGATGCAATGTATCGAGATTCTCCCGATAGAAATAGCTTTTCTTTTTCGCTTTGTGAATTTGCGCTTAATAGCCGACAGTATACGCCCCTGAACTCATTGATAATTGTATTGCACAGAACAAATGATGTTGTCTGTACTACTTCACCGCCTATATCTTCAAATGCTCTTGCACCCAAATGCACCATATTCGTGATAATGATTGACTGCATCTTGGGCCGCAACTTTTCAAAGCTCTGTAAATACATCCAAGCATGCATAGTTATCATTGCTTGATAACCATTCTTTATAGTGAACCGTTTACATCTTTCAATAAAGACAGCATATAAATCGGCTTTGCTATCCGGATAATTCTTCTTCACATAATCGCTTAATTCTTTTGATCCGTTTGCCGGGCTCATGTACGGTGGATTCGTAGTTGTTACATGGTACTTTTGTGCAAGAATCTTTCCCTGTGCAATCATTTGATTCAGCTGTTCCGCAGTATCATCCAAGCCTACAGTGTACATGCTCAACTGCCCAACAACTTCAATGTCGGACACGAACCGACAAAGCAGTGTCCAATCATACTGATCTACCGTCAGAATAGAGCCATATTCCTTTGCATCCTTGAACGTGTCTAACAGCCCTGTCATCTGGGCAATAGCATTGTTCTTTTCAAAATCGTTCAGTCCAGCGCCAAAGTATTTGAGCTGATCCCGATTGATGCCGTTACTCTCCTGGATTGAATAGACATTGGGCTTGTACTCACCGTTAAGAATCCGACGGTTATACTGACGGGCTTTCATCATGACAGCAAAATACGCCATCTGGAATGCACGGTCGTCGATATCCAGACCATACAGATTATTTTCCAGAATACTTCTTGCTGCGTCGCGCTGTCCGTAACCAGCACTCTCGTAGATCTGCATCAGCACATCAAATGCGTACACCAGGATATGACCGCTGCCCATGCAGGGATCGATCACCCTGATATCTTCCGGATTCAATTTCGCATATTCTGCACGAATTTCAGTCAGTTTTGCCTGTACTTCCGGCTCCTGTTCAGCTTCTTCCAGATAGTATTTCCAACCTGCCTTAAGGCTATCATTCGGGTGTCCTTCCACCCAAAGACGGCCAAGGCTGTTTTCTACCATATAACGGACAATCCAATCTGGCGTGAAGAGCTGCGTAACAGCAGGTACTTCTTCTTTTGTAATCTTGCCCTTCTTTGCAAAAGCCTCGTTCTTGGGCTCGGTGTTGTAATACTGATACATCCAACCGATGATTTCCACCTGGCCGCCACGTTCTACGTCAAAGTCTTCCTCTGGGATATCATGCACCAGATGATAGACCACTCCATCCTGATCAATGACGGACAGATTCAGCAGCAGCTCCGTATAATCACTGGTTTTCTCAAACAATGCCGGAAGGTTCTCATTCAAAGCATTGCACTGTTTGATAAAGAGAATGCGGAAAACCTCATCCAGTTTGTTTTCCTGCTTCAGCTGGTAGATGGCCTGTTCCTCCTCAGGTGTGAAGGATAGCCCCGCGCTGAACGGATTCGTCACCAAATCCGGCTCCATCTTTCCAGTGTCAGAGGAAAGCACTCTGATATGCGAGGGAAGATAGTCGTTGACTTCCATAAAGCGCACGGCAATCAGGCGGTTGAACCAGGTATAGGCAACCTCCTCAAGGACGTACTTATAGGCAGTCTTGTAGTTTGTTTCTTTCTCTTTCCGCTGGATTAGCTCCACCAGATGCTTCCGCTGCTTGACAGCCTCACCGCTGATGGAATACGGCTCTGCCGTACCGATATCGTAGAACTCCGTCGTCCCGGTGGACTGCGGCAAAGCTCTCTGAATGCCGTCCGCAGTGATCCCCATCAGGCCGGCACGGTAGCTGATATCTGCGATCAGTTTATTTCTTGCCCAGATGGCAAAGTTTTTTATGGCAGTCTTATTCATACCTGCACCGTTTCCTTTCTATCAGGGATCAGAACTCGACGTTTACGATATCCGTTCCTTCCAGCTCTTCAACCAGAGCCTTTCTGAGCGCTGCAAGATACTGGTCAATATCCTGCTCACTCTCCAGTCTCCAGGAAGAGGTATTCGTCATGTTCTTGATGGTGACGTTCTTCGTCTTCTTGATCTTCACAGCTTCCGGAACCGGTGTGACGATCTCTACTTCTTTTCCTTCTTCCTTTGCTTTGCGTGCGGCCTCTTCAGCTTCCTTCTTGGCCTTCAACGCCTTTTCATAGGCAATCTGACGGTCCAGAGCATCCATCTCGTTCATCAAGCGGATTTTCAGGGCATCCGCTTTATCCGCGAAACTTCTGAGAGAGGATACGTTGTTGCAATGCTGCGCACCATCGTAAATCTCATGGAAGAGTTCAATATACTTGGAGCGCTTCTGATCCGCATACTCCTTCGTGTTCAGGACTTCGATCACTCTGGCCTGCGCCTGATCGATAGCATCCAGAACTGGTTTCTCCTCGCGGTTGAGAATCTTCATATAAGCTTCCATGAACCGGCTCCGCAGTTCGGGAAGCTTCGGGATATTGGGGTACGGCTTGTCCTGTTTGGTGATTTGCCGCATCTCCGCAACGATCTTTTCCAGCTCCTCATCTACGATGTAAGTCTTGCTGTCATCATAGATTGCAAGCATATCCAATGCTCTGGTGAAGATCTGCTGCTGTTCACCATTGAAGAATGCTTTTACCGGTTCATAATCTTCAGCAAAGTCATAGAAGTCTTCTCTGTTCTGGGAGACATACTTAAAGAATTCCAGCGGGGACTGAAGCTGAATTACGTTCTGCATCAGCTTCTTGCCGGTATCCAGGACTTTCTTGCCGGGGTAATTATAATTCTGATACTGCGGTTCCAGACGCAGAATCTCGTTGATTGTATTCTGCGCGTATCTCTGGAAGTTCTTCATGATGCTGTCTTCGTCCTCTGCCACACCAGCAGTACCGAAGAGTTCTTTCATCACGTCACGGACAGCCTTCTTGTCTTTTTCGTTGACACGGATACGCTCTTCCAGAAGGAGCTTCTCTACAAAGGCTTTCTTCGTGATAAAGCTGATCAGCTCCTCATCTGTCTTGTTGTTCTGATTGACACTTGCGCCATTGACCGTGAATGCGAGATCGCCGCGCTTGAACAGACGCGCAACCAGCCAATGTACATCATCCTCAACAAAACCATATGGAGCCTTCATGAAACGATCCTTGACCGTCTTCATAGAAGTCTTCATGTGCATATGGGTATTCGTAGCGATGAACTGCAGCACGTCATCCAGCGCATGGGTGTTGGCATCCGTACCACCTTCAAGGCCGAGGGTCAGCTGATTGGTGGAGTGGAACATTTTCCGGATTTCTGCTTCACCCATAGCCGCATCAATATAGGAGAGCTTGTTATAAACGGTCTGAACCAGCCTGCCCAAGGCTTCGGTGATGCGGGAAGAAACTTCCTTCGCGGAAACACGGGCCACATCGCCGTTCACATAGATAGTTGCTTCCTTCAAGCTGTCTGTCAGATACAGCTTTGCATTCGCATTGCGCTCCCGCATTTCCACACGTTTTGCCTCTTTGATCGTTTCATACTTGGCAAGCTGCGTAGACGTATTCAGGCGCAGGAATTTTTCAATCTTCAGGTACTGGCGGATTTCATCCAGGAACGCTGCATCGTTAGGCAACACCACCAGTACTTCACTCTTCTGACCGGAGAGCATCCGCAGTGTCAGGTCATCGTTGCCGCCTTCATACCAGGGAGTAAGCACCCGGACGCCAATATCGAAATTCTGG
>JBGUNA010000075.1:0-9083 GCA_045117135.1 Candidatus Limivicinus sp. | reverse complement strand
CAGCTCATTGAACAGTTTGGTGGCTTTCTGGTTCGCGCAGTGAAAGACCCGCATGGCTTCTTCAAGCGTATAAATGATATAGGTTCGGCCTGCACTGTCCATCCATCCATGCTTATAGGAAAGTCCGACCCGTTTCAGCATGATGCAATAGAGAACCTTCGCATCGGTTGACAGCTCCTTAAAGCAATCATTGAACACAAGATCCTCAGGAAGCTGAAAGAAGTTGAAATGCTTCCCGGCACCACCATGAAAAAACTCATAGCCATGCACTCATATCACCACCTCCCGACCTGAAAACTTGTCCTTCGGAAGTGGCTTCTGTCGAAACACCTCATTATCGGTCTTCCCATAAGGACATGTGGCAAACAGGCATCTGCGGTACTTGAAGTCCGGATGGAAATAGCAGCAGTTCCTGCACCTGGGAGCCGTCTTGTTCCGGTCCACTGTCACCTCGTGCTTCATGAGGTTTCTGTAGAAGTTCAATCCTCCATTCTCACGCATTGACCGGCACCTCCATCTTCGTCTTAAAGACCTCGTTCATGCATTTCTTCATGCAGAAGCTGACGCAGGGGCCATAGCAGCAGCCGTCACAGGGCGATTTCTTTTTCGGAGACTCAGCCAGGTAGTAGCAGTTCTCCTTCTTGAGAGAGCACCCTGCTTTTCGGTTCTTCCAGAAGAAACAGCCTCTGCAGCTTTTGGGACGGTCAGCGAAGTAACGCACGCCGTCGATTACGATCGTTTCTTTTTCCATCGAATAATCCTCCTTTTTCATGATGGTTCTGCAGAGCCTGCAGAAATGAAAAAAGCCCGGCTACCGTTTCGTACAGCAACCGGGCTATGTATGGAGGCTTTTCTTCTGGGAAGACAAAGACGCCCGGCAGGAAGAACTTTCTGCTGAGCGCCTAAACGCGGATAAAGCCGGATCAGAAATGTCGGATTCCGTCAGAATCCGTCAAACGTTCCTTTTCGGTAATATGGGGTCATTTTAGTGGCCTGAGACAATTATTTGAGGAGACAGGATCGGAGCCAGAAATGAGCACAAGGACACTTCTTGCTCTCGCTCATTTTCATTTTTTTGTCTCATTCATTAACTATTGTCTCAGCATTAACTACTAAATTCCCGATAAAATCCATGATTCGCCATCAAAAGCCATCAAAGATTCACGGGCATGAAAAGACCCCGGAAATGGCGTATTTCCGGGGTTTTTCGACTCTTGTTGGGTCTGATTAACGCTTCGAGAACTGAGGCGCTCTGCGCGCGGCCTTCAAGCCGTACTTTCAATGATCGTATCATTTCATTGCTCCCGATCAGGGCGGCCACGGAAAAGCCGGAGCCTATGTCAGCGCCGACGAAGAATACCGGACGCTGAAGAGTTTCCTGCTGGAAACGAGCTGTACAACGATTGACCTTGTCTATGGCGCGTCTATGGGCGTTGCGGTGGCTTACAGGCTCTTCCTTGACCCTGATTTCGACGTTCGCCATGCCTGGTTTGACGGTGTGGCGCTCAGCAATAGCGCCAGCTTTGGGGAATGGTTCATGAGCAGGATGTTCCGCAAAAGGAAGAAACCGTCTGTGAAATTGCAAGGCAAACCTTCTTCCATGCTCGTCAAAATGTACGGATATGACTTCGCAAAGCGGATGGCAAAGAACTTTGAGTGCATCACGCCGGAGGATATCGACGCGATCTGCCACGCCTGCTGTCATTACGACCTAAGGAAACTGACAGATGAAGAGCAGAAAAAGCTTCATCTGGATTTCGGAGAAAAGGACTTCGATCTGAAGTATTCCAGAAAAACGATCCCGATCTATATGCCAAAAGCGGAGCTCACGATCCGCAAGGGCTATGTTCATTGCGGCTATATGGCAGCGCATCCGAAGGAGTATGTTGAAGAAATAGAAACATTCATGCGGAGGCCAGTGGTATGAAAAGACTGACTTCAAGACAAAAGATTCTGTTTGGCGTATATGCCATGCTTATGGCAATCGTCGGAGATTACCTGCTTGGTTTTGGCACATTCAGTTTTTCGGATTCTCCGGACGCTTATATGGGCATAACCGCCAATGTGGTGCCAGACTGGCGATACGCGGTTTCTTCTGTCCTCGGCTTTATCTGTGCCGCGCTTTTCTCTGTTGCGGCAACAGAACTGATGACGGTCATGGAGAAGAAATACGGCTTGGAAGAAAGCAAACTGTATAAGCTCTTTAAGATCGCAAACTGGGGTGGGATCCTGTACTTTGCCTTCATTCATATTGGCATCTGCATGCTTCCTGTTGTGTTCAACGCTGGAATGGAAGCAACCGGTAGCCTTCAGGCATCGATTGATATGGTGATCCGTGTGCTGAAAAGCATAGCGGTTCCACTCGGGGCTGGCTTTCTGATCTGTGATGGTCTGGTTACTATCGGTTGGATTGGTCTGGTCGTAACGGGAAGGCTCCCTCTGAAAAAAATTGCCTTGATCTGTAACCCGCTCGTTATGATGCCTCTTGGGCAGTTGTTGAACTATATTGCGGAAGGTCTGGACTCCGGATCCGAATCTTTCGGGTGGCTTCTGATGTATCTCGTATGCGCACTTAAGCTGGTAGGCAAAGAGGATCGGATTCATGAAGGTCAGATCGCCTTTTGAACGCATATCAGCAGCTTAGAATGAGGGAATCAAATATGTCTGTGAAATATGAGCTCCTGAAAAAAGCATTTAGAATCATCCCGGTTCAGAAGATGATGGCCAAACCGTATGATGATCTGATGAAGCTGTTTAAAACTGCAAAAGCGAAGCCCAATATTCCGGTTCTGTCAGACCCGGATTTTGAAATTGAAACGATCACTGTTGACAGTTCACCGGTTCTGATGATACGCCACAGAAAGCCATCGGATTCGCTGTGCGTCTATCTCGTCGGCGGCGGTATGCTGAAGTATCCCAAGCCATTCCAGGCAAAAGAAGTCCTCCGTCTCGCGAAAGAGACCGGAAGAGATTTTGCGCTGCCCTATTTCCCTTTGTGCCCGGATAATGATCTTTATGACGTATTGGACATGCTGTACGACATGTATAAGCTGATGCTCAATGAGTACTGCCCAGAGAAGATCGCTTTTCTGGGTGGCTCGTCAGGCGCGTTCATGGCGCTTTGTCTGATTTCGTATATCAATCTGGATAAAGAAAAACTTCCCATTCCTGGAAAACTGTATCTTAGCTCCCCGGGATCGGAATTGGAGCCTCAGGAGAGGATTGAAGCTGAGAAGCTGAACAAGACGGACGTCATCATGAGCACTACAGCTCTTGACAACATTTTTGCGGGGATGGCCGGGAACAAGGCTCTGCCGGAGCATTTACGATACATGCAGCGCGGCATATATTCCGGAACAAAGGATGTTTATTTAACTTATGGCGGAGACGAAATATTCTCTGCCGCAGCCGAATCAACGGCTGAGAGACTTCGCTCCTATGGGGCAACCGTGAAGCTTGAAATAGGTAAGGGAATGTATCATGCGTACTCAGCCATGCCTTTAGTGGCTGAGGCGAAACCTGCATATCAGAGAATGGTAGAATACTTGAAGGTCTAGCAGGAACTGAAAAAACCGGCTATGGAGGGACAGGCAACCAATGAAATACGGATTGATGGGAATGCTGTTTTCAAAGATGTTTGCGAAGACTATATACGAGTATACCGAGAAGGCAGTTCCGAAGATTGACATTAGCTCCTTTAGGAAAAAGCATATGGCTGAATACAAGGCCTTGGTTTTCAGAACACCGTCCGTGGGCTCAATGAAAGACAACATGTTTGCCCCAGTGATGTATCTGGCCTGCTATGGCTTTGCATACTACAAGGCGGATCCGGAGCGCATCACCATGGAAGTATTTGACGGCATGATTGATGCTATCTGCAAATGCGACACGATGAAGAAGTTTTATAAGGGCAAAAACTGCTTTGATCAGAAGGAGATTGACAAATATGTGAAGGGCTCCGAAAGATCAAAGAAAAAACAGTATCCCATGGACTGGGTCTTTGACTTTTCCTATGATCTTTCCGTGCCGGAGTACTATGTCACGCACTGGGAATGTGGTGTGTGCAAGATCGCCCAGCAGGAGAATCTTATGTTCTTGATGCCGCATATGTGTGTGATGGACTATCCCACCATAGAGTATAAAGGTGGAAAACTAATTCGGACAAAGACGCTCGGAGCTGGCGGCGACTGCTGTGATTTCCACGTGGTAAAGAGATGATTTCAAGTGATTTGGAGGCACGCACATGGATAAATATCTGAAACTGTTTGAGCCAGCCATGAAAAAATGGTTGCGGGAGCATTACTCCTTGGCGGAAGCGGAAAAACGCTGGAACCGGGCCGTTGCTCTTGATGAAAAATGGATCCGTGAAGAAGGTGACCTGGGCGGGAAAAGCAATCCCATGTCAAAAAACATTCTGGAATGCTACGCTTTCTTCGCGTTTTATGAAGCGGTAGACCGCAGTTTTCCAAAAGAGGATCTGGATCCGCTTATGAGAGAGGTTATGGGAAAATCTCTGCGGATGCTCTCTCATTTTGACGCAAATCGTCTGTTGAAAAGCAGATTGGCTGTACGGCTGATCAATCGCTACTTTGAAAGTTATCAGAAGAAGGCGGAAAAATACCGCGGAAACAGATGGGGCAACACCTGGGTAATGCGAATGAGCCCCGATGGGCATGAGAAAGGGATCGCATTTGTCTATGACACATGCCCCCTGAATGACTTCGCGAGAAAGCACGGATATTTGGATTTCCTGCCAAATCTTTGTGCAATTGACCAGGTCACCTGTGCAGCGATGCATGGAAAACTGATCCGACACAAAACGCTTGCAGATGGTGACGGTGAGTGCAATTACTGGATGCTGGGAGATAAAGATCCCGATGCGCTTGCTGATGTCGGATCAAAATAGTGGTGTTTCTCTATCACTCATTGTCCATCATCCGATTAAAAAACCTCGTTCCATGCCGAAAGCAGGGGACGAGGTTTTTTCATTTGCTTGAAAAGATTACCCGTTGACTTTTTCCTTGAACGCCTTACCAGCCTTGAAGACGGGAGTCTTGCTGGCTGCGAATGTCATTGTTTTGCCGGTTGCGGGATTACGTCCCTCGCGGGCTTCACGGCACTTCAAAGAGAAGGTTCCAAAGCCGATAAGGCTTACGGAATCGCCGGCAGCAACTGCGTCCTGGATTGCTCCGAGCACACTTTCGAGAATGGCAGCAGCCTGTTTCTGGGTCATTTCTGTTTCTGCTGCAACTTTCTTTACGAGTTCAGTCTTGTTCATAGGAAACCTCCATAAAACATCTATACTCAAATTCTGAGTATGCAAAGTATACCAGCATTCGCCTTCAATTTCAACCGAAGTGATGTAAACAGCAGAAATATTAACAATTCTCTGCAATTTCGTCAGTTTTGCTGAGGTTTATTTAAGAAGAGCTCCAACGTTGTCCAAAGCCGACTTTACCAGCTCACCACTGGTGTGGGTATAGATCGTCGTAGTCTGAACGTTCTCATGTCCTAAAATCTCCTGAATCTCCAATACACCAGCGCCCGCGTCTCTATACATTATGGTTGCAGCTGTGTGTCTTAGTTTATGAGCACTGAATCCATTGCCCTGTAAGCCAGCAGCAAGGATATACTTGTCCACAATCTGTTCCACACGCCGTCCCGAGAGACGTTTAGCCATGCTTGCATTCATCGAGAGGAAAAGAGCCTCCTTATCAGCATTTTCGTGCGATTCCAGATATTTTGCCCTATCAATCAGATAGTTTTCAAGGGCTGCAAGGCATGGTTTATTGAGATGGACTATGCGTTCTTTTCGGCCTTTTCCGTGAAGTCTCAGCGTGTCGTCCTTGACATCCTGCAGATTTATCGCCACCAGTTCAGAAAGCCGCATGCCACAGGACAGAAACCAAATCAGAATACAATAGTCTCGTGTCGCAAACCGTCCTGACACCGCATTCAACAGCTGTTTACTCTCGTTTACCGTGAGAAAAACGGGCAGCGTTTTTTCTTTCTTTGGAGAAGAGATATCCGTTGCAGGGTTGGACGTTATCAATCCTGAGGGGTCTCGTTTCCGGAGATAATCGTACAGGGAGCGAATTGCTGCCAACTTTGCAGATCGGCTTCTGGCTCCGCAGGACCTTTCCATTTTGCAGAAAGCCAAAAAGTCATAGATATCGGATGTTGCCAGACTGGCGATGCTTTCCACAGTCATATTCTGAACAGGAATATCACTGAATACCTCTGGAGCAGATACGCCCATATCAAGTGATTTTACCCAGCGCAGGAAAGTGCGAATAGAAACAGCATAGTTGAAGATGGTTCCAGGAGCGGTGTTTTTTTCTATCGACAGAAACTGAAGATATTTATTTGCAAATGTTGGCAGTTCAAAATCCTTGATTTTAAAATTGTCCGGTTTGGCAGAATTATAATAGGTAGCCATTCCATTTCCCTTCTTGTAGCGCTCGGCATAAGGTTTCGTTAAACCACAATTTAACGAAGAATTGTCTTTTCCTTATAAAGCCGGTTTCTTGTCTGATCTTTTACTCCCCTGCTCATTCGACGATTTCTCCATAAACGATCATCTCTGCCCGTCGAATTGTTTCCCAGCACTCTGCACAGTACCAGGCGCCATCCTTCGTAACGTGCCATCCCGCCGCCTTCACAATTCTTTTCGCTCGGCTAATCGGAGCTGTTTGATTTGTCCACACGAAGGGATCTTCCCCACAGCGATCACAGGCGACATAGACGTTGTATGCCAAAGATTTCACCTCTCTCCTCTATTCTCTCGATTATTCTATGTCGTATTTTTCTTTTTGTCACCATCATCCTAAAAAAATGGCACTGAGAACGGCAACTGTAAGATTTCGCGAGCATAGAGGTTCTCAACCGAAACATAGGTTTCCTCCATAAAGCGAGAATCTTTGGATTTGTAGCGGTTGTCGCCCAGGACAAACAGAGAACTTTCCGGCACAAGGAATTCTGGAGCAGCGGAATAGGTGGACTCCTGTATCAACAAATACGGTTCGTCCAGCTCTTCCCCGTTGCGATAAACCTTTCCCTCCGAAATCCTGATCTCATCACCCGCCAGTCCGATCACCCGCTTGATCAGCAGGCGATTTTGTGGCCCATTCTCGCGAAATATGACAACGTCCCCATATTCCGGAACCGGGTCTCCAAGCAGATAAGGCAGACGCCAGTTCAGGATCAGGTGTTTTTTATGAATCGTCGGCTCCATCGATTCGCTCGGCACATAATTTATTGACAACACACATGTCATCACAAGTACAACAACGGTGCAGATTACAATATAGATTGTCGTCTCTTTAAGAATTCTTTGAACCTTCTCTTGGTCCTCTACTCTGATTTGTTTCATTTCTCCTAACGCTCCTTATACAGATTGACTCCGCTCTGTCATTATGGATTCCATAAGAGGGCAACAATCTTTCCCTCTTTGGATCAGCTCTTTGGCAACTTTGAGCGCATACTGATATTTCTCCGGGTTCGCGATCATCAGTGAAACATACTTGTTATCCCCGGACTGCTGAGTTCCAAGCAGATCCCCCGCTCCACGCTGTTCAAGGTCTGCCTCCGCGATTTTGAAACCATCAGTCGTATCACACATCACTTGCAGTCTTGCCAATCCTTTTGGCGTTTCATCCTCGCTTTGCAGGACGCAGTAGGATTGGAGATCACTGCGGCCAACTCTTCCGCGAAGCTGATGGAGGCTAGAGAGTCCGAAGCGTTCGGCATTCGTAATGACCATGACTGTTGCATTCGGGACATTGACTCCAACTTCAATGACTGTCGTGGCAATCAGCACGTCGAGCTCTCCCCCTTTGAATTTTTCGATGATCTCTTCTGTCTCCTCTTTTGATGTTTTCCCAGTTAGGGTCGCGATCCGCACGCCAGCTGGGCCGAGAAAATCGCTGTACTCCTTTGAGACTTGCTCAACTGACTTGACTCCAGGTACTTTTTCATTGGTCTCTATCATCGGACAAACCACATAGGCTTGATGTCCAGCCTGGACTTCCTTCAGGATAAATTTCATGTTTCCTGTTTGGTTCTTGAATATCCGTGTTTTAACCGGTTGGCGTCCCTTCGGCATGCTCCGGATTGTATGCATTTGGATATTATCCCCAAACACAACCTGTGCAAGGCTGCGTGGAATCGGTGTCGCGCTCATTGTGATACTGTGAACTCCTCTGGAAGCTTTCTCTACAATAGCGGTTCGCTGCTTTACGCCAAAGCGGTGTTCCTCATCAACTATGGCAAGCGCAAGTTCTTTATACACCACATCCTTGCCAACACAGGAATGCGTTCCTATTATGATTTGAGCATCCCCGTTTGCAATCGCTTTCAGGGCAGCTTCCCGATCCTTCTTTTTCAGAGAACTGTCCAGGAATACTGTCCGAACTCCATATGGAGCCAGCAATTCGTTGATTGATTCATAATGCTGTTTGGCCAGCACCTGTGTCGGTGCCATTATGACCGCCTGGTAACCGTTGTCAGCAAAGGCAACCGCCATCAGCACACAAATGATCGTTTTCCCGCAGCCAACATCCCCCTGTACGAGAGCATTGATACGTCTTCCGTCTTCCGCGCTTTTTAGCATCTCCTCTACGGCAATTCTCTGATCCGGTGTCAGCTCAAAAGGAAGAGAAGTAATGATCTTATTCAGCAGAGTTCGAGATCTGATGTTATATTGGCTGCCTGCAGAGATTTCGCTTCTGTTCAGTTCATTGTGGACAGCAAAGTAAAGTAGATCATTAAAAAGGATCCTGCTTCTCCCCTTTTCCACCTCTTCCATCGTTCTCGGCATATGGATATATCGCAGCGCGATAGGCATGCTGACTTCTCCGGAGGCATCCACAACCTCTCTGGGCAATATCTCACTGTCCGCAATACTCAAGGCAATTGCCTTTCGCATCGTGTCCTCCAAATAGCTGGACGCCATTCCGGCGATTGCAGGATACACCGGATAAATGCGAAGAGTCTGGTTGCTGACAGGTTCGAATATATCCGGTTGGTTCAGGCTATAACCATACTTATCACTGAAGTCGATTTTGCCGGCAATAATCACCCTT
>JBGUNA010000074.1:0-2224 GCA_045117135.1 Candidatus Limivicinus sp. | reverse complement strand
CGAAGCCTTTAACCGGATCCGTGACCTCGGAGGAATACCACAGGAGAATGTGACAAAAGAGACCGATTATCTCGTAGTTGGCCACTACCGGAAGAATTCGATTACTAATGGCAAGTCAAACAAAAGGATGTTAGCAGAGCGATATATAAGCCAGGGATGCAGCATCAGGATCATCAAAGAAGACATGTTTCTGCCGATGCTGTGGTTTTCGGCATCGGAGACTGATTGCTGAACATGCGGTAGGGGCTGCCATGTTGTATATGAGAGAGGAAACAAAAAATGGACATTCTTATCATTGCTATTTTACTTTGGTTGTTATTAGGAGCTGCCTTTGTGCTGGGAAGCATTTGACAAACTAAAAGCTTGATTATCTTGCAATTGTGTCAGCAGTGATGACACTTTTTTTCCGCGGCCAAAATGCTTGGCACAGAATACACGCCGCAGGATGAATTGTGCGGCGTGTATATTATGATAATCTAATCTTCCTGATCATAATTTCAGTGCTCCTTGGTCGCCGAAAAACATTCTTCCGCTGCATTCCGCACACGGTTACGGTGTTGCGTTAATTCGAGCCTCAAGGTCTTTGATAAACTGCATCATTTCATCAAAATCCGGATAATACCCATAAATCATGGATTGCATCTTTTTGTAATCAGAGCGGAGCCTATCCATACTATGCGTAGCAGGAACAAGTTTAAGTGAACCGATTCTTGCATTTTCGTATTGCGCCCATTTGCGCGGGTAAAATGTCCGCTTGAATTCCGCAACTTGAGTCAACAGATCCTTCTGCGCCAGAGCTTTCTCAAGTACACCCTTATGGGCCATACAGTAGAGATCGTAATAATGCCGGGAATATCTTTCCGGGATTTTGGATGTATCCGGACGGAGAGCTTCCTGGTGAAGGATGGTTGCTTTCTCCCAGAAAGTCCTTTCAGCGGTTGTTGTCAGAATCTGCGTAAACGCATGATGGAAAACTCCGGGATAATAATCAGCAGCATAAGGATGAATATCAGCCAGCTGTGTCGGCGTCCATGCAGCCAATGCACCAATCTCTAGCCGGATTTCCTGAAGAAGGGAAGCATCTTCAAAAGTACAAGGATACCCGAACTTGACGGTTCCAGGATCGTCATCGTCAATGTAAACGGAAACCGGTCGTCCAACGCAGTCAGCCATATCCGCTTTAAACACCGGGAGGAATTCTTCTTTCAGGAAAGCAGCTACGCGATTTGATGATTCGTTTATAAATTTCTGCTGCTGCGTATTAGAACGCTTTTCCCATGGCTCGCTGTACCCATAACCTACGATTCTCCAGTCAAGAATCAAATCGATATCCTCGGAAAACCGGTCAATCAGGCTGTAGACTTTAGACAGACTTGTACCGCCTTTGAACGCAAAAACCTTCTTCCACGGGCATTTGTGAAATAGATAATCCAGTGTAAGGCAGACCCAGAAATCTTTTTCTATGATAGCTGCATTCATACCCTTTCTGGCTGCTGCGTTCTGAAAGAGTATTTCACGCTCTTCACTGGGAAGCTTAGCAATTTCGTACATATATGATCACCTTTCTGGCTTACAGATTTCTTTGATAACTTCATAGACCCAGCTGATCGTATGACGGGATTCGGAGAGGATGTTCTGACATTCGTCTGAAGAAAGCCTTTTCCTGATCAGCTTTATCTCTGCATCGCTGACATTCCCCTGGCCGATCGCTTTTAACGCCTGGATCAGAAGAAGTGTCTTTTCTGACATGCCTATCATTTGGCTGTTGGAACGATGTGAGAAAGTTAATGTAATATTACCAAATGTATATTTTTTGTAGGGACCGCTGCTTATATATGACCAGTCAGCCGGTACCTGCGTAGACAGGCCGAGCTGGTTCAAAGCTGTGTTTCCGCTTGCGGAAATAGTCCAATTATAGTTCCTGGCAATGGCATGTGCAATCTGATCAGGAATAGGAGCAGCGTATTCCTGAAGAAGGGAACTGAACTTTGGTTTGTCATATACACCACGAAGCACCCGGCGCAGCGTACCTTTTTTTTCTAAGCGGGAGATAGTTTTCTTGGCAGTTTCGTATTCTGCCAGATCTGTAAAATCAGATGTAACAAATGCCGAACCCAAAGGCGCCTCGTCAATCCGTTTTGTGATCAGGGAAATTTTGCTATCGTCTTCCATCGAATCACCTCCTGTCCCTAATAATATACACTAATCGGGACAATAATCAAGA
>JBGUNA010000073.1:0-30620 GCA_045117135.1 Candidatus Limivicinus sp. | reverse complement strand
AGTAGCTTTTCCTTGCACCTATTGTACCATAAAATAGCTGAATTGTCCCATACTACTTGACTTTTCAGCTGCTGCAGTAGCCACTATCTTAACAGCCTCTTAACAGACGTTTATGGTAAAATATCATCAGATAAAATACCGATCGATCGGAGCGGAGGGTGCCCGATGGCGATATTTTCCGAGTCAACATGGCAAATATTCGTCGTAAAATAGAAAAAAACCCAGCCAATCCGAAATACATTTTTACGGAAGTAGGCGTGGGTTATCGTATGGTAGAAGCAGAGTGAGGATCAGCCGGCGTTGTTTTCCTGGTTTTCGTGTAATTGTGAAAGCCCTGCAGTGCGTGTAACGGGCAGAGAGAAAATGATGCCCTGCCCCGCGGAGGCAAGCCCGGCTTCTCTGTAAATAGAGGTCATGATATTGTCTTTGATCTCGACAGGAGCGAGAATCATTACAATTTCTTTCTCCGGCTCAATCTGAATGTGGAAAAAGTCTTCCGCCTCTTTTCCAGCAGAACCGCGACCACGGAGAATGGTTCCGCCGGTTGCACCGGCAGAACGGGCTGCATCCATGACTGTACCGGAAAACCCTGTATTTACAACGCAAAAAATCAGTTCATAAGTCTTATCCATTGCTTATCATCCTTTCATCTCCGGTAAGAAACCCGTATACCAGTGTGCCGATGGTGCTCGTGAGGGGAACCACCATTGCTATCCCTTTTCCGTTGCGGATGTTCCGAAACCGGTTTTCCAGAAGATCCATGGTTTCCTCCACCTTGTCAGAGCGCAGAATGGCAAAGATAGCGCTCTGCTCGTGATCCATCAGACCAAGCATATCAAGTATGCTGGTGTCGGCGGTACCCTTTGCGCCAGTTGTCACCTGCAGCGAAGATCCGCATGTCTGAAGCAGATCCGTATAAAACAATACTTTACTTTTATCCACAATGCATATGATGAGCTCAAGCTTAACCGGCGCGAGCTCTTTTTTGTTGCCTGTCATTGCATACAACCTCCTTTACCGGAAGTAAATAATCTGTGCATCATCAGCGGACAGAATACGCTTAATAGAGCGGCGTGTACGCATAGCCTGCTGCACAATGCTTTTAAACCCAAGTGCCTGAATGGTAATCAGCGGTGTCATGGCGACCATTGCAACAATCCCGAATGCATTCTCCAACACAGCTTCACTCCCGGATGCTGTAACACAGGCACCGATTGCCATGGGTAATATAAAGCTGGATGTCAACGGCCCCGAGGCTACGCCGCCAGAATCAAATGCAATGGCAGTGTATAGATGCGGGATGAAAAAGCTTAAGCCGAGACTGAGAATATAGCCGGGGATGAGGTAATATAAAAGAGAAAATCCTTTCATGATGCGAAACATCGAAAACCCAATAGATATCCCCACACCGATGCTCATGGCGACCATCATCTGCCGCTTAGTCACCTGACCTCCGGTGATATCCTCTACCTGCATATTCAGAACATGAACGGCTGGTTCGGCCAGCACAACGACCATCCCAATGACAAAACCGAAAAGCGTCACTTTCTCACTGCCGGCAGAGGCAAGCTGCTTCCCAAGGTGATATCCGATGGGCATGAACCCTATATTCACTACCGTGAGGAAGAGAACAAGCCCGGTAAACGTGTAAATTACGCCAATCAGAATCTGCAGCAGTTTCCTGCCGGGCAACCGTAACACAGTCATCTGCAGCGTGGCAAAGAAAGCCACAATCAAAAGCAGAGACTTTGCTACCTCTTTTGCAGTCTCTCCCAGTGTATGAAGAAAAGCAGGAAGGGGATTTGCAGGGATAGAGTAATCAGGGACAGCATAGTTCAATGTGCCTGTGGAAGCGACGCAAAGTGCGAGCATAGCAATGATTGGCCCTACTGAGCACAGTGCCACCAGACCAAAGCTGTTTTCATGAGCACGTCTTCCACCGACAGTCTGTGCAATGCCAACTCCAAGTGCCATAATGAACGGCACGGTTACGGGACCCGTCGTTACCCCCCCGGAATCAAACGAAAGCGGCAAAAGTTCCCGTTTCCCATGTTCCATTAATACTGCTGCCAGCATGATAAGTATCATATAGAAGAAAAAAAGCAGTGCACTCAAATCGTATTTCAGCACAATTTTCAGTACGGCTATCAGCAGAAAGAGCCCGACACCTATGCCAACCGAGGCAATCAGAACCCTCTGATGGATTACTGCGCTGACCTGCCCGGCCAGAACGGTCAGATCAGGCTCGGCAATGGTGATCAGAATACCCATTACCAGTGAAACGAGCAGAAGGATTCCAAGGCGTTTTGATTTTGTCAGCCCTTCACCGACATGCTCTCCCATGGGCGTCATGGCAAGATCGGCTCCAAGATTAAAAAGGCCGATTCCACCGATCATCAGCAGGGCAGATGCTGCAAAGATAATGATTTCCTGAACCGAAAAGCTTACCAGTGGTGTCAGAGAAATCAAAAGCACAATTGCCGTAACAGGCAGAACAGAAAGGAGCGCTTCTTTCTGTTTGGCAAGCAGCGCCCTTCGAATCATAGGATCACCCTCATTTATAAACTGATGGTATGATACCATTTAATCCCAATGAAAACAAGATTATTTCAAAAAAGAAAGTCATTGCCTTATAACTGTTAGCTGAAACTGAACAGAACCTCTGTTTCTCTAACGATATATTAACAGCTTACGTGGTTTCTTGGGAAAGTGTTTACAGGCTTTGATGCTATAATAGTTCTATTCCAGTTCAATTTATAGCGCGGAGAAAAATCATGGATGAAGAATTGATATCCACGCTTAAAGACGGGGAACTTTAATGTCAGGGAAAGCTGGAAAGAAAGGGATGAACCGTTATAAGGCGGGCAGAGAACAAAACTATGATCCGTGCTTCCTTGTGTTTTTGTTTGACAAGATGATACCCTTCGAGTACAATAAATAAAAACAGAAGTTTTGGTATCCGGAGTAAGAATATGAAGTTTGACATAAGAGAAGATAAACTGACAGAGTTTCTGCTTGGGGTAGGGATGTTCATCGCAGGGATTATTCTTCTGACAAAGAATATCTATGTTTCGACCCCTATGTTCAACCACGGCATCCGGATCGGCGGGATCTATGTCCGCACCGGTATCTGTGTGATGCCGTTTCTGGCCGGTACAATCTGTCTGTTTTCGTGGCCGCAGAAGCTCTGGCCGAAAATCGTTACCGGTGCAGGATTCCTTTTCATCCTCGGAGTGGCTGTGTTTTCGGTTAATATCCGCGTCAGGGCAGTTCCTTTGGCAAGATGGCTCATCATTCTGCTGTTGATTTCAGGCGGTACAGTACTGATTTTCCGTGCCGTCTATCTGCGCAGAAAAGGAAAAAAATAGCAGGATTCACGATACCGAAGGAAGACTCTGTGCCACTTGCAAAATGCTGATTGTATTATTGACTTGAAGCTGGAAGTGTGGTATAAATACCTTAAATCAACTCGGAGGTTTCTATCATGAAGCATATTGTTACCCTTAAGACGCGGAATCTGTGTGAGAGTGCTGCCAAGGGCGGCTGCGGCGAATGCCAGACATCCTGCCAGTCAGCCTGCAAGACAAGCTGCGGCATTGCCAACCAGAAGTGCGAAAACACAAACAGCGTTAAGGAAGAAAAATAATCTTTTCAAAGCTGAATGCCGCCTGAAAGGCGGCATTTTTTCTTGATCTGAAAAGGAGAAACATATGATTCATTGCTATCAGCTTGGCGGATATAATATCGTTCTGGATGTATGCTCAGGGGCTGTGCATGCGGTGGACGAGCTTGCCTATGACATGATCCAGCAGTATGAAGCACTGGACAGAGAAGAGCTCCTGCAGCGGATGCGGGAAAAGCACACTTCTGTGCCTGTGGCAGAACTGCAGGATTGTTACGAGCAGATTACTGCTCTCAAAGACGAAGGAGAGCTCTTTACTCCCGATGTTTTTGAGCCACTGGCCGGGAAGTTCAAGGAGAAAAGCGGCGATGTGATCAAAGCGCTCTGCCTGCATGTGGCGCATACCTGCAACCTCAACTGCGCTTATTGTTTTGCCAGCCAGGGCAAGTACAACGGGGAACGTGCCGTAATGAGCTTTGAGGTCGGGAAACAGGCACTGGATTTCCTCGTGAAGCACTCCGGCAGACGGCATAACCTTGAGGTCGACTTTTTCGGCGGGGAACCGCTGATGAACTTCCAGGTGGTGAAGGATCTGGTCGCCTATGCACGTTCCATCGAAAAAGAAGCGGGAAAGAACTTCCGCTTCACACTGACTACCAATGGTATGCTGATTGACGATGACGTGATAGACTTTGCCAACCGGGAAATGAGTAACGTAGTCCTGAGCCTGGATGGGAGAAAAGAAGTGCATGACCGTTACCGTGTGGACTATGCCGGCAACGGAAGCTGGGAGCGCATTGTGCCGAAGTTCCAGAAGTTGGTACGGGAAAGAGGCGGCAAAAATTACTATATGAGGGGCACCTTTACCCACCACAACCCTGACTTTCTGCAGGATATCCGGCAGATGCTTGACCTGGGATTTACCGAGCTTAGTATGGAACCGGTGGTATGTGCACCGGATGATCCGACCGCGCTTACGGAAGAAGACCGGAGGATAGTCCTTGACCAGTATGAAAAGCTGGCTGAACTGATGCTGGAGCAGGAATGTGAGGGAAGGCCATTCACATTCTATCATTATATGATTGATCTCAGCGGAGGCCCCTGCATTTATAAACGCATTTCCGGCTGCGGCTCCGGAACAGAGTATATGGCAGTGACGCCATGGGGTGACCTGTATCCCTGCCACCAGTTCGTGGGGGATGAGCATTTCCGCCTCGGTGATATCTGGCATGGGCTGGATAACCCGGAGGTTCAGAAAGAGTTTGCCTCCTGCAACGTCTATGCGAAACCGGAATGCCGCGACTGCTGGGCAAAACTCTATTGTTCGGGGGGGTGTGCGGCTAATGCGTTCCATGCAACCGGAAGCATTACCGGAGTATATGAAGCCGGTTGTGAGCTTTTCCGGAAGCGGATGGAGTGTGCCATCATGCTTGCTGTAGCCCGTGCCGAAAGGGAAGCAGAGGCATGACGCAGCCGATCTGCAGTTTTGTGCAGGAATATGCGCAGGAAAGCATCCTGCGTCTGCACATGCCCGGGCATAAAGGAAAAAGAATGCTCGGACCGGAAGCTCTGGATATTACGGAAATCACCGGTGCGGATGTGCTTTATGCATCGGAGGGAATCATCCAAAACAGTGAGGAAACGGCTAGTGCGCTGTTTGGCAGCGTCAAGACGCTTTTTTCTGCAGAGGGCTCTTCCCTCTGCATCCGTGCGATGCTGTACCTTGCACATCTGTATGCTGCAAGAAGAGGAAGAAAACCGCGCATACTGGCAGGACGCAACGCCCATAAGGTTTTTCTCAGTGCCGCCGCACTGTTGGATATGGAAATAGGCTGGATTTATCCGGAGAAGTCGGAAAGCCTTCTCAGCGGCAGCTTCTCTCTGAAGAGGCTGGAGGAGATGCTGGAGGAAGAAGACTTTACAGCTCTTTATCTGACAAGCCCTGATTATCTGGGCAACATTGCAGATCTTGCAGCGTGTGCAGAAATCTGCCATCGGCACGGAGTGCTTTTTCTGGTCGATAATGCGCATGGGGCCTATTTAAAATTTCTTCCGGACAGCCGACATCCGCTTGATTTCGGAGCGGATCTATGCTGTGATTCTGCGCATAAAACATTGCCGGTGCTGACGGGCGGTGCATATCTCCATTTTTCCTGCAGCTGCCCGCCGGAACTGATGGCTGCCGGAGAACAGGCAATGCGGCTTTTCGCAAGCACGAGCCCCTCTTATCTGATCCTGCAGTCGCTCGACCTATGCAATACCTACCTCGCGGAAACTTTGCCGAAGGAAGCCCCGGAAACCGCCTATAGGGTGGCAAAACTTAAACAGGAACTTATGGATGAGGGTTGGAAGATCGTCGGAGATGAGGACTGGAAGCTGACGCTTGCCCCGAAATCGAGAGGCATGACGGGAAAAGAACTGGCAGAGCATCTGGAAAAACAAAAGATCTTCTGCGAATTTTCAGACCCGGATTATCTTGTTATGATGTTCTCACCCTGCCACTGTAAAGAAGACTATGAGAGAGTCCGAACGGCACTGAAAAGACTGCCGGTCCGGGACGCTGTACCAGAGAGACCTCCATGCTGTGAAGCTTCAAAACAGGTCCTTTCACTCCGGGGGGCAATGCTGTCTCCGTTTGAGACGCTCCCCATACATGACTGCCTCGGACGTATTCTGGCAATGCCTTCTGTTTCGTGCCCACCCGCGGTACCGATCCTTGTCTGTGGGGAAGTTATCACAGAGCAGGCGATTGAGCTGTTTGACTATTACGGAATCCGACAATGTGATGTCGTTTCAATCTGAAAAAGATGTTCTCCCGAAGATTCAGGAGAACATCTTTTTCAGGTTCAGGGCAGCGGCTTTCAGCTCATTTTTGCTGTAGGAATTGTTTTCGTCGGCAAGGATAGCTGCAATGGCTTCTTTTGAACCGCTCAGCTTCCCGGAAATCATTGCATCTACCAGCATTGCTTCTGCAGATACCGTATGCTCCTTTTTTGTGAACAGATAAGAGTCTTTCACTTCCAGAACTACCGCGTATTCGCCCTTTTCATAATTACCCTTTGCCAGGAGCTGCTCCTTCACCTCTGCAGGGGTCCCGCGAAAACTCATTTCGTGCAGCTTCGTCATGTCATTGCAAAGGCATAGAAGCACTTCCGCTTGCTGATCAATCAGGAAGTCAACCAGATCCATGATGCGCTTCGGTGATTCATAGAAGGCAAATGTTTTTGTGTCACCACGACGGAGTTTTTCCAGCAGTTTGCGCCGTTCGACATTTTCGCGGGGGAAAAACCCGTAAAAAAGAAAGCTGCTGAGATCAAACCCGGAAATGGAAAGAGCCGTAACAGCGGCACAGCATCCGGGTATTCCGATGACTCGGATGCCTTCTTCCACAGCAGCTTTGATCAACTCATTGCCGGGATCGGAAATGCACGGTGTACCGGCATCTGTAATGACGGCTATGCTTTTTCCTGCTTTTAATTCCTGAATAAAATAGCGTGCTTTGCCATGTTCGTTGAATTTGTGGTTGGAAACCAGCCGGTTGCGAATACCGAGCTTTCCGAGCAGAACCATTGAACGGCGGGTATCCTCGGCAGCGATCAAATCACACTCGGAGAGAACCTGTTTACCACGGACAGACATGTCCTTTGAATTTCCGATCGGGGTAGCGACGATATAAAGTGTTCCAGGCTGGACAGCTGAGGATGAAAGTTCTTCCGCTTCTTCCGTTTCCTCTGCCGTTTCAACCGTTTCAATGTCAATTATTTCTAATTCATCCATCTGTTTGCTCTTTTCCTGTTAATTTCCGAATACCCACAGATGCGTCAACCCGAAGGCTTCACGGATAAACATACCAAGAGTATAAATCGGATAACCCGGGACACAGCAAACGCCTGCCGGCTCCATTCCGAGAGAACGAGCCATTTCTTTGGCTCGATAAAGGTGATAATTGCTGGAAAGAATAGCAACATCGTCCGGTGTACCACCATTCTCTTTCAGCTTTTCCATGGAAAACATCAGGTTTTCCATTGTGGAAGTGGAGCGGTCTTCCATGATCAGGCGCTCTTCTTCAATCCCGCTGCTGACAAGCCAGTCATGCATGCAAAGAGCTTCGGAGATATTTTCTCCATTGCCCTGGCCTCCGCTAAGTACAGCCTTGCTGTTTGGGTACTGTTCCAGATACTCCAGTGCACTGGTAAGGCGGTGGTACAGTGAAAGGGAAGGCCTGTCTCCGTGTACGGCTGCGCCAAGCACAATGAGATAGCTCCGTTCGGGATCCTGGTCGGTTCGCGCATTCGAGACGATGAGATATTCCACCGCACAGAAGTAAATCAGCCCGATGCAGGTGAGAATGGCAACTATGCGTTTAACGGGTTCACTTCCGAGATGAAAAACGACAATCAGCGCTGCGATAAAAAGCAGTGTGACGCTAATATAGGTATAGCCCCGGAAGCAGAATTTGAAAAAGGCCGCCAGGGCTGCCAGCACAAGACAGGCGATGACCCAGTGTTCAAATTTATGCATTGAGTTCCTCCCATCTTTCATAGAGCGGTTCCAGTTTTTCCTCCAACTCTTTGCGATGTTCTTCCAACTCCATCAGGCGGAGATAGTCGCTTGCGGCGAGCTCAGCTTCTTCATTGAGTTTTGCAATCTGTGCTTCCAGCTTTTCAATTTCACGTTCGATTTTAGCAGAGCTTCTGGAAGAATCAGGCGTACGCTCCGGGCGGCTGTCCGGCTTTTTCTCTTTTCCTTTTTTGGCACGGTCGGCGTCGGCAAACATTCGCTGCCGTTCCCGCCAGGCGAGATAATCCTGATAGGTACCGCGGTAGTCAGTGACGACACCGTCTCCTTCAAAGGAAAGGATCCTTGTGGCAAAGCGATCGATAAAATAACGGTCGTGTGAAACGAAAACGAGGGTCTGCTCATAATCGGAAAGAGCGTCTTCAATCCACTCGCGGCTGGCGATATCCAGATGGTTGGTGGGTTCGTCAAGGATCAGGAGATTGATATCCGAGCCCATCAGCATGCAAAGCTTCAGACGGCTTCTTTCGCCGCCCGAAAGGACTCCAACCGGACGTAGAACATTTTCTCCGCGAAAGCCGAAAGCCGCCAGACGGTCCCGCGCCTCCTGGGGAGAACACTTGCAGTCGTAAATCATGGTGTCAAGCATAGAACGGGAATCATTTGAAAACCGCACAATCTGTGGCAGATAGGCGGCACGGATCTGAGGCCCGAGGTAAGCAAAACCACTGTCTGGCGTTTCTTCCCCGACGAGGACTTTGATCAGGGAGGATTTCCCTGTTCCGTTGTTCCCCGTGATTGCAACGCTTTCCCCACCGACAATTTCGAGATCCAGCCCGGAGAAGAGCTTCTTCTCGCCATAGCTTTTGGAAACATCAGCCATGACAACAGCTTCATCGCCGGTAAAGCCTGTCTCCCGGAAGCGTACGCTCAGCTTTTTCTGGGTAGTCGGGCGTTCAGTTCTTTTCAGTTTTTCGATACGCTTTTCCATGGAAAAGGCACGTTTGTGCAGTTTGTCATTGCCCATGAAAGCCCAGAGATGCATCTGATCAGCAGCTTTCTGCAACTGGGCTATTTTAGCGGAATCCTTTTCATACTGCTTTTGTTTCTCCTCAAACCGGCGCTGCCGTTCCTCTACGAAAAAGCTGTAGTTTCCGGAATAGAATTCTGCTTTTCCCTCCACAATTTCAATGCAGCGCTGCGCCACTTTATCGAGGAAGTAACGGTCGTGCGAAATCGCCAGAACCGTCCCGCGAAAACGGGAAATATAGTCTTCCAGCCATTCGGTAGCATGGAGATCAAGATGGTTGGTGGGCTCATCAAGCAAAAGGATATCGGTGTCTTCCAGAATCAGGCGGGCCAGATTGACACGGGTCTTTTCACCTCCGGAAAGGTTTTCAAAAAGCCTGTCACGCATATCCGGCGTGATGTCCAGCCCGTTTGCAACGCGGCTGCGTTCGGCATCCGCCTCATATCCTCCGAGGCGAAGAAAATCACTCTGAAGGCGGTCATATTCCTGCAGCAGATCATCATCGTCAGCCCCTTCGGAGAGGAGCTGCTCTATTTCAGCCATTCTTTCCTGCATACGGAAAAGATGGCTTTGAGCGGTTTTCAGCACGTCTTCCGTCGTCCAGCCATCAGGATAAACGGGGATCTGCGAAATCAGGCCGATGCGCTTACCGGGGGCAATCATAACACTGCCCTCATCATAATCCAGTTCTCCGGTCAGAATCCGGAAAAGGCATGTTTTGCCGACTCCGTTGCGGCCCAGAATTGCTACATGTTCCCCGCTTGTAATGTTGAAGCTAAGCCCGTCGAGGACATTGGTGCCGATTTCAAAACCTTTTATAAGTTCGTTTACACTGATATCGATCATTTATGCGGTTCCTGTCTTAAGCATGTGTTGAAAAATATCGTTAACCATGAGACCTGCAGCCCACAGGCCGAATCCGCCTTCTTCAATGACGGCAACAAAAGCATAGGGATGCTCCTCGTCCTGCAGAAAACCCGTGAACCAAGAATGCGAAGTCCCAGCACCGGTTTCCGCCGTTCCGGTTTTAGCACAGAAAGGGAGACCGGAGAAATCCACTTCCTCTTCATAGTGGGCGGTAACATTGTTGCGCATCAGTTCCTGCAACCGCAAAGCGGTAGCAGGATTAAGGAGAGGAGTAGTCTTCCCACCTGAACCGCCTTTAAGGAATGTGGGTTCTGCGAGCATGCCGCCGTTGGCGATAGCGGCGACGTATCGCAGCATCGTGAACGGGCAAACCTGGTCGGTAGACTGGCCAATGCCGGACCATGCAAGCTCCGGATCGCCGACAAACTCGGTGGGATAGTTCCCGGCAGAAGTGTAGATCCCGTCAATTGTGTGGCCACTTAAAAAGCCATAATCGGTGACGTACTGCACCATCAGCCTCTGGCCAACATCCATATAGGTGATCTTCGCAAAAGCGCAGTTGCAGGAATTGGCAAGTGCCTGTTCAAACGTCTGGGTACCATGAGCTTCCATACAGGTGATTTTTACCCCTGCAATGTCCAGCTCTCCGTAACAGTGAAACGTCATATTCTCCAGGTCCGGCACATTTTCCAGCGCAGCAGCAGACGTAATCAGTTTGAAGGTAGAACCGGGTGTATAAGTTGCTGTCAGAGCACGGTTTACATAAGAACCGTCTTCCGGCTCCTCCACCGGATAGGCGGGATCGACAGAAGGGGAGGATACCAGACAGATTACTTCTCCTGTCCGATAGTTCATCATCATAACAGTCCCTTTGCCGTACTGACTGAGCAACTGATAAGCATATTTATTGGTTTCCGCATCAATGCCCAGGCTGAGAGACCCGCTCTTTTCGTTCTTGATGCCATGCAGAAAATCGTAGTCGGAAGCACTACCCCAGAAATGGGTCAGAAGCCCGGTACCGGTCATCCCGATATAATCACCCGTCACGTGATAATTGGCCACGCGGGTCGGCCAGTCCTTGGCGTATACTCTGGCTTCTTTGTTAAATGCGGCGAGCATGACGCCATTGCGGTCGAGGAGTTCACCTTCGGCTTCCGGGTTGAACATAGAGAAGTACATGGCCCATTTTCTGCCGTGCAGGTAATCTTCCTTCACAAAATAGCACATTCCTGTTATGACCAATGCAGCAATCAAAAAAACAGAAAATGCTCTGCTGCTGATTTTTTTCATGGGCGCTGATCCTTCCCTTTGGGGGGTTGTGTCTGTCCCCATGAAACCACTTCAATGCCGTGCTCCTGTTCCCACGTCATGATCCGCTTCACGGGATTTACAGCAAAACTCGCCCCGCGCCGATTGTCAGTCGCTTTCAGAAAGGCGAGCAGCATCCAGCATCCGAGAAGTGAGCTGCCGCCTCGTGAAACGAACGGGAAGGTTACCCCTGTGAAAGGCAGAAGATCCAGTGTACCAAAAACATTAAGTGACAGCTGAACAAGCATCAACGCAGAAGTTGCACATGCTGCAATAGCATAATAGGCGGATCGGCCGTTTCCTGCACAGCGAATGGCAAAAAAAGCCATCAGGATGACAGCGACGACCATACACAGTGCAATGATAAGCCCCTGTTCCTCGCAGATATAGGCAAAAACCATGTCAGTGTCACTTGCGGCAATGCCCCGCAGCCATCCGGCTCCGGCACCTTTCCCGAGAAGCCCGCCGGAGGCAGCAGCGGAAATGGAACGCGTCTGCTGATAGCCGGCGCCGTAAACATCGTCCCACACATGCCCCCATACCGCGAAACGCCGGGCGATATACGGACGGATAGAAACAGCAAGAAATCCGGCCAGCAGTGCACCGGTGACAGCGAGCAACACCGTTGCAAGAGAACCGGAACGCATAAATGAGATCACCAGGAAGGTTATGAAAAAAATAAGCGCCGTACCAAAGTCGCCTATCAGGGCGAGCGCAACCACACAGGCGGCAGAGTATAGGATGAAGGAATACAGGTTCCGCTTCATATAAAGGGCATCAAGGGTGGCGGCACCAACGTAAATGTAAAAAGCCTTCACCATTTCGGACGGCTGGAAAGAATATCCGCCAAATTCCAGCCAGCTTTTTGCACCATTGATTCTGTCACTTGTGACGATGTTCAGAGCCAGCAGACCAAGTGCAAGAACAGCCACGGGGATTCGCATGGCGTTTGTACGCTTGAGGTTGCTCATCCACCAGCCTGAAAACAGAAACAGAAGTACAGAAGCTATGATCAGAAGAATCTGTTTGTAAAGATCCTCCGGAACTGCGGAAGCAGCAACAGAAAGCCCGAGTGTCGTCAGATAAAAGGCAAGTATTTCAACTTCAAACCCCATACGATCCATCAGACGCATTGCCTCATAAACACACCATTCGAGCACAATGAGCGTGGCAAAAGCAAGGGTGATCGACGGTATGTCGGCCTGGCGTGCACTGAAAGAATGCTGCAGCAGCAGAAAAAGCTGGAGCAGCGTCAGTTCGATGAGCGTTACCGCAGGATTGACCAGAATCCCTGCACCGGTTCGCTTCTCTTCATTTCGCTGCCGCTGCTCAGTGCTGATATTCAGAAAACGCACACAGCTTCCGCCGAGATTTACAGTGTCGCCGTGATGCAGTTCTTTCCCTGCTTCCGGAACAGGCGCCCCATTTACCCAGATACCGCCCTTGGAAAAGATATCGAAAACACACCACAAGCCTTTATCGGTGCGCTTGAGCACTGCATGAATCGGGCTGATCCCTTCGCCGAACAGACGAAGATCCGCAGAGCGAGCGCGCCCGAGCAGACTTTCCCAGTGATGCACGGGCACGTTCTCTTCGCCGACACGCAGGTAAGCCCAGGTTTCAGGCTCTGTTTTCCCACTGAGCAGCGACCGCAGGTTACGGATCAGAATGATGACCGACAAAAACAAAACCGAATATTTGGAAATGCTGTAAATATAGTCTGTAAAAATTGCCGGCCACCCCTTTCTTTAGAATTCCAGTACTCTCAGCATCCTCACCAGCGTGAGGCGATTGCGGATTGCTGCCGATACAGGCAGAATCTCCTCAGAAAGGGCCGGGTCAATCCCGATGTGTTCGGGCAG
Organism: Candidatus Limivicinus sp.; assembly: GCA_045117135.1. Classification (GTDB taxonomy): domain Bacteria; phylum Bacillota; class Clostridia; order Oscillospirales; family Oscillospiraceae; genus Limivicinus. The sequence continues at coordinate 17,413 of JBGUNA010000073.1, read as the reverse complement.
ATATCTGCACCCACAGTTCTTATAAAGCTTCTCGAGTGTTTCGGGAGCCGGAATGGTGCTGATCAGATTGCGGATATCCTCCCAACGGTCCACAATGTTCTGGGGATCAAAGGTTGCAAGGATGTCGTTTGCATTTTCCTTTTCAATACCGGCAGCAAGCCTCTGACCGAACTTTTCACCAATCCATTCCTTTGTCAGCGGTTCAAAGGCTTTTGCTTTCGGCGTTAGCTTTGCAAGCTCATGATACTTCTTCGCACACAGATAAGTTCCGACACCGACACATTCACCATGGATACCTTCTGCATTTTCAAAGCGCGGCGGCTTCATTTCAACCAGATGGGCAATCAGGTGCTCTGCACCGGAAGCCGCTCTGGAGTGATCCAACAGCTGCATGGTCAGGCCGCTGAGCATCTGTGCCATGGTCATTGCTTCAATGTCAGCTACACCAGTGTCTGCATAGACATCAGCCGCATTGCGCATGATATGCAGTGCCTGATCTGCAAGCTCAGCTACCATCGGACAGTAGTGTTCTCCGTCAACAAGGTGTGAGATACGCCAATCGACAAGAGAGATATACTTTGCCAGAATGTCATTGATACCACTGGCGACGAGACGGGCAGGAGCCCCCTTGATAATGTCAAGGTCAGCAACGACGAGGATAGGGGCGCACATCGGGATAGACTTCTTCTGCCCTTCCAGAATGACAGAGCATATGTTTGCCGTAAAGCCGTCAGAGCTGGCAAGCGTCGGCACAGCCACAAAGGGGATGCCGAGCTTGTATGCGGGGTAACGCCCAAAGTCCATGATAGTTCCTGCGCCGAAGGCGACGATAACCTCAGGCTTATCAAGGTCCTTCATCATTTTCTCAATCAAAATGTCTTCCGAGCGGAGGCCGTTGGCATCCAGCACGATCTCCTGGTCGCAGGGGAGATGTTTGCCTTCCGTAAGGCGATACACATTAGTATCATAGACAACCGTACGACGCTTTCCAGCGAGACCTACTGCCTCCATATACTTTTCAAAGTTGGCCAGAGCATTATACTCCACAACTACCATCTTGGTTTCCAGCGTATGCTCATGGCTGCATACACATTTTCCTGTGTACTGATCGCAGTTCATAATCATCAGAAGTTACCTCTTTTATAAATATTTTGCCCTTCATCCCTGGAACAGACAACTACTACTATTTTAATCTGTAATTTGAAAAAAGGCAATAGTATGCCTCTTTTTTATTTCTTCTTTTTTGCGTCTCTTGACGGAACCATTGTAAAATGGTAAGCTATGCACATCCAGAAATTGTTTGCCTGATCAGGCAGGAAGGACAGTGAGCATGAGTATTATCACAGTGGTCGGAGCCGGTATGATGGGCTCGGCCATGAGTTTTCCCGCAAGGGACAACGGGCATGAGGTCCGCCTTGTCGGAATTCATAACCGGGAGACGATTGAATCCATCCGCAGCAGCGGATATCACCCTACATTAAAGCGGCAGCTTCCGGATGGCGTGAAGGCGTTCCATCTTGACGGCCTTGCCGAGGCGCTTGAAGGAGCTGATATAATCCTATGCGGAGTCAGCAGCTTCGGTATTGAGTGGTTTGAGGAGAATATAGTCCCTCTTGTGCCGGAAGGAATCCCAGTCCTGTCCATAACGAAAGGGTTGGAAAAGGATGCGGACGGAAACCTCTTTCCTTTTCCGACAGGAATTACAAACAGAGCACTGGCGCGTGGCCAGAAAATTTGCTTTAACGCAGTTGGCGGGCCGGTTACAAGCTATGAACTGGCAGACCGACAGCAGACCCACATCTGCTTCTGCGGCACAGACCTGGAAGTGCTGAAAAAACTGAAAGCCATCTTCTCTACGGACTACTATCATATCAGCCTGACAACGGATGTTGCCGGCCTGGAAACTGCTGTTGCCATGAAGAATGCCTATGCACTAGGTGTATCTCTCGCTGTTGGAATCAATAACAACCAGTATGGGAAAGAAGGCATGCAGCATTATAACCCGCAGGCAGCCCTTTTTGAACAGGGAGTGCGGGAAGCCGGAAAAATCATTCGCTACATGGGTGGTATGCAGGAGACAGCCATGTTCTTCGCGGGTGATCTGTATGTCACTATTTTTGGCGGAAGAACCCGCTTGCTCGGAACGCTCCTCGGAGAAGGAAAGACCTTTGCTGAAGCGAAGGAAATGCTTTCCGGTATTACGCTGGAATCCGTTGCTATTGCGACACGTGTGGCAGAGGCTGTCCGCCAGATGGAAGGGCAAGGCAGGCTGAATGGAGAAGACTTCCCGCTGCTGATGCATGTGGACGATATTATTTCCCACGGCGCAACCCTTGCAATTCCCTGGGAAAAGTTTGAAACCGTAATCGAAAAACAGTAAAGGAGAAATAATAATGTTATCTGAACTGAGAGAACAGGTTCTTCAGGCGAATCTTCTGCTCCCCAAACACGGGCTCGTCACCTTTACGTGGGGCAATGTATCCGGGATCGACAGAACGACAGGGCTTTTTGTTATTAAGCCGTCCGGTGTTTCTTATGATGAGATGAAGGCGGAAGACCTTGTTGTATGCGATCTCGAAGGCAATGTTGTGGAAGGACGTTACAAACCCTCCAGTGATACACCGACGCACATTGAGCTTTACAAGGCATTCCCGGAAATCGGCGGTATTGTGCATACCCATTCCCGCTGGGCGACTTCTTTTGCTCAGGCGGGCATGGATATTCCAGCGCTCGGCACCACGCAGGCGGACTATTTTTACGGTGCTATTCCCTGCACCCGCCCGATGACAGAGGAGGAAATCCGAGGTGCTTATGAAAAGGAAACTGGTAAGGTTATTGTTGAGACATTTGCAGGTAAAAGTGCAAAGGATCTTCCCGGAGTCCTCGTTTACAGCCATGGCCCCTTTGCGTGGGGCACGGATGCCCTCAATGCGGTGCATAACGCTGTTGTGATGGAAGAGGTTGCCTTTATGGACTATCACGCAATGACGCTTAACTCTTCCCTTGGCCCCATGCAGCAGACTTTGCTGGATAAGCACTATCTGCGGAAGCACGGTGCAAACGCCTATTACGGCCAGGGCTGAACAGCTGAAGCGTATGAGGTATGCCGCAATATAATTGAATTAATCAAAAAAAGGAGTGTATTCCAAAACTATGAGTGATTGCAATCATGATTGCTCAAACTGCGCCGAGAAGTGCTCAGAGCCGGTTGACTTCCGGAAATATTTGCATGAAGGTGCATCGGTAAAAAAAGTTATTGCTGTTGTGAGCGGGAAAGGGGGTGTAGGCAAATCTCTTGTTACTTGCCTGCTTGCTGCTGAAATGCAGCGACGCGGCTATCGTGCCGCGGTTCTGGATGCGGATATCACCGGGCCTTCGGTTCCAAAGTCCTTCGGGCTGACAGAGCATGCTACCGGCAACGGCGAAGTGCTTTTCCCGGCGATTACGGAAAATGGCACACAGGTGATGTCGATCAACCTTATTCTCGACAGCGAAAACCAGCCGGTTGTTTGGCGCGGCCCTGTTATAGCGGGTGCTGTTACCCAGTTCTGGACAGATGTTTTCTGGGAAGATGTTGACTTTATGTTTGTTGATATGCCTCCCGGTACCGGTGATGTTCCCCTCACCGTTTTCCAGTCACTTCCTGTTGACGGCGTTATTATTGTGACAAGTCCACAGGATCTCGTAAAAATGATTGTGGAAAAGGCCGTCAACATGGCGAATATGATGAATATTCCGGTGCTCGGCATTGTGGAAAACATGTCCTACTTTAAATGCCCCGACTGCGGAAAAGAACACGCTATTTTCGGAGAGAGCAAGGTCAATGCTATTGCGGAAGAATTCGGCATTGACAATATAGCCCGGCTGCCGATCGACCCCGCTGTTGCCTCTCTCGTTGATGCTGGTAAAGTGGAAGCCGTCAGCGGTGAAAATCTCTCCGCTTTTGCGGATGAAATAGAACACGGATGCGGTTTCTCGCACTGATCCTTTCTGTGCTGCTCCTGTCAGCCTGCCTGACAGGATGCGGCACGCAGGAACCTGCTCCTCCAGTTGCTGAAGAGCCCGAGCCAACTCCAGAGCCTATCACCGCCTATGAAGCGGATCTGGCAAAGATTGGCACCGGGCTTTCTGTGCTTACACCGCTATGTGCGGTGGAGGGGGGGTTTTACTGTGCTTCTTATGACAAGACAGGGGAGAATATCCCCGAAGCGGTTGTGCAGGAGGCAAAGCGCAGGAAGACGGAAGTCTACAACGATGGGCGCTATGATGTTTATGGTATCGGGCTCTGCTTCCTCTCAGATGCCGGTTCTCTCGAACCGTTGGAGAAGTTTGTCGAACTTCCTCCGGAAGAAAACATCAAAAACTGGAAAGAATTTGATAGCTTTGCTTATCTTGAGCAGGTTGCCCCAGATAAAGACGGAAATCTGATCACGCTGGAATGCAATATTGTCAGCGGGGACAGCACACCGCCCAACAGGGCTGACAGAGTAATCGGGAAAGACTATCTGGAATACCATACCCTGTGGTATATTCGTACCCTGGATGCAGAAGGGAAGGAACAGAAAAGCGAATCCTTCGGCGAGAACGCCCCAAAAGCATCCGCACGCTTCCGCTCTCTAACCCGGAAGGGAAACACGCAAGCTCAGGTTGCCCCGGAAGAAGTCCCGTTTACATGGGAAGAGATCGGTATTGCACGGGCAAATGTGCTTTCCGACATCAAACAGCTGGATGACGGCTCTTTCTGCTTTGTCACCGGAAATTCGGAAACTGCTACTGCAGTGGCTACTGTTACGCTTCGCGAGCGAGAGAAAGAAAAAATACAGCTTTTGCTGGCCGCACCCGGGATGAATCCGGTACTTGCCGATGCAATTGATGCTTTCCATGCCTCACAAAAGAATGTCTACATTACAGTGATTCCCTTCACGGAAGGAGAGAATATCCCGGAGGCGGATCTTTACATGCTCTCTGCCGACCAGCTCGATCGGCTGGGCAGGGCAGGGATTCTGGCCGACCTGTATCCTTATCTGGATGCGGAGAAGAGGTTTGGCCGGGATGACTTTTTCCCTTCTGTTCTTCATGCGCTGGAGAGAGACGGAGCCCTTCTATCGACAGGAGCGGGGATGAGCTTTGACACCGTGATCGGAGCCGCTTCTCTGGTAGGGGAAGAGACAAACTGGTCCTATGACGCTTTTCTCTCTGCCTGGTTTGAACTCGGGTTGGGAACCGATGCCTTCGAGGCATACATGACCTGTGAAGATGTCCTTTCTACCTGTCTCTGGCTGGATTTGGATACTTTTGTAGATCGAGATGCCGGCACATGCAGCTTTCATGAGGAGAACTTTATGAAGTTGCTCTACTTTACCGGCAACTTCCGCCGCAGCTTTGATTTCAGCAGTCATACCTGGTCAGATGCCGATAATTCCGATCTCCGCATCCGGAACGGGAAACAAATGCTCCTGGAAAAACATCTTACCGGATTCCAGGATGCAATCCTATGCGGATATGAGTTTCCGGAGGAGATCACTTTTGTCGGCTATCCCACACTGGGAAGTGCTGGCAGCAGGATGATTATCTCAACGCTGGACACCGGATATAATCTCTCCATGGGAAAATCATCGCAGTATAAAGATGCTGCGTGGAGTTTCCTCCGCACCTTCTTCACGGAAAAGTACCAGAAGGATTACTGGTATTTCCCAACCAATATCCATGTTTTCAACCGGCAGCTCAGCGATGCAATGAAGACAGAACCACTACTGGATCAGTGGGGCAATCCTGTCCTCAACCGACAGACAGGAGAACCTGCCATTAAAAGTGTGAGCACTGTCTATCTCAGTAATTATGTGGAAATTAATATCTATCCCATCACCGAAAGCAAGGCAGCAAAACTGGTCAACCTGGTCACGGAAGGAGCAAAAACCTGTGTCCCGGACGAAACGCTGATCGCTCTGGTTCTGCAGAATGTGTCCGGATATTATGACGGTACCCAGTCTCTGGAAGAGGCTGCAGCACAGGTACAGCAAGCTGCTGCATCTTATTTTGAATCGCGATCTTAAAAACTATTCCATCCACAAGAAAAGAGTATATTAAAAAAACGGGCAGCCGATCGGCTGCCCGTAACAGGTTCTGTTTGTTCGATTATTTTGCGTAGTCCACAGCTTTGGTTTCACGCAGCACGTGAACCTTGATCTGACCGGGATACGTCATTTCCGCTTCGATCTTCTTTGCGATATCTCTTGCGAGAAGAACCATCTGGTCTTCCGAGACTTCCTCCGGCTTTACCATGATGCGAATCTCGCGGCCGGCCTGAATGGCATAAGAACTTGCAATGCCAGGGAAGCTGCGAGAAATCTCTTCCAGCTTTTCCAGACGCTTGACATAGTTTTCAATGTTTTCACGGCGGGCACCCGGACGGGAGGCGGAAATCGCATCAGCCGCCTGAACCAGGCAGGCAACCACGGTATGCGGCTCAACATCGTTGTGGTGAGCTTCCACTGCATGGATAACGTCTTCGTTTTCTTTGTATTTGCGAAGAATATCAACACCGATGGTGACGTGAGAACCTTCCACTTCATGGTCGATGCTCTTGCCGATATCATGCAGGAGACCCGCACGCTTTGCTGTGTTGACATCGACGCCGAGTTCTGATGCCAGAAGCCCGGCAATGTGAGAGACTTCAATGGAGTGATTCAGCACATTCTGGCCGTAACTTGTGCGATAACGCATGCGGCCGAGCAGCTTGACAATTTCGGGGTTCAGGTTATGAATGCCGGTTTCCAGCATGGCGCGTTCGCCTTCGGATTTGACTGTTGCATTGACTTCGCGCTGAGCTTTGGCAACCATTTCCTCGATCCTGGCTGGGTGAATCCGCCCGTCCTGAATCAGCTTTTCAAGGGCAAGCCTTGCAACTTCACGGCGAACGGGATCAAAACCGGATACGGTAATGGCTTCCGGTGTGTCATCAATAATCAGATCGCACCCGGTAAGAGTTTCGATGCTGCGGATGTTACGTCCTTCACGACCGATGATGCGGCCTTTCATCTCATCGTTGGGGAGAGGAACAACAGAAACGGTGATTTCGCTGGAATGGTCAGCAGCACAGCGCTGGATCGCTGTAGAGATAATCTCTTTGGCGAGTTCATCTGCATCGTCTTTCATCTGCTGTTCGATTTCCTTGACCTTCATGGCCATTTCATGCGTACAGTCATCCTTGACGGTGTTGATCAGATAAACCTTTGCTTCTTCAGTGCTGAAGCCGGAGATTTTTTCCAGCATCTCCAGCTGGCTCTTTTTCAGGGATGCAACTTCCTGCTGCTGCTGTTCGATGGCAGCGATTTTGGAATTGAGAGAATCCGTCTTCTTCTCAATGGCGTCAGTCTTGCGGTCGAGCGCTTCCTCCTTCTGCTGCAGGCGGTGTTCCTGCTTTTTCAGCTCGGAACGGCGCTCCTTTTCTTCCCGTTCATATTCGGAACGGTTTTTGTGTATTTCTTCCTTTGCCTCCAGGAGAGCCTCCTTTTTCTTGCTCTCCGCACTTTTTATTGATTCATTGATGATGCGCTTCGCTTCCTCTTCGGCACTGATAATCTCTCTCTCACCGACGGTTTTCCGATAGAGAAATCCAAGAACAAATCCGATGACCAGCGTTGCAAGCGCTAATAAGATCCATAAAACAGGGGACATTGTCAGTAAACACACCTCCTTCTTTCAAATTCTGCAGGGGTGGTACCGTACAGAGCCTGCCATAAGCAAGCCTACAATATAAAGCAATTGATTATATAACAAACGAAGGGAATATGTCAACTGCTTATTCAAGAAAAAACGCAACTTTACTTGATTAAAAATTTGTGAATTTGTTCGCGCAACAACAGGAAAAGATTGCAAGTTTCCTTTCCTTGGAGTAAAATAAAAACCGATAATCCAAAACATATTATAAGGAGATCTGACTTAAATGAAAGTTATCATCCAGAAAGATTATGACAGAATGTGCCAGTGGGCAGCCAATCATATCATTGAAGCTATTAACAGCCACAAAGGTGATAAACCTTTCGTGCTTGGCCTGCCGACAGGTTCTTCTCCTCTCGGCGTATACAGGAACCTGATCGAAGCCAACAAGGCGGGCAAGGTCAGCTTCAAAAATGTCGTTACGTTTAATATGGACGAATATGTCGGCCTGCCGCATGAGCATGACCAGAGCTACTGGTATTTCATGCATGACAACTTCTTTGATCATATTGACATTCCTGCAGAGAACATCAACATTCTCAACGGTATGGCAGAGGATCCTGAAGCAGAGTGCGCGAGATACGAAGAGAAGATTGCAGCCATGGGCGGAATTGATCTTTTCATGGGCGGTTCCGGGGTTGACGGGCACATTGCCTTTAACGAACCCTACACTTCGCTTACGTCCAGAACCGGTGTAAGGGATCTCACAGAGGATACGAGAATCGTCAATTCCAGATTTTTCGGCAACGATCCCGAAAAGGTCCCGGCAAAGGCTCTGTCAGTCGGTGTTGGTACCGTATGCGACTCCCGGGAGGTCCTGCTGCTCGTTAACGGCCACAACAAGGCGAGAGCACTTGCCCATTGTGTGGAAGGCGGCGTGAGCTCCAAATGGACGATTTCGGCACTCCAGAACCACAACAATGCCTGGATTGCCTGCGATGAGGCTGCCTGCGGAGAACTGAAGGTAGACACCTACCGTTATTTCAAGGACGTCTACGCAGGCGAAATCCTCTGAGGAGACAGAGATGGGCAATTTTCAGCCGGGTTCTCCGGGCTTCTGGCTCATCGTGATGGTAATATTGCTCGTTGTAGAGGCCATGGCTCCGGGTTTGGTATGCATCTGGTTTGCGCTGGGAGCCCTTGCCGCACTTTTCAGTGCTCTCGGCGGGATGCTTCTGCCGGGGCAGATCGTACTGTTTCTGCTGGTCTCCATTGCAGCACTGTTTGTCACGCGGCCGCTGGTGAAAAAGTATATCAACAGTAAGACGCAGCATACCAATGCTGACCGGATTCTTGGACAGGAATGTGTAGTGACTGAGCAGATTGACAATCTGGCCGGCACTGGTGAGATAGCTGTCGACGGGAAACGGTGGTCGGCCAGGTCTGATGATCAAACGGTTGTCCCGAAAGATGCGCGCGTTGTCGTAGAAAAAATTGAGGGAGTAAAAGCTATTGTGAAGATCCTTGATGGATCAGGGAGGTAAGTATGCAGATTCTTTTGATTGTTCTTCTTATCCTGGCAGTTATTATCATTACACGCATCCGTATTGTCCAACAGGCGAAGGCATATGTGATTGAGCGCCTAGGTGCGTATAAAACAACCTGGGGTGTCGGTATCCATTTTCTGATGCCGTTTATCGAACGGGTAGCAAAGGTGGTTTCTCTGAAGGAACAGGTAGCGGACTTCCCACCCCAGCCTGTTATCACAAAAGATAACGTCACCATGCAGATCGACACAGTTGTCTACTTCCAGGTAACGGATCCGAAGCTCTTTACGTACGGCATTGAACAGCCGATGATTGCTATAGAGAACCTCTCTGCGACGACACTGCGTAATATTATCGGTGAGCTTGAGCTGGATGAATGTCTGACCAGCCGCGATGTGATCAATACCAAGATGCGTGCGATTCTCGATGAAGCCACCGACCCCTGGGGCATCAAGGTGAATCGCGTCGAACTGAAGAACATTCTTCCGCCGGAGGCCATCCGCAACGCAATGGAAAAGCAGATGAAAGCCGAACGTGAACGCCGTGAAGCGATTCTGCGGGCAGAAGGAGAAAAACAGTCCGCCATTCTGGAAGCCGAAGGCGAAAAGGAAGCCGCAATTCTCCGCGCCGATGCCAAAAAGCAGCAGCAGATTCTGGAAGCACAGGGCGAAGCGGAAGCACTTCTGACTGTGCAGCGTGCCACAGCTGAAGGCATCAAGCTGATCAACGAGGCTGCCCCGTCCGATGCCGTGCTGAAGCTGAAATCTCTGGAGGCGTTTGCATCCGCTGCCAACGGCTCCGCTAACAAGATCATCATCCCGAGCGAAATTCAGGGGATCGCGGGTCTTGCCGAGGGCGTTATCTCTTCTGTAAAATAAGAAAACGCAAGATTAAACAAGATTAAAACAGTCTCCCGTTTCGTTGCCGGAACGGGAGACTGTTTTACACAAATTAGTTTACATAGTAAGGTTTCTTTTAGATTATGGAGTCGCTGTTGCCTGTGGGATATCCGCAGGAATCACAGCCTGATATTCGCAGCTGCTTGCCGGTGTATCGCTCAGGTCACCACTGTATCGCAAATAAGTAAAGTGACCAAGCTGGTTAAGCCTTACATAATAGCGCGATCGATCGGCAATCAGACTGAAATTAGTTTCACCCAGCGGGGAATCAAGTGTGACATATTCGTTTCCGTCCATATCCGTGAGGTGGATAGTTACTGTCTGACCTTCAATTGTGACGTAAGAACGAATATTTTTCAGAGACTCTGTGATACCAGCAGAATAAGCAATGAGAGAAGTGTCTCCCTGGTAGAGCTTCCATTCGCCGCAGAAGGGGAGGCAGGCTTCGATCCACTGCCGGTATGAAGGCTGGACAGGTGCTGATCCCTCATGTTCCGACATCCAGTCAAGAGCGTCTGTCAGTTTTCCTTCCCGGAGAAGCTGATAGAAGGCTTCCATCAAACCATCAGACCGGGGCTCACCCTGACCGGTTACAGGAGTATCCGAAGGAGGAGCAGGAGGCACGGGTGTAGCAGGCCCGGGAATATTCGGAGGCGGACTTACAGCTGCAGATGGAATTGGCGGGTTCACTTCCGGCGGAGCAGAAGAATTCTTTCTGGAGTCCCTCCATACGAAGAAAGCGTAGAACAGCAGAATACACAAGGTAATGGCTGCCACCGGTAAAAGCCTTCGAAGGCTCCTGCCCTTTGCCTTGACGGCTGGCTCGTGCTTTGCAGGGGTCTGGGAACTGTAAAGTGAAGAGAGATCTGCGAGAAGTTCTTCGGCAGATGCGTAACGGTCTTTCAACTCAAAAGCACATGCCTTGAGGACAATTTTCTTCAATGCAGGGCTGCCATGTGCAGGAGGGGGGAGCGGCTTACCGCCGACACGAAGCATCAGCGCATCTTCCATCTCTTTTACGGTCGGAGTCTGTGGCGGCAGAGGCACAAAGGGTACACGCCTTTCATTGAGCATCCAGTACATTACCAGCCCGAGAGAATAGATATCGGCGGAATGCCCATAGGGTTCACAGTTGAAAACCTCCGGCGCCATATAGTGAAAGGTACCGATGCGAGTGCCCACAGTATTGTATTCTGCAACTTTTGCAATACCAAAGTCACCGAGTTTGAAATCTCCGTCTTTTGAAACGAAGACGTTCTGAGGCTTAATGTCCCGATGAAGGATGTTCCGGCTTTTGCAAAGAATCAGCGCGCTGCAAAGATCTTTCCCGAGCCTGACGGTATCTTCTTCCGAGATATCGTCTTCCAGCGCTTTGGAGAGCGGAGTCAGAAGCTCCATTTTGATAAAGATGTTCCAGCCGATCCCGTCCTTTTTCGGCACGTAATGGATATCATCACAGTAGACAATGTTGGTGTGACCCTTCATCTCCGACATGATCTGATATTCACGCACGACGCCTTCCAATACGGAATCGAAATGTTCCTTTACGCCGGCTTCGTCAAACCCGTTGCTGTACAGCTCTTCAATTTCGCTGTTACTTTTCGGGATGGAGATGACTTTCAGGGCGGCTGTTTCCGTTTTTCCGAAAAGCTCACGCTCAATCTCATAAACGGATCCAAAACTGCCGGTACCTATCTTTTTAACGGTCTTCCAGCCGGGAAATAACGATAAATTGTTGTTTTCTGCCATGTTCAGATCCTCATCCAGTCTGGTTCATCGCTAATAGCATAATATATCATAGTCTGCCTGGGAATACAAGTAGCAGGTTCCCGGATTCTTGAAGAAAAAAGATGAGAGAAAAACCAAAATTATTTAAGAATTAAGCATACTGTTGTTGCAAAATCTTGTATTACAGTTTATAATATATCAAGTTGAGAAGACATGTTTTAAGATGTATTTTACTGAGGAAATCAAAATGATCAGAGTTGCACCTTCTATTCTCTCGGCTGACTTTACAGCGCTGGGAGCAGATATCAAAAGCATATCCGACGCGGGGGGAGATTGGGTCCATTTCGACGTGATGGACGGGGTTTTTGTCCCGAATATTTCCATTGGGGTTCCTGTGCTGGAATCGGTGCGGAAGATCACGGATCTTTTTATCGACGTGCATCTGATGATTGTGCAGCCGCAGAATCTTGCGGAGGTTTTCTGCCGGAAAGGTGCTGATCTGGTTACAGTGCATTATGAAGCGGCGGAAGAAGCAAATATACTTGCAGCAATCCGGGCAATCCGGGCCTGCGGAAAGAAAGTAGGGCTCTCCATCAAACCTGCAACGAGCGCAGAAGCAATCCGCAGTTTTATTCCGCTGGTGGATCTTGTCTTGGTTATGACGGTCGAGCCAGGCTTCGGCGGGCAGGGTTTCCTCTATGATATGCTGGAGAAGATTTCCCGCGTGAGGGAAATGATTGACAATCTCCATCCGGAGTGCTTCCTGGAGGTGGACGGGGGCATCAACGGGGAGACGGCAAAACTGGTCAGGAGTCACGGCGCGGATACGCTGGTTGCAGGAAGCTATTTCTTCCTGGCACCTGACAGAAAGGCAGCCGTAGCAGCGCTGAAAGACTAAGGAGTCAGTATGGCATTTTTCCCGACATCGCTTGAAAACTTAATTGATAAATTTGCTTCTCTGCCCGGTGTGGGAAAGAAAAGCGCACAGCGGCTTGCGTTTCACATGCTGTCTCTTTCCAATCAGGAAGCCGAAGCGTTTGCTGATGCGATAACCTATGCAAAACATTCCGTTCGCTTCTGCAAAGTTTGCCAGAATTTTACGGAAGACGATATTTGCGGGATCTGTGCCAGTGACCGCCGGGATCATTCCGTCATTTGTGTGGTTTCCGAGCCAAGAGATGTGTTGAGCATTGAGCGGGGCCACGAGTATAACGGGACTTATCATGTTCTGCACGGTGCCCTCTCTCCCATGCTGCATATCGGACCGGAGGATATTAAAATCAAAGAGCTTCTGAATCGCGTTGCAGAAGGAGATGTGGAAGAAGTCATCATGGCTACAAACCCGGATACTGAAGGAGAAGCCACGGCACTGTATATCTCTCGCCTGCTTAAGCCGTTCAATATTAAAGTGTCCCGCCTGGCGTATGGGATCCCGGTCGGTTCCAATCTGGAATTTGCCGATGATGCTACACTCAATCGCGCCCTCGAAGGCAGGACGGAAATGTAAACTATTCTTTAGGAAAGATATTTTTTAACATACAAGACATACAATTTGGAGAACAGGAGGTACAATGGTTCCGAAATTAAAGATTATCCCGCTGGGAGGTCTCGGAGAAATCGGGAAAAACATGATGGTATTTGAATACGGCAATGATATTATCATTGTCGATGCCGGCATGGGTTTTCCCAGTGAAAGTATGTACGGGATAGATGTTGTCTATCCGGATGTCAGTTATTTGAAATCGAATGCGGAAAAGGTTCGCGGGCTCATTCTAACACATGGGCATGAGGATCATATCGGCGCAGTGGCACATCTGCTCGGGGAAGTGGATTGCCCAGTCTATACCACTGCTCTTACAGCAGCTCTCGTTGAGTTGAAGCTGGAAGAAAGCGGCATGCTTACAACAACGCAGATTTTTACCAAGAAAGCTGGCAGTGTATTTCGGCTGGGATGTTTTACGATTGAGATGATAAACGTAAACCACAGTATCCCGGATACGGTTGCACTGGCTATCAACACACCGTTGGGCATGGTTGTCCATACAGCGGACTTCAAGTTTGATATTACGCCCGTTGCGGGCAACAGGATAGATATTGCCCGGTTCGGAGAGCTCGGGCAGGACGGTGTATTGTGCCTGCTGAGCGATTCCACCAACGTAGAAAAGCCAGGTCATTCTGATCCGGAAATGAAAGTCGGTCAGAGTTTTGACAAGCTATTCATGGGATGTGATAAGAGAATTATCATCACAACCTTTGCATCCAATATCCACCGGCTACAGCAGATTATCAATGTTGCTGCCCGTTACGGACGTAAAGTCGCAGTGACAGGCAGAAGCATGGAGAATGTTCTCCGTGTGGCAACCGTACTTGGTTATATGGAACAGCTTGACCGTGTTGTTGTCAGCCTTGATGAGATCAATCAGCTACCGAAAAATCAAACCGTTATTATCTCTACCGGCAGCCAGGGTGAATCTATGTCGGCTTTGTATCGTATGGCATTTTCCGAACACAAACAGATCCAGATTGATGCCGGGGATCTTGTGATTATCTCGGCCTCTGCCATTCCGGGTAATGAGAACATGATCACCCGTGTCATTGACGAGCTTTATCGCCGTGGTGCCGAGGTAGTTTATGACCGCCATACGGATCTCCATGTTTCCGGCCATGCTCCGCGGGAAGATCTGAAGCTTATGCTCGCACTCATCAAGCCCAAGTTCTTTATCCCTGTCCACGGAGAATACCGTATGCTTGTCAAGCATGCGGCACTGGCGCAGCTGATGGGTGTTCCCTCGAAAAACTGTGTGATTGCCGATAACGGGGATGTGATTGAAATCACCAAAAACGGCATTCGACATGAAGAGAAAGTGACAGCGGGAGCAATCCTGGTTGACGGTGGAATTGGTGAGGTTGGAACTGTTGTTCTCAACGACAGGCATCGCCTTGCTTCTGACGGAATGCTGGTACTTGTTATGCCCGTCTATTCCGACACACATCTCTGCGCGGGAGAGCCTGAGATTGTCACCAGGGGCTTTATCTATGTGAAGGACTCTGAGGATCTGATTGCCGAGCTGAAGAAGACGGCAATTGCTTCAGTGGAATCATGCCTGGAACAGGAGATCTTTGATGTCGGCCTGATTCGGGGCAAAGTGAAAACAGCAGTTTCCGCATTCCTGTATAAACAGACCAAGCGAAGCCCGATGGTCATGCCGGTTTTGTTTGAGATATGAACATCCAGATTTTCGGCAAGTCAAAATCCTTTGACACGAAAAAAGCAGAGCGGTGGTTTAAAGAGCGCCGTATCAAATACCAGTATATTGATCTGATCAGATTCGGTATGAGCAGGGGGGAGTTAAACTCGGTTATCTCCTCTGTGGGGCTGGATCAATTGGTTGATCCCTCCGATCAGGACTATGAGCTTTTTATGAGTCTTGCCCGCCGGGAAGATAAGATCGAAAAACTTTTCGAGATTCCCGAAATGATTTTGGCACCTGTGGTTCGTAACGGAAAGCAGGCGACACTCGGCTATTGCCCGGACGTCTGGAAAACCTGGGAATAATCATAACAGGAAACGAAATACTCCTGCTGAAACGGTGGGAGTTTTTGTTATATTTATGCACCTTAGGTAAATTTTCTAAAATAAAGTGCTGTTTTTTCGTTAATTTTTACCGAAATTCGGATGAATCAACAATTGCTATCCCTTGCATGCAATGCTATAATAATTTACTGTGAGTTGGTTTGTTCTATTCTTATTTTCATCTTTTATCTGGAGGTCTCTATGAAAAAACAAAAAGTCGGTTTTACCGAGACTGCCCTGCGTGACGCCAGCCAGAGTCTGATCGCCACGAGGCTCAGCTACGACAAGATGGAGCCGATCCTTGAAACGATGGACAAGGCAGGTTTTTATTCCTGCGAAGTCTGGGGCGGTGCCACGTTTGACGTATGCCTGCGCTTCCTGAACGAGGATCCATGGGAGCGTCTTCGCAAGATTCGTGCCCACATGCCCAACACAAAGCTGCAGATGTTGCTGCGCGGCCAGAATATTCTGGGCTACAAGCATTATCCGGATGACATCGTGAGGCGTTTTGTCCGGGCATCTGTTCGCAACGGAATTGACATTATCCGTATTTTTGATGCACTCAACGACGTTGAGAATCTCAAGGTAGCCATTGAGGAGACTGTGAAGTCCGGCGCTATGGCTTCCGGCGCAATTTCTTACACCACGAGCCCTGTCCACACGCTTGAGAATTACGTTAAACTTGTTAATGAGATGGCTGCAATGGGTGTATCCTCTGTGTGCATTAAGGATATGGCCGGTATTTGCACGCCTCAGAGCATGTATGATCTTGTTTCCGCCATCAAAGATGCACAGCCGGATCTTCCCTTGGTCATGCACACGCATTGCACCACAGGTATGGCTTACATGACTTACCTCAAGGGTATTGAAGCCGGTGCCGATGTGATTGACACGGCCATTTCCCCCTTCTCCGGCGGTACGTCACAGCCCGCTACTGAGACGATTTTCTGCGCTCTGCGTGAAATGGGTTATCCTGTAGACCTCGAAGAAAAGACACTTTACAAGATGGCTGACTATTTCAAGCCTATCCGCAACGACTATCTGAAAGATGGCACACTCAACCCCATCTCCATGGGAACCGACACCCAGTGCCTCAACTACCAGATTCCGGGCGGTATGCTCTCTAACCTGCTCAGCCAGCTGAAGATGATGAATGCGCTTGACCGCTTCGATGAAGCACTGAAGGAAACTCCGCTTGTCCGTAAAGACCTCGGATATCCTCCTCTTGTTACACCCACCAGCCAGCTCGTCGGAACCCAGGCTGTACAGAATGTTCTCGCAGGGGAACGTTACAAGAATGTCGGTGCTGAAATCAGAGCCTACTGCCGCGGCGAATACGGTAAGACTCCCGCGCCGATCGATGCGGATATCCGCAAGAAAATCCTTGGTGATGAGCAGCCGCTGACTGTACGTTACGCTGACACTCTTCCGACTGATGCTTTTGAAAAGGCGGAGAAGACCCTTGGTGATACTGCCAAGTGTGAAGAGGATGTCCTCAGTTACATCGCTTTCCCGCAGGTAGCAGAGAACTTCTTTGAGAAGCGCCGTGAACAGGAAGAGAAGAAGGTAAAATATTCCATCACGGAGGTATAAAACATGAAAGCAGACCTAGTGAACCTTGGCATAGGCCAGGCTGGGGCGATTGCGATTCTCGGGTACCTGGTTGTGTTTCTGGGCCTTGTGCTGCTGATGCTGGTTGTGCTGGCTATGGCGAGCTACTTCATCAGCAAGGCAAAGAAGCCGGTTGTAACCGAAGGCCCGGCTCCCGAACCCGTCAAGACTGCAGCTCCCGTCGCCGAGCCTGAAAAGAAGGCTCCTCCCGCACCGGGCACAGCCGGTGAGTTCAAGCTTTACAATACCGATCCCAGAGATGCTGCAATGGTCATGGCGATCGTTGCAGACGCAACCGGAATTCCGCTCAATCAGCTGCGCTTTAAGTCCATCAAGGAGGTTAAGGAACCATGAAATACAAAGTCACACTTAATAAGAGAGTATATGAAGTAGAA
>JBGUNA010000072.1:0-2264 GCA_045117135.1 Candidatus Limivicinus sp. | reverse complement strand
TATTGATTTCTCAATGGGTTCATGCTATCATTGGCATGAATGAGACCAGTTGAAGGAGGTGGCTATCATGTTATGCCAGTTTTCATTCAGCAACTTCCGCTCCTATCGAGATGAAACCACATTCGATTTCCAGGCTGCGGCTCTTTCTGAGTTCAAGGACAGCCTTATAAAGACTGAAAAGGGAAATGATATTCTGCCGGTTGGTGTGATCTACGGCCCGAATGGCGGCGGCAAGTCCAACCTTCTTGCCGCCCTGGGGTGCGTGATCTCTCTTGTTACTGAGCCCGTCTATGAGCTTGGCAAGAATCACGCCCGTTTCATTATGCAGCAGAAGGTATCCTGTGTCCCCTATCTGTTCGATGAGGATTCCCGGGAGGAGCCTTCCCGCTTCCAGCTTTTTTTCCGCATCGGTGAATATGAATACCGCTACTATATTGTGCTTCGGGGCGGCGTAATAGAGGAAGAAACACTCTATCGCCGCAAGCTCGGGGCCAGCCGGGCAGCAAAGGTCTTTGAAAGAAATCATGAAGGAATCTCACTTGGAACCATTCTCGGGAGTAAGAACATCAACACCGAAGTAAATGCCAAGATGCCGCTGCTCTCCTTCCTTGCGATAGGCTATTCCATCCCCGTGATTGCAGAAGTCATTCGCTGGTTTGAAGAGTGTATCATCAGAAACTATGCGAATCCATTGGCCGAGCAGCAGATCCTTCTCTCCGATGACGACATTTCAAAGAAGCAGTTTCTTACCATGATGAACGACATGGGGATCGGCATCACCGGGTACCGGTTTGATCAGCAGAGCAATGAATTTTACCTGCAGAGGACCCTGCATGATACGCTCTATGAGCTCCCCTTTTCCAGTGAGTCCGACGGAACCCGCAAGCTCTTTGCCGCTCTTCCGGTCATCCTGATGGCCCTGAAGGAGGGACGTCTGGTAATCGTTGATGAGCTGGATGCCAAGCTGCATCCGAAGCTTCTCCGCTATGTCATCCGGCTTTTTACAAACCCGGAGATCAACAAAAACGGAGCTCAGCTGCTCTTCACTTCGCACGACATGTCCACAATGAAGAACAGCATCTTCCGCAGGGACGAAATCTGGTTCGCCGCTTTGAATTCGGAAAACAGCAGTGAGGTCTATTCTCTCTCTGAGCTCCGCAAGGAGAATAACGATCCTATCAACAATACCGCAGCTTATGATAAGCAGTATCTGGAAGGTCGGTATGGAGCTGACCCCTACCTCAGGAATATGCTGAGCTGGGAGGTGTGACGATGAGCCGTAAGCCTCCTAAAAAATCGGACATGGGCAAGTCCTGGATGAAGCCCCGTCGTGATTCCCGGCAGATGATCTCTCCGGAATATCATCTGATCGTTTCCGAAGGGACGAAAACCGAACCGAAGTATTTCGAGAAAATCAAAGAGACGATTGATGCCAAGTACCGGGATCGCATCCATCTGGATATCTCGGGTAAAGGCGACAACACGGTAAACCTCTTTAACCGGGCGGTGAAAGACGTAGCCCGGAGCAACAACGTTTATAAGCATGTCTGGCTGGTCTTTGACAAGGACGATTTCCCGCCTGAGCACTTTGACCGTACTGCAGAGCTATGTGCCGCAGAAAGCACAGACGAAACCAGGTATCATCCTATATGGTCCAACCAGTGCATCGAGTTATGGTTTCTGCTCCATTTCATGTTCCTGCAGGCGGACCTCCATCGGGATGAATACTGGCCGAAACTTACCGAAAGCCTGAAGTCCAGAAACCTTGGAACCTATTATAAGAACCGGACGGATATGTTTGATGTCCTCCGGCCTTACATGGATGATGCGATCCGGAACGCAAAGATGTTGGAAGAGATTAATACGGGAAAGACACCCAGCAGATCCACTCCAGGAACGATGATCCATCATCTGATCGAAACTCTGAAGCCATATCTGTAATCAAATCAATTCATCTCATCGCCTTACTTTCTCGCTCTTGATCCCAAAGGATAAGAGCGAGAAAGTAAGGATCAATAGATCAGCCAAACAGTCCGGACAGGAGGGGAACCAGCGTCGTGCCGATCAGGGCAACGCCGCCTCCTGCCATCAGCTGCTTCATTCCCTGCGACTTCGCGCCGGGGTTGTCGTTGCCGTAACCTTCCAGCAGGTTAATGGCTCCCCAGATACCGAGACCTGCGCCAAGGGCTACGACCAGGGTCTGTAAAACGGTGATTGCGCTGTTGAAAAATGCCATATAGGGCCTCCTTCTTTTTCAGCCTTTT
>JBGUNA010000071.1:0-6357 GCA_045117135.1 Candidatus Limivicinus sp. | reverse complement strand
AGTAGCTTTTCCTTGCACCTATTGTACCATAAAATAGCTGAATTGTCCCATACTACTTGACTTTTCAGCTGCTGCAGTAGCCACTATTTAGTCTCCGGAATAAAGAAAAGTGCAAATACCTTTCCTCATTCTGAGCCATGGAGAATCGCATTAATAATCGCAGCTTCCAAAAATGGTTTTTTTCAGAATTTAAAAGAATTCTTAAAATCCTTTACTTAATCAGAATCAGACATTATAATTATTTTATAGTTTTCTACACAGAAATTCAACAGCAATCAGAAAAAGGAATTCATATGGAAACTGAATTGAGACGAGATCAAATCTCCCTTTATACATTGGGGACAGGTATTATTCTCTTTGGAGCATGGAGCGTCGTGAAAGCTTTGCTGTTTCTCCAGGCAAAACCTATTGCTGAATTGGATCTCCCCGATGACCCGAAAATCATGCTGTTCGCAAAAATCTTATTCTTCATTATCTTCGGTCTTTTCCTGCTTGCCAGCTTTGGCCTTCGGCTCTATATAGGACTGTCTGCAAGGGCGGAAGGAACCGGAGGTAAGAAAAAATACTTTTATCTGCATCTCTCTGTTGTGATTTTTCTGATCAACATTCTTGCTTTTCTTTTCTCTCTTTACTCTCTCTTAACAAAAAGAGTTGGTAATTACGACACTCTGGATTATATTGTTACGCTCCTTGTTGATCTCACATCCAACTTTCTGCTTGCCAGGCTGATTTTCACCGTTCGACGTGTTCGAAAGCTGCGCAAGCTCTCGGAGGGGTAAAGCATGCAGAAAGATTTTCATTATTACGCTACATACTGTGCAGCCCAGCTCGCAGGTTATTCTCACGAAGAAAGCCAGTCGATCTGTTACAGTACGCAGTTTGTGGATTGCTGTACGCGGACTCTGCTGTCCACCCTGAAAGCCCCTCTTTCCGCCTCAACTACTCAGCTTCAGCTTGAGCTGGCAAATGCACGTACCGATCCTGTCGGCCTTCAGGATATCACGCGAATCTGGGCCTCTTTTCACTTTCTGCCAGGGGATTTGTATGCTCCGGTAAAAAAAGCTTCCAGACATTATCAGAACAAATATCACCTGATCTGCAACCCGAACGGCACACTGGTATCTGAAACGGTAGAGCTTGCGAAAGGAAACAGCCTGCAGGCTGCAGGCATTGCCATGCATGTGCTGGCCGACACCTGGGCACACCGTTATTTCGCTGGTACTCCCTCTCTGGTCATCAACAACACCAACTTTTATTTTTATGAGCTTCTTCCGGAGGGAGACACTTTTAGGGAACAACCTGTTGTTTTCCGTCACAGTCCAGGCACTGCCGATGATGTGGAAAAAGGCCTTTATAACGGAAGCATTTTTCAAAACAGCGAAAACTCCATCATGAACCTCGGGCATGGCCGTGCCGGACATCTCCCTGACTACAGCTTTATTCGTTATAAATATATGCCTGCCTGGGGTGATTTTAAGGTAGTCATTAAGGACAATCCCTCCGATTATTATTCTGCTTTCTGTCAGATGGTTTATGCGTTGAAATATCTGCGCGGTCTCATCCCCACTTTCGAGACAGACCGATACGATACTGATTCCGTCTCATTGTGGGAAGCGCAAATCCATTCGATTCTTGAAAAGCGGCAGAGCGACGCCTGTTCCGACTGGAAAGCTCTCGGGGAAACAATTTCCGGACAGAAGATCATAGATTTTGACCTGACCCGTTATCAGGAAGAGTATCGGGAAGCATCAAAGACGGATAAAGACGATACCTTTCTCGGCCGTTTCTTTCTTGCAGCCATGGCACAGAAAAGTATGGTCACAAACAAGATCTTCCGATCCGGAAACCTGTTGGCTGGATTCTCAGTGGATTATGCTGAAAAAGGGTTTCGCGGTATCCGTGATTTTATCAGGCTTGTCGAAGCTCAGAAAGGAGAGAGTCACAATGACTAACATGCAGCGTGTCAAGAAAGTGTTGGCAGCAATATTGATGATTCTCTGTTCCGGTATTGTGATCATATACCCGGAAGATGGATTTTACCTTATGGCATCAATCGTCTGTGTCTCCCTGCTTCTGTATGGGATCCGCACAATGGTTTATTATCTCACCATGGCGCGTCACATGGTTGGCGGAAAATCTATCCTTTACTTTGGAATCATTGTGCTTGATCTCGGTATATTCATCTTTACTACGGTTGATGATCCTAAATTGTTTGTCGTTATTTACCTGTTTGTCTTTTATGGTTTCTCTGGCATTATTGCTGTGTTGCAAGCTTTCGAATCGAAACGCTTTGGCTCCCCTTCCTGGAAATGGATCTTTATTGAGGGTGTTGCCAATACAGCCGTTGCGATCCTTGCAGTGATAGCAGGTTTATTCCTCCATTCTTCTGTAGATCTTGCCTATCTCTACGCAGCTTGTCTGTTTTATTCCGCATGTATTCAGCTCTCTACCGCTTTCCGCAAGACCGCAATCGTATATATCCAATAATCTTTTCCTATTTATTTATGATCCCCAATAATTCTCAATCCGTTTACAGCCAACCCATCAGAAAGCCTTTCGTATTTTTTCCCATAGAAAACAGGAGGGATATTGAATATGTTTCATTGGAATAAACGAGAAAACAGAACTTGCGGCAGAATACTGTCCGCACTTAGCTGCAGTGTTCTGTTGGTGTTCTCCCTTGTTTTTCAGACCGTTGCTCTCGCTGAGGCTGATCTGCAAGCACCCTGGGCACCTGATGCCTATGAAATTCACTTGTTATTAAATTCGGATCTTATACTGGATGAAAACCATCTGCTGACGCAAGAATACCTTGATTTATTCAACGCACGCAACACCTATAAAACCTTCAGTCTGGCATATTATGAAACAAAAAAAAGAGACTTCTTTGAGGAAGGTTGGATTAACCGAATCCGTTTGAAATACGAGGAAGATGACGAAAACGATTTTAAACTGACTTACAAAAAACGGTATCCCATTCAGGATAAAGACCTGCTTTCTGCAATATTTCTTTCTCAGAATGAAGGCTTTAACCTGCTGGATGGCTCCTGGGAACCGGAAATAGACTGGGGCTATACAGGCATGACGTTAAGCCTCTCCTCAGAAACCTCTATTCCTGCGGATACGGAAGAGACGATTGCTGATCTTCACCCCGAGGAGGGGTTTTCCATGATGGCAGAAAACATGCCTGTAGAAGAACAGAATTGGAAAGACGACGGATGGGGAACCCTTACATTTGGATCTGCAGAAATGGCGGGGCCTATTTTCTTCAATCGCTACAAGGGAAACTATCTCGATCGGAGTGTCACCGTAGAAATCTGGGAGATTCATGACGAGAGAGATGATTCTGTCCATTATCTTTCAGAACTCTCCTTTAAAGCTGATGACTACCTGGACGCATCTTCCTGCCGGAAAATGATGATGGATGCTCTTCTTGATCTCGGGATTCTTCTGAAAGTTGATTCCCTAAAGACACAGCAGATGCTGGATGCATACCTTGTCAGCCCAAAATAATACATACAGTAAATTTTACAATAACAACAGACACTGCAGAAAGGGTAATCTGGGCGCTGGATTCTCTCAGCTTTTTCACCGAGCTAGACTAAATCACGAACTTTAGAATGTCAGCAGAAAGGAGGTTCCCGATATGAACATTGAAAAAAGTATAAACGACAATACCGTTATTCTGAAGCTGGACGGCTGGCTGGACACCACCTCCGCAAATGAACTTCAGGCACAGCTTGAAGCACTGGAACCGGACACCATGTCGCTGATTCTTGATCTCGATAAACTGGAGTACATCTCTTCAGCGGGTCTGCGGCAGTTTGTTGCTGCACATAAACGAGTAAACGGTTCTCTCGTCCTGACACACGTACATCAGGAGGTCATGGATGTTCTGCATATGGCAGGCTTTGACAAGCGCCTGCATATTGAACCATAGTATCAATGTCTATTTCTCGGACTCCTCCTTTGTTTGACAGTTTCAATTTGCAGCCCGTCCACATTATTTTTAAGGAGTACAGACATATGGATGACAGCAGAAACACTTCCAAACAGGAAAACAGCGCAGAAACAAAACTTGGAATGACGTATGAACAGTTTGTAAGGAACTACCTGGAAAACGACCCTTATGAGTTCATGGCACATATCGACGCAATGTGGGCAAGCCTTCCAGCAGATCCGAAACCATAATAAATAATATATAAGCTTGTATCACTGCTATACAACGGGAAAGGGGGAAACATGCCAGTCGTATACGGAAAAGATACACCGAAGCTTGGGTTTGGTCTCATGCGCCTGCCTAAAAGAGGATTCACTATCGACGTAAATCAGGTCAAAACCATGGTAGATCTGTTCCTTGAAGCCGGCTTTACCTATTTTGACACCGCTTTTGTATATCCCGGATCAGAGACTGCGATCCGCAAGGCACTGGTGGAGCGTCACCCAAGAGATAGCTACACTTTAGCTACCAAGCTGAATGCCAAGGTGGCACCGACTGAAAAAGCGGCACGAAAACAGTTTGCAACAAGTCTGGAACGGACTGGTGCCGGTTATTTCGACTATTACCTCTTGCATGCTCTGATGGAGAACAACTACGAAAGATATGAAAAACTCCGCCTCTGGGACTTCATAAAGGAGCAGAAGGAAAAAAGACTGATCCGTAATCTTGGATTTTCCTTCCATGGGGGACCCAAGCTTTTGGAACAGCTTCTAACGGAGCATCCAGAGGTGGATTTTGTTCAGTTGCAGATCAACTATGCAGATTGGGAGAACCCGAAAGTCACATCCCGTGCCAATTATGAAACTGCGAGAGCGCATGGAAAACTCATTACGGTAATGGAACCAGTCAAAGGCGGGAATCTTGCCAATCCACCGGAAGAGATTCAAAGCCTGTTTCATGGGATCCACCCAGATATGTCCTGCGCTTCCTGGGCAATCCGCTTCGTAGCCTCGCTGGATGGAATTCTGACTGTTCTTTCCGGCATGTCCAATGTGGAACAGATGAAAGATAATCTTTCCTATATGAAAAACTTCCAGTCTCTTGACGAGAAAGAGCAGGAAGCAATCCGTCAGGCACAACGTATTCTGGGAAATGCTTCAACAATTCCCTGTACAGCATGCCGATACTGCGTTGAAGGCTGTCCGAAACAAATCTGCATTCCTGATATTTTCTCGGCTATGAACATGCAGTTGGGTAACGGCCAGATGGCAGCAGCGAGAAAAGACTATTTCCGTGTCGCCACAGAAGGTCATCAGGCATCTGATTGCATCGAGTGCCATCAGTGTGAAGGCGTCTGTCCCCAGCATCTTCTGATTACAGATCACCTGAAAAAAGCGGTGGAGATGTTCCAGACGGATAAATAATAAAAGGCGCATCATCATTTTGAGGCTCTAAATGCAAAATATTGATCCCGCCGCTCAGGAATACTACAAACAGCTAATCTTTTGAGAAGGAATACTGTTATGGATTATGAGATCATTCGAATCAATCACAATTCGTGGCGTATCGAGGATAGTGGTGTGCGTTTCTTTCTTCTTGTTGATACAGAACGAGCTTTGCTGGTAGATTCCGGGAGAAATGTACGTAATGCTAAAGATATTGCCGCAAGCTTGACAGATTTGCCCATATTGTTGGTGAATACCCATGCAGATCGCGACCATGTAGCCAGCAACTGCCAGTTTGAATCCTTTTATATGCATCCCGCGGAAGAATCAAACTTCTGTCGAGAAGATCGGCCGGGAAAGATTTCACCGATTCTGGAGGGAGATATTCTGGATCTCGGAGAACGCAAACTGGAGGTTATCCATCTTCCTGGGCACACACCGGGAAGTATCTCTCTGCTGGATGTGGAAAACCGTGTTCTGATTAGCGGTGATCCTATTCAGGACGGTCGGATTTACATGTTCGGTCCCTTCAGAAACATGCAAACCTATATCAAAGGCCTTGCTCATCTGCGGGATTGGTATGGCAGATTTGACGAGATCTGGCCTTCACATGGATCGTTTCCTGTATTTCCTGACCTGATTGACAGACTTCGTGACGGTGCACAGGCAATTCTTGATGGAAAAGTATCCGGGCAACCTGAAGAAGTTTACGGGAATAATATTCAGGCATATCATCTCGGCTTTGTAACATTCCTGTGTGATCCATAAACATAACCAAACCTTTTCTTCAAAAGCTGACGAAAAGAAGCTTCAAATAAAAACAGCAGACACCGGATGAAAAATCCAGTGTCTGTTTTTGTAGTTACCGTTATAAAAAATAGTCTTATTCTGCGTCTTCCCAGTTGTGCCAGACGTTCTGCACGTCGTCATTATCTTCGAGGAGATCCAGCATCTTCTGCAGGCCTTTCGCCT
>JBGUNA010000070.1:0-2221 GCA_045117135.1 Candidatus Limivicinus sp. | reverse complement strand
AAACTGTTCCGTCTTCCAGACTTTGGTGTAAAGATAGACATACAAAGCTTTGCCTGTCTTGTCATCATCCCCATGAATTTCTGTTTTCCCGCCAACCCCGGCGAAGTTGTATAATTCGGAATCAGCACGGATATCCGGTTTATCTTCTTCTCCTGTTTTCTTTCGCCAGTACCATGCCTCTCTCTTCAGATTCTCAACCGTATCTCTACCGACGATCAGAATATACGGCTGCTTCTCGACTTCTCTGCAGTTGGGATTACCGAACATCACATTGATGCCATCCAGCAATTCCATCTCGATTTCACCCTTATACTCTCCGAAAGCTCCGCCATACGGCCTTGCCTCAGGATTCCAGAAAAAGTGCGCTGCATAATCTCCGGTGATTGCTCCGTCAAAAAGTGCATCCCGAATCCGATAGTCCATCTTGAACTTCTCCAGGAGATTACGGACCTCAGCCGTAGCAAAAGCCGCTGCCTCACCATCCGTCTGATAAGAAAGCGGCTCAAAGGAGATCGTTGTATTACTTGAAGTAAGACTGGCAACAAACAAAGAAGTCACACGTTTGATGATATTGAAAGTCGGTTTGGCTAATCTTCTCATCGCCGGATTGTCCGGCATGTGAATCCACTGGTTCCCGATGAAGAATTCCTGATTCGTGTTGACCATTGTGTACTGATTCGGGATCAGGTTATTATTGTATCGCCTGCCGTATTCGTAATACTTCCAGGCATCTCTCAAATAGTCATTCACGTTTTTCCTCCGTATGCCACATCAATGGAATAATTCAAACAGTCGGCCAGTGCCTGCTGATCAGCTTCGTATTTCAGCTTCTGCAGTTCATCGGGTTTCGCGGGTTCCACGGGAAGCAGCTTCTCCTCATGGATACCGCAGCCCACAAAAAAACCGACGGCAAATGCCAGGAGAATCAACAGAGCCCCTGACATTGCGGCAATCATATCCATTACTCTTCCTCCTCGACCTTCAGGTCAAACATTTCTTTGAGAAGTTTGAATTCATCAGGCTTATATGTTTCAAAAACATAATCCATCGAAATCGCCTCTCCGCCACAGGATGCCTTGCGGATCGTCAGAAACTTCTTCAACACATCGAAGCACCTGTCGACATTCTTCATCACTTCCAGATACTCTTTGCAGACTTCGGTGAGTTTTTGAACCTGAGCTTTTTTCTCTTCCAGTTCCGCGAGGACATAATCCTCGCAGGTTTTGATTTCCTTCATTCGTAATTCCTCCTATTCATGTTATATGGGTCAAATAAGCGATTTATATCAAATATTGGTTGCTGTTTTTCTTCCTCCCATATTTCTCCGGAGGAATAGATCATCCGCGCTAAAGCCTGACTGGTAGCATCCACCATGTCATCGTATTTGGAATTCGGGAAAGCCGTCCACTGATCGACATAGTCTGAAACCCAGGGAGCTTTAGCCGGATCAGGCAAAAAGACATGCCCGCTTTCTATCGCCGGCGAGATGGCATTCACCCGGCTGATCTTCCCGCCCAGCGGCGTCACCGGGATGATGAACATCTCCCGTTGCAGCGTCTGGATGATGGCAGGCCCGTTGGCAGCTTCCTCAATCAGTACAGTTCTCGCTCTCGGAAAGAGCCGATAAATCGTTTTGATTGCTTCCACCGTATCAGGGAAGTTGAGCCGCTTGTTCAGACAGTACCGGAGATAATAATCCTGTGCCCGCTTGCCCCAGACCTGAATGGAAACATAGTCAGAAGAGTCATCCCCTTTGAACGATGCATCCACGGAGATAATTTCCGTACCAAACTGAATCTGTTCTTCCGGATCGTAGAACTTCCACCAGTCTCGTCTGACCAGGTTTCCCTCTTCCTGTCTGGGTGAACACTGGTAAAGAGCCGTCCAGGCACGCTGCCCGCCCTGCGGATCGGAGATATAGCTGGCCTTGAAGTCGTTCAGCCATTTATTGTCTTTTCCCAGTTCCGGGCAAAGGGATTCGCCGACATCTCTCCCCAGAGGATCATTCTCTTCAGCTTCCACCGGTAATCGAATCAGCTGCACATTCTTTTCACTTCGGATAATCCTGGCTGCCAGATCGTCATCCGTCCACGGCGTCATGATCACCACAACTTTCCCCTTGGCCGCCAACCGACTTTTCAGAGAAGCCTGCCACTCTGACCAGACACGATTTCTGTATGCAGGTGAATCCGCTTCCTGCTGGTTCTTGACAGGGTCGTCG
>JBGUNA010000069.1:0-2116 GCA_045117135.1 Candidatus Limivicinus sp. | reverse complement strand
CGATCAGCATCATGGCAAACAGTGTTCCCTGAAGACTGAACAGATCTGTGAGTTTCATGCGCGCTCCTCCGAAGTTTTTTACAGGGCAGTCTCCTGTTTTACTCTCTTCTGACACACTTGCGTAAATTTTACCCCAAAAAAGGGGACGGAAAACCGCCAATGTCATTAAGTTAAGGCGACAGCATCAAGAACTCTATACCTAAATTGGTATAGGGTTCTTTTTTTCCTAAAAACGCTTGACATCGATCTAAAAATGTGCGGCCGCCTTCGCTACTGATAGATATAAGAGGTAGCGAAGGCGGCCCTTGAAATGAGGTGAAACACCTTATCGAAAGGAGAACGCACATGAAATCAAAACAAGTAAAAAGGTTACTTTCATCTGAAATTAGAAAAATAGCATCTGCTCCGGAGAAATACTGTGTCAATCCCGGAACAGATTTTACACGGCACAGGAAGCTGCCATTGGACCGTTTACTTGCCGGGATCATAGGGTTAGGCGGGGGCAGCCTGGCTCGCGAAATAATTGGAATGTTCAAGTGTTCATCTGAAACGCCATCTGCTTCCGCCTTTATCCAACAACGCAATAAACTGAAGCCAGATGCATTAGAAGAACTATTCCTTGGTTTTACACAAAGGTTATCATCACAGTGGGAGGATGATATGAGGCTCCTTGCCGTTGATGGGACAGATCTGCATATCTTCACAGACCCGAACGACATCGGCTCTTATTATCCGGGAGCTAATGGCCAGAAGCCATACAATCTGTTACATGTAAATGCGTTCTACGATCTTACACATAAAATCTATACCGATTCAGTCGTGCAAAAACGTAACGAAGAGAATGAACACAGAGCTCTGTGCACAATGACTGACCGCTCTTTGATAGAAAAAGCTCTCGTACTCGCGGACAGAGGATATGAATCATACAACAACATGGCACATATCCAGGAAAAAGGCTGGTTCTTCTTGATTCGTATCAAAGACGGAAATGGAAGCATCAAGGGAAATCTTCAGCTGCCGGATTCACCAACATTTGATATGAAAGTTGACCTGGCTCTCACCCGTAAGCAATCTAATGAAACCAAACAGCTCTGCAAAGATAAAAATCGTTATCGGTTCCTGCCTGCCAATACGACTTTCGATTATCTGCCGAAAAAAAGCGGCTATCGTGAGAAGGCTGTCTTTTACAGACTTTCTTTCCGAATCGTGCGTTTTTTGCTTTCTGAAAATGAATATGAGACGATCCTGACCAATCTCGATGAAGAGCTTTTTCCACCAGGTAGGCTAAAAGAACTATATGCGTTACGCTGGGGAATTGAAACAGCCTTTCGCAATCTGAAGTATACGATCGGCATGAACAGGCTGCATTCAAAAAAGGTGACGAACTGTCTCCAGGAAATCTTCGCACACCTGATCATGTACAACTTTGCCGAAGTGATCACCTCGCACGTGGCCATTGCGACAAGAGCGCGAAAGTATGCTTATAAAGCAAACTTCTCTGTTGCTGTTCATGTATGCAGAAAGTTCTTCTTGGGAGACATCTCGCCACCTGATCTGGAAGCCCTTATTGGAAAAAATCTTATCCCTATACGACCGGACAGGCATAATCCCAGAAACCTGTCGAGTCGCCAATCCTTTCAAGGCTTCCTCTATAGAATAGCATAGATTCCAATTTTTATCTCTTGTTTTGGCGGACAATTGTCCGTCTGTTTATCATGCTCACAAAAGAAAAGAAGACGAGAGCAATCGATGCTTCCGTCTTCTCATCTTTTAGAATGCCTTCACCACAATGATTAACTTAATGACATTGGGAAAACCGCCCCCTTTCTTTTTACGAATCAATATAGACCTTTTTCACGAAGTCAGAAGTGAAGGCCCGCATGGTGGAGAAGTATCCGAGCTGCAGTGTGATCGGATCTCCCACGTGGAACTCTCCTTCCGCGTCCGTGAGATCCAGCATCAGATGGTCTGAGCTTGCGCCGAGAAGGATCATCTTCGGATCCGCCGGGACCGTAGTCTCCGGATCGAAGTCCTGCTTCCCGAGGGCGCAGACTGCCTTCAGGCGCTTCGGCCCCCGGTCTGTGAACTCCGGCCTTCTCCCGTAGGAATCAACGCC
>JBGUNA010000068.1:0-3517 GCA_045117135.1 Candidatus Limivicinus sp. | reverse complement strand
GAACTTTTCAAAACCCGCCAGGGCAGGCAAATGTGCCCGGTCCCAGGAAAATGATCCGCCGTCCACGACCACACCGCTGATCGCATCCCCGCTTCCGACGATATATTTTGACGCGGAATGAATGACGATATCCGCCCCCAGTGAGAGAGGTCTGCACAGAAACGGAGTAGCTGTCGTATTGTCCACGATTAGAGGGAGCCCCGCCGTATGAGCTGCGCGGGCGGCCGCGCGGATGTCCAGAACGCTCAGTGCCGGATTGGCGATCACCTCTCCGAAGACGCACCTGGTACGGCTGCTGACTGCAGCCCGAATCGATTCTTCATCCAGACGGGAAACAAAGTGTGTGTGGATGCCCAAGCGTTCCAGATCATCGAACAGTCCGATCGTCCCGCCGTACAGACAGCCGGCTGCGATGATCTCATCCCCCGGGACCAGAAGACTCAGCAGGGTGTGTGAGACCGCAGCCATGCCGGAAGAGGTGGCAACAGCACCGATTCCTCCTTCCAGCTCACTGATTCTCTGTTCAAAAGCCGCTACCGTCGGGTTGCCGATCCTCGAATAGGCAAACCCGGGCTTTTTGTGGGAAAAGACCCGTTCCAGATCTTCCATGCTCTGACAGCAGAAGGCGTTGGACTGGGAAACAGGGACCAGAGTGGCGCCATCCGCATATTGTGCCGTATTTTTTCCATGCAGAAGACTCGTGTTGAAATACATAGAGAAGACCCCCGCTTCAGTACAGACCGACAGAAAGTGCCGGATTTCTCTTTGGGTTCCAAAATAAGTCTAACACGAGTCTGCTGTGTCAGTTATCTGTTCTGCAGATATCTGGGACGGTCCTTTTGTTTCTGAGTGCAGACAAGAGTCACGGGATTCGGAGAAGTCAGGACAGAAGCCTTAAGGAACGTATCTATGGTTGTATAGAAAATGTCTTTATTGATTCTGGCGCCACCAATCTGGTTTTGAAATTGTATGTCTTTTTTGAAATTATTTCCCTGACTGATATCGCAAAATACAGAAGTATTGACCCTGGAGTGACAATTCACAACTGGCTGCGAGGAAGAGATGTTGTCGAGTTCCTTGGGTTGTGGGAAGTCCTCCATAATCCCGATTTTAAACGTATAGATTTCGATACGTTTAAAGAAAATGCCGGATCCAATGCTTTTGTCTTTTCAATTAGGGATTGGACAGAAAAACTGGATGCTATAGGCTTGTTTACAAAATCAGGACGATATGGCGGGGGCATATATGCCCATATCGACATTGCTTTTGAATCTCCGTCTGTATTGTTCCGATACAGTTATGATATTCCGTTATTTTACTATAATATTCCGATATTTTGAGGTGTATTATTCCGATAAAGCTGATATTATTCCGATAAAGCGGTATAATAGAAGATCAGATTGGAGGTGATGGCTTATCTTTATAACTGTAAAAGAAACTGCTGAAAAATGGGGTATTTCTGAAAGAAGGATCCGGGTACTGTGTTCCGAAGGTAAAATCCCCGGGGCGTATCAGGAAGGGCGTGGCTGGAAGATTCCCATTGACGCAGAAAAGCCTGCCGACGGAAGGTTCAAATCGAAAGAAAGCATGCTTTCTCAGATTGATCGTAAGAAACAGGAACTGGATGGGAGAAGACCTCTGACAGAAGGAGAACTGGAGCGACTCAACGAGGAGTTTGCTGTCGAATACACCTATAACTCCAACGCGATAGAGGGCAATACGCTGACGCTCCGGGAAACTGATCTTGTCCTCCGGGGTCTGACGATAGATCAAAAGCCTTTGAAAGATCACATGGAGGCTGTAGGGCACAAGGAAGCATTTGATTATGTCAGTGAGCTTGTAAAAGAAAACGCGCCTTTGACAGAGAGCATTATCAAGCAGATTCATTATCTTGTGCTTGCCGACAAAAAGGACGACAGAGGTGTCTACAGACGAGTCCCTGTTCGCATAATGGGCGCTCATCATGAGCCTGTACAGCCCTACCTCATCAAACCGAAGATGGAACAGCTTCTGCATGAATATGCCGCAAGCGGGGATCACATTGTGACGAAGCTCGCGCGTTTTCATATCGAGTTTGAGGGGATCCATCCGTTTATCGATGGCAACGGACGAACCGGAAGGCTGCTTGTGAACCTGGAGCTGATGAAAGCAGGATACCCGCCTATCGATATCAAATTTACTGACAGGATCGCGTATTATAACGCCTTCGATGCCTATCATGTCAGGCATGATCTTTCCAAAATGGAAGGATTGTTTGCGGGGTATATCAATACAAGGCTGGATGCTTTTTTGAAAATATTGAAGGATTGAGGTATGGTAAATCGTGGCTGCATGAAAAGTTTATGAACAGGTTGAGCACATTTCAGAAAGAGACACAGCCCGGGAAAGCAATACATATGACGCTGGTTTTATGCAAATGGATTTTAAAACGGGAAATATGCCTCTGTGTTTCAGAATGTAATAACTGGGGAACAACGGAAGCAGAAACGAACGCGTTGATCGGTATCCTATAGACGGAGAATCCTCTTTATCCACGGTACTCAGTGAACTGGAACTATGTGGATTTGTACGAAAGTTTTCGGATTATACAAAGGCAAAGTATGGAGCATGCTACCAGCTTATCGATCCGTTTATCCTGTTCTGCAATCAGACAAAAAACAAGTCAATCGCGGTCAATTCCTATGACATAAATATTCCATTGCAATTCAGGCTGGGTATCGCTTGTGACCAGAGATTCATCATAGATAATGAAATCATTTCTGTTTTTTATTCCGGTGATAATATTATTGATTATTGTATTATAATCTGTTTGCTTATTTGGACCAATATATAAGGAAAGAATAACAACGCCGTTACGTGTAAGCCAATGAAACACTTTGTTAAGCATTTCAAGCGGACGGGGAATATAATACAACACCTCATTAATTACAATTATCTCTAATTTTTCTGAAGGAATATAGTCATTAATATCACACAGATAAAAGCAATTCTCCTGTAATTGCTTTGCCATCTTGATTGCTGCTGCAGAATAGTCGATCCCTGTATACTTTTTCTTTTCATCCTCATATAAATACTTCCATAATTCACCAAAGCCGCAGCCTAAATCAACTATGCTGCCATTATGATGATGCTGGTGGATGCATTCCGCTACAGCTGAATAGTGGGGCCTTTCGCCCTTGAACTTCAGATAATCCCAATGACCGTTCCTGTATTGCGAATCCCATTCTGCTGTTGTTTTTACTAAATAATCTGACATATCATTTATGTTTACGAAATTACCTTCTATGGTTTATGTTAGAGGTAGTATATCATAGATGGGGTGTGGGCTCAATTTCAGTCGGGGATGCGATAGCGTAAGGCGTTTGTAGGAATACTTGGGCGAGATGCCCCGATGTGTAAAAAGAGAAGTATTAATTCTTCCAGTACACTTTATTCCCTGACTGTTATTTTTTCAAGTGCTGTTTTTTCCTGCCAAAATTCACCACATGACGCAGATACATTTGGTTTCTGCATTCCT
>JBGUNA010000067.1:0-27643 GCA_045117135.1 Candidatus Limivicinus sp. | reverse complement strand
ATCTTCAGCACCGCCTTTTTTCTTGTTGCCTTTATTCTACCATATCCGTCCCTATATGGATAGGCCGGATTAAATCAGTGTTTCCCTTTCTTTCTTGCAAGCAACTATGTCCCGGACATGGAGCCGGCAAAGCGGAAAAGATTTCTGATCACCGAATGGGGACTTGTTGCGGTTTTGCTCGCAGTACTTATTCCCTTGGGCGTGATTTGAGCGCCTGATCAATGATTTCAAATCATTTAGCTGCCCTGAGGAGATTTACAAATGATCAACCTGAACAAACACACCATTAACCTTGGAGCCGGCGATGTCGGAGTCCATATCCTTCAAGGTGGGACCACGGAAAAGCCCATCCCGGTATTTGCCTTCTACAATCTGTCCAACGAGGATGAGCGCATTCTGATGGGTTTCTCCAGTAAAGACAGCATTGATTCCATGATCGCCGCTTTGCAGAATGTCCGGAGCACCTATTATCCTGCCCCTGTCCGTAAAAAGTCTTTGGGCGATACGCAACAGTTCAGGATTGAGTGATGGCTTACGATTTTTATGTTCGCTCCAGGCAGGATCTGATTGATGCCATCCAGAAGGTTGGAATCATTCCCTACTTTTCAACATCCATTCCCGGCTTCTCGCTGGAAGAGCACTGCAGCCCTGCGGTTCTCTTCTCCGATTCCGGAGACGACACCTGGGAATGGAAGGGTCCTGTGATTCAGGCCACTGGCTGTGCGTATGGGAAGCTGTTTGAAAAGAAATCCACTTACGTTCGTTCCGATCTCTTTCTCGATCTCGCAAACTATCGAAGGGATGGCTATGACTTTGACGCCCGTTACGATGACGGTCTGGCCAGGTTCCAGGACAAACAGCTTTATGACCTGATAGCAAAGAAGGCCCCTGTTCTCTCAAAGGAGCTGCGAGAATCCGGCGGATACGCCTATAACGGCCGCTGGCAGAAGACGGAAGGCAAGAAGGGCTTCGACACCTCCATCACACGCCTGCAGGAGCAGTGCTATGTGATCATCAGCAATTTCGTCTACACCCTCGACAAAAAAGGCAATCGCCGCGGCTGGGGCGTAGCGGAATACAGCACGCCGGAAATATTCATGGGCGCTGTCTTTTCAGACAAAGTATATCAGAGGAAACCGGAAGAGTCCTATGAACGGCTAATGGAGTATCTGTGCTCTCTCTTCCCTGCCGTACCGGAGGCAAGCCTGAAAAAGTTTTTGAAATGATGCAGGGACTTTTTTCAACATCTCTGAGCTGAATGCCCATTTTGGAGTGAAGCAAATGTCAGATTATATCAAGCTCGAAATATTCATCCCCGAAACGCACTTTGCAGCTCTTCAATCCGCTCTTCAAAGTGTGGATGCCGGTCATATCGGCAATTATGACTCCTGTCTTTCCTATTCCCACGTGATGGGGACCTGGCGGCCGCTGGACGGAACTCATCCTTATATTGGCAAGAAAGGTGTAATTTCCTGCGAACCGGAGCTCAAGGTAGAAGTCACCATTCATTCGGAAAAGCTGAATGAAACGATCGCTGCCGTTAAACGGGTACATCCATACGAGGAGCCCGTTATAAACGCAATCCCCTTAATCGGCATCGGATTATGAAATTCAAACACACAAATCGTCCGGGATTTTTTCTCGGGTTCATAGATTTCTTCACAGCCGGTCTGTTCTTTCTTCTTTACATGCCGCTTGGCGGTCTGCAGGAAGAACTGGACTGCATCCTAGGCAGAAGAACGCAGAGATACTGGGTAGCCTATCTGCTGGGAATACCAACGCTCTTCATTTATACTCTGGTCTGGATGGCAAGGATTGCCGAGGAACTGAAAGCAAAAGCTCTTGAACTGGAGATTGAGGGGCCGCATACATCATTCAGGCACATGTTCGACTGGAATGTTTTCGGTCTTCTTCTATTTGGACCAGCTGTCGCAACGCACAGGTTCTTCAAAACGCTTAACGGAATTGAAACTGAAATGAACAAGAGAAATGGAGTATGATCGAAGGACAAGTTCAAACATACGCCCTGAGAAATCGGGGCGCGTTTTTATTACGCAATGGAAGAAGGGCCGCTGTGGATAAGAGCAGTCCTTCTTCCATTGCGTCTATCTTTTATCGGGATCATATCGCAGCCGGTAATCGCAGCACTCTGCACCTTCGGAAACAGCAGTGTTTCTCTCATATCGAATATGCTTGAAGCCCTGCATGTACTTCTTATCCATGTGGCAAATGCAGAGCACGGCTTTTTCCGCCCCCAGATTTTTTGCCATTTCATGATAGGGACAGGACAGGATGTCCACGCCATACATGTCTGGCGGTTCACTGACAATCCTGCGCTGATAGCCAAAACTTGGGCCTGACATGACATGCATGATCCTGTCGATATTCTTCCAAAGCAGCTTATCAATCCCCGGCGGCGTTGTGAGCACATGAACAAGTTTCGCGAAAAACTCGCCTCGTTGGTCGCCAAAACTGTTCAGAAGCTCCTCTGCGTTCTTTCCGTGGGCCTCCAATGTTTTATAGAGTGCAACAATCGGAATAACCAAAGCTCCGTTCTGATCCTCGATAGAAGGATCCGATGCTATGACTCTGTCCAGTTTCTGACTCGCGTCCTCCCAGATCCGGTTCGCCTCTTCCCTGCCGAAATCAGCAATCAGCGTCTTCTTAAACGGCTTAAAGAAATTGTGTTTATCGAGAGAGTTTTTCATTCTGTTTTCGCCTTTTCCATGATCTCACTTCCGACATTCCAGGACTGCCCTACCTTTTCTCCCACAACATAGTAGCCAAGACGGAACTGATCGAAAATCAGCGCATGAACCTGATCCGGATTCACTTTGCCGTCATCCCCAATAATCCGCTCCTCCGCACTGGTATTGACAATCTTGCCAACCATCGCGTAGATATGCTCTGTGTCGATAATATCCACCAGCTCACAGTCCATGCTGACAGGCAATTCATCAATCACGGGCGCATTTACAAATGCACTCTTTGTAATGTGCAGGCCGGATTTTTCCAGTTTTCCCGGCATGTCGTTCCCACTTGCGGTTCCGATGAAATCCGCTTCTGCCATGTGACCAACATCTGCTAACGCAACTGTGAAGGCTTTTGTCTCCATGATGTTTTTCATAGTCTTATGATTTGGATCAACAAACAGAGCAATTTTGTCCATATCTGTAATCTGCACCCAGGCAGCTGTCATGGCATTGGGAACGCCGTTTTGGTCGTAAGCACTCACAACTACGACCGGCATCGGATACAACGCCGGCATGCTTCCAAGATTTTTCTTCATGGCTCTTTTCTCTCCTTCTTTCGATAATATGCGAACATATATTGCTGATATACTCCGTTGTAGGGCGAATATTTGGTAAACGGATAGCCATCTGGGTATTCATTTGCAAGAATTCTTTTGATCCACACATCTTTTGGGAAAGCGTCCATGTGATGCAGGCCGAAGAGTGAAACACAATTCGCCACTTTCATTCCAACGCCATAGAGGGACATCAAAGCTTTGGTTGTCTGTTCCTCTTCTTTGTCCCGCAGCAGGTTCAAATCCAGGTATCCATTCTTCACAGCTAAGGCTACTTCAAGAACGTATTTCCATCGATAACCAAGGCTGCACGCTCGCAGCTCCTGTTCACTGCACTTAGTAATGGCCTCCGGTGTCGGGAATGCATAATATTCTCTCTCCCTACTGTCAGTTCTCCTTTCTCCGCATAGCTTTGACAGCATTTCTTCCGATCTCCGTATTGCAGGTATGTTTTTATTCTGCGATATAATGAAAGTGACCAGTATTTCCCATGGTTCCTGGCGCAAAATGCGGATTCCGCGCTCATGCTCAGCGGCCAGCCATAGAAAGGGGTCTTCGCCCTTATCAATCCGTGAGCGTATCCCTGCGTAGTTTTCCTGAAAGACAAAATAATCCGTCCAGACAGCGGCGAATTCTTTTTCATCGCATGAAAACGAATACCACTGTTCCTGAAGGGATTCCACATAGACGCATCGTTTTCCGTGCAGAATCCGGTAACTGTCCTTAGCTATTCTCACCCATCTGAAGCATTGCCCGCTGGAAGCAATCTTTTCAAGGTCAAAATCATCTGTGATCCGTATTCTTATGCTCATTCTTCAGGTTCCAGGCAAAATACATCCCGAAGCATATGTTTTCCGCTCTCAGTCTTCATGATTTTTTCCATAAAGTTTTTCAAATTTATCTCACTATACTCATTCTCTGATGCGTTTGCGATGTAATCCGCCTCGATCAGGATCTGATAATCGATCCCATCGATATCATGGAATGTATGGTGATGCCCAATCAGGAAGGCAACCCTATCGATTTGTTCCTTCGCCATCCCGGAATCTGCCAGAAAATCTTTGACAAGTTTCTCTCCTTCTGCCTCCTGGTACTTTCCGTTGGTATTTCCATACTTTTCCCGGCAAAGCGGACAGGCAATATCGTGGGTAAGCGCCGCAACTTCAAGGATGAACTGAGTATCCGCATCCAGTTCTTCCAATTCACCGATTGTCTTTGCGTAGGCCCACACACGGATCAAATGATCTATATCGTGGATATTACCTTTGGAGAATACAATCATCTTCTCCAGTATCTGAGATATGGTCATCGCTTTATCAACTCCAGTTTCTCTTCTCTTGTCATGCGCTTGATGTGCCACTCACGGCTCAGAGCATCGTGCCGGTTCTCATACTCCTCATAATACGTAAGCTCGACCGGTCTGCGTGATTTCGTATACTTTGCTCCTGTTCCGGCGTTATGTGCCGCAATCCTGTGTTTCAGATCTGTTGTCCAGCCGCAATACAGTGTATCGTCGGAGCATCTCAGAATGTAGACATAGTTCATGACATGTCGTCCCATGCGAACAATACACGTACATCAACGTTTTGTTTGGGCATCACAAACTGAAAAACATCTTCCTGCACAGCAGTAACCTCCGCTCCGCTGGCCGATACTTCGACCCAGCCGTCTGTAACACATTTCGTCTCAACGATCACGGTTTCTCCCGCTTTTGCGGTCTTCGGACAGGAGATTACAAGATCTGCGCCGCCTGCAATATTGATCCGATACCGATTGCCGCAGGCGCAGAGGCTGAGAATCAAAAGCAGAACAAGGAACACAATCAGGCGCTGTTTCACTCGTATATCACCTCGGTATTCCCCGGTATCCTTCGCAGGATATAGTCCCTCACAAAGCCAAAATCCTCATGTGGCACGAAGAATGGCGCGGATACCACAATTCCCTTCACTTCGATCATGTTCCTCGCATTATACACATGAATCTTGCGAATATCCTTGTATGCGAAGCGTGTGTCCTCCCTGCCATATCCAACATATCGCACGTATTCATCATTCATCTCATATTTCTGCTGTCTACCCTTTGACGCCCGCATAAGCGGCACGGTAACGGCAGTGACAATCGCCATGACACCAAGGCATGTCAGCAACGTGACTCCGAGCATCTCCGCATTGACCATAAGCGCCATCACGATGAACACAATGCATGTCCCGCCCATGGCGCCATAGATGATTCGGATTGTCTTTTTATCACATTGTTCGTCGATGGTTCCGGCCCAATGGTACGTTCCTTGCCCGTCTCTTGTTATACTGCTCATATTCCCCGCTCTCCTTTAAGCGTATGTGCGTAAAACATGCCGGACTGACCCGAGATAAGATCCGCCGAACAGGTTCAGATGGTTCAGCAGATGATACAGGTTGTAAAGCTCACGGCGTTCTCTGTATCCCGGATCGATTGGGCTTATTTCGTTGTACGCCTGATAGAACCTCTGTGGAAAGCCGCCGAACAGTTCCGTCATGGCTAGGTCCGCTTCCGAATGGCCAACATAAACAGCCGGATCGATCAGCCATGCCTCTCCATCACTCCCGGTGATATAGTTCCCGCTCCAGAGGTCGCCATGAAGAAGCGATGGAAAATCCGGCTCCGGAAGATACTCCGTCAGATTGTCCAGGATCCGGCTGATCTGTTTCCTGTCCGTGCTGTCAAACCAGTCCTCAGCCTTACTCAGCTGCGGTACGAGCCTGTGATCACGAAAGAATATCACCCAACTGTCTTCCTGTGTGTTTTCCTGCACCCCCGCTCCGATGAAGTTGTCCTGGCTGAATCCGAAGCCTTGGATGAATCTGCCTGTGTCTGCTCTGTGCATTGCCGCAAGACCGTGCCCGAAATTCTCGTAGAACTTCGGTACAGTTTTTCCCTGGCTCCATTCGAGAAGCAGAAAAGCGCCGTAGCTGTCATCCACACCTGTTCCCAGCACTGCGGGTACCCGGATGGTTTCTGTCTCTGCAATGGCATGCAATCCGGCAATCTCAGCCAGGAAGAAGTCATAATTCTCTCTTCGGTTTGCCTTCATAAAGAAAAGCTGTCCGTTTACAGTCAGCTTGTATGCCCGGTTGATATCACCGCCGGAAACCGATTGAACCGCTACGTCTCCTGCACCGGCCGTCTTCATAAAGACGGCCCTGAGTGAATCGTACTTCAGCTTCTCATTGTCTTCTCTCATATTGATGTCCCTGCAATACATTTATATCAAGTTGAATCAGACCATCTCGAACTGAAAGTTTTCAAACTTCAGTTTACTCCCCTCGTCTATATCCAGCGGCAGCAAAGCGCGGGCTATAAAATACGGTTCCTCTTCAGCACTTGTGCACGTGAGCCAGGCATAATCTCCATCGATGCGACTGACAGTATAGTACTTTGCTTCCAATTTCTTCTCCCCCTCTATAACTCCAATAGATTTTTATAATCCCATCTTTGTCATGATGCCGTCCGTAGTAACACCCGGATGCGTGACATAAAGGCGAATGATCTGCTCTGCCAATGCTGAGTCAATACCATACTTTTCTGCAATCTTTTTCGTGCTACGGCCCTTGTTGAACTCCCTTATCACAATCTCAATCTGTGTGGCGGTATCGCTTGGATCAATCTTTGGAGAGGGTACAGCATGAGCAATATCAATTCTTGTGACAGATATCGAGGTTTCCGTGATTACGGCCATTGCCATCGTGATTGGCTGATGGAAGCGGCGTGGGCCACAGCTTCCAGGATTGATGATCCGTGTTTTCTCAACCAGCATATCAGAGTATGTATGGCTATGTCCAACCATCACAAGATCATATGGTTCAAGGTCTGCCGGCAGATCCTTTTTCTTATGCGTCATATAGATATGATGACCGCTCAATTTAAAATCCAGAAAAGTTGGCAGGTTTTCTGCCCATTCTTTGTCGGCATTTCCGCGTACAGCGTAAACTGTAGCGATTGACTGCAGCTGATCGAGAACTTGTTGGCTATTTATATCCCCGCCATGAAGGATTGCGTCAACATTCTTTAAAGCCACTATCACTTCCGGGCGCAAAAGGTTATGTGTATCAGAAATCAAACCGACTTTCATAATCCACCCCTGTCGACCTTTATTGTCGGCATCTATTCGCTCCACTCCACCAAGAAGGTCACTGTCACATTTCCTTCTCCGAGAGCATCAAGCAGTTCCTCTTTTGTGACATTTCCGATCGTCGCCAGCTTTGTAAAATTCCAGGTATTCTGATCATAGTAGATCGTGATCTGATTTCCCTGATACAGAATCACATCTCCCGGTTCTGTGGTAATCGATTCGTCGTTCCGTTCCAAGCTCCAAGGCAACGACCCAACTTTCTCGAAGCTGCCGTAATCGTGCATCTCTACCTCAATGACCTCAGCGCTGAGTTTTTCTGCAAATTCTCTTGCAGAAGAATTGTCCTCCAGCGCAGCATAGAACGCTTTCTTTGGCGTCTCTATCACAAGCGTTGGAACAGACACTACGGCCATATCCAAGTCTTCGACCGTCAAAGCTTCGATTGTCACATTCAGGTTTGGATCGACCTTCACCGAATAAAAATGATCCATGTTTCCGGCAATCGGCGACCGTTGCTGAACTGTCATGGTTGTTTCGCCGGACTTCAGGCCAGCAAAGGTGAATGTTATGTCATAGCCTGCTCCATCAAGATCTTCATGGTCTGGGCTGCTGTATTCCTTCTGCTGCTCATAAGAGACAATATCCTCACCAAGAAGGATGCTGTATTCCGGTCCACCGCCGTCAAAGGAATCAAATGTAAGAGTTGCCTTTTCGTTTCCTGCCACAATATCACCCGTCCAATCTATGATCCCGCCGAACTCGTAAAGATTCACGTAGCCCATATTCGCCAGCTTTTGAGCCGCCTGTTTAGATCGATTCCCGCTGCGGCAGTATATCAGGATGACCTGATTAAGATCCGGCAGTTCCTCCGGTCTCTCTGTTGTGATAGACTCATTCGGGATCAGGATTGCTCCAGGAATATGGCCGGCGTCATACTCATCCTGTCTCCGAACATCAACGATCACATGGTCGTACTCCGCTTCCATCATCTGCTTTGCGGTTTCCTGGTCGATTTGCAGATAAGATAGCTTCGTCATACCGGCTGTGTCGGACGCCTGCTGTGCTGGTGGCTCAGTTGACGCGCAGCCGGTCAGGAAAAGGGCAATCATCAGGATTGTGATCAGTTTTTTCATAGGGCCTATCTCTCCAGAAATCCCAGATATTCATCAAACACGTTAAACAGCATGTCTCCCGAGCAGACTGGGAGCACGGCATCCGTTTTCCCGATCTGCGCAAACTCGAAGAAATCACATGCTGCTGTCAGCACCAGAATGGGAATCACCTCATAGGCCGGACCAAACATAATTTCGAGATACGGGCAGTATTTGGCTGCCTGCAGCACTTCTTCCGGATTAATTCGGTCCTTCATCTTGAATTCCAACGAGAACACCCGGTCCTCCGTGATGATCAGGACATCGGCATAGATTCGAACATAGCGGGAACGTTTCACTCTCAGCTCAAACGCAATCTCCCAGTCCAGGCAGTTGTCCCCGATCATGTTCGTCAGATCCTGAAACAGACCGATCATTTGCTCTCTGCAATCCCGGAAGGAATGAAACAGACCTCTTGTATCATTCAGATTTCGGCCGATATTGGTGCAGCCCTCCGTAAGCTTTTCCAGCCATTCATCCTCGGAGAGCGCAAGGAAGTTCCTTGCCGTGTCATAGTATCCGGCAAACTCCTGAAGACCGATATGAGGTCGTGCCTGCTTCATGATTCCATGCCAGCAGAATTCCCTGTCCTGCCAGCAAAGCTCTTTCATCAGGGGCGAGCTGTAAAGAATATGATTGACCTCCTGTCGATCGATATTCAATTCTTTTGCTATGTCCTTCGCCTTGATTCCATCGTTCCGGCAGATCAGGGCACAGATTTCCCGAGCCTTCTGCATGGTCATAAGTTCCGCAGTCGCTCAATCAGCCCCGCTGCGAACGAAGCATGTCCCTCCGGGGAGAAATGAACGCCGTCAAAAGTCAGTTCCGCATTCCACTCTCCCGCGTCTGCGAACAGAAT
Source organism: Candidatus Limivicinus sp. (assembly GCA_045117135.1). Taxonomy (GTDB): domain Bacteria; phylum Bacillota; class Clostridia; order Oscillospirales; family Oscillospiraceae; genus Limivicinus. Next base: position 18,218 of record JBGUNA010000067.1, on the reverse strand, counting down.
GTCTTTCCTCTCTGCCAGTTCCCGGTACAGTTTTCCCAGTTTTTCGGATTCTTCTATCAGTTCCGTACTCCGAACCCATTCACCGTCCTGCATGGGAGGCGGAGAAATCAGCAGGATCTGTACTCCGGTTTCCTGAATATCTGATATAAACGACTCCATTCTGCTTGCAACAGTTTCCGCATCCGCCCCTTCAAGCAGGTCGTTTCCTCCAAGCATCACAAGAACCAAGTCCGGAGACTTTCTTTGGATCAGTTCCACAAAGGTTCTGGCGTCTCTCGGGATCTCCAGTCCGTTCATCCCGCAGTTGATTACCTCGTGATCGCCCAAGCGTTCTGTCCATCTCGTCTCCGCTGGGTACCGGGAGTCAAAGAAAGATCTGGGATCATAACCATATGTGTTGGAATCACCAATGCACAGGATTTTCATCTCTTTGAAGTCCTCTTTCGCATGGCCTGGTCTTCCGCAATCAGCTCTTTATGCAGTCTCGTCGCTGTCCATGATTTGTTTGTCTCTGTAACGATACATTTCAGTCTGACCGGACAGCCGTTGTTCCGCATCCCATCCAGAAGCGCATGCATATCCTGTGAGCTGAATCCGGACATCACCATCATCTCATCCGTAAACGGGATCAGATTCTGTCCGACAGGCTTTGCTCCGGAAAGCAGTTCCGAGATTTTCATGCTCTGCTGCTCGGGCAGAACATCCAGAACCGAATAGCCGAGCCGTAATGACAGGAGCCTGATCGCAGTCCGCTTCTCTTCATCGTGAATATTAAAAAGCAGTAATACAGCCACTTTGCTCCTCCAGATTCACTTTCTTTTAACGTTCAGCTTATATCCTGCTACCGATCCGACAACACCGCCAAGAACATGGGACAGATTCGACACATTATCTCTCAGGAAGATTCCCTCATAGACCTGCTGGCCGATAAAGATCAGCGCAACCAGAATGACGGTGATGGGGATTTCCCCTTCTCTGACATTCGTGAAGGATACAAGCAGGATAAAGGCAAATACCACGCCGCTTGCGCCGCATAACGCCACAGTTGGGAACAGGATATAATTGACGACGGCTGTCACAAACGCGGTAATCCCGATAACTTCCAGGATCTTTCCCGCCCCGTATTTCTCTTCCAGCATCGGTCCGAGAAGCAGAATATAAGACATGTTTCCAATGAAATGCGTCCATCCGTTATGGCCAAGCACGTGTGTAAAGAAGCGCAGATATGTCAGCGGATTTGTCAGTGAAGAATGATACGTCATGAACAGCAGTTTAGTGCTGCTTCCTCCGGTAACGATCCCAAGGATCAGGACAGCAAAACTGACCAGGACAAATCCAAGAACCGCCGGTGAGTTATTGGTGATTTTCAGTGTTTTCATTTCCGGATCAGCCTCCCTTTAGCCAAACCTTCTCTTATATTCCCGTTGAATTCTGGCTATAGCATCCATATCCACATCTGTGTATTTGTTGAGCATTTTCAATTCTCCCAGGCAATAGGTAATTTGATAGCTGATGTGGATCATCTTCTTGGCCATGGCATTGCATCGGATATAGGAAAGCGTTGGCAGCTCAATATTGCCAAACAGGCCCCAGTTGATCTGCGCTTCTGTAGCACCGGCTTTTCTCAGCTCACCATTGATTTTTTCCAGCAGCTCGTCATACTTTCTTTTAAAGTGCTCTAAATCTGTTTCTGCCGCAGTATGAATCTCCTCAATCACTGCCGGGTCATTCAGATCTTTCCCAGAGGAGAGATAGTCCTCCTCAAACAAAGCTGCAAGCTGATCGACAGCCCCCTCTGATTCCGGGTCTATCTGCGTCATGCGCTCGTTGAATTCTTTTCTTGTCATTTCATAGCTTACTCCCCTGCATGACCCGGTCACGGTCAAATGCCCTGTTGATTTCATTGAGCACATGCTTCTTGTCAGCGCTCCATAGAGGAGCAATAAGATTACGTTTCGCACCGTCGCCTGTCAGGCGGTGGATCACCATGTCCGCTGGGATGATCTCAATGCACTGTTCCAGCACTCGGATATACTCTTCCAGTGACAGTACCCGGAATAAGCCGTTTCTGTAATCCTCAGCGAGATCTGTTCCTGCCAGAACATGCAGGAGTTGAAACTTGATACCTTCTGCCCCGCTCTGGCCGATATACCTGGCAGTCTCAACCATCATTTCCGGCGTTTCTCCCGGAAGTCCGAGTATCATATGGACAATAACCGTGATCCCGGCAACATGTAGTCTGCGCAGGGCATCGTCAAACACGGCCAAAGGATACCCTCTTCGGATGTATTCCGCTGTAGACTCATGGATAGTCTGAAGCCCAAGCTCCACCCACACAGGCTTGGTTCGATTCAGGTCTGCAAGGAGTGAAATGACTTCATCCGAAAGACAGTCCGGCCTCGTTCCAATGGATAAAGCAACAATTTCCGGATGCTCTATAGTTTTCCTATACAATGCTCGCAATCTCTCAACAGGCGCATAGGTGCCGGTAAAGCTCTGAAAATAGGCAATAAACTTTCTGCCGCCTTTATCTGCGATAATCTTTTTCGCCATCTCGATGGCTTCCTTAACATTGTCGCCGACAGGAACCGCAAAATCTCCGCTTCCACCGGAACAGAAAATACAGCCGCGTGTATCCAGCTTACCATCCCTGGTCGGACACGTGAAGCCTCCGTCCAAAGCAAGCTTATAGATCTTTTCTCCGTAATTCTCCCGAAGACAGGAATTCAAGCTCCGATAATGGTTGATGTTCTCAGCTCCTTATAATGCTTTGCAAGCTTTCTGTATATTACCACGAAAAAAAGAAGTCGGCAACGAGAAACTCCCTTGCGACTCCTCTCACAAAAAAACGACCGCAGGTTTGCAGGCGTTCAAAACAAAAAGTTGCTAAATGAAAACTGTGTCAGTTGATAAAACGGATTAAGATAATCCAAACTGTTGCCCCCGCAGCACCAATCCTGAATTGAGAGCCAGGAGTACGCTGCGAATCGGAAAGCCTGAATCACCAGATACATGACCGGCCTCCCTAAAATCAGAATTAGGGCAGCGTACCAGAGCACAACGCTCAGGCCTGTCCAAGTGGCTTTAACTTTCTCAAGAAGCGGCATCTCAATTTCTTCTGGTTTTTCAACCTTATTTCTCCAATTCACACAATTCACCCTTTCTTCTTAAAACGAATCATTTTGTGTTACGAATATTATATGCCTGTTTTTTATTTTTGTCAACTCTTTGTTGTATTAGCTTTACCCTCTGAAAAATATCAAAATACTGCCGTCTGGGAAATTGCTCTCAGACGGCAGAACAGCTTACAGATACCTACTCTTTAAAGATGTCAACTAATGATTTGTTCAAAATTTGTTTAATTCTGTTTAAAACGCTACTTTTTCGTAGTTTTGGACTTTCAAATTCAAGCAAATTGTTCCGGATTTGCCCGAAAGTGATCGCTTTTCATAACTTTTTGCATCAAAGACTCAATCGACTGGCTTCATTGTCGGGAACAGGAGCACATCACGGATGGCAGGGCTGTCAGTCAGGAGCATGGTAAGCCGATCAATGCCGTAACCGATGCCACCTGTGGGAGGCATACCGATTTCAAGAGCATTGAGGAAGTCTTCATCCGTGTGGTTGGCTTCGGCATCCCCTGCTGCAGCTGCAGCATCCTGAGCCTTGAAGCGCTCACGCTGGTCGATCGGGTCATTGAGTTCGGAGTAAGCGTTGCACATCTCCCATCCGTTGATGAAGAGCTCAAAACGCTCAACGTAACCGGGCTTGTCGGGTTTGCGCTTGGTGAGAGGCGAAACCTCGACAGGGTGATCCATAATAAAGGTGGGCTGGATGAGATTTTCTTCGCAATAGGTTTCAAAGAACATATTGAGAATATCGCCCTTTACATGGCGCGGCTCATACTCGATATGATGTGCATCGGCCAGAGCTTTCGCCTCTGCCGTATCACGAACAGCATCAAAGTCGATCCCGGCATATTTCTTCACGGCGTCAATCATCGTAAGTCGCTCGAAAGGTTTACCGAGGTCAATGGTCTTTCCGCCGTAAGTGATCTCAGTAGTCCCGCAGACTTCCTGTGCAAGATAGCGGAACAGGTTTTCGGTGAGATCCATCATGCCGTGGTAATCGGTATAGGCCTGATAGAGCTCCATCAGCGTGAACTCCGGATTGTGGCGGGTGTCAACGCCCTCATTTCGGAACACGCGGCCGATTTCATATACCCGTTCCAGGCCACCTACGATCAGGCGCTTAAGGTAAAGCTCAAGAGAAATGCGGAGCTTGACGTCTTCATCCAGCGCATTGAAATGTGTTTCAAATGGTCTTGCAGCAGCTCCGCCCGCATTCGTTACGAGCATAGGAGTCTCCACTTCCATGAAACCCTGCGCATCGAGATATCTGCGGATGCTGCTGATGATTTTGGAGCGCTTGATGAAGGTATCCTTCACTTCGGGGTTCATAATAAGGTCAACATAACGCTGCCTATACCGCATATCGACATTCGTAAGACCGTGATATTTTTCCGGAAGGATCTGAAGACTTTTTGAGAGGAGCGTCAGGCTTTCGGCATGGACAGAGATCTCACCTGTCTTCGTCTTAAAAACATAGCCGGAAATACCGATGATATCGCCAATATCAAGCTTTTTGAAATCGGCATAAGACTCTTCTCCGATTGCATCCCGCGCAACATAGCACTGAATTGACCCTTTTAGGTCCTGCACATGACAGAAGGACGCTTTGCCCATAATGCGCTTTGCCATAAGGCGGCCGGCAATACTGACTGTCTGCCCTTCGAGAGTGTCAAAATCCTCCTTGATGTCAGCACTGTGATGCGTCTGGTTATAACTTGTAATCCGGAAAGGATCCTGCCCTCTCTCCTGCAGGGCGGCGAGCTTGTCACGCCGAATCTGCAACAGCTGAGAGACATCCTGTTCCTGCGGGGCAACTGTTTCTTTTTCGCTCATTGCTGTAACTCCGATAATCTTATTTGTTCGTGACAGAGATGATTTTGAACTGAAGCATGCCGGCAGGCGCTTCAATCGTCACGACATCACCCGCGCGGTGGCCGTGCAGGCCTTTGCCGAGAGGAGAGTCATCCGAAATGCGTCCTTCCCTGGGATTGGCTTCCTGAGAACCAACAACCTCAAAAGTCTCTTCCATATTGTCCTCAAGGTCGATGACATCCACAACACTGCCGAGTGTCACGGAATCCTTGGGAAGATCCTCTTCCACATTGTCAACAAGCTCCACATTTTCAATGAGGTCTTTCAGCTCGGCAATTTTGGAATAAAGCTTCCCCTGCTCCGCTTTTGCTTCATCGTACTCGCTGTTCTCGCTGAGGTCTCCGAAGCTTCTCGCTTCTTTAATCTGTTCCGCAACTTCTTTTTCACGGACAGTTTCCAGATAGGTCAGCTCTTCCTTGAGGGATTCAAGCCTCTCTGCACTCATTCTGTATCTGCTCGGGATTGCCATAATTCTTTCTCCTTCTAATTCAATGTAATAAACTAACCGGGATATATGCTGGAAAGGAAATGCCAAAATTTAACTGAGATATTTCAGAGCCGCAATCAGCTGCTCATCATCGGACATCGTTCCGGTCCCATCACTCTCTCCTAAAGTTCCGGATGTTGTGCCGACCGTGTTGGGATCCGAATTGTGAATAATGGTAGTCGGGATCACGCCCCCCGCGAGGGAAAGATCCGTGCCGTTGGAAGTGAGGTAGCTTTTCGTGGAAAGGCGAACAGCACTTCCGTCCTCCAGTTCAAACGTCTCCTGTGAGCGTGTCATCCCGGAGGTTGCCTCTCCCATAAGAGTAGCCCAGCCTCTCTCCTGCAGAACCGCGGCAAAAAGCTCCGCTTCTCCATATGTATTGCTGTCGATCAGAACAACCATCGGGAGCTGAAGCGACATGGCATCGGATCGGGTAACCGTCCGGTGTCCTTCCTTATCCACCTGGGAGAACAGTTCTCCGCTGGGCAGCAGATAGTCGAGCAAAACGGCAACTTCTCCGGAAAGGCCGCCGGCATTCCCTCTGACATCGATGCAGAGTGCCACTGCCTTCTGACTGAGAAGATTCTCAATAGCATTGACGGCATCCTGGCCGCTTCCGGCCTCAAAATTCTTGATTTGGATATAGCCGGCCATAGTCTTTTCCAGACGCGAGGAAACAGGGCTGGAATAAGTCCGGGAACAGTCGACCACATAAGTGTCCTTTTTCCCCACGGTGATGTTGAATTTCGTATTCAGGCGGGAACGGATCAGCACACGGACGTCGTCAATATCCGCGTCCAACACACTTACGTCATCCACGGCCGTGATAATCATGCCGGGCGTAAGCCCTGCGTTGGCGGAAGGCGTACCGGGTGTAACAGAGACAATCTGAAAACCGCCTTCAGAATATTTGATCATCGACATGCCGATATCGCTGTAATCATTGGAGGAGTAGAGCTGATAGGACTTATATTCATCCGGTGTCATATAATAGCTCCACTTATCGCCAAGGCCTGCCACAATAGAGGCAGAAGCTGAATCGGTCATTTGATCGCGGTCGACAGGATCAATGAAATGCTCTTCAATGAGGTCTTTCATGGCAATGTATCGCATTGCCTCCTCATAATCAGACCTGCCACCGACGTTGTTGAGCATTCTGTTATAAGTCAGTGCAACCGCTCCTCCGGTAAAAAGAATGAGGAGCGCAACCACATATTTTAACCTAACACCCAGGTTGAAAAATGCCGAAATACCATCAAGTATATTATCCAGCAGACGCTGGAGCAGATTACGCAAAAAAACACTCCTTTCGTAAAGCGTCATGACAGTAGTTTAATCCGGCAATCAGATTGCCGGATTAAATCTCTATCAGGCATCCGGGGCATAATCGAAAGAGCCCCAGGAGAAAAATGCCATCGGGTTGAGGCACGAGCCTCCTTCACGGATTTCAAAATGAAGATGCGGACCCGTCGTCAGACCAGTGCTTCCGCAATAGCCCACAGTCTGTCCCATATTCACCGACTGGCCGTAGGAAACGGCAATCCCGGAAAGATGACCGTAAACCGTTGTATAGCCATTCCCATGTGTTACCATAACACAGTTGCCATAATTTCCATTCCACCCTGCCATGGTAACGGTTCCCGCAGCTGCTGCCCAGACCGGATCACCATTCGGTACCCCGATGTCGATACCGCTGTGGTATCTTACCTCGCCGGTAACGGGATGGACGCGGTTGCCGGCCAGGCTTGTGATGTAATAGGCTCCGCAGGGCCAGATAAATCCTGCTTCGCCCCAGAGGCTGCCGGGAGTGTGCTGCTCATCGTATTTTTCCTGCAGATCGATGACTTCCTGATCCAGCTCGGCCCAGCGGGCATTGATTTCGGCAATGAGGTCTTCATTCTCACTGATCTGGGCCTGAAGCTCATCGATGATCTGCTGCTGAAAGTCAATCTCCAGTTCAAGCTGGTCACGCTCATCCGAGAGCATTTCCTGGATGGCAACCAGACCCGCCTTGTATTCCTCGTACTCATCCTTCTTGGCTTCGTGCGCTTTGCGCGCCGCGATGTACTGGTCTTCCAGGGCGCGGTCGCTCTGCATGATGTCACCGGCATCGTCCAGCGCAGTCAGCAGATCGCTGAGAGACTGGCTTTCAGAGAGGAGGACAAGAAGATTGAGCTGGCCGTTCTCTTCCATGGCACGGATCCTTGCCCGGTAGCGCTCCAGCTGGAGATCTTCCAGCGCTTTTGCCTGGATAACCTCCTCCTGCTTCGCAGCGATCATATCCTCGTAGAGATCGATCTCCTGATTATTCAGGGCAATCTGCTCTCGCGTCATGGCAACCTTTTCTTCAAGTGCCATTTTCTCGCTGATAATATCATCCCGCGAGGCAGAGAGATCATCGATAATCTGCTGCTGTGCCTTCTTCTCTTCGTAAACCTGATCCCGCTTCCTCTTTACTTCATCAATTTGCGATTGCGTGACTGCCGCGAAAGCGCTCTGGGGAATACAGGAAAAACAGACTGCCAGAATGAGAAGAACAACAATATACTTTTTTGCCTTCATCACCCAACACATCTGGCAGCATTAATAGTATGAGTGGGGATAACCGCCGATATAACCCATGGGGTCGGTCGTGTTTCCGTTGACGCGAACTTCAAAATGAAGGTGGACGCCGTCAAGCCCATAGCAGTTGCCGGTATTGCCAACACCGCCGATCGTCTGACCCTGGCCGACCGAGCTGCCGACTCCGACGCTCATGGAACTCAAGTGGGCATAAAGAGTAGACATGCCGTTTCCATGGTCGATAATGATGCAGTTTCCGTACGCGCCGGAATACTCCGCCATGATGACCGTACCGCCGTCAGCGGCAACAATGGGCGAACCCATGCTCTGGTAACCGTCAATATCCACACCGGAGTGGAAGGAGCCCGTGCTGGCACGGTTTCCGTAAGGGCTGGTGATAACCGTGTGCCCCGGGAAAGGCCATACATAGGAACCGGATCCGCCGCCGCCCGATGGCGCAATCAGCTGCTGCTGTTCCTGTGGGACAGGGACTTCTTCATAATAGGTATATTCTTCGAACTGGCCAGTTTCCTCGTTATAGACGGTTTCCGTCTGTTCTACCAGCTGAGTTTGCTGTTGTGCTGCTGCGGCCGCGGCAGCCTGCTGGGCATAATAGCTGGCAAGGAAGTTAGACACTGAAGCTGCTGCTGCGGCTTCTGCCGCTTCTGCTGCACGCTGCTCTGCCTCAGCCTGTTCGATTTTTTCCATGTATTCTTTGATCAGCGCTTCGGATTCCTCAATCTGGGATTCCAATTCGGCCTGATCAGCTTCAAGGCCGGATTTCGTGCTCTCATGCTCGGCCTTTTTGTTTTCACAAACGGCTTTGTATACTCTGTATTCCTGTTCCAGGGCCTGATGCTCAGCCCGGGCTTCCTGCAGGAGATCATAGAGCTTTACATCCGAATCCATCACATCGCCGTAATCATCCGCCGCTGCGAGCAGGCTGCTGAAGGAATCGGAATTCAGGATCAGGGAGAGAATGTTGTAATTACCGTTCTCCTCCATGGCGCGCAGACGCGTCCTGTACTTCTGGAGCTGGTAATTCTCTTTCTCGGCCGCTACGCGGACATCCTCTTCCTTCCGGGCAATTTTATCATCATACAGCTTGATTTCTGCAGTGATCAGGGAAATCTGTTCCTGGATCAGGCCGATTTCCTCAATGCAGGCTTCGTTCCGTTCTTCGAGAGCGAGTTTTTCTTCGATGACAGCTGCCTGTTCTTCTTTCAGCGCCTGTACTTTGTTCTGTGCGCTGATGCGGCGTTCTCTTGCCGAATCTTTCTCGGAATTCAACGAAGCAAGCTGAGAATCGAAGTCACCATCTGCATAGCTTCTGGGCAAAATGCTGACAAGCAGAGACAAAACCAGCATCACTGCCATCACGACTGCAATAACGCGAATCGCCTTTTTTTGATTCATGAATAAAACCTTCTTTAAAAAGTTTCCGGAATCAGACTTTCAGGTAATTCCGGATGGCATTCACGCCGCCGAATGTACCGACAACGACACCGACTGCGAGGAAGCCTGCCAGGACATAGACACGCACAGAGGTAAACGGCACGATGTGCAGGAAGCTGACTGCAAAAGCACTCGTAATCCTGTTGCAGATTGCATTGTAGAGTGCCCACTGCACCACGAACGCGAGGAGGCTCCCCAGTACGCCGAGGACAAGGCCTTCAATAACAAACGGCGTCCGAATAAAAGAATTGCTTGCACCGACCATCTTCATAATACCGATTTCTTCCCTGCGGGAGAATGTCGCCAGTTTGATAGTGTTGGACATAATGAAGAAAGACACAAACACCAGCACAACAATCAACACAAGAGAAACCACTGTGATGATGTTTCTGATCTTGATAAAGGAATCCGCATAGTCCAGATGAGCATTCACTTTTGCGATCCCGGGGATGGACTCAAGATCCTTCTGGGTTTTGGCCATCTCGGCGATATCGTCAAGCTGAATGACATATCTGTGGCGAAAAACAGTAGCGTCGACACCTTCCATCAGGGCTGAATCATAGTTGCCCATGAAATTGTCCATCGCCTGTTCACGGGAAACGAACTCCGCCGTGCTGACATTTTCGGTATTGCGGATCTCCTGCTCTAAAGCAGCGGCACCAATATCATCCATGTCTTCATCCACAAAGGCCACAATCTCATTCTGGTCTTCCAGATCACCGATCAAGGCATCAATGTTGATAGAGAGCAGCGAAATCGTGCCCATAATGATCAGGCACGCAATAATAATGGTGACCGTGGCAAAGGACATGAACCCATGCTTGAAGATTCCTCGAAAGCCCTCACCGAAAAGATATCCAAGTCTACTCATAAGCGAAATACCCGTCCATTCCGTCGCTGATGACCTGGCCGGCATCAATTGCGACTACACGTTTGGAAAATGCGTTGACAAGCTCTTTCTCGTGTGTAACGACAAGAACCGTTGTCCCCATCTCGTTGATCTTCTCAAAGAGAAGCATCAGTTCAAGGCTGCGGACAGGGTCCAGGTTACCGGTAGGCTCGTCGGCTACAATCATGCGCGGGTTATTTACGAGGGCGCGGGCAATGGCAACACGCTGCTGTTCACCGCCTGAGAGCTCATTGGGAAGGCGTCGTTCCCTGCCTTCCAGCCCGACCAGATCCAACACATAAGGAACCCGCTTGCGGATATCCCTGTTTCTCGCTCCAACGACGCGCATGGCAAAAGCCACATTGTCATAAACCGTCATATTTTCGATCAGACGGAAGTCCTGGAAGATGACGCCGAGGGTTCTCCGCATCTTTGGGAGCTTGCCGCGCCTGATTTTGGACATATCATAATCATTCACGATGACTTTTCCGGATGTCGGCCGGATTTCACCGGTAATGAGTTTGATCAGTGTGCTCTTGCCCGATCCCGAGCTCCCGACGAGAAAGACAAACTCACCGTCTTCCACCGAGAAATCAACCCCGTCCAGCGCGACGGTATTGCTCGAGTCATATATTTTTCTGACATTTCTCATTTCAACCATGAGCAGAAAACCTCCAAATGCGAGTAATGCGAGGGGGAAAATCAGATCCTCGGCTTGCTGAGAGAATCCAGATACTGCTTGACCATCAGTGCAACCTTGAATACGATAGCATGATCAAACTCACGCAGGTCAAGGCCGGTGATCTTTTTGATCTTTTCCAGGCGGTAAACCAGGGTATTGCGGTGGACATACAGTTTTCTTGATGTTTCGGACACATTCAGGTTATTCTCAAAAAACCGGTCAATCGTCTCCAGAGTGTCATCATCCAGAGACTCAATCGGATTCTTCTTGAAGACTTCATTGAGGAACATCTCGCATAGTCTCGTCGGAAGCTGGTAGATGATTCTTCCGAGGCCGAGAGAATCATACTTGATGATATTTTTGTCTTCCTCAAAGATGGAACCGACCTCAATTGCAACCTGAGCTTCCTTATAACGGTCAGCCAGTTCGCGCAGATGCTCGGCAGCCGTACTGATGCCTACAACCGAGTTGATGCCGAGCTCTTCTCTCAGGCACTGCCTTGCCAGTTCTGCTGCAGAAACAGCGTCATCCAGATTATCCACCGAGCGGAGAAGCTTGACAATCACAATGTCCTTTTCATTCATGCTGATGACATAGTCACCCTGGCGGATCGGGAAGAGGCGCTGCATACGCTCGACCGCCGACACATCCTGATTGTTCAGCATCCGCACAAGAATTACGCAGCGCGGATCATCCGTGACAAAATGAAGCTCCTTTGCCCGGACATAGACATCCCCCGGAAGAATATTATCGGAAATGATATTCTTCAGGAAAGCCGATTTGTTATGTTTTTCGTCATAACTCAGCTTTGATTCATTGAAAGCGACGGCACATAGCGAACAGATTGTGGCAGACTGCTCATCCGTCCCTTCCGCAAAAGCAACATAGTCAATTTGGGAAGTGTCGGACGTGAGGGGGCAATAGCATCTGCCCTCCGTCTTTACAACGGCATTCCCGGAAAACTCAACATAGCTATAGTCATTCAGCCGTGATCCCACCAGCGCAAGATCGCTGCAGGCAATCACAAATCCTCTCTCATCTGCGACACCGACCGGCCTGTCAATGGCGTCTTTCATCTGGGTAATTACATTCTGAAACAATCTGCTCGACATCTCCTGTGCCTCCCATTTCTATTCTGGCATAGTCTCTCAAATCTCTTCTAAAAAAGTCGTGTCATATCATACAACTTTTTTGGTGAATTTTCAATAGAAAACACAGGACTTTTTTGTGCAGTTTTTCAAAAATATTTCCTTTATGCTCAAAAAACCACCCATAGAGCAGATGTTTTTTGACTATTTTATAAAAATGAGCTCCAACTGCTCTCGTGATAATTCACAAAACCCCTCTTTCAGAGGAAGTTTATCCAGCTCGAGAGCCCCGATGGAGAGCCTGCGCAAAACTACAACCGGCTTACCGACAGCCGCCAGCATACGCCGGACCTGATGGTATTTCCCCTCTCGGACGATGACTTCACAGCTTTTCCCCCCCGAGGGGAACAGCTCGGCACTGCGGCATTGAAATCCGTCACGAAGCTCAAGGCCGCGTGCAAACGCCTCTGTATCCCGCTCATCGGTTACTCCTTCCGTTTCGGCATAATACCGCTTCGGTATTTCGTAGCGGGGAGAGATAACCTTATGGGCAAACTCACCATCGTTGGTGAGAAGAAGGAGCCCGGAAGTATCTTTATCAAGCCTGCCGACTGGGAAAAGGCCCAGGTGACGGAATTCTTCCGGAACGAGATCCAGTACCGTTTTCTGTTTTCGGTCGACAGATGCCGTCAGCACCCCCACAGGTTTATCCATGGCAAAATAACGGAACCGGCGATAGGAAAGCTTTTCTCCGTCCAGTGTGACCGTATTAATCTCCGGATCGATTTTCTGGTCCGGAGCGGAAGCACAGCTTCCATCCACACTGACTCTGCCCGCTTTCACTATCTGCCGGATCTCTTTTCTGGTTGCGATGCCAAGATCAGAAAGATACTTATCGAGACGCATCATCATACGATTCTTCAGCTTTCAGCAGCAGAACAGGAATCTGCCGCAGGGATATCCGGCACAGGCATTGAGCACACAAAGCGTCATGCAGATTTTATCCACAGGCAATCCGGCTCGATACTTAGTCGTATAGCTGTCATAAAAGTTACCGCCGCTCTGCAGCTGCTGCAGCAGGCGCTGATATTCCTCATTTTCCGGTTCGATTTCACAGGCCCGCTTTGCCGACTCCATAGCGGCAACCTTGTTCCCGAGGTACATATTTGCCCCGGCATGGAGATAATACCACCTTGCATCCCGCTCCATAGCCGGTACACCGTTGAGGCAGTTGATGGCCTCCCGATACATCCCGTTGCGGATATAATTGACGGCGGCAGTATACTCGCTCCGCTCATACTGCTGCCTCTGGGTATTCTGGTAGGCATAGCCTCCCCAGCCTCCGAAATCGCCAAACCCGCCGAACGGGCCGTATCCACCGTAGCCTTGCTGACTGTATCCGCTGGCTCCGGCCTGTCCGTATCCGCCATAGCCTCCGGAACCCTGGCCACCCGCAGAATAAGCCTGCTGGCCGCCGCCCTTCTGAATCTGGTCGTACGCGGCGTTGATCTCACTCATCTTCCGGGCAGCACTTTCATCACCCGGATTCAGATCCGGATGATACTTCTTGGAAAGATCGCGATACGCTTTTTTGATTTCTTCCTCCGAGGCAGACGGTGCAACACCGAGCACCTTATACGGATCCGCTACCATTCTTTTTCCCTCTCTTGCGCCTGAATTTCTCTTCAAAAACCGCCCAGAGTCCGGAACAGAGAATATTCTTCATCAGCCCGACATCCTGAACCAGCGGGAGAAAATCAAACTGCACGACCGCATCGGCCAAAAAAATTTTCAGGATATCCCTGAACCGCTCTTCATTATCCAGCCCGTAGTATTTACGGAAAGGATTATAGCTGTTTTTATAGGCATCCTTATCAAGGTCAACACATGCATCCAGAAGATAGATAAACCGGCCGAGAGCATCTCCGAAGCGATAAAGCGTCTCCTGCCACCGATCCTCCCGATAAACAAAAACGGAGCCGAGCAGATGCCCGAATGTTGCCGCAGCCGCATCCGGATCCTCAATCCAGTTCTTTTCCAGAAACCCAAGTTCCGTGATGGACTGTTCCATGGCCGCACACTGCCGCGGATACCGCTCAACGATCTCCCGATAGGCCTTTTTCAGCGCACCGGCTTCGGCAAGAGCAAGGACACTGCCGTCGTCCTGCCAGTCATCCATCAGGTTGAGGTAGGCCAGCGCTACATTCATATCTGCAGCATATTCGCTGACTTCACTGCGCCACCATTCTCTTTTTTCGCGGGGATGTGCAATGCAGGCTTCCTGCCCGCTGCGCTCTTCCGGTTCATAAAGAGCCTGCAGCAGAAGGATCAGGAAGGTCATATCATAATTCAGCGTCAGCCGGGAAAGCTGGCCGTGCCGCTCTTTCAGCGTCCGGCAGAGCCCGCAGTAGCAGGCTTTGTAACGGCTGCGCTCCGCTTCCGTCAGCGAGGTGGCGGAAGCAATGAGATAACCAAACATTTCAGGATTTCCCGATGAAAGTGTTACCGCATTTCCGGCAGACAATCTTGATCTTTCCGCGCCCTCTCGGCACCCTCAGTACAGCGTGACAGGACGGGCACTGGAAAAATTTATAGTCCTTCCGCTGAACCCAGCGCTCCTTCAGCGCTTTGAGCTTAGCAAACACACGGTAGCGGATCTGGAGATATTTGCCGTTTTCTTCACGGCGTTTATAGACGTTCTTCGAGAGCATGCGGTAATAGGTGAATGCCAGAAGCACAAATGCTGCCAGACGGAAGATCCCCCGAAGGATTCCGCCTGTGAATGACCCCACAATGAGAAGCACTACCGATGAGATCAGCAGGAACAGATTCAGCTGGTCATTGCCGTTTCTGCCGATCATAAACCTTGTAATACGTTCTTTCATACTATCACCTTTTTGCGTCAGTTTTATGATTAGTCCTTACTTTACCACGCAAAATGGAACAAGTATTCAATATTTTGTGAACAATCTTTATCTTTTCAGGGAAAGTTCGACAATCCTTTCGCAGAGGTGCGGATAATCCAGCCCGGCCAGTCTGGCAGCACGCGGAATCAGGCTGTTCGGTGTCATGCCGGGGAGTGTATTCACTTCTAGACACCAGGCATTATTCTGTGCATCCAGGATGAAATCCGTACGGGAATAGACGGAGAGACCGAGCTCCCGATGCAGACGCTCCGCGAGTTCTCCCATCAGTTCCTGCTGTTCCGGGGTAATGTCGGCAGGGCAGATTTCCCTGGCCCCCTCTTTCCCGCTCTGGTATTTTGAGACATAATCAAACGTCACCGCATTTTCCGGAGGAATAATCTCAATGGCGTTAAGCGCCTTCCCATCCAGGATGGGAACTGTAAACTCCCGGCCGGAAATCTTTTTTTCAATCAGGACGTGGCTGTTGAACTGTCCTACGTCCCTCAGGGCATCCGCGAGCTGCTGCTCGGTGTCACAGATGTATACACCGATAGACGACCCTCCGTTTACTGCCTTGACAACACACGGCAGCGTCTGTTCCGCCTGGATCTTCTCCCGGTTCTCCGGAGTAACCCAGTATTCCGACCAGGGGGCGTTGGGAATTCCCGCGATCTGCATCATCTTTTTGGTGGTCACCTTGTCCAGTGCCATGGCACTGGCAAGATGCCCGGAGCCGGTATACGGAATGCCGAGAAGATCAAGCGTAGCCTGAATACGCCCGTCTTCTCCATCCTCTCCGTGAAGGCCAAGGAACACGCAGTCCGCCAGAGCGCAGACTGCAAGCACATCTTTACCGAGTCTTGCCGGGCTTTTCCATTTTCTGGATTCCCGGACTGCTTTCAGATCAGGCGCGGTATGCTCAATGGAGACTTCCCTGCAGAAACCGTCCGGAACGTCAAAAACATCCTCCAGAGCGCCTGTATAGTCTTCCAGGCCCAGAAACATATCAACAAAAATTGCCTTGTGGCCGAGGCTCCGCAAAGCTTTGCAGACGGAAGTGGCGGTGACAAGGGAAACATGCCTCTCCGTACTGAGACCTCCACCCAGAACAACGATTTTCATACTTTTCTTCCTTTCGGGAACAGTTTATTTAAAAAAGCCGTACAGCCGATAATAAGATCCTGATAAGTAGCTTCAAAATTGCCGGTATACCAGGGGTCGGCAACATCCCGGCTGATCCCTGCCCAATCGAGCAGAAGGGAAATCTTCTTCTCCGGGTCTCCCCGGCAGATACGGTTCATATCATCCAGATTTTCCTCATCCATCCCGATCAGATAGTCATACTGATCGTAATCAGCATAGGTCATGAGCCTTGCAGCACGCGGAGAGAACGGGATCCCTTTCTCCCGGAGCTTTCGCTTTGCAGGCGGATACATGTCATTGCCGATTTCCTCCCGCGTAGCAGCCACCGAGTCAATCTGAAACCGGTCTTCCAGACCGGCTTTTCTTACCATATCCTTTAAAACGAACTCCGCCATCGGGCTGCGGCAGATATTGCCGTGGCATATAAAAAGTATCTTTGTCAAATGCGATCAGCCTCCTGAAAACCCTTAATTCTTCCCCGCTTTGCCGCGATTTGCCGGGCAGAAAAAGTTGTTAATAATCTGTGACTCTGTCATGGAAAAAGCAAAATACGGCAAAATGCGGCAAGTCAATGCCGTCAATGGTAGTCAAATGGTAGTAAAAATCGGGGGTGTTTTACTACCGTCGGATGAAGGGGATACCCTGGGAAATCAGCTAAAAAAGGACCCGTTATATTTCATCTGTGCTTTGATCATCAATCCAATACCAGCAAAAAAGCCGATGCCGAACGCGATCCATCCTGCGCCTGTCTGAAATGCGAGATTGATAATCCCAGTGAAACAAGTCCCAATACCGATCAGGAGAAGCCCGATCCCCATGAGGCGTGTATAGGCGGGCACATCTGATTTCTGTACATTCTTATGGTGATAGTCATGTACAAGAGAGATCATCTGCTTTTTCCAAAGTAACAGACCCAGCACAACGCATAGAAGACCCACAATCATGCAAACAACAAAGCCGACTATCATTGTGCTAAACACCCCGCAAAATTAAGTAGTTTATTATACACCATCACCACGGATTTTTCCACTATAAAAAACGGCACTCTGCTGCGACAGAGTGCCTTGCTGGTTTTGGGGGTTACTGTGTACTAACGACTCGATCTACAAGAACCAATTCTCCATCATCATTAAACCGGTAATGATCATATCGATATTCATAATTTTCGCCAGAGTATCGATATTCTGAAATGATCTCCTTATTATCGGGATCTATGCTTATTCCCTGTAACATAAAAGCATACTCATATTGCTCAAGGTCTGCGTTCCAAAGATAACAATAGTATGGAATGGTGTTGTTTGGAATCCATCCCATGACAACAAGATCCTCATAACCATCAAAATTGATGTCTTGTGTATAGAATGAACTTTCCTTATCCCATGCTTCCGTATAGCCATAGCCAATAGCACCGGAGATGCCGTCTCGTTCTATGGCCTCGGACATGTTGATAGTTTGAATGAGATCACTGCCTTCAAAGATGTTGAGTATCCTGATACCGCACCCATCAATTCCATCTTGGCGTTCAAGTCCCATCGCAGTTATTGTGAGTTGCCGATAACCAACATTTGCTACGTGTGATACCAACACAATGTCACTATCCGGCGTGTCCTGGTTTTCCGACGGCAAGGCTGTAACTGAAGTGCTTTCCGACATTTGAGGCTCCGCGTGATCAGTAAATGCGGGTTTATCCTGATCTTTCGAACAGCCTGCAAGAATGATTGCAGGTACGAGCAATAAAACAAAAGATAAAAAGACCGTTGCAACTATGGTCTTTCTGTTTCTCGTTTTTATTATGCAGGGCTTCAAGGTTTTACCTCCAAAAATCTGGCATCGCGGATATAATACACTATCACGACGGATTTTTCCAGATAAAAAATCGGCACTCTGCTGCGGCAGAGTGCCTTGCGGGTTTTGTGGTTAGACGGCTTAAAAATCAAAGCCAAGTTCTTCTTTGGCTTTATCCAGCCAGGGAGCAGTATTGCCATTTGTGCGGGCAACATATC
>JBGUNA010000066.1:0-3788 GCA_045117135.1 Candidatus Limivicinus sp. | reverse complement strand
ATGATTTCCGGGCTCAGGTTAAAGTCCGTATTTGAAGGGAATTAAACAAATTATGTAAACTGAAAGTGACGATCAAGATGGTCATTTCAAGAACTTCGCTATAGAGAAAAATATTTATACTATAAGAACTTTACGATAAGACTGTCATGATCGTCACACACTTAAAATTCAAGGAGAAAAAGATGCAGTTTCATGCGCATGATTATCAGAAATACACAATCGATTTTATTAAAGCACATCCTGCTGCGGCAGCCTTTCTGGATTGCGGGCTCGGCAAAACGGTGATCTGCCTGAGTGCACTGAAAGATCTGCTGGAGGCAGGGGAGATCAAAAAAGTCCTCGTTGTGGCTCCGTTGAGAGTTGCCCGTGATGTCTGGCCGGTGGAAGTGGAAAAATGGGATCATTTGAGAGATTTGAAAGTTTCCGTTGTGCTCGGTACACCGAAGCAGCGGCTTGATGCGCTGCAGGCAGATGCACAGATTTACGTGACCAACAGGGATAACATCCAGTGGCTGGTTACGCAGAAGTGGCCGATCTACCTGTTCGATGCCGTTGTTCTGGACGAGCTTTCCAGCTTCAAGAATTATTCCGCACAGAGGACGAGAGCTGTGTACCGGCTCTGCCGGGAGGCAAAGCGTGTCATCGGGTTGACGGGCACGCCGGCAAGCAACGGTTTGATGGACCTGTGGTCGGAATTCGGCGTACTGGATGGCGGAGAACGCCTGGGCAAGAGCCTGAAATGGTATCAGCAATACTATTTTACACCGGTCAGCTGGTATCAGGATCATCCCAAGGAGTGGAAGCTGAAGCCGGGAGCCGAAAAGGCAATTTACACTGCCATCGGGGATATAACCATTTCGATGAAGGCGATGGATCATCTGCAGATGCCGGAACTCATTTCCGCGGATTATAAGGTATATATGTCCGAGCCGGAAAAACGGATGTACCGGACGCTGACGCAGGAGATGAGCGTCAGCCTGGCCGGAGGAGAGGTCACGGCGAAAAACGCAATGGCACTGGCAAACAAATTAAGCCAGATGGCAAACGGTATGGCCTATGCTAAAGACGGTACACCTCTGAAGATTCATTCCCGGAAAATCGAGGCACTGGAAGATCTGCTGGAAGCCGCCAACGGCAAGCCGGTTCTGGTGGTATACAGCTACCGTCATGATCTGACGAGGATTTCTGCTATGCTCCGGGATAAAGGCTATCTGTTCTCGCAATTGGATTCCAAAGCAAGCATCCGGGGATGGAACAGGGGAGAGCTGCAGGTCGGGCTGATCAACCCGAAGTCTGCCGGGCACGGTTTAAATCTGCAGGAGGGCGGCAATCAGATCATTTGGTATTCATTGCCATGGAGTCTGGAGCTGTATCAGCAGACAAACGCCCGCCTCTGGCGGCAGGGTCAGAAGTCCGAAACGGTTGTGATCCAGCATATCATCACCGAGGGCACGATTGATGAGCGCATTATGGCTGTGCTCGGCAGGAAGAATAAAACACAGAATGCGCTGATCGATGCGGTCAGGGCGGAGCTGCTGCCATGAAAATATCTGATCATTTTAACAAAGGGCCGGTGCAGGATCTGCTCAATGCTGTGGTGGTGCAGGCTGCCGAGGATTACCGGGAATATTCCGCAAAACTGTTGGTGCATCCGGATGATCAGGAAGCCGCCGAGGGAAAGGAAGAAGTGGAAAGCTTCTTCCTCTCTGAGGACTTTTGTTTCTACACAAAGGTGGGAGGAGATTATATCCTGAAGAAGCTAAAAGAGGAACAAAAATCTGCCGAAGAACTCGGTTCGGAATTCCGGGAGAAAACCGGTACACTGGTTAAAATCTGGCATGATTTTTCCGCGGGCGGGTTTCAGGATACCGACAAGCTGGAAATGGCAGATTCTCTTATCCGCAGAGTAAAAGAGATACAGAAGAAACCGCCAACCGGATGGAAAATACTTTTTGTTTTCAAGACAGCTGAAAAAAACGCCATAAAGAAGATAGAACGCTGGAGGAAAGAACATGAGCGAAAAGACGAGTACGCTTGAGATCGAGAGATTTCTGGAACAATATCTGGAGGCTGATGAGAAAATTCGGGGTGAAAAGGATTATATTGCTTCTCTCCGGTCCATAGTGGAAAATACAACAACGCATCTCAGCTTTACAGCCGGGAGGAATCCTTCCAAAACAAATGATAAATTTGAGAATACAATGATTGATATTGTGGAAGAGGAACTTAAGCTTTCGGTACGGCTCAATGAGCTGGCGGTGATTCAGGCAAACGTATTGAGTCTGATCAGAAAAGTTCCGGATGCCAAAATGCAGAAACTGCTTTACTGTAAATATGTTGAAGGCATGAAAATGAGCGAAATTGCAGAGGAACTGGATATCAGCAGACCGGGTGCATATATACTTTTTGAGAAAGCTCTGAAAGCAGCGGAACACATTTTTCGAAGTTAGACAGTTTTAGACACATTTAGACAGATTTAGACGAGATTATACACTTTCTATATGATATTATTATACTGGGAAAATTAAAAAATCAGATTCCGAGAGGGCCGGGGTATCGGCTCTCTTATTTTTTGCGGAGGTGCTAATGAGAGAATACATTCCCGACTATCAGCTGGAGCCGCCGGTGAAAAAAGAATTCATTCCGATCTGTCCGGTATGCGGCAAAGAATGCGATACCGTCTATCTGGACTTTGAGGGTGAGGTCGCTGGCTGTGACCGTTGCGTCTTTATGGAAGATGCGTATGTCTATCTTTATGAAGAGGATGACTGATGCAGCCGCGATATTCGAACATGAAAAAGGCGGCTTCACCGAAAAAGGAGTATGTGCTGGATTATTCCAATCTTTGCGGAGGGATAAACCTCTGGGATCCGGATTACCGGCTGAAGACGAATGAGAGTCCGGAGATGAAAAACCTGCTGTGGCGTAACGGTATGCTCTGTTCTCGCAAGGGGCAGGTTTATCTGAACAGCTCCATGTTAGGGCTGGGCATAGCAGCCTATCCGCGTTTCTGGCATGGGTATATCTTTGCACATATCGGGGAGAAGCTTTACAGCTTCTCAGGGGACAGGACACAGGGGACAGGAGACAGTGAAAACGAATGGTCCGTTACGGAATTGTGCTCCGGATTGCCGTTGGTGAGAGGTACGTTTTTCACATACAGCGATAAGCTGTATTACAAGACCACCGGGGCATACAAAGAGATTACCGCTGCATATGAAAATAATGCCTGGTCTTTCTCAGCTGCTACGGTTTATCCCTATGAGCCGGTCATTCTGATCAATGCCTCTCCTTCCACCGGAGCGGGAGATCTGTACCAGCCGGAAAACCGGCTCAGTTCCCGGAAGACGGTGTGGTATAACGCAGTTAACGGCTCGAGGACATATTCTCTGCCGGTCATTGCCAACCGTGTCACGTATGTGGAAGTGGACGGCGTGCACATGACTTCCGGATGGAGTTATGACAGGACAAACGGCAAAGTGATTTTTCAGACAGCTCCGCCGGTTACCGACCCGCCGACCAACAATACGGTGCGGATCACCTATGAACTCTCCAACCCCGAGGCACAGAAGTCCATTATGGACTGCCGCTATGCTGCTGTTTATGGCGGGACCGGTGAACTCTGTGTTGTGATGGCAGGTTCCGAAGACCAGCCGAATGCCTATTTCTGGAGCGGGAACTCCAATATCAAGATGGATGCAAGCTACTTCCCGATGGAACAAGTTCAACTCGCCAGCTCGACGGAAGAGCGCATCACAGGCTTCGGCAAACAGCAGGACAACCTGATC
>JBGUNA010000065.1:0-2262 GCA_045117135.1 Candidatus Limivicinus sp. | reverse complement strand
GCGGCTGTTTTTTTAATACGTCAAATCCCAATTCTTAATACATTCCTTTGCAATAAAAAATATTACAACCTTGCTGTGCGCCATGCTCAGCAGGGTATTTCTTATTTCACAGAAAAAACGTAAAACTTCTGAAACCAGCATAAAGACTGGCGCGCGGCGCTTCTCAAAGTACGTACAAACGGACTGGCAAAGTTGTAAAATTAAAGTAGGTCAAAGGGGGCAGGGGAAATGTCGCCTGGGAAGCGACCACTTTGATTCAATTTACTTATATAATTAACGTACAGACAGCGAGGAGCGTACAGTGAAAACATTATTATTAAAAAGGAGAGAACAGTCATGAAGTTTAAGCGTTTGATCAACAAATCGAAAGAGACCCGCAGAAAGTATGAATACTATCTCAGTCTGGGCTATTCCGAACATGCAGCCAAAGTGCTGAGCGTAGTAACCTATGGGGATGAGAAGCTTGTATTTCTCATTAAACAGCTTGGCAGGAAGAATGTCATGGAGGAACTGTATGCCTGGCTGCACGAGAGAAAAGAAGGAACGCCGGAAGAGGCAATAGAAGCGTTTTACGAAGAGAAGCATCCCCGCCCTAAATACGAAGAGGAGCGGGGGCTCGGATGTTCAGGCGCCGGTATCATGGCATCCGTCCGTGCTTCCGGTCGTGTTTTTTCCAGAAGAGTTGCGGCAAAGAAAGCAGCTCCTTCCCTTGCGGTTCAGAAAAACATGATGATGTGTTGTGACGCGTGTGAGGAGGCCGCTCCCGCGCCCTGGATGGCCGGTGGTTTGGTAGCTAGCGCTGACTCCGAACTCATGGAAGCGTTATCCACAGATTCTTACGAACCCATTGAAGAAAAAGATGCGAAAAACGTGTTTACATCGCCGACATCCACATTCCGGATGACCACCAGCAATGCATCCATGGGAATTGTATTTAACCAGATCCGGTCCGGGCGTCGCGTCAACATGGATGAGGTGCGCATTGAGGAAGTACTCAACTATTTCGATTATGAAGCGGAAACGCCGAAAGATGCAAAGTTTGCCATCTGCACCGAACTGATGGAAAAGAAAGGGAACAAAAAGATCCTGTTCATTGACGCACAGGCAGCCAAAGAGAAAAAGGAGCATCAGAACATCATCCTGCTTCTGGATACATCGGGCAGCATGTGTTCTAATGATGAAGTGACCCAGGAAGCCATTGCGACCGTGTTCAGTAAGCTCAAAGCCGGAGATCGCATCAGCCTGGTTACCTACAGTACGAAAGACCATACTTACTTTAAAGGTTTCGAGATTCAGGACGAACAGTCCAAAGAAGACCTGATGGGCATTGTTCTTGGAATTGAGATTGAGGGCTGCACCTATGGATCCGCCGGAATTAACACAGCGTATGATATCGGGGAGAAGTTTTACAAACCGGACTGGAACAATCAGGTGATCCTGATCACCGACGGCGACCTGAATTTCGGTATTACGGACAAGCACGGGCTGAAAGGTCTGATTGAGAAAAAGAAAAAGAGCAACCTGTTCCTGTCTGTGATCGGCACGGGTCTTTACAACTACAAGGACGACAATCTGGAAGTCCTCGCGAAACACGGCAACGGAACCTACTGCGTGGTGAACAATCTGGACGATGTGGATGAGTCTGTGAACCGGCGGTTTATTGCGCTTACGAATATCGTTGCCAAAGATGTGAAAGCACAGGTTGAGTTTAATCCCCGCTTCGTAAAATCCTACCGATTGCTGGGGTACGAGAACCGGCAACTGAATCACGAAGACTTTAAGAATGATAAGGTCATCTCCGAACCCTACGGCAGCGGCGGGCACGGCATTGCTCTTTACGAACTGGAGATGAACGAGGAAGAAAATCCCGCTGCTTCCTCTGATTTGAAATATCAGAAACCCGTGCTCACAAACTCTGATGAACTGGGATCTGTGTCCATTCGTTACAAAGAACCATTGAGTGATAAAAGTTCCCAGGTTGAGACGGCAGTTTACAATACGAATCACAGCACACAGAATATCCAGCTGGCTTACTTCCTCTACTGCCTTTCTGAAAAACTCCGGGGCTCAGATAAACTGGACGAGTATGACGAGCAGTTCCTGGATGTGATGATCACAAGCGAATTCTACAAGAACTTCTCCGGTGCGAACAAAGAGAAACTGGAAATGCTTCTGGATGCATTCAAACGCAATGAGGAGTAATGTTAGTTGAAGTAAATAAAGAAGGAATGACAGGGGCATCGACAATCCCTGGAAACAGGA
>JBGUNA010000064.1:0-2024 GCA_045117135.1 Candidatus Limivicinus sp. | reverse complement strand
ATGATTTCCGGGCTCAGGTTAAAGTCCGTATTTGAAGGGAATTAAACAAATTATGTAAACTGAAAGTGACGATCAAGATGGTCATTTTAAGAACTTCGCTATAGAGAAAAATTTTTTTCCTATAAGAACTTTACGATAAGACTGTCATGATCGTCACACGCTTAATAATTCAAGGAGAAAAAGATGCAGTTTCACGCACATGATTATCAGAAATATACGATCGATTTTATCAAAGCTCATCCGGAAGCCGCTGCCTTTCTGGATTGCGGACTTGGTAAAACCGCAATTTGCCTTTCAGCACTGAAAGATCTGCTGGAAGCAGGGGAGATCGAAAAAGTGCTTGTTGTGGCTCCTTTAAGGGTTGCCAGGGATGTCTGGCCGGTTGAGGTTGAAAAATGGGACCATCTCCGGGATCTGAAGGTTTCCGTTGTCCTTGGCACACCGAAGCAGCGGCAGGAGGCGCTTAAAGCTGACGCACAGATCTATGTCACAAACAGGGATAATGTCGGTTGGCTTGTAACGCAGAAGTGGCCGATTTATCTGTTCGATGCCGTTGTTCTGGATGAGCTTTCCAGCTTCAAGAATTATTCCGCACAGCGTACGCGGGCAGTCTACCGGCTCTGTAGGGAGGCAAAGCGGGTCATCGGCCTGACGGGCACGCCGGCAAGCAACGGTTTGATGGACCTGTGGTCGGAATTCGGCGTACTGGACGGGGGAGAGCGCCTTGGGAAGAGCCTGAAGTGGTATCAGCAGCAGTATTTCACACCGGTCAGCTTCTTTCAGAACCACCCGAAAGACTGGAAGCTGACGCCCGGAGCCGAAAAGGCGATTTACACCGCCATCGGAGATATCACGATCTCCATGAAGGCAATGGACTTCCTTCAGATGCCGGAGCTTATTTGTACCGATTACAAGGTATACATGTCCGAACCGGAAAAGCGGATGTATCAGACGCTGACGCAGGAGATGACCGTCAGCCTGACCGGCGGAGAGGTCACGGCAAAAAATGCCATGGCGCTGGCGAACAAGCTGACCCAGATGGCCAACGGTATGGCTTACGGCAAAGACGGCACGCCTCTGAAGATCCACAGCAGGAAAATCGAGGCTTTGGAGGATCTGCTGGAAGCCGCTAACGGCAAGCCTGTTCTTGTGGTGTACAGCTACCGGCATGATCTGACGAGGATTTCGGCTATGCTGCGGGACAAGGGGTATTTATTTTCGCAGCTTGACAGCAAAGAGAGTATCCGTTCATGGAACAGGGGCGAGCTGCAGGTGGGGCTGATCAATCCGCAGTCCGCTGGGCACGGTTTAAACCTGCAGGAGGGCGGCAATCAGATTATCTGGTATTCGCTGCCCTGGAGTCTGGAGCTGTACCAGCAGACGAATGCGAGATTGTGGCGGCAGGGGCAGAAGTCCGAGACGGTTGTGATTCAGCATATCATCACCGAGGGGACGATCGACGAGCGCATCATGGCAGTGCTGGGGAAGAAAAGCAAAACGCAGAATGCGCTGATCGATGCAGTCAAAGCGGAGCTGAAGCCATGAAAGTATCTGACCGTTTTCACAAGGGCCCAGTGCAGGATCTGCTCAATGCAGTGGTGGTGCAGGCGGCCGAGGACTACCGGGAGTATTCCGCAAAACTGATCGTGAAGCCGGGCAGCCGGCAGGCAGCGAAAGACCTGGAAGAAGTAAAAAGCTTCTTCCTCTCGGAGGACTTTTGCTTCTATACGAAAGTGGGAGGAGATTATATTTTGAAGAAACTGAATGAAGAACTCATTAGTTTTAAGGATGCTTATGAGGTTTACCGGCAGACGGAAGCTGACTTGCAGCAGGAAGCACGAAATTATGCCAGGTTGCTGCTGCAAAAACAGAAATGTGAAAGCGATGCCGCAGCAATCGAAAAAGAGTTTCCGGATGCAGAGAATAAAGTGCACGTGCTGATTCGGAATCTTCGGGAGCAGCAGATAAAAATGCCGGAATATGCGAGAAAGCTGGTGAAGTATCCGAAGTTTGACACGGTTATG
>JBGUNA010000063.1:0-5109 GCA_045117135.1 Candidatus Limivicinus sp. | reverse complement strand
AAGGAAACCCAATAATCTGATTTTCAGGAAAAGGAAACAGAATGCTATGAAAAAACCAGAAAGATTAAAACCCTATAAAAACGCGCAACCATATGACACGATCGTAAGGGCAAGGGGAATCCTGAAGGAGTGCGATCTTTTCGTCTCCGAAAACACATACTATATGCCGAAGGCGAAAACATTCACGAGTCGTATATGGCTTAGTGATGACGATATTTTCCCATTAAGCATAGGCACAAATGGGAAAGGGATGACGGCAAGATATGCTCTGGCCAGTGCCTATGGCGAGCTGATGGAGCGCATTCAGAACATGTGTATTAACATCAACAATACTCCGGAATGTTTCCCAGAGGGCTGCTTTTATGTGCCAACCAACTCTGAGAGAGACTTTCCTGAATATAGTGGGTTTATGAAATCTGTGGGGGCAGATTCGCCGTTCCTCTTCACCCCGGATGAGAAATGGAAAACGGTAGATGAAATTGTAGCGGAGGCTGCTGATATTCTGAGAAAAATGCGTGTATATAAGAATCTGTCAGACAGCGAGTTAAAGCAGATGCTCTCGGAGTTTTCCTGTGGTGGACGACTGGCCTGCGTTCCGTTTTATGGTGTTAGCCAGAAGAAACAGATCTATCTTCCATATAAAATCCTTAAGGTCAACACGCTGTGCAACGGCATGTGTGCTGGGAACTCTCCTAAAGAGGCCATTATCCAGGGCTTGTCGGAAATCTATGAGAGATACGCTCAGCAAACGGTCATCATGGGGAATATAGAAGTTCCTTCGATCCCAGAGGAGCTTTTTGCCGGAACGCCGATTTATGAAAAACTGATGGGACTGAAAGAGCAGGGAATAGCTGTCGATATTCTGGATTTCTCATGTGATATGGGCCTTCCGGTCCTTGCTTTGAAGTTGATCAACGAAACCGGTGCGATTTCGATTCATCCTGGAGCGGATCCATGTCCGATTACCGCACTGGAAAGATGCCTGACGGAAACGTATCAGGGAGCGGATGGGCTGGTTACGCAGCTCAGATATAAGGCCAGACCGATTCCGATGCCTGACGAAAACAACGAAAGTCAGTTGGATGGTTTTTATGCTAATTTGAAGGAATGCTTTGTCTATGGCGCCGGTGGATACCCGAACAATATCCACAATTCTCAAAAGCATCTAGACTTCAAGGGCTTCGACCATCCAGTTTCAGTATCCGACGACGATGACTTGGATTACATGCTCAGCGTGGCAAAACAAAATGGCTATGAGGTCTATGTCCGGGATAATTCTTTTCTTGGATTTCCGGCGTTTGATATTCTCATCCCCGGAATGTCTGATATCGCTTTTTTCAGAGGCCCGAAAGCAAGAAACTACCTCGAATATGGAAAAGAGTTGTATACGTTGCTCTCTCTACCGAAAGCACCGTTAGAAGATGTGGAAACTCTGTATGAATTCTTGCTGACAGATTCCATGAAAAAATATGCTTCCATTTCATTGAAAGACTGTTTCCCGATTGGTGTGAGCGAGTATCTGCCAGAAGGGATACTTGAGATTAACACGATGCTGGAGGCATTGAAAGAGCAGATCCGATATCTGCGAGGCTCTGGAGAAGCTGTGTTCACCAGAGAGAACTGGCCTGTGTGCTATGACTGCAGCCATTGCGCGTATCAGAAGGAATGCAAGCAGGCTGCCTTCGTGAAAGCGTTCCACCCAATCCGCGAGAAGCTCCGGGAGAACAGCAGACCTCAAATCGAGGAAATGTTCCAGACAAAGCATGAATCTTACAAAGGGGAGAAATGAGCAATGAATCAGGCAAATAGACCGTTTACCATGAATATGGAGCTCACAACCCGATGCCCATTAATGTGCCCTTTTTGTTATTGCACGCTGAATAACGGGAAGGATCTGCCATTGGAGAAGGCCATTTTCTGGCTTCGGGAGGCAAAGAAGAGCGGTATTGTCATGGTAAGCCTGAGCGGCGGAGAGACCTTATGCTATCCGCATCTGGAAGAAGTAATAAAAGAAGGCTCACGGCTTGGGCTTGAGATCAACGTGGCGCTGTCTGGTTACAATTTCACAGAGAAAAGATTGGAAAGCCTAATCAGTGCAGGAGTTTCGCGAATCTATATTTCCCTGAATGGTTCAACCGCTGAAATCAACAACAAAAGCAGAAATGGCTATGATCTGGCTATGAATGCACTTAATCTTCTTGCTCGGTATGGATACAAAAATACCTGCATGAACTGGGTAATGCAGGATTTCAATACCGACGACTTTAAGAACATTGTGACCATCGCAGAACAGCACAATGTGAGAAATCTTGTAATTCTGGGACTGAAGCCGACATCAAAGAAAGAACTGGCGCATTTCCCAACACGGGACCAGCTCAATTCTATCGCGAAATTTGCCTGTGAGTATCGAGGGACGGTGAATCTCAGGATAGAACCCTGTTATTCCTGCCTGAATGCAGCAGTCAAGGAGATGTCAAAGAGCCTGAGTATCCATAGCCCGATTTACAGCGGTTGCCTGGCAGGGCAGGGAATAGTGTCGGTCAATGTAGACGGTGAAATCACGCCGTGCCGGCATCTGGATATTCCCGAAAGCTTTACGACGATAGAGAGCTACTTGAATGGATCGGAAATCCTGAAACAGATCCAACTGGCAAGGGGAAACGTTGCTGAACCGTGCAGGTCTTGCGGTTACAGAGCAGGCTGCCTTCATTGCTTGGCAATCAACTATTTGGGTAAGAACAGAATCCAATATGGATTTGAGGGATGCCCAATGTATGTGGAAAGCCAGAGCCCATTGAAGCTGGCAAAAGGCATCCCATTGCCAGGAAAAGATTGATAGCGGACGAATGGAAAAGCGGTTCTTACCCAAAAAGGTTTGAACCGCTTCCAAAGATTCAATATTCAGATTGATAAACTGAAATTATGTGCGATGATTATTGGAAATCCGGATTCCCTCTAAAATCAGAAATGCTCCCAGACAACCCTTTCCTCGAAGCTTTTCTTTTCCGCCTGCGCAACCTCCTTTATTGGAACTCCAAAAGGAATAATGCTTCTGACCCATTTCCCTTCGGGAACGGAGAGAAGCCTGGCAATCTCAGAATCCACATTATCCATGCGGGACATACCGTCCATCCAGACTCCGGCATAGCCCATGGCAACGATCGCGAGCATGATGTTTTCCACCGCTGCTGCATAATCCTGTGTGTCAAATGCAAAACCGGCCGCACCCTTTGCTTTGTTGATCTTCTGCTCCGAGACGGCTACGAGGATGACAGGCGCCGTTTTTGTTGCCGGTGTAGGCAGAAGCCCTGCCAGTTTCGCTCTTAACTCCGGATCACGGACGACGACGAAGGATGTGGTCTGATAATTATAGCCGGAGGGAGCATGCAGCCCAGCCGTGACGATCTTCCGGATGTCCTCTTCCGGGATTTCCTGTGCAGCGAATGCGTTCCGGTAGCTTGCACGTTTTTCAACAGTCTCAAAGAATTCCATAACAGGTAATCTCCTTTCTTCTTTAAGCCTATTATAGCAGGCTGCCGCACGGAGCGGCAATCCCAGCCGGTCCGCAAAGAATACCAGGTTTGACTGGGATTGCACTACTCAAGGGGCGTGATCCCGGTTTTCGAGAAATAGGCAAGCAGTGCCTGACGGAGATCATCCTTCGGCCCGAGTTCCAGCTTTTTGCGGATGTTGCTGCGGTGATAGTCCACCGTTTTTTTGGACAGGTTCATACGATCCGCGATCTCTTTGCTCATGTAACCGTTTGCGATAGACCTGGCGATGGCCAGTTCCTGACCGGAGAGCACGTGCTCTGGCGCCGAGGCCCCCATAGATTCCTTGAGCAGCTCCAGTTGCCTGCTGATCAGGTCATAGCTATGACTGTCGAGCGTTGCCCTGAGATAACGGAGAACAGAAGAAATGGACTGGTTCATATTCTCTGCCCGTCTCTGCTCCAGCTTGAGCTGCTCCTCCTCCCGCTGATTCAGCAGATCCATGAGTACGCGGTTCTGAGATTCCACCAGTTCTGCGGACAGAACCGCATTGCGCTCGTCCGTAAGATTCCGCACATATTCGACAATCAGCTCAATCTGACCATCTTCACCATACACCGGTGCACAGAACACCTTTTGCCATCCGCTTCGTCTGCTGTCCTTGACAAACAGGACTTCCTGCTCTTCCGCCTTTCCTGAGCGCACGGCTCTCTGTGCCGGGCAATTCTCACACGGAGCGGTTCTTCCCTGGTACAGAGTATAGCATTTCTCCCCACGAGGTTCCTTGGCGCTTTCATACCAGTATTGCATGGCGGGGTTCTGATAGAGCACCTCCAATTCCGGCGAAAGGAAGCAGATCCCATCTTGAACCAAAGAGAGCAGAGTCGAAAGGATGATTTGATCCTTCTTGTCCATCTTGATCACTCCTTGTTAAATCCCGATCTGTCGAGACGATTATACTATACTCAGGTCGGTAGAGCAATAAAAAACCTCATTTGCTCTAATAGAGAAAAGAGGTTCCTTAAATGATGGTGGGAGAAGTTGGATTTGAACCAACGTAGACCGAAGCCAACGGATTTACAGTCCGCCCCATTTGACCAGACTCTGGCATTCTCCCATATGTGGTGGGCTCTCCAGGAATCGAACCTGAGACGCGCAGATCTTCAGTCTGCCGCTCTACCAACTGAGCTAAGAACCCGTGGGGTGAGTGACCGGCCTCGAACCGACGACTTCCGGGTCCACAACCCGGCGCTCTGACCATCTGAGCTACACTCACCAGGTGGTGCACGAAGTGAGAGTCGAACTCACAATCCCGAAGCGGGCACCAGATCCTTAGTCTGGCGCGTATTCCAGTTCCGCCATTCGTGCATATGGTGCGCCTTGAGGGGGTCGAACCCACGACCTTCGGATTAAGAATCCGCTGCTCTACCGACTGAGCTAAAAGCGCATATGGTACGCTCTGCGGGGCTCGAACCCGCGACCTACGGATTAAAGGTCCGTTGCTCTACCGACTGAGCTAAGAACGTATAAGTGGTCGGAGTGTAATTATAGGATCTGACGTAACCCAGTAATACCAATGGTTTGCAGACCGTCAACAAGAGATTTTATCCAACAAACA
>JBGUNA010000062.1:0-2869 GCA_045117135.1 Candidatus Limivicinus sp. | reverse complement strand
GGAAAGCTACAAGCAGGTTCAGCGGTTTATCCGCCTGACATATCTGATCCCGGAGCTTCTGGATATGGTCGATCAGAGGAAGCTGGCATTCAATCCGGCGGTGGAGCTTTCCTACTTGAAGCCCGAAGAACAGAAAGACTTCCTGGAGGCAATGGATTACGCGCAGGCAACGCCGTCCCTGTCACAGGCACAGCGGATCAAGAAATTCAGTCAGGAAGGCAAATGCTCACTGGATGTGATGTGCGCTGTCATGGATGAGGTCAAAAAGGATGACATGAGCAAGGTCACGATCTCCCATGAAGTGCTTCGGAAGTATTTCCCGAAGTCGTATACGCCGAAACAGATGGAGGACACGATTATCCGGCTGCTGGAACAGTGGCAGCGGCGAAAACAGAGAGAACAGGCAAGGTAACGGTCATTTCTTCGCAGCAATGCAGAGAGATGGCCGCTTTTTTTATTTCACGAAGGGAGAAAACACAGATGACAAAAGCGGAACAGAAGAAAATGGAAAAGGCCACACGGTCAATGTTTATTATGCAGGCATTTGGCTGTGTCCTGGATGCGATTTGCGACAGCTCGTCAAATGCAAGGGGAAATCCTCAGATCAGGGTGAACATGAAGAGCGGGAACCGATATATTTACTTCCACCGGTATTTGCAGGATTTCAATATCCAGATTTATGCAAGCGGTGACGTAGATATCGAGTTCCGGGAATTCTGCCATGATACGAGAACTTATCGGGTATTTTGCTATGACAGTAATACGGCTGTTCAGGATGCATTCCTGGAGCAGTTTGGTCAGGATATGCTCATGGTGATCATGGAATTTGTGGAGCAGGCGGACTGGCATATCGTTTTGGATTACCTGCCGCTGGAGTACACCGAAAACTGGCGGGATATTTTTATCGACTCTCTGGAGCCAGCCGCCAATCCCCAGGAACCGTTCCGATGGAAGCCGGACTGGGTAAACCCCTATGGGGACAGTGATGAAGATTCAGTACAGTAACGGTCATTTCTTCGCAGCAATGCAAAGGGATGGCCGTTTTTTTATTTAAAGCACAAGGAGGTTACCAAGGTGAACAGGAAAATCAGCAAGGCAGGAAAAGCCACGATGGAGGAACTGAAAGAAATCTTCTCCGTTCCGAATCCTCTGGGCGAGATCAGGATGCTGTCGGTACATCCGCAGCACGGTGTGAAGGTGGTATATGGCTTTGAACCGGAAGCGGTGGAGATCTTTGAGGATGATGCGGAAGCAATCTTCTGTCTGCACCCGGACAACATCTTCTTCAGCTGCTTATCCATGGAGCTGCTCCGTATCGGAAAGCGTGTCTATCTGATGGGCAGCGGCATTGCCTACAAGCTCGACCGGGATGACGACTACAAAGATATGAGTTCGGATGATATGGCAAAGACCTGCCTGGAGCTGCTGGAACGAATGCAGCGCGTAAGGATGGGGCAGTTTTGCTTTTCGGTGATTGATCTGACAGACGAAATCAAGGAGGACAGGTTCGATGAAGAAGAATAACAGGAGCGCTGCCGCGAGGGCGGCTGTTACAAAGCAGGACATGAACCGCCAGAATAATGCGGTCCGCAGAATGATGGCCTATCAGGAGAGGATGGTGAAGAAGCCTTGCAGGAAGAAGTTGAAAACAGGACAGTAAACCTGGCAATCAGCACATCACGGCTGTCGGCAAGAACAATCGTTGCCGGAATCCGCATGTATCTCCAGCACCAGAGGAACACGGCTGCGAAGAAGCCGGTCAAGGTGGAAGGAGTGCATGGGAAACAGACAGTCAAAGAGCTGATCGGACAGAATCAGGGCGTTTCGCGCATGCCCCTGGGAGATGCCAGCATCCGGGACTTTGAGCGGGAAGCCAAGAAGTACGGCGTGGATTTTGCCGTCACGAAGGATAAATCCGTGCATCCGCCGCAGTATACCGTGTTCTTCAAGGCGAGGGACAACGACGCATTGCAGCAGATCGCGGATTCCTTGATGGCAAAGCAGCTGAACGCGGAGAAGAAGCCGAGCATCGTGAAGCAGCTTGAAAAGCTCAAAGCGCTGGTCGCTTCGCTGCCGTCCAAGGTACGCCATAAGGAACAGGAACATTCCCTGTGACAAAGAATGAGCTGAAAAAGAAAATCATCCTGCATATCCCTTATGTGGCGGCAGGATTGCTGGCAACGAATTTTGGGGAAGCATGGAGGCTTGCCGAAGGGGCTAACGCATCGGAGAAAACGCTGTCTCTGATCTCTACCCTGGGGGTAGCCTTCAGCAATCCCCTCCCCAGCCTGCATCCGCTTGATCTGGTGATCGGTATCATCGTCGGCGCGGTTCTCCGTTTTGCAGTCTATATGAAAGGCAAGAACGCCAAGAAATACCGGCACAACACGGAATACGGCTCTGCACGCTGGGGAACGCATAAGGATATCGAGCCTTTTGAAGACCCGGTGTTCCAGAACAACGTGATCCTGACCCGGACGGAATGGCTGATGATGAGCAACCGTCCGAAAAATCCGGCGAATGCCCGGAACAAGAACGTGCTGATCGTAGGCGGCAGCGGCTCCGGTAAGACAAGGTTTTGGCTGAAACCAAACCTGCTTCAAATGCATAGTTCCTACGTGATAACCGATCCGAAAGCCCAGGTGCTCAGCGAATGCGGAAAAGCATTGCAGCGCGGCGCTCCGAAGCTGGATACAAAGGGAAATCCGGTTAAGGACAAAAACGGGAAGATCGTCTATGAGCCGTATGAAATCCGCGTGTTCAACACGATCAATTTTGGCAAGTCACAGCATTATAACCCCTTTGCCTATATCCACAGCGAAAAGGACATCCTGAAGCTCGTCACTGCTCTGATTGCCAATACCAAGGG
>JBGUNA010000061.1:0-75049 GCA_045117135.1 Candidatus Limivicinus sp. | reverse complement strand
GCTTTTCCTTGCACCTATTGTACCATAAAATAGCTGAATTGTCCCATACTACTTGACTTTTCAGCTGCTGCAGTAGCCACTAAATAAGACTTTTTTAATCCATGGTTTTCAGCCACTGCAGACGGGATTTCTGTAAGAGATACCGGTTTTCTTGATTCAAGCCAGGTGATCACCTGTTCCAGCTCCTCATTGTCCCCGACGGTTCCGAGGCACCGTCTCAAAACTGCTCCTGCCTGATCACTATCGCCGGTAGACTGGTAGAGTTCCTTCGCTTCACGGATTGCCTGATTCACGTAAAGGGATGAATACCTGTCCCGTACTGTAAGGATGTAAGATATATCCGGGTATTCGGAAACGATTTTCTCTGAGAGTTCAAAAGCTTCCTTATATTTTGTTCCCATAGCAAGAGCTTCTGCTTCGTCTAACAGATGATTGCAGACGGCAATTGAGCATTCCCTGATTTTTCTCTGCGCTGCTTCATAGCGGGATGTGTCGTAAGCAGAAACATAACTAAAGAATTCGATTGCCGATTTATAGTCTTCCCTTTCCATAAGGGTAATGGCTTCAGAATAATTTGCCTTTGAGGCTCTCACTTCTCTGTATAGGAGCTGACAGTTTTCCAACTCATCCGGAGATATCATAAATACTTCATTATTTACTTTTTCAACTGTATAGAAAATTGCTCGGATTTCCTGGTCAGTCAATTCATTATTGATAAACTGATTAACAGAATTATCCAGATAACCTGCAATATCATCCTGCGCCTGCATTTCCTTTGTGGCGTTTCCGAGGATATCAACTTTGTATATTTCTACAGCTTTCAAATAGTTCCCGGCTTCGACCTCATCCAAGAATGAAACACTTAAGGCAAAAGAAGACTTCCCATATGTTATAAGAAGAATGACACCCAGACTGAATGTAAGAATTCTTTTCATAAAACCTTTTCCATAATCAAACGGTTTGCTGATCATTTTCATTTAAATATATTCCTTCCTTTCGATTTTACAGTTTATAAAAGTCTGACAAGCTACCGTATGATCACAGTATAATGTTTCCATTTGTGAAGTGGTTTTTCACTTGTTTTTTTGCCGGGACAGAGTAAAAATTTGCAATCCACAATATAAGTGGTATCACTTTTTTTAGCATAAACCAGATAATTGTATTGCCTAGATATGAGCATCTATAACTATGAAATAGTAGTGATGCTCTGGTTTTTAATGGTGACCCCTGCGAGATTTGAACTCGCATCCTTTGGTTGAGAGCCAAAGTTCCTGACCAATTAGAAGAAGGGGCCATGTTGACGTTCCGGAAAGGAATTGAACCTTCATCTTACGGTTAACAGCCGCACGTTCTGCCATTGAACTACCGAAACATAACAAGGCACGCTTTTTTGCCGGAAGCCACCGGGCTTTGGCAGGAGTCGAACCTGCTCCTAAATACTTAACAGGTATCTGCATATAATTGCTGTACGTGCCTTTGAGTGGTGCATCCGGCAGGATTTGAACCTGCATCTATCGGTTTAAGAGACCGTTGCTCTACCAGTTAAGTTACAGATGCATCATGGAGCGCCCTGCGAGGTTTGGGCTCGCATTTCCCTGTTCGGCAAACAGGGTTCTTTACCTTTAGATGAAGGACGCATTTGGCGACCTGGACGGGGTTTGAACCCGCAACCTCCGGAGCGACAATCCGGCTATTCGACCATTGAACTGCCAGGCCATATACAAAGCACGGTTGGTTGTTTTTTCGCTGTTCTAACCATTGAACTAGGTCATCATTTGATGACTGCAGGATTCGAACCCGCATCAGCGCCGTGACAGGGAACTGTAATTGCTGTCCGTGCTTTTTCCTTTCGGTGATTATATCCTAACACAGAAAAAACCTAATTTCCCGGAAAAAAAGTTGCGAACACTTTCAAGCTGCCGGAAAAGTATACAAAAAAAGAGAACGCCATTTCTGACGTCCTCCAGTGCGCAATCATGTCCCTGCCTTAAAATTATAGACAGGTTTAATCTGCTTGACGATTTCTGCTGTCGGCCCGATCTGTGAGAGGATCTCCTCCAAACCCTTGTAGGCCATCGGTGACTCATCCAAGGTACTTTGAGAAACACAGGTTGTATAGATTCCTTCCATCTCGTGCCTGAATTCTTCTACGGTCAAAGTTTCCTGTGCAGCAGATCTGCTCAGAATGCGTCCAGCCCCGTGCGGTGCCGAGCAGTTCCACTCCGGATTGCCTTTCCCGATGCAGATCAAAGCTCCGTCACGCATATTAATCGGAATCAGCAATCGTTCTCCCTTTTGTGCAGAGACAGAACCTTTCCGGAGAATCCCGTGCTCCATGTCAATATAATTATGGATCGTGGTAAAACGGTCAATCTCGTGAAAGCCCATACCCGAAACGATTTCCTGAGACATCGCCTGACGGTTCAGATCTGCAAATCGCTGGACAATCCTCATGTCATGAAGATAGTCCTCGAAATCACTGCCTTCTACATAGGCAAACTTCTCCGGAATATCGGTGGGTGCACTGAAGTTTTCGGATAATTCCTTCAAACCCTGCTCGATTTCAGCAGCGCGTCCCTCTGCCTTATAGCGGTCAATCAGTTCGCGCCGGGATTCCGCAGAAAGACTATTCATCTTATTCCATCCCAGTCTCCTGTAATAGGAAGCTGTCTGTACGCCTAAATATCGACTCCCGGAATGAATGACCAGATATAAAAAACCTTCTTCATCCCGATCAACTTCAATGAAGTGATTTCCACCTCCAAGAGTTCCTATGCTTAGCTTTGCACGCTCTAAATTGACAGCCGGAAGGCAGCGCAACGCATTCAGATCAATCTCTGATGCAAGAGAATGCGGCATCCTGCGGACATTCTCTCCAGCAGGGATATGTGTACGGATTACATGATCCAGCTTTGCAAAATCAACGTCCTTCTCTGCCAGCATCACGGTTTCCATGCCGCATCCGATGTCAACTCCGACCAGGTTTGGTGCTGCCCTTTCGGTAATTGTCATTGTCGTTCCGATCGTACAGCCTACACCTGCATGCACATCCGGCATAATACGGATTTTAGAATCTGCAAAGATGCGCTGATCACATACATCCTGAATCTGCTGCCGGGCACTTTCTTCAATTTCATTGCAGTAACAGATTGCAGTATTATATACTCCTCGAATGTCAATCATTTCTACTTTCTCCTCTGCATCAGAACTCGTTTTCAAGTGCCTTTAATATAACCCTGCTTGTTTATCTTTTCCCGGCGAAAAAGTTGTGAACTGTTTTTGCTTCTCCAGCCTCGTCCGTATCAATTCTATAAACTGATCCGGTGAGACAACCCGAATGACAGGGCCAAAGGAAAGAATCCGAATCAGTATTTCTGTTTCATCCTGCCGGTCATAGGTTAGCGTGACCTGATACTTGTTTTCTCCTATCTTTTTCGTTTCCTTTTCCAAATGAGAAAAGTGGAGAAGAACGCGCTCCAGGGCATTTCGGCGATCTGTCAGTTCGAATACTACACAGCTTTTTTTCACTTCGCGGAACGGCGCCCGGTTTTCATTGTCAGCCAATGTGCATTCCACAATACGGGACAAGTTGAGCATCCAGCCCCGTTTCCAGCCTGATGCGATCAGACGAAATCTGTCATCTTTTTCGGAGTATTCCAGGTAATACGGCGTAACAACGAGATTTGCAATTGAACGATTGTGGGTTTCATACCGTAAATAAAGGTTACGTCTTTCCCGAAGTGCCTGAAGGATTATTTTGAAGTGCGCATTATATACCGGATCCTTATAGTCATCTCCATCATTGTAACGATCATAATAAACGATTATTTCCGGGTTAAACAGCGGCTCAATTTCTTCCAGCCCGGAAACATCCGGATCGAACAGCTGAATACGTGGATCCAGAAGGAGAGATTTCATCCATCGCTTTTCCAGATCTGTCAGAGGCATGGACGGCTCTTTTTTCAATGGTGTGGAAAGGTCTTTGTGAAGCAATCTCCACTGCTCACCCTGCAGCCCGCCGGGAATTGTCATAAAACTCTCACCGAATGCATATTCCCGGGTAAGAGAAGTAAGATCCTGTTTTGTTAATGTCTGCTTCACCGCTTTGTTTATGATGAGGGATACCGTGCGGTAATAGCTGCCGTAGATCTCATGAAACAGCATTGCTTTCACCTCCGTACATGTCGGTCAAAGCATTGAAATCACTCCAAAATCTTTCTGTTACCTGTTTATTGGAACATTCCAGTACCGTTATACGGCCGGTAAAAGTTCTCAGCCAGGGCAGCATTTCCAGTGCATCCAATACATCAGCACTGAACCTCCAATGCGATTCATCTACCTGTTCCACGGCGCCACACCGCTTCTCCCGATTCAGCCTCTGAACTATGAATTCCTCCCCTTTCCCGACATAGAGGACCATTTCCAGGTGATCCAGCATCTCCCGATTATTAGCAGAAACACCCCATGTATGACTGCAAAAATCCGCTTCTTTTTGCAAGAGAGCCTCTGTTATCTGTACCTTTCCTTCTGTCTTCACATTGTCGATGAGATCTGTTCTGTAAAATGAAAATTTCCGGTTTTCCGGAGACCACGCAAGCAGATATTGCCTCCCGCTCTGAGTACCAATATAAAGCTTTCTCGGAAGAACCGTTATCCGCCCGTTCCTGTTTGTAAAAGAAACAGTTTTCTTTTCATTTATCGCCATCAGGAGCTCGCATAAAACTTCATTGTCCAGGGCATTGAGAATATAGTGATGCTTGAACCGGAAGAAAGAAAACCTTTCCGGGAGCCGATCCTGCAGAAAAGAGCCTATCACACCAACCGGTGCTGCCTCTGAGAAAAACGCAATCGCCTCGCTCCATTTTCCGAGATCAACAGAATCCTTGCTAAGCAGATAGCATGTCTCCCGCCCGCGCTTTTCCGTTCTGACAATTCCCAACTCAGCATATTCTTTCAGTTTTTTCCGTACCGTTGACTCGTCCGGCAGATCATCGGAATGAAATTCCGAAAATTGATCTGCAAGTTCATCCATTATTACGGAAATCGGAAAACCTTCTGTGTCTGACAGAATATCCAGCAGATGAAAGTGCAGCATAATATCCCGATCCGTAAAGGTTTTCGCGCGGAAAGCACGATACAGAGGATTCTCCGGGATTGCACGGCTGTCTACCGACAGGAACACCCTTCGCCCCTCTGCATCCTGACCAAAGGACATATAATCCCCAAGCCAGCTTTCCACACGCCGGCGCTCGTCATCATAACTGCGGGCACTTTTCTGATCAAATTCCATTCTATGACGAAACCCATAAACATAGAAAGACCGCAAATATGCTCTGGTTCGATTGAAGTTTTTTATCAGCTCACTATAGGCCATTTCTCATAACCTCGCGTTAAGCATCTGCAGTTATCCACGATACCACGAAAGTATGCGCTGCTTCATGCCTTCTATATCCAGGACACCGCAGGCGAAGCCTTTTCGGACAAGTTCTTCAGGCACATATTCATCATATTTTTCAAAAACCGGGACTTCCTTGGGATAAACCAGTTCCAAGGGATCGAACGGTTTTTCTGCCTCTTCGGCAAGAATTGAATAAAACTCTTCTTCCGAAACCTGCATAGTAAACTGCATATAATAGGGACGGGAAGAATTCAAGCCCTTCAAACCCAACCGGATACCGCAGCGGATTTTTAGAAAACGTTCCAGCGCTAGAAACGCATAGCTGCCAAGCCAAGGGAACAAAGCCCACATCTTTCCCCCAAGGTGAACAAGTGGGCTCGTTGCCATGGAAGACTTCCGATAAGTCTCCCGCGCTTCTTGCAGACGACAGACAGCATGCGGCATCAGGTAGGGATAGTTTTTGCTCTCTTCCAGCACAGTATGCATACGCTCCAGAATACGAGTATGGATATCGCCCGCAACATCCCCGAAATACGCGGGGATGTTGCCCTTTACGAGAGTGCAGTAAACCTCACGGCGTTTATGATCTACTTCATCCACCGCCCAGACTCTGCCTGCAATGGCAATTTTATCCCCTACAGGAGGCGGCTTAACGATGGTACCGAGCTGTTCGGAACCAGAATGCACCGTATACTCGACATTCTCCCGAAAAACAGCATAGAATTTGTAGTTATTAACGATCCTCTCTCCGGTGATGCCGAGGATCAATCCGCCGTTTTCCGTGCGGTTGATATGATCGATTTCCAGAAGATGAGAAAGAAGGAGACGATAGTCCTCCTGACTGATGCGATGAAAACAACTCAGCGGCAGAACCCGGGTAGCAAGCTCTGCAGGTGTCATCTCCCCACAAGAAGCGAGGGTGCTCATCGTCTGATGATAGAGGAGACTGTAGGGCAGGCGATCCATCCTCGGAGGCTCCACAAACCGTTCTTCAATATAAAGCTGCACCAGAGCAATGCCCTGGAGAAGATACCAGGGAATGCTGTCAGGTAACATAGCTCGGGCTTCCCAGTGGTCTTCACGCATAACAAACCACATCTCCGAAGGATTGCCTCGACGGCCGGTCCGACCCATACGCTGCAGAAAACCGGACACAGTAAAAGGCGCATCTATCTGAAAGGCACGTTCCAGCCTGCCGATATCAATACCGAGCTCCAGCGTAGCGGTTGCACAAACGCTCAGATAGGAATCGTCATCTTTCATTTCTTCTTCAGCACTCTCCCGATAAGATGCAGAGAGATTGCCGTGGTGAATAAGAAAACGGTCCGGCTCCCGATTCACTTCGCAGTATTGCCGGAGATTCTGACAGACGGATTCGCATTCTTCCCGGGAATTGGTAAAAATGAGACACTTTTTTCCTTTTGTGTGTTCAAAGATATACCCGATCCCGGGATCTGCCGCTTTCGGAGCCGTATCTGTGGGGGGCTCGAGCCGAGGTGTTGAAACGGCAAGCTGCTTCCCTTCATCAGCCTGAGGGGCAGTGTTGTAAAAATGCTCCATCGAGAGACGCCAGATTTCTCTGCCGCTGTCAACAGCCGGAATGACAGTACCTCTCCCGCTGCCTGCCGCGAGAAAATGCCCTGCCGCCTCCGGATTACCGATGGTCGCAGAAAGGCCGATTCTGCGCGGATTGCAGGAAGCAAGACGGCATAACCGTTCGATCAGGCAAAAAGTCTGCATACCGCGATCCCCCCGCAGAAGGGAATGGATCTCGTCAATGACTATAAAACGAAGATCCCCAAAGAGCGAAGGGATCTCCATATGTTTATTGATCATCAGAGATTCAAGCGATTCCGGCGTGATCTGCAGAATGCCGGAAGGTTTGTTCAGGAGTTTACGTTTTTTTGACTGAGCAACATCGCCATGCCAGCGTGAAACAGCAATTCCCGCCTCTTCACAAAGCTCATTCAGACGGGAAAACTGATCATTGATCAGGGCTTTCAGCGGGGCTATGTACAGAACACCAACTGTTTTGGAAGGGTTTTCTTCCAAAAGAGTCAGAATCGGGAAAAAGGCAGCCTCTGTTTTCCCGGATGCAGTGGAGGCTGTGAGCAGGACGTTCTCATCTGTGTTGAAGATTGCGTCTCCTGCAGCATTCTGAACACTGCGAAGACTTTGCCAACCGGAACGATAAATATAATCCTGAATAAACGGCGCATAGCGCTCAAAAACATTCATATTGTAAACTCCAGATATCCTGCTTCCGCTTCATCGGAAACTGCTTCCGACTTCGTGAACGAAAACTCATCCGATGCCAGCAATGCACCGATGCTCATTCCCTGATTCTGATAGAGGAGATCCAAGAGTTCAATAAAATCGCGAATCACTTCGCGAGGCGTTATGTTCTGGTCCGCGCCGATTCGCTCATATTCAACCTTGAGAAAACTTACCAGATCATCGGTTGTTACTATTCTCTCGTAACCGTAAAGCCCTGCATGCATATCCGAAAGCTTTTCACAAAGCACCAGCATCTCTTCCGCTGTGAGCGGTTCCAACCGAATCACCGGAGCCAGGAGATCCCTCATCCCCGGTTTCGAAAATCTGCCTTCTGCAAGCCTGGAACGGAGCGCTTCGTAACTGTAGATGCCGCGACGCTTATCTTCCAGCGCCTGTGGGGTAGCTCCCATGATAAAACCAAGATATCTGGCTTTCCCCTGCAGGGTATCGTTATACATGGTGAGCAGTTTTTCATAATTATACTGCCTGGTAATGGCATTGGGAATTTTATAGATATTGACAAGCTCGTCGATCATGATCATCATGCCGGTATAACCTGCCAGGCGGAAAAAAACTGCAAAGAGCTTCAGATAGTCATACCAGTCATCATCTGTAATAATAACATTAATGCCGAGTTCTTCCTTTGCCTCCCGCTTGAGCGTGTATTCTCCCCGGAACCAGCGTACTACTTTTGCCTTTGTCCCGTCGTCTCCACTGCAATAAGCATGGTAATAAGCCGAAAGAAGTGTTGCAAACTCGAAACCATGTACCAGTTCACTGACAGAAGAAGTAACCGTATAGATTTTCTGATCAACTGCCGCCGTCAAGGCTGAATCACCAGGGAGAAAACCTGTTTCGCGGGAAGCTTCCGACTGCACAGCGCTGATCCATCGGTCCAACACCAATGTCAGGGCTCCTCCTTCAGGTTTTGTCTTCGTGGACAGATTGCTGATGAGTTCCCGATAGGTAGCAAGCCCCTGCCCCCGAGTGCCCTGGAGTCGACGCTCCGGCGAAAGGTCAGCATCGGCTACAATAAATCCCCGATCCATCGCATAATTACGAATGGTCTGGAGGAGAAAGCTCTTTCCCGAGCCATATCGGCCAACGATAAACCGAAAAGAAGCTCCTCCCTCTGAAATGATGGCAACATCATGCAGAAGGGCTTCTATTTCATTTTTTCTTCCTACCGTAATATAGGGCAGACCGATCCGCGGAACAACACCGCCCTTCAGAGAATTCAGCACCGTCTGCGAAATCCGTCTCGGCACTTTTATATTTTGTTCACTCATTTGCTGAAACCTCCCAGCATTCGGGTAAGATCATCCCGGTAGTCTTCTACAAGGGAAAGCCTGTCATCATCACAAGAGAGCACGGTGTCTCCTATCTCATCAAACAGCGCTTCGTTTACAGCATCCGCAATAATGGATGGCATCAGATGGTTCTCCCGGATGATTTCTTCAACGGAGCCTCCCTGCAGAAGGACACGAAGGATCTGAATCTGCAGTGCATCCAATGGGATATCCTTCAGAATTTCAGTTGACGATATATCAGCTATGGATTTTTCTGCCTTCTCAGAAGCTTCTTCCTGTTCTATGCG
This sequence comes from Candidatus Limivicinus sp., assembly GCA_045117135.1. Classification (GTDB taxonomy): domain Bacteria; phylum Bacillota; class Clostridia; order Oscillospirales; family Oscillospiraceae; genus Limivicinus. Next base: position 65,777 of record JBGUNA010000061.1, on the reverse strand, counting down.
CTCTTCTTCCGTCAGAAGGCTGTCGCGGGTCGTATCAGCATCCTTCCGGATCCGATCAAGATCAGAAATATCAATCGAAAGCCTCGGCTTCGCTGCTTCCGCTTTAGCGAAGCTATCAGCCTCTATAACAGCATCAATATAAGGAGCCGCCCACGCTTCCTCCTTTTTTTCACGGAGATAGCGGCCGGTCTTCAGATAGTGGCGAAGCTTACGGTCTGCCGCATGGAGAAAGGACTGAAACCGTTTCCGGTCGAAATTGAGACTTTCATATCTTTCCACTGTCCAGATCCCATTGCGGCAATGATATCTGCGACATTCATCGAATTCATAGTCTCTATCGACAGATTTGTGCCGCGGATAGTAGATTGCATTGGCCAGGGGATACCATTTATATGATGCCAGCTTTCCAAAACAAGCTGCAAACAGATCTCTTCCGCTGCGTCGATAAGAAAAAACAGCAGTTCTCCAAATTTCACTGAAGAGGTGTTTCCCTTCTGCCGCATTCCCGGAAATAACCGGAGAATCAAATAGCTTTTCGCCTCCCAGCGTACAAAGAGCGGCAAAGACTTCTTCATCCGTATAACCCGCCGGATTTCGCAATGTTGTGAGAGCCTTATCCTCCTGCAGGAGATCCGGAGCGGCGTACCGGCGTGTAAAATCCGGAGAAAGATCATTAAGCACTGCAAAATCCAGCATCCAGCGCTGTATATTTTTTTGCATCCGCTTGTCACCGACTCCGGACTCCACATAGCCGGCCTCAAACTCCGCAAGTTTGATTACGCTCTCTTCCGGAGAGGCAGCACCGATTCCGTTAAGGAGTTCATATACATAAAGATATGCCGCCGATGTCGGAATAGGGTGGTATTCCCCTTTTCGGATCAGTGTTCTCCAGGAGAAATAACCGCGAAGCTGTCTGAGCGTCAGATCACGGTAGGTCGGAAAATAGCAGACGAACTCACCTGTCCAAGGCGCAGTATCTTCATAATCCTGCATGAAAACACCCTGCCGATAGAAATTCTTACATTTCAGCTGAAAAGATCCGTTTTCATACTCATAGAGACTTCTCATTTCGCCAATTCTGTCAGGGACAGGATCCTTTGTCTGAACAGGTATCCGTTCGGAAAAAGACAGGACTGTATCGCCATATATCGAAGCGGAAGCAGCCGGAACCGGATCAAGAACGACGGTAAATCCCCATGGGTTATCTGTTTCTGACGGTTCCATTGGCTCACCTCCATACTTCTTATCCTTATGCCGGAGAATAAAATTATATCATGTTTGAGGTTAAAATCAAGTATACTGCATTTCTAAGCATCAATGACCAAAAGGAAAACCCGTTGACAGAACAAGTCTTCCATCAACGGGCTTTTCCTATTCAGTTTCAGTCAAAGACGTTCTGCGCAGGCCTTTTCCAGGGCTTTGATCACGATCTTAAGGGTTTTGATACGGGCGTACTTTTTATCGTTGGACTCAATGATAAACCAGGGAGCATTTTCTGTACTGGTTTTCTGGAGCATCTCATCGATGGCTTCCTCATACTGCGGCCATTTTTCACGATTACGCCAGTCTTCCTCCGTCAGCTTCCACTGTTTTTCCGGGGTGTTCTGACGATCGTTAAAGCGAACAAGCTGCGTGTCCTGATCGATATGAATCCAGAATTTCAGGACAACAGCACCCCAATCGGTCAGCTGACGCTCAAATTCATTAATTTCGTTATAGGCACGCTTCCAGTCATCTTCGGTACAGAACCCTTCCAACCGCTCCACCATGACCCGGCCATACCAGGTACGGTCGAAGATGCAGAAATGGCCACTGCGCGGAAGCCTTGTCCAGAAGCGCCAGAGATACTGCCGATTGAGCTCGTGCGGCTCCGGCGACGCGATCGGAATAACATCAAATCCACGGGGATCCAGCGGACGGGCTACACGGCGGATATTTCCGCCTTTTCCTGCAGCATCCCATCCTTCATAACAGAGGATAACGGGAATCCTTTTGCGGTAAATGGTATTATGGAGTTCACTTAAACGGTCCTGAAGAGTCTTGAGTTCCTTTTTATACTCCTTGTCCTCCAGGGCCGGAGAGAGGTCAATCTCCCGGAGATACGGCATATTCAGCAGTGGGAAGCTTTCTTTGAACGGCTTCCCGATATATCTCCCTTTTTCAAGGCCTTTATCGATCAACCCGACCAGAAGCTTTAAAGCGTCTCTTGTCGCAAGCCGTTTCCTGCTGCCATCCAGTACATGCCACGGGATCAGATCCCCTGTTTCCTCCATAAACTCATCATAAGTTTCCCGGAATAGCGGATATTCCCGATGCTGCCACAAATCATCTTCCGTAACACGCCATTCTGTCTCGTAATTCTCTCTCAAGGCTGTAAGACGGTCTCTCTGTTCTTCTTTTTCGATGTGGAGGAACAGCTTCAGGATAAGGTAACCGCCGTCGCGAAGCTGACGCTCAAATTCAATGGCAGAGCGGATCAGTTCTTTATATTGTTTTTTGGTGATCTCGCGGCGGAGGAACTTTCGCACGGCCCCTTCCATCCATCCGGAATCATAGAACATTATTTTCCCGTTTTCGGGAATGGCACAGGCATACGGATAGAGGAATGGATAGCGCGCTTCTGCCTGTGGGGTGCTTACCGGGGAAACCACATTGTAAAAACGCGGGTCAATTTCATTGATGAGCTCATTGATCAGGCTCCCTTTTCCGGCAGCCGCCCATCCCTCTACGAGCACAATCACAGGGAGATTGCTGCTTCTCACCAGCTGCTGCTGGGCAAGAAGCCTTTCCCGCAAGGCTTTGATTTCTTCTTTCAGAGCCTCTTTTTCGATATCTTTCGGTGGGGTGAATTCTTTCAGCATTGTTCTACCTCCTTAGAAAAGCTGACGGCGTGCGCGTTCTTTATCCGCAGCCGCATCATCAGCAGGATACCACATCGGTTCTACCAGATGGACATAGCATGCTTCTCCCTCGGAGAAGGTAATGCGGTGAGGCGTCTGTACTTTGAGAAGCTGGTCACCGACGGGGACAAGATATTCCGTGCGGTCTGTGAGGAAAATACGTTTTTCAATATGGCTGGCAAATCCGCCTTCTCCCGCCCCGGTAAGTGCAATTTCATTCGGCCTTGTAGCAACAACCATTTCATCACCAACGCCATCGGGAACAGAGAGATCCAATGACTGTCCCATATGGCCTTTGGGATAAGCTTTGCCGTCTTTCACGACGACATTGATAAATGTGCTCTCACCGAGGAAGTTGTGTACAAAACGGTTACAAGGCTTGTTGTACAGGTTTTCCGGTGTGTCAATCTGCATAATCTTACCCATATCACAAACCATCATACGGTCGGAAATCGCCATGGCTTCGGATTGGTCATGTGTGACGAAAATAATCGTAAAGTTGAATTTCCTTTGCAGGGCTTTGATTTCAAAACGCATCGTCTCGCGGAGTTTCGGGTCAAGGTTTGAAAGCGGCTCATCCAGAAGCATCACTTTCGGGTTCGTCACAATGGCACGTGCCAGAGCGATACGCTGCTGCTGCCCACCGGAAAGATCCCCGGGGAAAACGTTTTCCAACCCGGTGAGGCTCGTATGATGCAGAGCTTCATTGACCTTTTTAGTGATATCGGTCTTATTCATTTTCTGGATCCGCAGCGGGAAAGCAACATTTTCAAACACGTTCATATGCGGCCAGACGGCAAATGCCTGAAACACCATACCCAGCCCGCGTTCCTCCGGCGGAACATAGAGATTTTTCTTTTTACTGGAAACAAGTTTTCCGCAGAGTTCAATTTCTCCTTCCGTGAGATCTTCGAACCCGGCAATCATACGGAGTGTTGTAGATTTCCCGCATCCCGACGGCCCCAAAAAGGAGAAGCACTCCCCTTCGTGGACACGCAGGTTAAAATCATCAACGGCAACAATATCTCCCAGTGTTTTGGTGGTAAATCTTTTTGTCACATGATCAAGTACAATCTGGTCAGCCATGTGTTATACCCCCTTTCTGTCTTTGGTCAGTGCGTTGACGATGGTATTGAGAATGATAATAATGCCGATGGCAACCGTTGCAAGAGCAGCTGCCTGCGGAATCATACCGGCGTCACGCAGAGAGTAGATCTGGACACCAAGGGTACGCGTGTACGGGCCGTAAAGCAGAATAGAGGTTGTGACCTCACGCATGGCCGGCAGGAAAATCAGGAAGAAGCCGCTTACCATAGCAGGACGAATCAAAGGAAGCGTCACATCTGCAAGGCTTTCTGTATGCGAAGCACCACAAACACGGGCAGCTTCCTCAAGAGAAGAGTGCACCTGCAGCAGAGCAGCGGAAGACGTCTTCATACTGAAGGAGAGATAGCGGGCAAGATAAGCCACCAGAATAATCCAGATGGTATTGTACAGGTTGATTCCGACGATACGTCCGCTCCAGGCGAGGATTACACCGATCGAGAGAACCGTGCCCGGAATGGCATACGGAAGCATGGAGAGAACCTCCAGAACGCCTGCTCCTCTCGGCCTGATTTTCTGCACGACATAGGCAATCAGCGTACCAAGGAACATACAGATTATGCCCGCCGTAATGGAGACGAACAGCGAGTTGCGGATGGAGGACATGGTACCGTTTGCCGAGAAGACCTTCTGATACTGAGCAAAAGTAAAGTTCTTGAATGCGATGGGCAGACCGTAAGCCTTCAGGAAGGAGATCAGGACAATCATCACAAGAGGAACAATAACGATCAGCACAAGGGTCAGAATAGCAAGAAGAAGCAGCGGAATCTTTGCACCCCGGAGCTTAATCAGGGTAGGCCGCATGGATTTTCCCTTAATGATATCATAGCTGCCGGAAGAAAGAATCTTATTCTGCAGAATCAGCGCAATTGCAACAACGACCACCAGCATAACAGAGAGGGCAGCTCCCTGCCGTATTCCGTCAAACGATCCGCCGGAGTTATAAATAACTGCGTAAATACGCGTCGGCAGTGTATAAATACCTTTCGCATAACCCAGAATGGAAGGAACGCCAAAGTGGGCAAGGGAAGTCGTCAGGATGAGAAGAGCACCGGCTGAAATAGCAGGCTTTACCAATGGCAGCGTAATCTTGAGAATCACCTGGCCCTGCTTCGCCCCAGCAATACGGGCGGACTCTTCCAGGGTCGGATCCATGCGCTCCAGAGCAGAGACAACCTGCATAAAGACAAAGGGGAAATAATAACTGACTTCGACAAACACAATGCCCCAGACTGAGTTGATGTTGATCGGCATGGATTTCAGATGAAAAACGTTGACCAGCATCTTATTAATATATCCCGAACGGCCGTTAAACATCATATCCCATGCCATGGCGCCAAGGAACGGCGGGAACATATAGGGGATGTTAAACAGTGCTCTCATAAGGCCTTTCGCCGGGATATCACTGCGGCCGAGAAGCCAGGCGTAGAAAACACCCATGATCGTCCCTAAAATGGTGGCAAACACGGCTATCTTCAGTGTGTTCCACATGGCCTCCAGATTCTTCTTTTCCGTAATCTGTTCGACAAACATGTCGATCTCCAGCTTACCTTCGTTGAAGAATGCGTTGTAAATAATCATTACAATCGGGATAACCACGATGATCAGCAACAGGATAAAGCAGATTACCGTCATCAGCTTATCCATATTCAGGCGCTTGCGCCCATCAACCGCTGCAAGCTCAGCGCTGAAACCGCCATACTGTTTCATGCAGATTTGCCTCCTTTCTCAGTAGGATAGAAACGAGGATTCAAAAGCCGGATTCCAACGGTCTCCCCTTCTTCGGCAATTCCCTTGGTACGGGCATCCAGCATGCTCTGCTGCACCCGGATCTGTTTCTGACCAAGTGACAGGAAGTAGTTATACTCACTTCCCAGAAATACCCTTGAATCTACCCGTGCTTTCAGAGAGGAATTATCGTCAAAAACAATATCATTCGGGCGGACACCGAGATCGTAACTCCCACTCCGCGCTTCCTGCGGTACCTCATCGGGATACGGGATGAGCTCTCCGCAATCCAACGCCAGAACGCCGTTGTTATTAACCAGAGAAATAAAGTTCGAAACACCGATAAACTCGAAGGTAAAGCGGTTTGCTGGGCGGAGAATAATCTCTTCATCCGTACCGTACTGGCAGAGTTTACCGTCCGGTTCCATTATTGCCATTTTATCACAAAGCTGCAGAGCCGACTGCTGGTCATGTGTAATATAGAGAATGGTTGCATTGAGACGCTTTTGGATCATACGGATTTCGAGGAGCATTTCCTCGCGTAGTTTCGCATCCAGATTTGTAATCGGTTCGTCCATCACAAGAACATCACTATCTACCACCAGAGCTCTCGCAATCGCCACACGCTGCTGCTGGCCTCCGGAAAGCTGGTTCGGCAAGTGATTGGCATATTCTGTCATATGCACCTGCTCCAGTGCACGCATAGCTCTTTCTCTGATTTCCTCTTTCGAACGGCGCTGTTTCTTCAAAGGATAAGAAACATTTTCCACCACCGTCATATGCGGCCAAACTGCATAGTCCTGAAAGACTATGCCGATATTTCTTTTCTCTGCAGGAACATTGATGCGCTTCTTTGCATCAAACAGCACACGGTCTCCCACGGTAATAGTTCCGGTCTCCGGTTTGTTCAGGCCAAGCAGTGCACGAACCAAGGTAGTTTTTCCGCACCCGCTGGGCCCGACGAGGCAGACGATTTTCCCGCTTTCAACTTCCAGGGAAAAATTATCCAGAACCGTGTTTGACCCGTAGCGGACCGTGATATTGTCAAATCTTACGTTTGCCATATCCTTCTCCTTCAGGTCTGGTTTAAAAAAAGGGCATGCACACCCCACGAAGGCGGTGCATGCCCTGCAGAATTAAAATTACTTGTCGAAAATCTTATTGAATGTATCGAGATAGGTCTGGAGATTCTCGCCAAGGTCGTTGTAGTCGACTTCCATGTTGATGGCAGCGATGGCAGAGGTGTCAACCTGCATTTCAACATCGTCACGTACAGAAACAAGATTGTTGGCAACAAGAACTTCCTGTCCCTCTTTAGAAAGGATAAAGTCCATCAAAAGTTTGCCGTTCTCTTCATTGGCACAGCCTTTGATCAGAGCGACAGGGCTAGTCATGGTGATAACATCTTCCGTGGTGTAATGGAACATCATGGGAGAACCTTCTGCAATCAGGTTGGCAGATACATAGTCAAGACAGATACCAACCTGGTAGGAAGCATCGGCGACGCGGTTATGGGTAGCTGTCGTGCCGCTTTCGAGTTCAACACCGTTATCCTTCAGCTTCTGGAAGAAATCAGGACCATACTTCGGGGATTGCATCATGGCAGCCATCCAATACTTGGTGGTAGAAGCCTGGGAAGGATCCGTCATAATAATCTGGTTGTACCACTTCGGGTCAAGAAGGTCATTCCAGGTCTTAGGAGCATCTTCCTCATCCACCCCAATGAACCATGCAATGCCCATCGTCACCAGACGGCCTGCTGTATAGTAGCCATCAGGATCTATATAAGCTTCAGAAATATGATCCGTTTCCGGAGAAACATACGGCTCGAGCCAGCCATTGGCTTTAAAAGCTTCATAGTCAGACGGGTCGCCCAGCCATACGAGATCGCTGGCAATCTGGCCTCCATCCTGGGCCTCCGTGGTCATTTTTGTAACCAGTTTTCCGCCGCCGGCATAGTAATATTCCATATCAACCGTGGGATATTTGGCTTCAAATGCCTGTTCAATAGCCTGAAGCTGTGCCTCCTGCATAGAGGAATACAGCATAACCTTGCCTGACGGCTCAGCAAATGCAGCCGCAGAAACCGATAGTACCATAACAAGTGCGAGGAGTAATGCCAGGGTTTTTTTCATAGTTTTTGATCTCCTTTTTGATATATTTTTGGAAAAATGCTGTACACAGTGTAATACAGGAAGCTAATAAAAGTCAAGAATTTTAGTGTTTTTTCACGAAAAAAATCCATCAGACAACAGTCTGACGGATAATGAATAAAAATCATTTTTATTGGATTATTGCTGCTTTACAGAAGGAGTGTTCCGCAATATTCACAGCAACCGGAAGAATCAGGAACTGTTTTTGCGCCGCAGGCTTTGCAGATCACGGGCTGCCGCGGAGCTGCTTCCTCTCTGGCTGTATCACGGGCGCCGGTCAGGAGCGATTTGATTTCCTGCGCGTTTTCCATACACCGGCGATATTCAGCATTCAGTTCGGGTCTTGGCGGCTGCTGGACTCCCATCAGGGAAAGACCCGGCTCTCCGATCTCAATGTCACGATCATTGACTTTAAACTCGATCTCGGAGAAATACGGATTGTTCACATGAATCAGAACTTTGATATCGTAACTGTACTCGTACCGCTTCGGCTGATAGGATTCTTCCTCCCCCTGCTCATTTTTACGCTTTACTTCAGAACGGTCCTCATCCACGTTGATGTCGCAGCCGGTCACATCACCAAAGCGCAGAACATCGGGGTTTGCTTCCTTCAAATTCTTTGCATGGGTAACCATAAAAAGCTGCTGATTCTCATCCAGCATCACTTTTGTCCAGGATCCGAGGGTGCGTGTACAGCGGAAAGACTCAACCTTTTCCTTGTTCGCCTCACGGTAGTCAAGCTGTTCGCGGATCTGCTCCACTGTGCTGTGCCGCCGGTCGGAGAACCAGGGTGAAAGTTTGGAGGCACAGTCTTTACATAAATTGCCGTCATCCAACTTTCTATTGCCGAGAAGGCCGATTTTTGCACTGCAGATACTGCAATATTTTTTATCGAATAATCCCATGGCATTACCCTCCAGTATTATAATGTTTTTATTATACAATACCCCAAACTCTTATGCAATTTTCTTTTTCTGTTTTTCTTGCTTCCGGAATAAAGTTGTGATACCTTGTGAGACGGAGCCCAGACTCTCAGAAAACAGAAAGGTACGTCTATGGAATTCCTCTTTGCCCCCATGGAGGGGATTACTTTTGCTCTTTTCAGACAGATTCATCATATGATGTTTCCCGGTATTACAGAATACTACACTCCTTTTATAGCACCGGACAGCGAGGGAAGCTTTAAGCCAAAATATCTTAGGGACCTGACCTCCGATCGAAGCACCAATCTCTCTGTGATCCCACAGATTCTCGCAAATAATGCAACTGCTTTCAGCATCACAGCGGGGAAACTGCAGGCACTCGGATTTACGGAATTCAACCTCAATGCCGGTTGTCCCTCAGGAACCGTATTCGCCAAGCACAAAGGAGCCGGGATGCTGGCAGATCTCCCCTCTCTTGACGCTTTTCTGGATCAGGTTTTTTCTGAGGGTGAGCAAAAGGGTTACCGAATCAGTATCAAAACACGGATGGGAGTCCACAGCACACAGGAATTTCCGGCTATTCTGGAGCTGTATAACCGCTTTCCCCTATCCCGGCTGATCATCCACGCCCGCGATCGGGACGGACAGTACCAGAGCGAACCGGATATACCCGGTTTCACAGATGCTCTCAAAAACTGCAGCTGTCCCGTTTCCTATAATGGAAATCTCTTTTCCCAAAACCATCTCGACAGACTGCTGGCTTGTGCAACGGATACCGACAGTGTTATGCTCGGCCGTGGTATTATTGCCAACCCTGCACTAGCCAGGACTCTATCCGGCAGAGAACCGCTCCAATGCCAGGAGCTCGAGCAGTTTCACGATACCCTTCTGGAAGGATACCTTCAGGGAGGGTTAAGCCCTGCTTTTGCAGTTGAGCGCATGAAACAGCTCTGGTATTATATGAATAGTATGTTTTCAGATGATAAAAAGGAGATCAAAGCCCTGTTGAAGTCAAAAACTCTGCCCGATTACCGGGCAGCGGCCTTGACATTGTTTCGAAGCGGGAAATTCTGTGCTGAAAACTGTTTTCAGGATAATATTCATTGAATAATTTCCCTGCTTATGGTACCATCATATATGAACTAATCTATGAGGAAGCACTGATATGCACGAATTAGGAACCATCAATTATGTCATTGAAACCGTAGAAAACCTCTGCGTGGAAAACAGCCTGACACAGGTAGGCTCTGTGACCCTTGAGATTGGAGAGGTCAGCGGAATTATTCCACAGTTTCTGGAAGAATACTGGCTGTATGCCCGAGAAAAAACGAAATTTCTGAAAGATGCAGAGCTGAAAATAGAGCCGATTGAAGCAATCACCTATTGCGAAAACTGCCAGAAAACATACCTAACTATGAAATACGCTAAAATCTGCCCCTATTGCGGAAGCGGGCAAACTTACCTGCTGAGGGGAAATGAATATATTATCAAAGAAATTGAGGCAATGTGAGGTCACATTGCCTCACAGTTATTTCTGTATCCGGTGTATCCAGCCGAATATTTTTCAGGCAGCAGGCATAATGGTAACCATCCTGTAAATTCGGTTCAAAAAAAGAAAAAAATCGATCTTCTGTCTGGCTTTTGAGGGATACCTTTTCATCGGAAACAGCAAGAGAACTCTCCTCCGGTGCAGCAGAAAAGCCTTTGCCCTCTGTTTTGAGAAAACTTTCTTTCAACGTCCACAGCCTTGTAAATGCTTCATCGCCTTTGCCCAGCAGTTCCTGTTCCTTCAGCCAGATCTTTTCCTCATCGCTGCAAACAAGCCTGGCAACCGACCAATGGATTTTCTGATCCTGCTGAACATCACATCCTGTTTCTACCGGAGCAATCACGCACATGGCCCGCTCTCCGGAATGGGACAGATTGAAAAAGGCATTCCGGACATTCTTAAAATACCCTTTTCCCTGTTCACCGAAGACAATCTCATTGTCCGCGCCCGGAATTCCCTGTTCAAAACATGCAGCTTTCAGAAGAATACCGACTCCGAGGGAAAGCCGTTTCGCGCTTGCGACAAGATAACGGTCAATTTTCCGGCGGCGATAGTCAGGAAGTGTCTGATAAAGCGCAGCAAACAGCACATCATTCTGCAACGGGGCAGTATCCGCGATATAAATGACAGTCTGCATGCTTTTTCCCTCCGAACATATCTTTGCATTTTATTATACTGCATTCTATCCCGTGCGTAAACAAATCAAATTGAAAAACAACTCTGTCTGAACTTCAGACAGAGCTGTTTTCTTGAGAAGAACCGGCATGCAGGCGGGTAAGGCCGAGACGGGTAGCTTCCGCTTCAAACCAGATGCTGTCATACGGTGGGAGGCGCTTTTTCGGAGCTATGGCATGAACTGCCTTCCTGTACCAGTAACGGGAAGAGGAGGGAATGTTTACAAGGAATGGCATGAAAGGACCATAATAGCAGTTCTGAATACTGTGCCCATGCTCGTGAGCTTTTAACGCCAAAGAGGCGTCTTTGCAGGTAAATAGAAACATGCCGAGGCTCCCGCCTCCCCACCCTTTCCCTACTTCAAAAGAGATGCAGTTGCCGAAGCGTTTAGGTTTATGCCCGGTAGCAAGCATCCCCAGGGCTACAACAGCCCCGCCCAGATTGACTGGAAGCCCCCATGTAAAGGAACGCAGATAGAATTCCCGATCGGAAAGGAACGGATCGGGTGTCGGTTTCCTTATCTTCATAATATTTAACCTGAATTCTTCAAATCACAGAGAGAAACCAGGGTAAAAATTTCCCATATTTCTCAGTCATCACAATCAAATATTGCCTTTTTTGCAATACAGCTGCCATATTCAGTTTTCCACCGCAGATGCGGCTCGGAACTGTCATATGCAGGCAGAGCATCTTTTTCCATATCCATAATGATCATCATATCATAACGGTTTTGTCTGTCAGAATTGGATAACCGCATGTCCACCCCATGAATCCCCGGAATGGAAAGCGTCTCTTCAAAGATACCCCGCACCGGATTTTCCAGTGCGTGAAAATCTGTTCCATCTGTAAATTTTACTATGATATAATGCTTCATTTTGATTCTCCTTCCCAATATATCTGCCATTCCCACCTGACATCCGGTGTTCCAAACACTTCTGTTTTGCTGCTTTGAGAAAACAGTATATCACGGTTGAAAGAAAATGGCAAATCGATGAAGACCTCCATCAGTATTTTTTGCTCAGAATTACGTATGCTATCCAGTAAATGACCAAAACCAGACAAACAGAATAGGAAAGTACAAGCTGAACCGTTCGCTCCCCCAGCACCATCGCAATGATCGCTCCGATTCCCTCAATCAGAATCGTAAAATAACCGGCCCATGACCAGCTTTTCATGCGCAGAAAACGGTTGCGCTCATCGCCGAGTTCTGTGTCCACTTTCTCTCTGTATTCGGAATCCTTTCTGTATTTTACCGTCCTGATAAGCTGAAGAGTGCCGACTGCCATCAAAGCTCCCCCCATGCCCGAGTAGATAGAAGAATCCAGCACTTCGGTAACTGTGAGTACGACCAGAACAGCTCCGAGCACGATCCAGAAAACAGTCAAGGCAAGCCTTTTGTTATTATAATACATCATCATTCCTCCTCAAAAATAAAAACTTCTTCAATCGCCATGCCAAAATACTGTGCAATCTTGTGTGCAAGCATGATAGACGGGTTGTAACGACCGTTCTCCAACGAACTGATTGTCTGCCGTGAAACTCCCATCAACCTGGCGAGATCCTCCTGACGAACTCCTTTTTCATTCCGAATCTCCTCAATACGATTTTTCATTTCATCACCTTCCCATTTGAATGTAAAGCTTGCTTTACATCCAAAGTATACCATTATGCCCAGAAAACGTCAAGCACGCTTTACATTTTTCTCTTTTTATGGACATTCTTCTCTTCCCAAAAAAGAACTTCCTGACGAATCAAAATCAGGAAGTTCTCTCTTTTGAAGTGTGTTCCAGCACATGCCGGAATGAATCGATCGCTATCTACTGTTGCTATACATTCAATTATTCAGGATTGACAGCCACGCATGGCAAACCCTTTATAAACGTTTCTATCAGATGATTGATAAGATCCGGGGCATCCGTATTGGAATTATGCCCGGCATCTTTGATCCATTCAATCGGTATCCCCGTTTTCCTGTGCCAGGCTTTATTATAGCGGATGCAGGATCCCGCATGATCTTTTTCTCCGCAAATAAGCAGTGCCGGACATTTTATTTCATACGGGAGATCTGCTTCCATTGCCTCTGCAAGCATTCGAAACCCATTCCCGCTTAAGCTCGCATAACGCTCCTGATCACCGTCATAAACCATCATCATGTCACGCATCAGCTTTCTCCCGTACTCAGACGTTGCGACGCCATTCGTCCCCGTCTTCAGGAGGGACTTCCAAGGATAATAGCGGTAGATGGGTTCCATCCTCTTCAGAAGCCATATTTCCGCAGCAGTAACGTATTCTCTTTGCAAAGGAGCTGAATCAATGGAAACAAAACCCTTTAGTTTCTCCGGGAACAGCTGTGCAAACATCTGCCCGACATAACCACCCATCGACTGCCCGATTATAACGGGTGCAACAAATTGTTCCTGCTGTAAGATTTCATCCAGCCATCGTGCCTTGTCCTGCAAATGGAAGGAAAGATCAAACGGCCATGAAGCAGCATGTCCCGGGGCATCCCATGCAAAAACAGGATATTTTGCAGCAAAATACTCTATCTGCTTCTCAAAAAGCCTGTGGTCAGCCGTCAATCCCGGAAGGAATACCAATGTAACCGCCGAGGCATTTTCTTTTCCTGCTGTCCAGTAGTGAATTGTTCCACAGGAAGTCGGAAATGTCTTTTCCGTCATACTGATTTCCCGTTTTTCAGCAGGACTTTCCCGGCTTTTCCTCCGAGATAACAACCATCCTGCAGAACCGGCTTCCCGTTGATATAAACATGAACAATACCCTCCGGGCGGAAATCCGGCTTGGACTCATTCACTTTCATATGGGAAAGATCAATCACGGTAAGATCCGCTTTATAACCCGGTTTGATGTATCCGCGTTCCGGAATGCCATAGCGATCTGCTGTCTGCCCGGTCATCTTACGTACTATTTTCTGAATCGGAATCTTATACCGTTGAGCAAGCAGGAAGAACTGCGGGAATGTCTGAAATGCCGCAATATTCTGAAGTCCTTTTTCCTCAACCCAGGCATCTGTCATGAAAACAGAAAGATCTTCCTCCATTAAACGACGCACAATCTCATCATTATAGTACTTACCGAGGTAGATACTTCCGGCACGGTTGGAAAGGTCTACAAGCTTGAGATACATATCAAGATTTGAAAGTCCTTCCTCCCTGGCGCACTGGTCAACCGTTTTTCCTTCATATTCCGGATGGTCATCAGAAATATATGCAACAACCATATCATCCCAGTCGATTCCCAGTACTTTACGATACATGAGGATTGTCAGCTGGAGCTTGAAGCGGTTTATCGGCTTGGCGGCTTCTTCTCTGCTGAGCTGTGCATACCACTCCGGAAAAACAACTGTAATAACAGACGCGCCATAATGGAAAGCATAATTGTCAAATGCAATCGGGCTGCCTGCTTTTACTTCACGATGAAATGTTGCAAGCATCTTATCGAGCAGCTTCCAGCTCCTCTGTCCGGTGAAAATCAGATGGCTGTATTCCAGCTTACAACCGGATTTGTGCATAATATCTACCGCTTCATCGAGACCCATTTCAAGATGTGACTTTTTTGTAAGAAGGGGATAGTCTGCACTGACAATAGAACAGGCTCTCGGGTGAATCGTCACAATCCCATTATATTTCGCAATCTCTTTGGCAAAAGCAATGACTTCGTTTTCCGGCGCATAACGATCCGGCTCATACATAAAACCAAAAGAACCGCCGAAAGCACCACCTTCCATTGCCTCGCGAACATGGGCAAGCTCTTCTTCCATCTGCTCCTGTGTGAGTGGAGCAGGATTGAAACCTTTCATGCCTGCTCGGACTGATCCCTGCCCGATCAGCGGAACCAAATTCACATAGAGATTCCCCTGTGCACGTTTTTTGAATTCTGCAAAGCTGCAGGGTTTAACCGTTTCAAAGAGGCCTCCGCCGATTTTATCCCGGTAAGGAGTTGCTTCATCTGCACCAAACGGAGAAAAACTGCAGTTTCCTGTGATCTGTGTGGTAATCCCCTGTTCGATAAATGGCCTGAAAAACTTTTCGGCATCCTCCCGGTCATAGAAAAAGTCGTTATGGGAATGGGCGTCAATCAGGCCCGGGCAGATTTGATAACCGGAAAGATCGATGACCTGATCTGCATCTTCCGCGATTCTCTCCGAGACTTCGATAATCCGGTCATCATCAATCAGAACATCTCCCTGAAAAGGCTCCCCTCCGGAACCATCATAAACCAGCCCGTTTTTAAATAGGATTTTCACAACTTTATTTCCTCCCTTTCAAAACTCTGTATCCTCTTCCTGAACAGGGCTATTTCTCTCGTTTCATTTTTATCATATTCCCGTTCAATAAACAAGTCAAAACAAACTCATCTGCGTAAATTTTTCCGGAAATTCCTGAATATACCGGAAGCACTCTTCCGGTTTCGACAAAATCTCATTTTTGCTGCAGATCCCGTATAATAACTTCATCAGGTTTCCGGCATTCGGGCTCAGCAGTTCATACGCATTTCCATACCGTTTCCTGTACTTTTCTTTCATACCCGGAAAATACTTATCAAGCGCTGTATAGTAGTATTCTCTGTCGCCATCCCGCAGTGTCAGCCCCATATTGTAACACACGATTCCTTTTACCCCTACCCTGACACATTCTTCCAGAATCGCAGCAATGTTTTCTTCTGTATCATTCAGGAAAGGAAGAATAGGTGTCAGCCAGACAATGGTCGGTATCCCTCTCTCCCTCATCTCTTCCAGCACCTGAATCCTGCGTTTCGTGTTGCAAACATTCGGCTCAACAATCCTGCAGAGGTTGTCATCATAAGTGGTAAGCGTCATCTGCACCACACATTTTGATGAACGGTTAATTTCATCAAGTAGATCAATATCCCGCAAAATCCGATCGGATTTTGTCAGGACCGCGGCGCCAAAACCATATTTTAAAATAATCTCCAGGCATTTCCGCGTGAGGAGAAGTTTTTCTTCACAGTGCATATAGGGATCGGACATTGATCCCGTCCCTATCATACACTTCCGCCGTTTGGACTTTAATTCTTTTTCCAGTAATCCCGGAGCATTTTGTTTTACTTCAACATCTTCAAAAAGATGTGTAAACTGGTAACAGCTGCTCCTGCTGTCACAATAGATGCAGCCGTGAGAACAGCCTCTGTAGACGTTCATTCCGTAGTATCCGGAATTCCCAGTCAGTATTCCCTTAGCATCCACAAAATGCATCTTTTCAGGTCTTTTCCCTTCTTATCTATCGCAGCTAAATCCGCTGTTATTCATTCCTTTCAAGGAATCTAAAAACACGCTCATTGAAATCCTCTGCCTCTTCATAGGCAGCATGTCCCAAGCCTTTGTAAATGAACAATTCACTGCCCGGGATTTTTTCTTTCAACTCGTAAGACGCCTCTATCCCCACAATCCGGTCAGTTTCTCCTCCGATAATCAGCGCAGGGCAGGAAATCTTCGGTAATTCAGAAACCGCATCAAAAGAAAGGATAGCATTTGCATTTATCAGGAACCTGCTGTAATCGGACGGTTTCCCGACTGTTCCGATAATCGGGTAAATTTTCCTGTACTTTTTCAGATAATCGGAGGAGTAGCTTTTTTCTGCTGTATCAATCATCAGTTTTTTATGATCACCCTGTTTTGCAAATTCGATCCAATTCAGGATACACTCTCTGGTGATCCCATTCACCCGTGGAGCTGAAACAGCAATCAAAAGCTTCTCAACCAGTTCGGGAAATTCTGCAGCAAGCATCTGGGCAATCATCCCGCCTTGCGACACCCCCAGGACGGAAGCTTTTCGGATGCCAAGCAGCTCCATCGCTTTCGCCTGATCTTCTGCCATCTCCTGGATGGAATATCCTTCCGGCATCACATTCTTTCTGCTGAACATATAGACTGTATAATTTTCAAAGAACAGTTTATATGGTTTCGCCAGCATAAGTGCCTTTCCGCTTACCGTCATCAGTCCATCCGATAATCCGGGCAGTATAATGAACGGTTTTGTTCCGTAGCCGAAAGATACAAAACTCATCTCTGTATCGCCTAACAGGACAGAACCGTTTTTCGCATTCCACAGCATTTACCTCTCCTCCTTTCCTGACTCTCTTTCTGCACTCTGTCAGTCAGAGCACTCGGCAGGATTTGTTAACAAAGGCTTCTATTTCCTGCTGCAGCAGGCGAAATACATTTGCAACCAGATATCCATCTGCAATTGCATGATTCAGGCGGACACTTACGGGCATAACCAGTTTACCATTCTCTTCACGATACTTTCCCCAATTAATGATAGGAGCAAAAAACAGATATCCGTCCGGAAGCTCAATGTTCAGAGAATCATAAGAGAGCCATGAAATATAGGATGCGTCAAACCAGTTTGGGTGATTTACAGAATCCAAACCATATTCTCTTGTTTTTTTTGCGCGTTCCAAATCATCCTTTGCATTCGCGTAGAAAACAGCATAGTTCTCATTGTATTCCGTATAAACCGGAGTGCAGGTTTCTGTATCATCATGAAAAACATACTGCGTAGGATTTACCGTGTCATAACAAATCAGTTCATCCGTTTGCCAGAGGTACCCCATTCTGTAGTCTTCCCGAGAATTCATTACCTTAGAGAGAAGATACAGAAAGTTGAGATAAAACTTTGTGTTTGTCTTTCTGGAATGATTCACAAGTTCCGTTACATCGATTCTTGCCGTCATTGAAACAGAGCATTTGCAATCTTCAGAAAAATGGCGAAATACCCCTTTTCTATAATAGGTATCTTTATCCACAACTTTATAATTACAATTCATTTTGTTCCTGTCTCCTGTGTAATTCCCAGTAGTACCTTCTGGCGGATTCGGGAAAGTCCGTCAGGACGCCATGTTCTGGGTCATAAAATACCCCGTCACAATAGAGAGACCAGTGCCAACATCTCGGAGTTTCACAGCTGAGCATACAAAGCGAAGGGAGCTCCTCTTTTTTCGTGATTTGAATACGCTCGTCTGATACCCAAACACCATGATTTCTCAGAAACCCCTTCATTTCCCGGAGGTTAGTCTCCCGATCGTTGTTGAGTTCCTCGACTACCTGCCGGACGTTAAGCCCCGTAACCATGGCAAGCACGGCCTGGCCGCACTGAAGGTCAGTCGGTTCATGAATGTAATCCACCTTCTCCACTTCCAGTCTCACTTCTTCGGAGCAGGCAAATCCTCGTACATTGCTTCCAGCAGCTTCCGCAGGAACTCTCTGTTTTCCAGATCATCCACTAAAAGCATCTGTTTTGCCCCTTCGTAAGGTAATTCCATTTCAGCATTCGGCATCAACGCCACTGCAGACTTTACCGGCTTTACAAGAAAACGGTTATCATAGATCCCGCCAACAACCTTCCCTCGATAGTAGAGTATATATTCCCCCATCATTGAAGTATAACCAATTTCGTCCAAATCTGACAGCTGCTCCAGAATAAAATCCAGATACTCTTTCTTTGAAGCCATAGCCACTCCTTTATATCCTGTATTTGTTATTCATTCATAGCATCAACTATACCAGCCGGTTTTGCGGTCAGCTCAACCCATGCCGGAATAAAGCCACTCTTAACAGCGTTTCGGACAGAGCGGATATTTGACCAAGCTGAACAGTAAAACGGTACTTTACCACGATTCAGAATTTCCCCGGCAAGTGAGCTGGTTAATGCAGAGGCGATCCCCAGCTGCCTGTACTCCGGCAAAACATCCACACCGATCTGCCACATCTCATCACAGTCTGCAGAACATCCCGCCAATCCAATCAGTTTTTCCCCATCATATGCACCGATTCCAAGAACATCCAGATTCTTCCGATCCATGCAAAGTGCATTGCTCCATTCGGGTCGATAAAGCTCTTCAAAATCCGGCTGTTCCAGCACACGTGTTTTATAGCTACAGGGCAAATTCGGAATCCTGTTTACATCTGGGAGATAATATTCTGCCATAAAACAGATTTTGTGACCTCTCTCCATCAGCCGCTCATTCAGCCAGTGCATATTCGGCGTCTCGAAGCAGTGATAGAACTCATACCGCCCAATATACTCCCTTACCAGATCGGAAACATTTTCTATCGCAGCTGCAACAACATTGTTTCCGTAAGATACAAGGCTGCAGGTTATTGGTTCTTTCAGATATTTACGGGCTTTTACTCCATGGGAAAAAGGTACCATCACATTATTGTTTTGCAAAAAGTCACAAGCCCTGCACCCGACATCCTCTGCAGACTGCTGTCTGGCAATTTCGATTATTTCCTGATTCGTCATAGGAACAAACACCTTATCACTGTCTCCGATAGCATCGATATACATCTCTATCCTATCGATTATTCTTCATCAAAAGATAGGCTCTTATAAGTCTTCCACATCAACAACCCGAAAACCATGCCGCATCAGCAGTTCCGCTGTCAAACCGGGTCCATCAATCAGTGTTCCAGTAAACGTTCCGTCATATCTCTGCTTCACGCCACAGCTGGGACTTCTTGACTGGAGGATGACAAGGTCAGGCTGTTCCCGCTCCGCAATCTTAAGCGCCATTTCCGCACCGCATCGATATTCCCGGTCAACGTTGACACCATCTTTGTTCATTACAAAGCCATGCACAATTTCCGAAGGGACTCTCGGTGTCGGCAAGCCACCCATCACTTCCGGGCAAATGGGGATGATTCTGTTTCCATTGAAAAGTGCTTCTACCTTCTTATTCCGGTTGTTTCCGCCGTTGTATTTACAATTTTCACCTGCCAGGCAGGCACTTACCATGATTATCATACACGAATCCCATTCAGATGATCGGTTTCACACCGGATCTTTTGTTTTCTCCGGTCGGATCATTTTATCCTTTTTATTATGCCGAAAAAACTGGTAATACATAAAAATGTAAAATTTAAGTTTATTCTATCACAAGATAGAAATGAGAGCAATAAAAAACGGCATTGATAAGCGACCGACCGATCACTAAACATAACAGAAGAACAAACGAACACCTCATGTCTCCAAAAGGTCTAAGACAATCCCCGTTATATTTTTATCTTTTCTTTTCCCCGCATATATGCTATACTTCTGTCACATGCCACCAGGGCTGAATAATCACTGTGTTATACAAGCCCTATGCTATATTTTTTTCCGGAGTGTGACACCAATGGATCAGGCTATAATCAATGAAAACATGAAAACTCTTCTACACGCACAGCAAGGAGAACTGGACGCTGTACTCATGTACAATAAGCTTGCAGAGGTAGTCTCTGACGCAGACGCACTCGTATTTAAACAGCTTGCTGCAGAGGAGGGGCAACATGCCTCAGTCTTTCACAATTATACCCTCACAGTTTTAAAACCTAAGAAAATGAAATCTATTCTGATTCCCTTTCTCTATAAAATGCTTGGTCGGAATAGGGCTTATCATCTGATTGCAAACGGAGAATACTCCGCAGGTAAGAAGTACAAAACAATCGTAGGTACTTTTTCAGATGTGCAATCTGTATTAGATGATGAATTCCGGCACGGCGACATGGTAAACGCATTGCTTAACAATTAAACATTATCAAATATCTTTTCGGAGGTACATCATTATGACAGTTTACGGTTCAAAACAATGCCCTGATACTATGGAGTGTCTCTCATATCTGTCAAAAGCAGGAACATCTTACGAATTCAAAGACATCGCAGATTTACCCGCACTGAAAGAGTTCCTCAAATACAGGGACACAGTTGCTTTGTTTGACAGTGTTAAGGCCAACGGAGGCGTCGGTATCCCATTTATCGTAAAAGATAATGATCTATTTTCTTTTGATTGGACAATATAAGTATTTTTGAAGCTTTAGTTCCATTTCTCTTACTATCATTTACTCTATTACCACTATAAAACCGATACTCAGCACGTCCTGAGTATCGGTTTTTATGTGATGGCTGTGATACATAATTGATAAAAAGTGTCTACAGCACAAGCAACAGACGCCATTTATAAGGTTAAGTCTGCTGCCGGTTTTCAATATCGTCCATATAGCTCCTAATCGGTGCAGAACAGGTGTTTGGCTAACGACTATTCTATGCTTTACTTTTTTATCGGATGCCGGATCACAGTCTTTAACTTATCCAAAGCTACTTTTCTTACATCACTCAGGTAAATCTCATGATGCAGGCGTCTATCGGTAATGTCCAACTCATAGCCTTCTTTCTCCATGAATTCATGCATCAGTTGCACAGTGCCCGGCTCATCATCATAAGAGCCAATATGCATACACTGCACACACAGACCTTCTTCTATGGTCAGGAATTCCACCCTGGAGAAATCCTGCTTTTTCTTTTCTTCTGCTTCCTGCAGTACCCAGCGGAAATCATTCTCCGACACAAAATCCGGTAAACGGATTACAGAGATCCAATGAAAATCTGCCTTGCGACTATAATCAACGCCTCCTATTCCGTCCTGCCACCAGAAGCCTTCCAGCGGCGGCACAACATAATCGAAATACCCTTCGATCTTATGATTTCCCCTTTTGCTCATCTTAATCGTGAAGGCTATCGCATACAGAAGTCCAATCGCCGTTTTATACTCACCGTCTTCCGTATTGGGATCACCACTGCCACGAACCGCAATATAGTTCATCTTCGGAACTGTAATGATCGCAGGTACGTTCTTTGGCATATAGAATTCTTTGTATTCCTTCTTATAATCGAATGCCACTTGTCTCCCTCCAGATTACAGATCTTTCTCCTCATAAGGCTTATTCCAGGAACCTATTTCAATCAGATTCCCTTCAGGATCCGCAACATAACAGGTCCTCTGCCCCCACGGTTCCAATTCCGGTAGGAGAACAGGTGATGCGCCATTCTCAACAGCATTTTTGAACGCGGCATCAACCTCATCAAAGGTGTCTACATAAAGCGCAATCTCAAAATGGCCATTCAAACCTTTAATATATTCATATCGGCGACTGGTCATCTTCTCAAAATCACTCCGGCCATACAACAAAAACAGCGTTCCGTCCTTTACAAGATACACATTTGAAGTATCTTCTGCTTCTTTAATCTCAAATCCAAGCACATCTCTGTAAAATCGGATCATCCTTCCCATATCATCAACAAGTAATCCGAATCCATCCAATCTCATAATGCCGTGTCCTCCTTATATATCTTCATCATTCTTTTCACCATCTGCGATATAGCTTCTCTGGCTTCCCTTGGTTCAAACACTTCGGCTTTATCACCGAAAGTCATAAGCCAGGTAATCAGGCTTCCTAAATCCGTGTAATCCCCCGTAAAAAGCAATCTGCCATCATCATACTCCGTGAAGCACTTCGGACCGAACTCCTCTACCAGACGCCATTTCTGATCCGGTTCAAACAATACCTTCACCTTTATTCCACCAGGAAAAATCTTTTCATTTGAAAGATCAGGCATACCAATATTCCTGCATTCAAATCTCTCGTCTGTTTTCTGAATACGATCCATTCGGTTCAGCTTGAACATCCTGAATTCTTTTCGATCCTTGCACCACCCCCACAAATACCAGCTTGACCACCGAAACACCAGAAAATATGGTTCGACCGTTCTTTCACTTTCCCCGGATGGAGCGTAATATTGGAATCTTACAAGATGCCTGTTTTCAACAGCATCCTGTATGGTCTCAATTTTAGGAGTCAAAGAATCACCATACCAGGATGACAGATCAATCAGGATGGAATCTCTGCCACTGATAAACTCAGAGGAACCTGTCCGGATCTTTTCCATCAACTGACAATAGTAACTGCTGCCGCTCACGCTGTCTAAGCTGCGGAGGCCGGCAAGTATCATCTGCATATCCTTTGAAGTCAGGATTGTCCGATCTAATCGGTAACCCTCCATAATGCTGATACCGCCCCCTGTGCCCTGAGATGTCTGTATAGGAATTCCAGCTTTGCAAAGATCCTCAATATCGCGATTGATTGTTCTTCTCGAAACCTCAAACCTCTCTGCCAGCTCAGGTGCTGTCATTTTTTCTTTCTGCAGCAAAACAGACAGTATCCCGATCAGCCTATCTATTTTCATATTTCACACTCCGTTTGTATCATAACAGGCTAAACACGTCAACAGTATGACATGTTTATTATAGCAGCAATACTATAAAGATTGTTTAAAAAATGCAATTCTCTCTTGAAAAAATTAAAACGGGCTTGATAAGTGATCGCTCAGTCACTATAATAAGAGAACGAACGGTCACTGCGTGTATTGAGAACCATTCAAAGTAAAAGATAAAATGCGCGTATAGCGTTCTCATGAGGGATATGACAACGAAAGAGCTCTTTATAATGCGGATACCCAATCTGGCCCTTGCCGCTTATGGCAGCTGTTTTTTGATTGCTAACGAACATTTTTGGAACGGGATCTTATTGAACAAGTCATTCTTTTGCTGCAATCTTTAAAAGTAGAACGAAAACTCTGACGAAGGTCAGGACGCAAATTGATGTTTTCACTGATGTTATTTATACGTAGATACAGGATGGGTTATGACAGTAAATATAAATCCGAATGAAACAAACCGAGCCTTAGCCTATAGGCTTTGGATGCAGGCTCCGAATCCTATGGTAACGTTTTTCAAAACACTGGATGTAACAAACCTGGTAAAGGTGAGCAGGAAAAGAAATCTGAAGTTCAACATGCTGATGGACTATTGCATAGGGAAAGCCGCTTCGCGTGTGAAGGAGTTTTATATTCTTCCTGTCGGGGAAAACCTGATTCAATATGACAATATCGCACTGAATACCATTGTAAAAAACAAAAACGGTGATGTTAATTCCTGCGATTTGGTATTTTCGGAAAATTTAACTGTCTTCAATAAAGAATATATGGCATTTACTACTGAGGTTGCTAAAAACTGTACCGACAGAGATCTTTCCGCTGAAAGTATGGTCATCGGTACATCCGCCATCATAGACTCAAAGATCGACGGAGTTATCAACATGTACAGCGGTATTAACAATCCCTTTATGATATGGGGAAGATTCAGAAAACAGTGGTTCCGGTACTTTCTCCCTGTATCCTTTCAGTTCCACCACACGCAGATGGATGGAACACATGCCGGCAGGTTTCTGGAAAACCTGCAGAACGAAGTAAACGATTTATGGAGATAAAAACCAAAAAGTCCGGAGGAAAAGACGATGAAGATACTGGTCTTGAACGGCAGCCCTAAACGGGAGCGCAGCGACACCATGCATATCACCTATGCCTTTTTAGAGGGGATGGAGGAGGTGGGAGTACAGGAGGTGCATGTGCTTCACGCCATTGACCTACACATTGAATACTGTACGGGCTGCTTTGCCTGTATGCATAACGACGGCACTTGCATCCACGACGATGATATGCGCGGTATTTTGGAGAAAATCATAGACAGTGACCTGCTGATCTTAAGTTTTCCGCTCTATTGCTATGGCATGCCCGCATCGCTGAAAGCGATCATTGACCGCATCCTACCACTTTCGAGTATGGCCATGCAAAAAGTCGGCGATCGGTACGAGCATGTGGGTCAGATGGATTTTTCGCATCTTCGCTATCTGATGATCTGCGGCTGCGGCTTCCCCAACAGCAAACACAACTTTGAGCCTGCGGTAGCACAGTTCAAACTCCTCTTTCCTCAGGGGCATACCATTCTGACGGTTCCGGAGAGTCCGATGTTCAATGCTCCGGAAGCCGCGATTGTGACCGCACCAAGACTTGAGCGAATCAAGCAGGCAGGACAGCAATACGCTGAAAAAGGCACGATTGAAGCATCTCTGCTGGATGAAATCACATCCCCCATGATTCCGGAGGAACAATACGCGGCCATCGTGAACAGCGGCGCGTAATCCAGATCAATGAACACTAAACGCTCGGGAAAAGGGTGACAGAACAGAATGGACATCACATTGCTCAGACCATGCGAAGCATACGCTCAGCAGATTATGGCATTCAAAGAGGAATTGATAAAGAACGGCGACAGTTTCGACGGCTGTGCCGGACTGGAAGACTGCACTTCCTTTGAAGAATGGATTCAGTTCGAAGAGCGTTTGAGGGCAAAGTTCAAAGAGGGTTATGTCCCCTCCGAGGTTTTTCTGGCAGTCAGGGAGATAGATGACCGGTTGGTTGGAATCATCGATTACCGGCATCCTCTCACTGAGTTTCTTAAGCGTTTCGGCGGAAATATCGGCTACAGCGTCCGTCCCTCCGAACGCGGGAAGGGATACGCTTCCGAGATGCTCCGACTGTTGCTGAACAAATGCCGTGCCTCAGGAGAAGAACGTGTGCTGCTGACCTGCGACAGGGGCAATATCGCATCCCGAAAAACAATTCTGAAAAACGGCGGTATAATGGAGAATGAGATTAACGATACAGTGGGATTGAGTTCCAGCGGAAAAATTCAGCGTTACTGGATTTCGCTCGGTTCTGACAGGTGAGAAAGGACAGCAAACGGGATGAAATCATCACGCTACAATACAGCTCGGCAACGCAGAATATGAGCTCTGCGGAAATGCCACTGTTGAGTGGTATGACTGCACTGGGAATATGTCTGACCCGGATTATCACAGTGCTATCTGGATTCCGGTAAAGAGAAAATAGCCAATTTCGACATATGCAACAGCTCCCAATACATCAGTATACTGGTGTCCGGGAGCTGTTGCGTTATTTTTCATTGCACAGTATTCAAATCATCTACAAATGAGAGATACCTCTACTTTTATTCTTCCTTGATAATCTAATCCTCGTTAGTACAGAAAACCATTTCTATAAACTCTTTTCGATTCATTTGGTCAATTTGGCATATATCCATTATATCCCCCATTCCGATCTGCTGCTATATGATATCAGTCATTTCATTATCACAACGCAGTTCGGGTGAGTTTCACAACTGTTTCCACATGGTCAGTATGCGGGAACATGTCAACCGGCTGGATTTTTTTGACTGCATAACCTCTTGTAGTGAGGAATTTAAGATCACGGGCAAGAGAATCCGGTCCGCATGAAATATAGACAATCCGTTTCGGACTCATTCTGATCAGGGAAGCAAGGAACTTTTCATCACTGCCGGAGCGCGGGGGATCCATAAAAACAACATCACAGGATTCCTTCGCCTCCGCCATCTTTTCCATATATTTCCCGGCATCTTCACAGACAAACCAGCAGTTTTTTCTATCATTAAGCCTGGCATTCACAATAGCATCCCTTACAGCATCTCTGTTGATTTCAACCCCGGTTACCGACGCACACGACGAGGCTGCAACAATACCAATCGTCCCTGTGCCGCAATAGGCGTCCAGAACAGATTCTTTTCCTGTAAGCCCGGCAAATTGAATTGCTGTATCATACAATATTTCCGTTTGAACCGGGTTAATCTGATAAAATGATTTTGAGGAGATTCGAAACCGGCAGGAGCACAGATCATCCTCAATCGTTCCATGGCCGTAAAGGACTTTCTCCTGTCTGCCTAGGACAACAGAAGTGTAAGCATTGTTAACATTCAGAATCACCGTTCTGATCTCCGGATGCTTTTCAACAAGAGCCTTAACGAATGGTTTCTCAGCATTAAAAAAGGGCTGTGAAGCGACGAGGACTACCATAACTTCACCTGTGGAAAAGCCGCGTTTGATGAGCACGTGCCTCAGGAAACCCTGTTCTCTGCGTTCATTATAAGCTGTAATCTTAAACTTCGGCATCATGGAGCGGATATCTGCTACAATCTCATCAGCTGTGGGATCTTCAATCAGACAGCTTCCTATGGGAACAATCCTATGGCTCGCCGATTGATAGGTTCCTGAGATAATCTGTCCCTTTTCATCGACACCGAAAGCCGCCTGGCTTTTGTTTCGGTAATGATAAGGCTGCTTCATCCCTACAATCGGCATAACGGAACCGAATTCCTCTAAAAGAGCATTAAGCTTTTCCTGTTTTTTCTGAAGCTGCTGCTCATATGGTAATCCCATCATCTGGCAGCCGCCGCATTTCTCCGCATACAGGCAAAGCTTTTCCGGCTTTTCCTTTTCTTTTGTTGTTTCACCCGGGGAATGATCTCTCACAGAAGGGACCGGTTCTCCGGAAAATCCAAACACCGACCACGGATAACCTCCGGAAGGCTCCAGGGAAAAGTCCATTTCCTTTCCGGAGTGCGGATGTTTGAAACAGAGCCGGGAAGACCAAAGCGCAATTTCACAATTATCTTCTGTCGCACCGTATTTCCTGTCTCCAACGAGGGGCATAGAGCGGGAGGAAAACTGGGCACGGATCTGATGGGTTCGCCCTGTGAGGAGATGAATGCGAATGAGAGATAAATCCTTCTTTTCTGCCAGCACAGAATATTCCAGAGCAGCCTCTCGCACTCCTTTGCGCATCCGTTTTACCACATAGGTTTTATTTTCCGTACTGTCACGAAACAGGAGGTCTTCCAGCAGCCCCTCTTTTTCTTTCGGGACACCGTGGAGCACGGCAAGATACTCTTTCCGGAAAGATTTGTCAGTGATCTGGCGGCTCAGAGAGGATGCCGCTGTCTGTGAGCGAGCATACACCATCAGACCGCCGACCACTCTGTCCAGACGGTGAACCGTACGCACATCGGCAGTTTTTTCGTTCAGTGCTTCCCGAAGGAGCTCCGGCATTCCACCTGGCTCATCCGTGGAAAGAGCTCCGACCGGTTTTACGCATACGAGTATATCTTTGTCAGAATACAGTATTTTCATAATCCCGATTTTACCCAATGTACCGTTGATTGTCAATCTGCAACAGATCTTCTTGCCGAGAGGAACAGAATGTATTATAATCTGCCTGTCATTTGAGGAAAGAGGAGCGGAAAAGCATTCAATGGAGAAGAAGGAGCAAAAACTCACAAGCAGACCTGTTGCCTTTTGCGCGATGATGGCTGCATTGGGGACTGTTATCATGCTTACCGGCGGGCTGATTCCTGTGCTGACATACTGTTCCCCGCTGATTGCATCTTTTCTGCTGATTCCTGTGCTCGATCAGCACGGAAAAGGAAAAGCATGGATGGTCTGGGTTGTGACATCCGTACTCTCTCTGCTGATTGGTGTGGATAAAGAGGCTTCCCTCTTCTATCTGTTTTTAGGTTGGTATCCTATTCTGAAACCTTTTTTCGATACTATCCCTTCCCGGGTCCTCCGATTTGCCGGAAAGCTGCTTCTTTTTTCTGCGGCGATCGGAGCTATGTATGCCCTGATTTTCTTCGTATTCCAAATCGGCGATATCATAGAAAGCTTTTCTTCGCTTCTTTGGATCAATCTCCTTTTTTTTGCCGGTCTTGTGGCTGTGATGATGCTGTATGACCGACTGCTCGTCGGGATCTGGATTACCTATCTCAGGAGATTTCGCAAAAAAATAAACACTAAGACCTAATACGGATCTGTGAATACGCCTGTCCTTTCCGTCAATGAAAGAACAGGCGTATTTTGTGTTTACTGTTTGTCAGTCTTTATTTTCAGCTTAATACCGTTACATGATACGGCATCAATGCATCTGGAGTGAAACGTTTGTTCAGGGTGGGAGTAATAAACAGCTCGCCTTCTTCCGTGATCATGATCATTTCAAAGTCTCCATGGGTCCGCCAGAACTCAGCAGCTCTTTCAGGGCCCATAACAAACAAAGCCGTCGAGAGTGCATCGCAGCGTATGCCTTCCTTCCCAACAATTGTCATGGAAATCACTCCGTTTTTTGCAGGATATCCGGTTTTCGGGTCGATAATGTGCCACCAGACGTTGCCATCTTCGTCCTCGAAGAAACGCTCATAACCGCCGGAAGTAATTACGGCTTCATCCGCAACTTCAAGCACCCCGACCAGCCCTGTCCCCTCCGGGGAACGAACAGCAACCCGCCAAAAAGCTCCGTTTTGTTTTTTCCCGACGGTGTGGATATTTCCGCCGAGATCCATGATGGCAGATTTCACTCCTGCTGAACGGATCATCCCTGCCAGGACATCCCCCGTATATCCCTTCGTCACACTGCCGAGATCTACAGCCATTCCGTCCGGAATATGATAGCCATCCTCAGAAGGTTCCACTTTTTTATAATCGACAGAGGCAAGAAGTTCTTCCAGTTTCTCCGGGCTCGGAACACGGTACTCCCCCGTTGTGAACCCCCACTCCCGAACGACCGGATAAATGGAGACATCCAGCGCGCCTTCGGTCTCTTCGCAGATATTCAGTGCTCTGTTCAGGATGGTTTCGGTATCTGGTCCTGCCGCGACATTTCCTTCGTGATTCAGCCGATAAATATCGCTGTACTCTCTTGTGACGGAAACCTGGTTCTCAATTTCATTCACCCGTTTCTGGAGAGACTGCATAAGAGCATCATCCCCACCGAAGACGCGTATCGTCATTGTTGTGTCCATAGCGAAAAGATACGTCGTCTTTTCTTCGTTTTTTGCTGCTTCTGCCGTGTATCCGCTTAACAGAAAAAGCATGCAGATCAGCAGTAACAATAGTCGTTTTTTCACAGTTTTCTCTCCTCCGGTTTTATCATTCATTATACCGAAACCCGGCGCAGAAGACTTATAAAATTCTTCGTCATTTTTATTATTTAAAATCTGTTTGAAAACTATAACAGCAGACGGAGCATTTGTCAATCAGGGCCTTTTGCACGCGTCTTATGCAAGAAAAAACTATTGACAAAATGACAGAATAAGGCTAACATTATCGTAGTTTGTAAACAGGATTATTGATACTTTTTCATATATAAACAGCCCGAAAAGGCAACCCCTAATGTAAACTGGCAGATCCCAGAATCTGTTAGAAATAAAAGGAGGTCTATCCCATGAAAAAAGTTCTCGCAATTGTCCTCGCACTCGCTCTGGTTCTGGCCTTGAGCTGTGCCGCCTTTGCAGATGGTGACAAACTTGGTTACACCTGCATGGACGGAACCAACCCCTTCTTCGTCGCACTGGAAGGCGCTATCCGTGAAGTAGTTGAGGCCCACGGTGATACTCTCATTTCCCTGGATCCTCAGAACAGCAATGAGAAGCAGCTCTCCCAGGTTGAAGACCTGATTTCTCAGGGCATCAAAGTTCTCTTCGTCAACCCTGTTGACCGTGACGGCATTATTGCTGCTCTCGACAAGGTAAAAGAGGCTGGCATCCCGATGTTCGGTTTTGACACTGAAGTTGCTGACATGAGCTATCTCGTAACCTATGCAGGTTCCGATAACTACAACGCTGGTTATGTCTGCGGTCTTGACCTCGTTGAGAAGTGCCCTGAAGGCGGTGAAGTCATCGTTCTGGACAGCCCCACGATGCAGTCTGTTGTTGACCGTACCGACGGCTTCCTCGATGTTCTGAAAGATCACCCCGAATTCACAGTTGTTACTCAGCTCGACTCCATGGGCAACCAGCAGCTGGGCAACGAGAATGCAACTGACGCTCTGACAGCTAACCCCAATGCAGTCTGCATTTTCGGCGGCAATGACCCGACGGCTCTCGGCGCTGCAGCAGCAATCGATGCTGCCGGTTCCAAAGCTCTCCTTTACGGCGTTGACGGTTCCCCCGATGTCAAGGCTCTGATTGCTGAAGGCCGTGCAACCGGTACTGGCGCACAGTCCCCGATTTCCATCGGCAAGACGATCGCTGAGAAGTACTATGAGTGGAAAGATGGCGCAGAGCTTGACGAGCGCTACCCCATCCCGACCTTCATGATCAACTCTGACAACATTGCAGAGTACAACAACGGCGGCTGGCAATAATACGGCAGTCTCCTGAAGAACACCTGCACCTTTGACGGGTTTTCCTTTTCAAAGCTCAGGTTTATTGATCCAAATAAAGGGCTTTGTTCTCAACGAGAGCAAAGCCCTTTCGTGAATGTATTTTTCAACGGTGGTGATACATAAGTGAGCGAATATCTGCTCGAAATGAAAAACATCTGCAAATCCTTCCCCGGTGTCAAAGCCTTACAGTCCGTCGAATTTCAGCTGAAAGCCGGCGAAATTCACGCCTTGCTCGGAGAAAATGGGGCGGGGAAATCTACACTGATTAAAGTGTTGGGCGGTATCTATATTGCCGAAGAAGGCGAAATCAAGATTGATGGTAAACCTGTTGTAATCAACAGTGTCAATGATGCCCGGGACAACGGCATTTCCATCATTCATCAGGAACTTGTTCTTGTCCCTAGGATGACGGTTGCTGAAAACATTTTCCTCGGGCGTGAGCCTATGGGAAAATTCGGCGTGGATACCCGTAAGATGATTGCGGAAGCGCAGAAGATGCTTGATCGCTTTGATCTTGGAATCGATGCTGCATCCGAAATCTTTGATCTCTCCATTGCACAGCAGCAAATGGTTGAAATCGTCAAAGCAATTTCTTTTAACTGCAGAATACTGGTCATGGATGAGCCTACATCTTCCATTTCTGACCGTGAAGTGCTGCAGCTCTTCGATATTATGCGCAACCTGGCCCGTCAGGGCGTAGGCATTATCTACATATCCCACAAGATGAGCGAACTGAATGAGGTTTGCGATCGTGTAACGGTTCTCCGAGACGGAACCTATGTCGGCACCTGTGTGGTTGCTGATACCCCGCGTGATCAGCTGATTGCAATGATGGTAGGTCGAAAGCTCGATCAGTACTATACCCGCGATCACGTTAAAAACACAGAAGTCTTTTTCAAATGTGAACATATAGATGACGGTAAAAAGCATCAGAAACGTGTAAACGACGTTTCCTTTGAGGTCCGAAAAGGTGAAATCGTCGGCTTCGCCGGCCTGGTCGGTGCCGGCCGCAGCGAAACCATGCAGTGTATTTTCGGCCTTACCCGGGATTCCAAAGGCACAATAATAATGGACGGGAAAGAACTGAAGATCAAGTCCCCCGTGGATGCTATGAAGTACGGTATCTCCCTGGTTCCTGAAAACCGCAAAGTGGAAGGGCTCTACCATATACAGTCGGTCAGCTTTAATTCCACCATTGAAGTCCTGCATGAGTTTATCCGTAATCTGATGGTCAATACTGCCCGTGAGAGAGAGATTACTCAGGAATATATTGACAAAATGCACACCAAGACTCCCTCTCTTGAGCAGACAGTAACAAATCTTTCCGGCGGCAATCAGCAGAAAGTCATGATCGGCCGTTGGCTCGCTACCCATCCAAAACTTCTGATTCTGGATGAACCCACACGCGGCGTCGATGTCGGTGCAAAAGCTGAAATCTATGAGATCATGAACGAGCTCACCAAGCAGGGCGTGTCTATCATTATGATCTCTTCGGAACTGCCGGAGATTATCAACATGGCGGACCGCGTCTATGTAATGTACGATGGCCGGATTACCGGCTGCATTGATTATGAAAACGTAAGCCAGGAAGCGATTATGAAACTTGCAACCCTGGAAACGGCAGAAGGAGAATCAGCATGACCAAAGGTATTAAGCGTTATTTTAAGGATAATCTGGGCATTATTGCCGCATTGGTAATTATGATCCTGTTTCTCTATCTCTTTCCCAGAACACACACTACATTTCTGACCAAAAACAACATTTTCAATGTGCTTCGCCAGAGTTCTACCAACCTGATGCTGGCCTGCGGCATGACCATGGTTATAATTCTGGGCGGCATCGACCTCTCCGTCGGTTCCATCATAGCTATGTCCGGTGTGCTGGGCGCCGCAGCCGTTGTATGGCATGGGATGCCTGAAGTTGTCGGTATTCTGATTGCTATTCTTTCCGGCGTTATCTTTGGTCTGCTGAACGGCCTGGTAATTGCAAAAACCAAGATTCCTCCGTTCATTGTCACCCTGGCATCTATGAACATTGCAAAGGGAATTGCCTATGTCTATTCCGGCGGTAAGCCGATCCGTTGTATGACAGATGCCTGGAAGTTCCTCGGTGCAGGTTATGTCGGCGGTATTCCGACTCCTGTTATCACGATGTTTATCGTTTTTGTTGTGGCAGTACTATTCCTCAACCGGACACGAATCGGCCGGCATATATACGCCGTTGGCGGCAGCGATACGGCAGCAAAGTTCTCCGGTATCAGCACCGCGAAAGTCAAGTTTGTTGTGTTCAGCTTCAGCGGTCTTATGGCAGGCCTTGCCGGCATTACCATTGCATCCCGTCTGTACGCCGGAACCTGCACCTCCGGTGACGGTGCTGAGATGGACGCCATTGCAGCTGTTGTGGTCGGCGGAACGTCTATGTCCGGCGGTTCCGGTAAATTGGGTGGAACTCTGATCGGCGTTCTGATTATCGGTATCCTGAACAACGGCCTGAACCTGATGGGTGTCAATTCTGACTGGCAGTATATCATCAAAGGCGCCGTCATTCTCCTTGCCGTTTATACAGACTTCCTGCGCAACCGCAAGAAAGCTGCTTGATCTTTTCCGGTATTTTTCAGCAAAACAGGATGAAAAGAGAGGGCAAGTCTCCTCTCTGTCTGCTTTGCAACAAATATCCTGTTGATTTATAATTCCTGGTTCTATAAAGAAAACAGCTATCTGATGAGTCTCTTCGGCCTCTCAGATGGCTGTTTTTTGTTGGTATGGATATTATCAATCCTTCTTTGTATGGCGGGAAAGATAAGCCTGTTTTTCCCGTTCATCCTCCGCCTCTAAAGAAGAGGAATTATGAATGCCGCCTAAGAATTCCAGATGATGCCGAAACTCATGGCGCAGGATACCACGCAGGATGTTCCGGGCTTCCGTTGCATCTGCCTGCGGGTAAGCCCGGTCGAAAGAACCCTTAAACAAAACGATCTGCCGTACACCTGAATAAATCTGATAGTGTCCCATCGTATAGAGATCATTCCCCTTGGCATAATCCGGAATCACCAATGCTTCAGATACAATCACACCGCCGGAGAGTTCCCGGAAGAACTCCTCCGGAAGTTCATCCAGCAATTCTGAGACGATTTTCCTATATTCCTCGATGCTGATCATTTATCCTCCGTCACTCAGAATTCAGCTCTTTTCCCTCAGATAATACAGAACTGACGTCAGCGGAATCATACCTGTTTTACATACACCCGGTTTTCCTGTCGGGCAAAGCCCATTTTCTCCATATACTCTGCATGCTCTGGACTGTTTTCCGTACATAAAAGTCGTGTGATGCCATAAGGTGGAAGCTGCCCGTATAGATATTCGCCGACAGAACAGTCACGGAAAGTCGGTGTGGTATAATCCAGCAAAATCTCAAAACTGCTGTCATTTTTCTTCCCTAACAAAACTCCAGCAGCCTGATTATCAAAGAAAACTGCAAACCCTTCCGAATTCTTTGCCTGCTCAGGATCTACCTCCGGGAAGAAACGCCTGATGTCCTCCTGATACTGGTGAATAAACCAGGATGTAAACCCTTCCCCTGCACCGAGTGGCTGGAGTTCATAGGCTTTGTCGGTCGCATGCCGAAGCCGATACAGATGATAAAGATTGATGATCACCAGACAGCCGTTGAGCAAAGCCGTCGGATAGGAACGGATCAGGATCGCATACGTTGCAAAAATGGCACTGCCAATCAGGTTGATTATACGCAGCCGAACTACCGAAGTCATGAGCATAGATACAAGGACCAGAACAGATCCCAGATATCCAAAAAGCTCCAGCGCTAAGGATGCACTCATATTGATAACCCCTTTCTTTCTTTAAAACCATTTTCTCTGAACCGTAGTATACCATATTGATAATCGTGCTTTTGGTTTTTTGTGCAGGAAGAATACTCTTTTTTATTTATTAGATAAGTTTTTTGCCTCTTTGTTCCGGGCTGTTTACGATCCAGACGCCGATACATACCAACCCCATAGCCAGCAGACAGCGCAGTATGTTCAATTCCTTCCCCTCATCCAGCAGCAATGCTGAAAGAAGCACCCCAAACACCGGATTCAGAAAGGAGAAGACCATGATGCGAGAAACCGGATGTCGCTGCAGCAGCAAAGACCACAGCGTATAGGCAACCGCAGAAAGAAAACCCATATACACCATCAATAGCCAGGCTCTGCCGGATGCTGCAACCAGTTTTCCGCCGCCAAGCAGGGCTGCCACTGTCATCAGCACGCCTCCAAGAATAAATTGCCAGCCACTGAGTACAACAGGATCCTCCCGTGCGGAATAGCGTTTGATCAGCACAGATGAACAGCCGTAAGAAGCTGCTGCCATGACAAGGAATCCCTCGCCGTTCAGACGTACGTTCCCACCAAAACTGCCGTTCAGGCTTACCACAACTACTCCTGCAAAGCCAATCAGACAGCCGAGCAGCTTTTTCACCGTGAGCTTTTCCTGATGGAAAACAAGTGCTGCAATCAGCAAAGCGAAAAAAGTACTGGTGGGAGAAATGATGGAACCCTTAAAGCTCGGTGCATGGGAGAGGCCGATATAGAAAAAGGTATACTGAATAACCGTCTGCATCATAGCCAGCATGAAGATCATTCTGCCTGAATTGTGTTTCGGCAACAGAATTTTTCCGCGCAAGAGGCTTCCGAGGAGGATCGTCAGTATTCCCGCCAGCGTAAAGCGTACCCCGGCGAACAGTATTTGACTCATAACGTCCTCGCCGGCAATCGCAAAGTATCTGTATCCGAGCTTGATGCAGGGTGCAGCACTGCCCCAGAGCAGATTGGCTGTGATGGCCGCGGCTAAAACGCCAACGGCTGTGGAAAGAAAATCCGATTTATTTGCTGTAGATTTCATAGCGTTCCTCTTTTTCCGGCATGCTGACGATGAATATACAGGACAGACCCGTGAAAATCAAGAGGAAAGCCAGAGAATTCTGTTTTCCGGCGAAGTCAACCTGTTGGACAGAGACCTTTTTTGTCATAAGAGCCACAGCAACGAAGAATTTCCCGTTATAAGCCAGGCTGCAAAAGATGGCCTGTCTGCTTTTGAAAGTTTACTTCACTTTACATAGTACCGTTTTTATTTTACTATGCAGGATGTATTCGTGCAACTATTTTATAACAGAATAGTGTTGTGGTTGTATCTCATGTTTTTGGGAAATAATGATATTTTCATTTCGCGGTAAGAATGAATCTGTGTTATAATAAATATGATTTTTGATCCAAGCTGCAAGATACACCGAAAGAACCAACAAAAAGCCTATTTATCCACATCAGAATAGAAAAACCGGCATTTTTTGCCGGGAAGGAGTTTACAATGTCAGTTCTTGCTGCATTTATGGTTCCGCATCCTCCTATGATCGTGCCTGCGGTCGGCCGAGGAAGTGAGAAACAGATCGAAACAACTATCGCAGCCTATCAGCGGGTAGCGGAAGAAATCGCTGCTCTGGCCCCTGAGACGATACTTCTCTCCAGCCCGCATGCAACGATGTATGCGGATTATTTCCACATTTCACCGGGATCCCAGGCTGAAGGCTCTTTCCGGCGTTTTCATGCTCCTGAGATATCCTTTCGGGAGTATTATGATACTGATCTTGTTTCTGCCATAGAAGACATCGCTCAGAAGCAAAACTTCCCGGCAGGAACCGACGGCGAGCGTGACTGTGCTCTTGACCACGGAACGATGGTTCCGCTCTGGTTTATCCGGAAGGTCTGTTCTGATTTCAAGCTGGTTCGCATCGGGCTGTCCGGGCTTTCGCTTACAGAACACTACAAACTTGGACAGATCATCGCAGAGGCTGTGCAAAAGACCGGGAGACGGGCTGTATTTATTGCAAGCGGGGATCTTTCCCATAAGCTGCAGCCTTACGGCCCATATGGCTATGCCTCTGAGGGGCCCGAATACGACAAACGCATTATGGATGTCTGCAGCCGTGCGGCATTCGGAGAACTGTTTGATTTTGAAGACAGCTTCTGCGAACGAGCTGCAGAATGCGGACATCGATCCTTTACTATTATGGCCGGAGTCCTGGATGGTTTGTCGGTAAACCCGACTGTTTTTTCTCACGAAGATGTTACGGGAGTAGGCTACGGCATCTGCTCTTTCTATCCGTCCGGGGAAGATGACACCAGACATTTTCTGGAATACTATCTGGAAAAACAGAGAAAAAATCTGGCTGAAAAACATGCAGGTGAGGATCCCTGGGTAAGGCTTGCCCGGCAGTCTCTGACATCCTATATTCTGACCCGCAGAGTGCTTCCGCCCCCCTCCGATTTGCCCGCTGAACTTCTCACACAGAAGGCCGGAGCGTTTGTATCCATTCATGAAAACGGAAGACTGCGAGGCTGCATCGGGACAATCCAGCCAACGGAAGATTGCCTTGCGGAGGAAATCATCCGAAATGCCATCAGTGCCTCCACCCGCGATCCGCGTTTTCCTCCCATTCAGCCGGAAGAACTCGATCTGCTTGAAATCCACGTAGACGTGCTGGCTAAACCGGAAGACATCGTTTCCGAAGCGGAACTGGATGTAAAGCGGTATGGGGTAATCGTTTCCTGCGGATCACGCCGTGGGCTGTTGCTTCCGGATCTCGACGGCGTCGATACGGTAGAACAGCAGATATCGATTGCGCGGCGGAAAGCCGGTATCCTGCCGGGAGAAAAAGTAGCTTTGCAGCGTTTTGAAGTTATCCGCCATGTCTGAGAGAGGATATAGCTATGGCACAATGCAATGTTTGCTTTCGACACTGTGAAATCAGCGAAGGGGAGACCGGTTTCTGCGGCGGTCGCGTCTGCAAAGGCGGGAAAACGGAAGCCGGAAACTATGGCAGGATTACCAGTCTGGCCCTTGATCCGATCGAGAAAAAACCTTTACGGCGTTTTTTCCCTGGCAGCATGATTTTGTCCGTCGGCAGTTACGGATGCAATCTGAGATGTCCTTTCTGCCAGAATTCCGGTATTTCATGGTCAAAGGAAGCATTTGAGTTTGCACAGAAGGCGGAGATCATCTCTCCTGAAGAGTTGGCAGCATGCGCAGCACGATTCAAAAGCCACGGAAATATCGGCCTCGCCTTTACCTACAACGAGCCTCTGATTGGTTATGAATTTGTCCGGGATACTGCCAGGCTCATTCATCAGTCCGGCATGCAAAATGTACTTGTAACCAACGGTACGGTTGAATTACCGATTCTGGACGAACTTGTCCCCTGGATTGACGCCATGAATATCGATCTGAAGGGTTTTTCAGAACATTATTATAAAGTTGTTCTTGGCGGTAATCTCGGAATGGTAAAAGCATTTATCTCCAAAGCTGTCCAATTTTGTCATGTTGAGCTCACCACACTTATCGTCCCCGGAGAGAATGACTCCGCTGAAGAAATGCGCGAACTCTCCCGCTGGGTTGCAGGCCTCCGGGATGCAAACGGGACAGTGATTGGACGGGATATCCCGCTCCACATTTCACGCTTTTTCCCGCGATTTCATATGGT
The DNA here is from genome assembly GCA_045117135.1 of Candidatus Limivicinus sp. Lineage (GTDB taxonomy): Bacteria > Bacillota > Clostridia > Oscillospirales > Oscillospiraceae > Limivicinus. The sequence goes on along the minus strand of JBGUNA010000061.1, from coordinate 27,494 downwards.
GGACCGTTCTCCGACAGATGTCTCCCTGATCTATATTCTTGCGGAGATTGCAAGGGAGAATCTGAAGTTTGTCTATACCGGAAACTGCTGAATCCGGATATCTGGTTTTCGACTTTCTAAATTAGTTTTGCCTGAGAGGTGTCTTGATGAAAACAGCGCTGATAATGGAAGGCGGTGCAATGCGGGGGATGTTTACCTGCGGTGTGCTCGATGTATTCCTGGAAAACGGGATCCGATTTGATGGTGCTGCAGGGATCTCCGCCGGTGCTGTTTTTGGGTGTAATTTTAAATCCGAACAGACCGGCCGTGCAATACGCTACAACAAAAAATATTGCAAGGATCCGCGTTACTGCAGTATACAATCTTTAATCAGAACCGGTGATTTGTATGGGGCAGATTTCTGCTACAGGGAAATTCCTGATGTCCTGGATCCTTTTGACAGAGCAGCCTTTCGAGATAACCCGCTGGAATTCTATCTCGGAGCTACAGATGTCAGAAGCGGAAAACCGGTCTATCATAAATGTACTGATTGCGGGCAGAATGACATGGACTGGATGAGAGCTTCTGCCTCCATGCCCATGGTTTCTCGCCCTGTCTGTGTGGATGGGTATCAGCTTCTGGACGGTGGAATCGTTGATCCGGTTCCCTATCGCTTCATGGAAGAGCTTGGTTATAACCGGAATGTTCTTATCCTGACACAGCCGAGAGGCTACCGGAAGAAGAAATCCGGAATGCTTCCGCTGATGCGTATTGCTCTTCTCCGTTATCCCGCTGTCGCATCAGCCCTGGCGGAGAGGCACCATTGCTATAACAACCAGATGGAAGAAATTGACCGCCGGGAAGCTTCCGGTGAAAGCTTCGTCATTCGTCCCCCGTATCCTCTTGGCATCGGAAGGACAGAGAACAACCCGGAAGAGCTTGAACGGGTTTATCAGGTCGGCCGCCGAGAAGCGGAAATCCGTCTGAAAGAAATCAAAGCCTTTCTGAAAGAAGGCCCCGATTCCCAGCATAGCTGAGGACCGGAGCCTTCTTCTATTAGTGATCCTATTCCTGTTTTTCCAGCAGAAAATGCTGAAAAACTCTGTACAGAGGCTTATACAGGAAAAGAATCAACAAAAAATTGCTTGCACAATGTATCAGATCATAGGGGATCCCTGCGAGCCACATGGCTACAGCTGATTGCCAGCCGGTGACTGTAAGATACAAGAGATACATCAGCGGGCCGAAAAACAATCCACACAGAGCGCCAATTACAGCCCAAAGAAATATGGATTCATTTTTCCGAAAAATCATCACAACTGCTGTAACAGCCGGCCATGCATAGAGATAGCTGAACCACCAGAGGCTGAACCCGAACACCAGACCTTCCAACAGCACATAAACAAAAACCACATAAAGTGTCTTCCATCCGAAAAAGACTACACTCAGAATAATCAGGAGCGTATTCAGATTAACATTCGGAATCCCGGAGAGAGCAAACTTTGTTGCAAAGATCAGGGTTCCTAAAAGAGCCAGAATGCAGATCTGCCGTGCAGTAAGTCTGTCACCATCCGGTTTTGAGCGTAAACTCATACTGCTCCCCGTCCTTGATCATCGTTTCATCCACACCATAAAAATGTTCAGCGCCATTTTTGGTAATGCACCACCACTGCTGCAGATTTTCATCTGCAGTCTCGCCGTCAACCGTTAATACATAAAGGCCGTACTCGGATTCCCTGCCCGACAGCAGCCCCTGCTCTTCGCAAGCCTGGCGCAAGGTCTCAGCATCCGTCCGAAGCGTAAAGGACTTTTTGGATTCGTCACCGTGCAGCACCTCGACCGTAACGGTTTTTCCGCCAGACACACCCTGTGGTCTGTTTATAAACCATATCAGGCCGAAAACCAAGAACAGCACAACGAGACAGGATGCCAGTATAATAGTTTTTCTTTTTGATGTCATAACGACTCCTTCGGACTTTATAGAAGTATAGATACATGATTTTGTTTTTTTGCTGCAAGTACTGTATCAGATAGCAGATAGAAAATCAAATTATTTTTGATATGCATAGTAGCAGTTCTTTATTTCATTTTTTTCGTTTTGTCTCCCCCTCTATTTCTACCCCGCTTTTCGGCTGATTTATGGTTACGCGAGAACAAAAAGTATAGGTGACACAATAATTTTAATCCTCTGCTAAACTATCCGACTATACTGCTAAATACTTTGTAGTATAGTAAAATTGTAAAGTTATGCTTTCTCTCTTTCCAAATGAAAATCTGGATGAGGGATATTCTCAGCAGCGAAGTCCATAAAACGTCGAACCGCAAAAGGGGTATAGTCACGTTTAGGCAAGAGAAAGTAAAACAAACGATCCGTAAACTCCGAATTGATTTTGAAAAAAAGCAAATGCGAACGTTTGGAACGTACCAGACGATCGCTGATAAATACCGCACCGAGAGCGTTGTCTGCCAGACGATAAGAAGTGACCATCTGTGAGATGGTCATTTTTATTTTTGGTTCGAATCCCGCCTCTGCGAACATCTTTCGCCCGCGGTCATAGAGATTGTTACCCTGACGGAGCAGAATAAAATCCACTTCTCTAAAGTGTGTCAAATCCACCCGTGGGCAGTCTTGTTCAAGATGTCGCTGCTTTAAGATATCATCAGCTGTGAGCGCGAGTATGTTCAGCTCTTGAGGCAGTGGAATATCCCGGTGTACCGCCAGCAACACGTGATCGGAAAAAGCAGGTTTATGCTCGAATTGTTCCACGATCTCCGGCGCACAGCTGAGTGTGAGATCAAGATCACGGCGTTGCAGCCATCCCTGCAGCTTCAAGGCGCTATCCTCAAACAATTCGAGTTTGATACCTGGGTATAGTCTGGCAAAATCCGCAAGGATCGGAGCGAGGATGTAGCAGTTGAGAAAGTGCGTTCCTCCGAGACGCAGTGTTCCTGTTTGCAGACCGCGCAGATCCTCGATCCGATGGGCGAGGTCTTCCTCCAGATAACGTATGTAATGCAGCGTGTCGATATAAGCCTGCCCTGCCTCAGTGAGTGTTACGGGGCGACGGCTACGGTCAAAAATCTCCGCACCGATAGATTCCTCAACACGTCGCACAGCGATGCTCAGCGCAGGCTGACTCATGTACAGGTGCTCTGCCGCGACAGAAAAACTTCCGTCCTGATATATCTGATAGATATACTTCATGTCCTGTTCCATTAGCGCCTCCATATTATTTGCCAAATTTATAGAGCTATAAAATACATGAAATTGATTATATAATATTTCTGTGCTATTGTAAAGTCACTGAAAGAAATATTTCAGCACCAATTCGATTGGAGGACAACCATGAAAGTCAACGCACTGATAATGGATGAAATTGACAACGTGGTGACTTGTGTCACAGAAGTTGCAAAGGGAGAAGCCGTTGTATATCAAAAGGGAAGCGAGTTTCTCACCCTCTGTGCAGAAGAGGATATTCCTTACTGCCACAAAATCGCACTCAAAGACTTTGCTGAGGGTGATGCGGTCATCAAATATGGTGAACTGATCGGTAAAACCAACTGTTCTGTTGCGAAGGGACACCTTATTAATCACGAAAACATTTATAGCGTTCCCCGCGATTACGATAGTGAGCTGGTAAATGACGCCTGCGAGGAAACGGAGGAATTCAAGGCTGTCAAAACTGACGATGGTCTCAAGTTCTGGGGTTATCGCAGAGCTGAAGGCCGTCCCGGAATCCGTAATCATGTACTCATCCTACCTAGTTGCGCTTGTGGCAGTGAAAGCTCCCGCATCGTTGCCTCCCAGGTACGCGGTGCTGTAAACATCGTATTCAATACCGGCTGCTCCGATGTTGCTGCGAACACTGAGATGTCCCAAAAAGTTTTGACTGGCTTTGCCTGCAACCCCAATGTATACGGCGTAGTTATCATTGGCCTCGGCTGTGAGACCGTAGGCCACGAAAAACTGCGCGAGAAGATCCAGAAAATGACTTCCAAACCAGTAGTGTCCTTTGGTATTCAAGATGAGGGAGGCACTCTCAAAACCATTGAAAAAGCAGTTCGCGCGGCCCGCGAAATGGCGGCTGCAGCAGGGATGCAACAGAAGGAACTTTTCCCGATCTCCGAGCTCTTTATGGGAATTGAGTGTGGCGGCTCCGACGCTACATCCGGTATTGCTTCAAACCCGGCTGTTGGTGAACTGAGTGACCTTCTGGTCGATCTCGGTGCAACGAGTATGATGAGCGAATCCATCGAATGGATTGGTGGTGAACATGTTGTCGCCAAGCGTGCAGCAACTTCAAAGATCCACAATGAGATCATCGAAATCTGCCGTGCTTACGAGGATCACCTCAAGGCTGCCGGGCAGGACTGCCGTGCCGGTCAGCCCACACCGGGTAATAAGGCGGGTGGTTTGAGCACTCTGGACGAAAAAAGCCTTGGATGTATCCGCAAAGGCGGTACCCGCCCCATTGTGGAAGTTCTTGAGCAGGCACAAAAGCCCACAAAGCACGGCGCTGTCGTCATGGATACTGCTGGTTATGACATTTCTTCTGTTACTTCCATGGTTGCGGGTGGCTGCCAGGTGGTCATCTTCACCACCGGACGCGGTACTCCCACCGGAAACGCCATCGTCCCAGTTCTCAAGGTTACGGCAAACAGCCGTACGTATCAGCGCATGGAGGACAACATGGACGTCGATCTCTCGGCTATCATTCGCGGTGAGAAAACCTACAAAGAGATGGGTGCAGAGCTTCTGAACACCATCCATGAGGTCGCCAACGGACGACTCACCAAAGCGGAAGCATATGGATTCTCGGACATCGCGGTAGACCACGTCTGCCGTTATGTATAAAAAAAGAAAAAGCGAAAAATAAAAGGAGAAAAGATCATGTCACACCTTACTATCTGTCTGATTATCTGCGTTCTCACCATGGCAAGCTATATCTGGGGTAAGCTCCCCATGGGTCTGACCGCCATGCTGAGTATGGTTGCGTTTATCGTGACCGGCTGTCTCAAAGCCTCCACAGCTGCTGCCTATTTTGGAAACGCCAACGGCATCATGATCGTTGCTATGTTCATAGTTGCTGCAGGATTTAACCGCACCCAGTTTGTAAAGAAGTGCGCTGCAAGTGTTAACAAAATTGCCAAGGGTTCCCTCACACGCGTTATGCTGGGCTATGTGCTCATCGCTGCCCTGCTTTCGCAGTTCATTCAAAGTTCCGTCATCGTGTTCGGCATTATGGCTCCTCTGATGATGGCCAGCTGCGATGAACTTGGTATTAACCCTTCCAAAGCGCTTTTCCCCATGGCGATTGTCAGCATTGCCACTGTTTCCGCTTTGCCTCTCGGTGCCGGTGCTACCCAGTTTGCCGAACTCAACGGTTATCTGCAGGCTAATGACTACACTACCTATGTGGTCGGCCTTACCGATCCTATGAAAGCCCGTCTCCCGATGCTTATCGGTGTCATCATCTACTGCATCTTCTTCGCAACTAAATTTACTCCTGACAAGCCCGTCGTCGCAGTAAAGGAAGTTCAGACCCGTCAGGATAACCGCGAAGCACTTTCTCCCTTCAAGGAGAGAGCCGGCTATATCATCTTCATCCTCACCACTCTTGCCCTTATCTTTCAGCGCAATATCGGCATCGATACCTGGGTTATCTGCGTAACCGGTGCTGTCGCCATGGTCCTTTTCGGAGTCCTGACGGAAAAAGAAGCCGTCGCCTCTGTTAACTGGCCAATGGCTTTCCTGCTGGTAGGTTCCTTTGCCATGGGCGGTGCTCTGACCGAAACCGGCGCCGGCGAGGTCGTAGGCAACTTCCTTGCAAGCTTTGCCAACAAGCTGGGTAACCGCTACCTCATCGGTTTTGTTTTCTTCATCGTGCCCTTCCTGCTCACTCAGGTCATGATGAACCGTACCGTTATGATTGTTTTCATTCCCATTGCGATCCTTGCCTGCAAATCCCTGAACGCTAACCCCATCGGCATCATGATTCTTGTTCAGTCTGCCTGCCTCAGCTCCTTTATGACTCCCATGGCCACTCCGGCAGTCCCCATGTGCATGAGCATGGGCGGTTACGACGTAAAGTCTCTGATCAAGCAGTCTATACTTCCTGCAGCAATTCTTTGTGTCATCTCCGTCCTCTGGATCATGACTGTATTCCCCCTGTAAAGCAGAGATAATCGGAGGAAATAACGATGCTTGAAGTCAAAACATTCCCCAAAGATATGAGCGTTTTTGAGGTCAACCGTTCCGATGCCAGGGAGTGCTTCCTTTCGGGACTGTTTGAAGAATCTGTCAAGCTCGAAAACGAAACCCGTAGGTTTTATACTTACCTTAAGCCCGGCCTGCATTATAACCAACCTTGTCTGATAGTGGCACCTCCCTCCTGTGATTCCGTCCTCGACTGGCTGGAGGAGAGCTTCTGGCTCTCCTTCGCAGAGGAGCACGATCTGTTCCTGCACATTATGATTCCTGAAAATGGTGTGTGGAAACCCAGTGGTATTGACGCTGACTATATGAACAAGGTTTACATGCAGATTCAGTCCCGCCAGGCCTATGTTACCATGCAGGACAACATCTATGCTTTTGGCCTTGGTGATGGAGCAATCATCGCCCAACAGGCTGTCATGAAGATGAGCAGTGAGTGGTCCGGGCTTGCCTCCTTCGGCGAGCTGAATTCCTTCGCTATGCTCAATGCCGAAGTATTGCACGGAGCGGAAAGCACCGGAAAGACAGAGCTTTCCATCAACGCCGCAAAGGTACAGGTCCCGGTCTGGATGGGTTGGAAGGAAAATACCGGTGATAACGCTGCTGTATGTGCCTACTGGAAAAAGCAGAACGATACCGACGCAGAGTGCTTTGCCAACGCCTTCGCTGACGAGATCTATTTTCCCACTACTGTCTGTAAGCCCAGCCAGATTAACGAAGAGAAGATTTCCCAGGTGCGTGTGACCAACGATTACACTGGATCCATGACCAGGGAGCTCGCCGATGCGGTTTGGGCTTACCTGTCGAAAGCCTGCCGCCATCGCGGTTTCGGCCATAAGATGCTTCGTAACCGCATCGACCCTGAGGCTTATGGTTTTGAGCTTCATACCATGGAATATCAGAATTTTACCCGTATATGGTATGAATACGTCCCAGAGAGCGTAATGAAAAGCGGTTCTCCCGCACCTTTGGTGCTGTGTATGCATGGGCGCGGGGGTACAGCAGAATCTTTTCTCAGCCTCTCCGGTCTGAGCCGGGTCGCTGAGGAACGTAACTTCATCGTGGTGTTCCCCGAAGCATGCGTCTATCAGCAACGCCCCGGCAGTGTGCGAAACACGCTTTTGTGGAATGGTGAGTATGAGGGTGAGAAGATCGACGACGTGGCCTTCCTACTGAAAGTCGTCGAAGATGTGAAAACCCGGCGCGCAATCGACGAGACCCGCGTCTACGCTTGTGGTCAATCCAGCGGTGGGATGATGACCTCCGCCCTGGCTGAGCACGCTCCTCAAATAATTGCTGCAGTGTCCCCGTGGTCCGCGCTGGTGGATCCGGATCATGACCTGGTGCTACCTGAGAAAATCGACCCTGCTGTACCCTTTATGTTTCTCTTTGGCGATCGTGACTGGCTCGTTGCCGATCGCGAGCATGGAGAGATGGAATTCGGCGTCACATCCCCTATCGCGGCTTATCTGCGCAACCTCATCAAACTCTACGGTCTCGAAGAAAAGCCTCTGCAATATGCCTGCGGAGAGATCACCTGGTTCGTCTATCGCAATGCAAACAAAATCCCCATGCTTACCGTCGGCCGAGTAGCGGGTATGACCCATGCCAACTACCCGCGTGAGAGCTGGATCGCTTATGATGAGTTCCTTTGCCGCTTCTCCAAGGCGGCAGACGGTACCCTCTGCTACATGGGCGAAAAGGTCTGATACATGAGCAAATTGAACCCCCGCTTCCCTTGAGGCGGGGATTTCTGAACAAATCAATAATTTAGGAGAATATTATGGATTACGCAAAAGAATCCCTGCGTCTGCATTATGACTGGAAAGGGAAATTGGAAATGGTCAACCGCGCTCCGGTAGACTCTGCCGAAGCACTCAGCCTTGCATATACTCCGGGCGTTGCCGCTCCCTGTCTGGAAATTCAGAAAGACGTAGACAAGAGTTATGAGCTTACACGCCGCTGGAACACTGTAGCTGTCGTGACGGAGGGTACCGCTGTTCTCGGCCTTGGTGATATTGGCCCTGAAGCTGGTATGCCCGTTATGGAGGGTAAATGTGTCCTCTTCAAAGCCTTTGGTAATGTGGATGCTATCCCTCTGTGCGTGCGCAGTAAAGATGTTGATGAAATCGTCAATACCGTGCGGCTTTTAGCAGGCAGTTTTGGCGGTATAAATCTGGAGGACATCTCCGCGCCTCGTTGCTTTGAGATCGAACGCAGGCTGAAAGAGTGCTGCGATATTCCCATTTTCCATGATGACCAGCACGGTACCGCCGTTATTACTCTCGCTGGTCTTTTGAATGCCCTCAAGCTCGTGGGTAAGAACCTCCCGGAGGTACGCATCGTCTTAAACGGTGCAGGCGCTGCAGCAACTGCCATAACAAAACTCCTCATTACGGCAGGCGCTGTGGACGTAACACTCTGCGATCGCAGTGGCGCACTCTGGAACGGACGGCCTGATCACATGAATCCTGCCAAGCAGGAAATTGCACAACTGACCAATCCCAAGCTTCGCAAGGGCAGCCTTGCTGATATGATTCGGGGTGCTGATGTTTTCATCGGCGTCTCAGCCCCTGGTGCAGTAACAATTGAAATGGTGAAAACTATGAACCGTGACGCCATCATCTTTGCATGTGCCAACCCCACACCTGAGATTTTCCCTGACGATGCAAAAGCTGGAGGAGCTGCAGTGGTCTCCACCGGGCGTTCAGACTATCCCAACCAAGTAAACAACGTCCTCTGTTTTCCCGGTATCTTCCGTGGAGCGCTGGATGTACGCGCAAATGACATTAATGACGCCATGAAGCTGGCAGCCGCTTCCGCTATCGCAGGACTTGTAAGTGATGAGGAACTGAACGCCGACTATATTCTGCCTGCAGCCTTCGACCCGCGTGTAAAGGATGCCGTGGCAAAGGCTGTTATGCAGGCTGCAAGAGATTCAGGCGTTGCACGTATATAAGCGAGATCGTTATGAATCCTGTCGCAGGTACGGATAACTACGCCTGCACTCATAACCTCACATTGCAGGAAGCTTTCATATGTATAGAATCATCACTTCAAAACGCTCGGCGTTGCAACCCTCTTTTCGCCTAAACAAGAATGGATGAAATAAACGAAGCCACGAGGCATTGACATAAGAGCCCGGAAAAACTGACTATTAGAAGGAAATAACTATGGCTTTACATATAGTCGCTGAGGCAAACCGCTGCCTCAACTGTAAAAACCCACGGTGTCAGCAGGGATGCCCGGTTCACACCCCGATTCCCACGGTGATCCAGCTTTTCAAAGAAAACAGATTGATGGAAGCGGGTGAAATGCTCTTTAATAATAATCCCATGTCCGCTGTCTGCGCGATTGTCTGCAATCACGAAAAACAGTGTGCAGGACATTGTATAAGAGGGATCAAGGAAACGCCTGTACATTTCTCCAGCATTGAGGAATATATATCGGACATGTATCTTGATCGTATGACAATCAATATCACGGAAAGGAAGAACAGGAGAGCTGCCGTAATCGGCTGCGGCCCGGCCGGTATGACAGTCGCCATCAAACTTGCGCAGCAGGGCTATCCTGTTACTGTATTTGAATGGAAAGGCAAGATCGGTGGTCTTCTTCAATATGGCATTCCCGCTTTTCGTCTGCCCAAGAGCTTTCTGGATCGTTATCAGGCCAGAATGGAGGAGATGGGGGTCACGATCCGCACCAATACCACCATCGGCTCTGTCCTCATGATCGACGAATTGATCCGCGACGGCTATGATGCCATTTTCATCGGCACCGGTGCAGAAAAACCTCGCACGCTCGGCTTGCAGGGTGAAAGTCTGGGAAATGTACTGTTTGGCCTGAATTATCTGGCCAACCCACAGGGACATAAGCTGGGTGATACAGTGGCGATTATCGGCATGGGCAACGCTGCTATTGACGTTGCACGCACCGCTTTGCGCAATGGCTCCCGCCATGTGACTCTTTATGCAAGAAGCAAAAATGTTACTGCAAGCTCTACAGAAGTCGCTTATGCGGAGCTGGACGGCGCAGAGTTCGTTTTTGGAATGCAGATCAAGAAGATTACCCCGGATGGTCCTCTGTTCAACAAGGCAATCTTTGATGAGAATGATCAGATCATCGGTTACGAAAAAGAACCGATACTGGTTTATGCGGATTCCACAGTAATCTCCATCAGTCAGATGCCCAGAGGAAAGCTGGTTCGCACTACAGACGGCTTGACTGCGGATGAACGCGGAACTATTATAGTGGACGATAACTACATGACGACACGCCCGGGTGTCTTTGCAGCGGGTGATGTTGTTACCGGAGCAAAAACCGTTGTTCACGCTGTAGACGGCGCAAAGAAAGCTGCGGAAGCCATGATTCGCTATATGGAAGAAAAATGAATTCTCAGGAGGAAAAAGCCATGGAACACAAGTACCCCCATCTCTGCAAACCGATCCGTATTGGAAACGTATGGTATCGCAACCGCATGTTCTCTACCCCCATGGGCGGCACAGACATTGAATTGGACGGCTGCATCGGCCCTAAGTCCCAGGCCTTCTATGAATACCGTGCCAAGGGCGGCTGCGCGGCTGTCACCGTGTCCGAGCTGATGGTACACCCAAGCGATGGGAGCCACGCATACAGGCTGGATGAGAGCATTTTGAATTCTCTCCCCAAAGCTACCTACACCGCCGATGCAATTCGTCGTCACGGCGCTATCCCCAGTATTGAGCTTTCTCACTCCGGCATGTACGCTGGTACTTATATGACTGACAAGAACAAGCAACACGGCCTGAACCAGTGGTCCGCTGATGACGGTGTGCGGGCTGACGGCCTATCCTACAAAGCCCTAACCAAAGAAATGATCGACGAGATCGTCTCGGCCTATGGCCATGTAGCCGGTTTATGTAAGCGGGCGGGCTTTGAGATGGTTATGGTTCATGGTGGCCACGGCTGGCTCATCAACCAGTTCCTCTCCCCCATGTTCAACCACCGTACCGATGAGTACGGCGGGAGCACCGAGAACCGCTGCCGCCTCGCCATCGAGGTTCTGCAGTCCGTCCGCACCGCGGTCGGCCCCGGTTTTCCGATCGAGTTCCGACTCTCCGGATCCGAATTTGTCCCCGAGGGCTACGACATCGATGAGGGCGTGAAGATCGCGAAGATTCTGGAGCCTTACGTTGATCTGCTGCATGTGACCGCTGGCACCTACCAGCGCACCTTCGGCATCACTCACCCAAGCATGTTCGAGGACCACGGCCGCAACGTCTATCTCGCAGCTGAAATCAAGAAACACATTTCCATCCCCGTAGCTACTATCGGTGGTCTTTCTGATCCAGAGCAGATGGAAGAGATCATCGCCTCAGGTAAAGCGGATATTGTGGAGATGGGCCGCCAGCTGCTGGCCGATCCTTTTCTGCCCCAAAAGGTAATGGAGAACCGGGATGACGAAATCGTCCACTGCATGCGCTGCTTTGTCTGTATGTCCGAGCGTGCGGCTACCGGCACCAGAAGATGTGCTATCAACCCCATCATTGGCCGTGAGGACGAGGGTATGGAGATCACCCCTGCACCTGTTAAGAAGCGTGTACTCATTGCGGGCGGGGGCCCCGGCGGTCTGTACGCAGCATATACCGCAGCACGCAGAGGACATGATGTTCTTCTTTGTGAGAAGGAAGACCGCGTGGGCGGCATCCTTAAAAGTGAGGAAGTGCTCCCCTTCAAGCAGGAGATGTTCCGTCTCGGCGAGACCTATAGGCTCCTGGCCGAGCGCGCGGGCGCCAAGATCGTCACCGGCCAAGAGGTCACGAAGGCGTTTGCTGAGGCCTACAAGCCCGACGCAATCATCATTGCCGCAGGTTCCTCCCCGCTATGCCCACCGATCCCGGGCCTTGACGGTGAGAACGTGATCCTGGTCAACGATCAGTACAAGCACGAAAAGCCCATCACCGACTCTGTAGTCGTCTTCGGCGGCGGGATCTCCGGCGTGGAATGCGCCATCCACATGGGGCTGGAGGGCAGAAAGGTCCACCTCGTCGAAATGCGTGACGCCGTGGCGCTTGACTCCGTGATCCGCCAACGCCCGTTGCTGCTCGAAAAGCTCAATAAGCTCTGCACCGTGCACACTGGTTACAAGGGTCTTGAGGTAACTTCCGAAGGTATCTGGTGTGAGACGAAAGAAGGGGAGAAAGTCCTCGTCCCCGGCACAACGGTCATCTGCGCCCTCGGTCAACGTCCCCGCTGGAACGTGGCGCAAGAGCTCTACGACTGTGCGCCTTGGGTGCGCGTGATCGGCGACGCCAACGCGGTCGGCACCATCACCAAAGCCACCTACCAGGGCCACCACGCTGCCCTGGATATCTGAGACCATGCTGAAAACACATTACGGAGAGACCCTGCTTCTGATTCTGGCATTGGTTATGGGCTTCATCATGGCAGTTGCTGTGATTCTGCTTGATGGAATAGCACTCAACATTTCCAACATCTTCAAAATCTGGGCGATGATCAGCCTGGTCATCATCCTTGTGAGCATTTTTATTCCTTACAAAAGCTGGTCAGTTACTTTTTGCCACCGGCTGGGATTGAAGGAAGGTTCAACGGCCTGGAAACTAACTGACGGCATCATCCCCTCGCTGGTATTGAATACCTTTAATACAGCGATTGTTTCGGGAGCAAATATCTTTTATAATGAGGCTATTCCAGCTTCGGAACAGATGAGCCATTGGGTCCAGGGCTTTGTACGCGATTGGCCTATTACGTTCGTTATCTCTTATTTTGCAGCTTTTGTTGCGGAATACTGCGGCAAACTTGCAGCTAAGAAATATGCGGGAAATTCTTAAGGAGAATACTATGGAACCAGGAAATGTGATTCTGGAATTGTTTGTTCAAACGAATCCTGAAAGAATTGTTGAGTTGGAAAGTGAACTGGGTGCTGTTCGTATGATTCCATTTTCCGGGGCTGCGACAGGACCATTATTCCAAGGGATTATTGAGCCCTGCGGTGTAGATACACAGATTACCAATGCAGCCAATGTCCGTCACATGTCCGCACGTTATATGTTGACCGGTATCGATCATACCGGTGCACCCTGCCACATTTATATTCAGAACGAGGCGTGGTTTACCGACGGTGCAAGACCTCAGCCGTGGCACTCTGTACCCTCATTTCTGACAGATTCCAAGGCGCTTTCACCCATTCTGCATCATTGTGGTTTTCTTGGTGAAGGTATTCGTGATAATACGGGACTGCATATCCGGTTTTATAAAGCGGATAAATAACTGCTTATGTTATTCGTCATGAAAGGGAATCGGACTTACAATGATTCCATAGGTTAATGAAAAGCCATTTGGTGAGCTTTTTCGGCTTTCCAAATGGCTGTTATTATTCTGTTAGGGGTAAACTTAGGGGTAAATGCATTTTTACGAACTATCAATATACAACCTTCTCTCATGGTTTTAGGTCGCAGAAAAAGAAAACCGCCCAGAAAAGCAACTTTCTGAACGATTTCCCCATGGCGCAGAAGGAGGGATTCGAACCCTCGAACAGCTTTTGACTGTTACACGATTTCCAATCGTGCGCGCTCGACCAACTACGCGACTTCTGCACGTCTGCTCAAGTGAACTATGATTTATTAACTTTAGCTTGTGTATTATAAATGCAAGAAAAGAAAAAGTCAAGAAGAATTATAAGAATATTCTGTAGTTCACAAAAATGCCCGCCTTGAGGCGGGCATACACAGTTTAAAAAATGTTCTGCAGAATTCCCGAAATGGATTGCGGGTTGGTTATGAGGTTGGTTATGAGACGGCGAACCGCAGAAAAAACCTCTCTCACATGATATTCATGATCTGCCACTTCAAAAATTCTGCTGAAATCAGCTCCGGTCAAGAGACCGACACCCATGCATACAGCACCAAGGATCAGAAAAGCTAGAACAATAATCATTACAAAATTCCAGGACTTTCTCATGCTTTTCTCTCCTCCCTGTAACATCCTTTGCCGCCAATCCGAATGGCCAGGTTAATTAAGCCGGAAATCGCTCCTCCTATGAATGACACAAAGATCCAGAACAGGAAAATCGCAAGAGCCAGCAGAACCAGTGCGGCACCCAAAACTACCACGATATCAGCAAAGACTGCAAAGTTGTTGAATGCCAGAGTCGCAACACGAAACGCTGCTATACCGGCAACGACCGCCAACCCTAAAAACAGTATCGTGGGGACCAGCAAAACTAAAACGCCTGCGGTTGTTAAAGGAACTGCTACGAGCAGGTAAAGGATTGCTCTGGGAATGCTCAGTTTGCCGGATGGTGCAACCTCATCTTCGGAAACCTGTCTCCACGGGGTAGCGTCTTCCTCCGGCGCTTCTTCAAATTCTGTCAGTGTCGTCTGTTCAGAAGACGGACGGACAGGAACCGGTGGCGCTTCTTTCCCCCGGAAAGTTGCCATCATCTCATCGATTTCTTCCGGCTGCACTCTCGTCTCTTCCGGAATCGGCCCGAGATCCAGTTGGAAGTTATCATACTCTTCCTGGATTTCCTCCATTTGCTCATCATCGTCTGCAGTCTTTTCTTCCGGCTGTATTTCTGCTTCAGGTTCTTCGAAATCTGTAACGGCATCTTCGGGAAACTCTTCGGTTTCTGAATTATCCCCCGCATCAGCTTCTTCCGTTTCTTCCGGCAATGTTGCTTCTTCTTCGGTCTCCTCCAATGTAAATACCGGAAGCTCTTCAAAAGCACGATCTTCTTCGGATTGTTCTTCTTCCTGTTCGTCCTGATCAAAAACCTCCGAAACAGGTTCATCCGACTGCTCTTCTGTCTCTTCAGGCTGATCGACAGGCTCCGGTTCTTCGCTTTCCGCAGGGGCTTCTTCCTCAGCCGGGACAGCTTCCTGATCGTCGAAGACGGAATATTGTCCGGTTATAATATCCGGAATAATCCCCTGTTCCACAGCGGCATCCCGAATTCTGTTGATGGCAATGACAAAACCGGGTTCCTCATCATTTACAACGTCCTCATTGCCCTCTCCCGCCTGGCTTGTCACAGCAAGGCGGCGTTCCTTGGCATTATAGGCTCTGGCGACGGTAACAGCCTGCTTTGTCGGTGAACCGAGGAACTGCATTAACGCAGTGTCATCCTCCGTTTCGTCAAACATACTCTCATAGACGGAAAGTGCTCTCTGCCTGTCTTCTTCAAACATAAACGTCAGCAGTTTGCCCAGTTCTGTCAGAAATTTCCGTTTATTAATCGTTATCACCCCACAGAAGCACTCTACATTGTTATACGCATTATATAGATTTTTAATGCAAAGGTCAAGCATGATTGACAAACATCAATTCGGATAATATAATAGCGAGGCGCATTGTGCGTGAATTATATGAAACAATACGGGCTTATTCCCGATGAAAGGAAGTACAGTATGGCGAAAGAGAAAAAAGTTGAGCAGATTACCGATATGGAGCAGGATTTTGCTCAGTGGTATACCGATATCTGTCGAAAAGCAGAACTTGTCGAGTATGCATCGGTTAAGGGCTTTACCATCCTTCGCCCCTATGGTTATGCCATCTGGGAGAATATGCAGCAGATCATGGATGCAGAGTTCAAGAAAACCGGACATGTCAACGTGGCAATGCCTGTCCTGATCCCGGAAAGCCTTCTCAAAAAAGAAGGCGAACTCGTCAACGGATTTGCACCAGAGGTAGCATGGGTCACTATGGGCGGCAGCGAAGAGCTTGAAGAGAGACTTGCTTTCCGTCCGACTTCTGAGACTATGTTCTGTGATCACTGGTCTCAGGTCCTGCATTCCTACCGCGAACTCCCAATGCTGTACAATCAGTGGTGCTCTGTCATCCGCTGGGAGAAAACTACGAGACCTTTCCTTCGTTCCCGTGAATTCTGGTGGCAGGAAGGTCACACCATCCACGAAACCGCAGAAGAAGCAAAAGCAGAGACCGAACAGCAGCTCAACTGCTATGCAGACTTTTTTGAAAATGTTCTTGCAATCCCGGTTGTGCGCGGAAGAAAGACGGAAAAGGAAAAATTTGCCGGAGCAGAAGCGACCTACACCGTGGAATGCCTGATGAAAGATCATAAAGCACTGCAGGGTGCCACTTCACACTATTTCGGTGATAAATTCTCCCGTGCTTATGACGTCACATTCACAGGCCGCGACAACAAACTCCAGTATCCGTTCCAGACTTCCTGGGGTTCCACCACCCGTATGATCGGAGCTGTCATCATGGCTCACGGCGATAACAACGGCCTCGTTCTTCCTCCGAAAATTGCTCCGATTCAGGTAATCATTGTTCCGGTTGCCGCCCACAAGCCCGGCGTTACCGAGAAGGCAGAAGAACTTCTTAAAAAAGTTTCTTCCTTTGGCATCCGGGTAAAAGCAGACTTCTCCGACAACAGCCTCGGCTGGAAGTGCGCTCAGTATGAAATGAAAGGTGTTCCTCTTCGTCTCGAGCTTGGGCCGCGTGACATTGAAAACAATTCCTGTGTCGCTGTCCGCCGTGACAACGGGGAGAAAACTGTTGTATCGCTTGATGAGCTGGATACCTGCATCCCTGCCCTTCTGGACAAAGTACAGCAGGGCCTGTACGATTCAGCACGCGTAAACCTTGAGCAGCACATCTTTCCTGCCCAAAGCATTGAGGAGGCAAAACAGCTTCAGGAAGAGCATGGCGGATTTATCAAAACGATGTGGTGCGGTGAAGAACAGTGTGAACTGGCTATGAAGGAAAAGGCCGGTATGTCTTCCCGTTGCATTCCTTTTGCCCAAGAGCATCTCGGAGATGTCTGTGCATGCTGCGGAAAACCTGCCAAGACGATGATATACTGGGGCGTAGCATATTAATTTCAATGACCAATCTTTTCAGGCAGTCTTTTAAAGGCTGCCTGTTTTTCATGCGGACAAACAGTGTATTTCGTGTTATAATGGTTTTACTATATTCGGAGGTTGCTGGTTATGGATGATACTTTACTGGCCGGACAGGAAAGAGATAAAGCACGCATTGAGGAACTCGTTTCTCAGCTCAACGCCGCATCAGAAGCTTATTATGGCGGCAGAGATGAGATTATGTCCAACTTTGAATGGGACAGCAAATTTGATGAGCTTTCCGTCCTGGAAGCAAAAACCGGTTATGTTCTTCCAGAAAGTCCAACTCAGAACGTCAGTTTTTCGGAAGAGGAATCTTCCGTTGACGGGCAAAAAGAAGCTCATGAATTCCCTGCACTCTCTCTTGCCAAAACAAAGAGTGTGCAGGAACTCCAGAAATGGGCTGACGGTCGTCTCATCTGGATCAGCTGGAAACTTGACGGCCTGACCCTTGTTCTCACCTATGACAACGGTTCTTTAACGAAAATCCTTACCCGTGGAAACGGAACGATAGGAACAAATATTACTTACATGAAAGACGCTCTTGCCGGGTTTCCTCTTCACCTTTCCTATAAAGGTCATATGGTGGTACGCGGTGAAGCCACTATTTCTTATACGGATTTTGAGCGTATCAATGATTCTCTTGACGACGATGAAGAAAAATACGCCAACCCACGAAACCTTGCTTCCGGGACACTTGCTCTGGATGCAAAGCATCTCGATAAAGTACGCAGCCGATCTCTTACCTTTAATGCCTTCACGCTTGTATATCTGGAAGGACAACTTTCATCCTGGGGAGAGCGCATGGCGTTTCTGGAACGAGAAGGATTTACTACCGTAGAGCATGAACTGACTGATGCAGAATCTTTACCGGACGTAATCGAACGATGGACACAAAAAGTGGAACATGGAGAAATGGATATCCCTGTTGACGGTCTTGTGATCACTTATGACGATACACAGTATGCTTCCTCCGGCAGCGTAACCGGACATCATGCCACAAGAGCCGGCCTTGCCTTTAAGTGGCAGGATACTTCAGCCATCTCCCTGCTCGATCATATCGAATGGTCCTGTGCCGCCTCTGTTATTACCCCGGTCGCTGTCTTCGACCCGGTTCAACTGGAAGGTACAACTGTTTCCCGCGCCTCTCTCTGCAATCTCAGCGAACTGGAACGTCTCGGATTGGGAGAGAATCGGAAAACGACCCTGGAGGTCATTAAAGCCAACAAGATCATCCCAAAGGTTATTGCTGTAAAGAGCCGTGAAGGCACATACTCCATTCCGACAGCCTGTCCTGTCTGCGGGGCACCGACTTCCGTTACCGTCAGCACGAGCGGAACAAAAACACTGCGCTGTACGAATCCGGTCTGCCCGGCTAAAAATCTTAAAAAATTTGAGCGATTTGTCAGCAGAAGTGCCTTGGATATTGACGGGATTTCTTCCGAGACGCTGAAAGATTTTATCAACGAGCATTTTATTGCTGAGTTTGCAGATATTTTTCACCTCGCCGAACATGCAGACAGAATCAAAGCAATGGAGGGCTACGGTGAAAAATCCTGCGAGAATCTCCTCGCCGCTATTGAGAAAAGCCGGCATGCCGTACCCGCCAGAGTTATTATGGCTATGAGTATCCCGCTAATCGGGATGGATGCCGCGCAGAGGATCATCCGTTTCCTCGGTTGGGAAGGATTCCTGCAACGGCTGGAAAGCGCACAGGGATTTGATGACATTGCCGGCATCGGAGCTGAGCGCTCCGGCTCTATTCTCTCCTGGTATGCGGACGAAAAGAACAGAGCTATGTTCCTGCGTGTACTTGAAGAACTTCAAGTTGAAAACACGCCTCCCGAAGCACCTTCAAGCGGTACCTGCCAGGGTCTTACTTTTGTCATCACCGGTGATGTACATACGTTTCGAAACCGGGAGGCTTTCAAAGCATACGTAGAACAGCAGGGCGGAAAAGTTGCCGGAAGTGTTTCCGGAAAAACCTCTTTCCTTGTTAACAACGATGCCTCTTCTGCATCTTCCAAAAACAAAAAGGCTCTGGAACTGAATGTTCCTATTCTTACAGAAGACGAATTTATATCCCGTTTTGGCAGTTAATGGCAGATGAATCCTGCCTTTTTGCAGACTGGAGGAACCTACTGATGGCCAAGATGTTTGGTGAAAAGCTGAAGATCCTGTACCTGCGGGATTTCCTGTTGAAGTATTCCGATGAAAACCATCCTGTTACGTTGCAGGATATTCTTTCCTATCTGACCAGCTTAGATATTGCCGCGGAACGAAAAAGCATTTACAGAGACCTGAAAACCCTCGGAAAAGGTGGCCCTTCCGACTCCTCTGAAGAGGCCGGCCGTACCGGGTATGGGATGGACATTGTCAAAAAAAAGGACCGCTATTTTCTTCGTACCCGCGATTTTACACTTCAGGAAGTAAAAATTCTGATTGATATGGTGCAAAGCTCAAATTCCATCACGAAGAGAAAGACTACCGAACTGATTGATAAAATCTCCGCTCTGGTCAGTGTATACGAAGCAAAGACGCTAAACCGTACAGTTTACGTCAGAAACCGGGTCAAAGTGATGAATGAGAGTGTTTACCGAAATGTGGATAAAATCTCAGAGGCAATTAACAATGACGAAATAATCCGCTTTCAGTATTTCACCTATAACCTTCAAAAGAAGAAAGAACTTCGTCATCAGGGGAAGAAACATGTTGTCAGTCCGTTTGCTCTGATCTGGGTTGACCAGAATTATTATCTGTTGGGCTACAACCATGAATATCAGGAAATGCGGCCGTTTCGTGTCGACAGGATGACCGCTGTTACTACGATTACCGGACCCCGCCAGGGGAAAAACGATTTTGAAAAAATCGATATTGCAACTTTTACCACAAAAGTATTTCATATGTATACGGGTGAAATAAAACTCGTACAAATGCGGTTTCAAAAGTTCCTGGTCGATGCCGTGATCGACCGGTTCGGGGAAGATGTGATGATTTCCCCTGACGGAGAGGATACTTTTACTGTCAGTACGGAAGTCGCCATCAGCCCCCAGTTTTACGGATGGCTCGCTGGCTTTGGGAAAAATGTGGAAATCCTTGCCCCTGAAAGCGTCAGGGAAGGTATGGCGGAGCATATACAGCAAATTATGGCGTTATACACCTGACCGAAATAACCAAATGAAAAAACAGGGTCTTTTCTCTTTGAAAAGATCCTGTCCCTATTTTTCAGTATTGTACGTCCCAGAGAGTCAGCCCTTTAGCCGGGGCAAGAAATCCAGCCTGTTCCCTTTCACGGGAAGCAAGAATACCCGGTATTTCTTCGGGTTTTCGCTTCCCTGTCCCCACTTCAAGCAAAGTCCCAACGAGAATTCGCACCATATGATACAGAAATCCGTTTCCGGTGAAAAACAGTTGTAATTCTTCCTCTTTCCTCTTTATTATAATGGAATCAATTCTTCTGACTGCTGATTTTTTCATCTGTTTTGCACTCGTAAATGCCGAAAAGTCGTGCTCTCCGCAGAGCAGCGCCGCTGCTGCTTTCATTGCCTCAATATCAAGAGGCACCGAATAAACGTACAGATAATTTCTTTCAAAAACATTCGGTGTTTCTGAATTCCAGATTCGGTAAAGATAGGTTTTCCCCGTGCAGTTCAACCTGGCATGAAACCGGGGAGAGGCGGGAGTAAGATCTAATGCTCCGATATCCTGCGGAAGATAGCGTCGGAGTTCTCCCAACAGCTCTTCACAGGTCAGCATTGTTTCCGCTCGAAAAGAGCAAATCTGCCTTCTGGCGTGAACTCCCGCATCCGTTCTCCCGGAAGAGGAAACCTCTGTTTTTTGCTCCAGCAGTCGGGACAGAGTTGTTTCCACTTTATGCTGTATGGTATTCTCTGTATTGCTGAGCCGCTGCCAGCCGTTGTATTTCGTCCCATCATAGGAGAGTGTCAACCTGTAGTTATTCATGGGTTTTCCTCCTCGGTATCCTGCAGGCATTATACACCAGCATACATCTTATGTCCAAAGGAAAACAGGAACAGGGATAGACATTTTTGAAATATATGGTATAGTATCCAGGAATTCTGATCAGCAGGTCCATATTTATGAAAAGAAAAAGCAAGACAAACGAACAATATATCAACCAGAAAACAGCTATTGAAAGATACGGTGTTACGAAAAAAATCATAGATCAATATTTCCCCAAACCCCTGGTGAAATACTACGGACGCTACCGTTATACACGCCTGTGGCGGGAACGGGATGTTGTGGAAGCAGTTAGCCAGCCCGAGGTTCAGGAGCTTCTTGCGGAAATTGCCACATCCAGACGCAGAGAACGTGATCTGGCAGAGGCCCGCAGCCTTCTTCTTTCTTATACTCCGGATTCCCTGATCGAGAAGGCGAAACAGCTGAAGCGGTTTTTTGTGCTTCACGTTGGCCCGACAAACAGCGGTAAAACCCATGATGCTCTGGAAGCTCTGAAAACTGCCGGTAACGGAACTTATCTCGGTCCTCTTCGGCTTCTTGCTCTCGAAATGTTCGACCGAATCAATGCAGACGGTATTCCCTGCAGCCTGTTAACCGGGGAAGAATCAATCACAACAGACCATGCCCAGATTGTTGCCTCGACCGTGGAGTTATGCAACTTTCAAAAGCACTTTAGAGTTGCCGTGATTGATGAAGCGCAGTTAATCACAGATGACGAACGTGGCTCGTCCTGGCTCAAAGCCATCTGTTGCGTTGATGCCGAGGAGGTGCATATCTGCCTTGCTCCGGAAGCTCTCGGTATTCTTGAATCTCTGATTGCACAATTCGGCGACCCTTATTCTATTGTACGGCATCAACGTCTTGTCCCTCTGGAATACAGGGGCCGATGCGTCGGGTTCGAGGATCTTCAGCCTCATGATGCCGTGATATGCTTTTCCCGCAAGAATGTTCTTTCTATTGCCGCTCATCTGGAACGGTACGGATTTCGGGCAAGTGTTATCTACGGCGCCCTGCCTCCCGTTGCACGCCGTAATGAAGTGGAGAAATATACTTCCGGAGAGACAAATATCATTGTAGCGACCGATGCCATCGGGATGGGTATTTCCCTTCCGATCCGCCGTATTGTTTTTGCTGAAACACAAAAGTTCGATGGAAAACATCAGCGCCCATTGACGAGCGGAGAGGTACGACAGATAGCAGGGCGGGCAGGTCGTTTTGGCATGTTTGATCTCGGTGAAGTACTGACCATGGACAACACTTCCGTTGTAGAAGATGGGCTGCAATATCCTGTTTCTCGCGTACGAACACCCTGCATTGAATTCCCCCGGGAGGTTCTTCAGACAAAATACTCTATTGATATTCTTCTGAAGGCCTGGCAGAGCCTTCCCGGAAACAAAAGTTTTAAGCGGGAAGATATGTCTTCCGCCCTCTCCCTCTACGGGATGCTTGGCGGCAGTTTTGGTGATGACAAAAAAGAACTTGTATTTGATCTCATAACCTGCCCGATTGATGCGGATGACCGCGAACTGGCTCTCTATTGGCTGAGCTGCACCAGATGTATCCTTCGCGGGAAAAGGATTCCTGATCCTCACTTTGATATTGATACACTTCTCGGCTGTGAAAAGCAGTACAAAGCGTGGGATATCAACCACCAGTTAAAAATGCGAATCGGGATCCAGGATGATAACTTCGGCCAGCGGGAAGAAATCTGCCAGAGGATTAAAGAACTGATGGCTTCAGATAAAAATGAATACATCCGCAAATGCAGCCAATGTGCGCGGGAACTGCCTCCGGGTTATCTTTACAACCTTTGTGAAAGCTGTTTCCTAGAAAAGCCCTTTAGCGGACGGTATCGAATAAAGCACTAAAGAATGAAAAAGCTCCGGGACTGTAAAGTTCCAGGGCTTTTTGTATAACACCTGTAAGATCAGCGCTTGGGGAACTGAGGAGTACGACGGGCCGCTTTGAGACCGTATTCGCCAGACTTTTTGCCTGAAATCCTTCTGTTTATTTGGCTTTCGGTGATCTCCCCTGTAGTTCCCTCACTCATTAACTGCTGACGTTATTTTGTTTTTATCCTTCATATCGTATTGCCACCCCGTGCAGCCACTGAAAGCCAGCCACAGTATTCCTCCAGATGCTCTCCGGGATATCCTACATGTCCATATCCGCTGACCAGCTTGTAATTTGCAAAGGGATAGGCCTTCTGCAGTTTTCTATGGCAGAAGCGCCAAGTAGATTCCTCTTTAGAATAGAAAAAGGTCAAATGCTTTTGGAATTCTCTGTCCATGGCTGGGTAGTCAAAGGTCACACAGGCGTCCGCCTCCCGTTCCAGCGTTTCGTCGCTCATATAATCGGCGTTCTGACAGATCGGCCCCAGCATGTTGATGACCGGTTTCTGTTCTTCTCCGTATAGATGAAACCTCATGCCAATACACCTTTCTCTGTGTTTTTTGATCCTGTTCCAGCATTTGTCCTGCTTTCAGAACAGTGTGCAGACCCAGGCTGTAAGCAGCGCCGCGAAGGGCAGCGTCAGGATCTGCTTGAGCTGCTCTTTCCGGTTATAGCCAAAGCTGTGGTACCCGGCGCAGCCTTTTGTCTCCGGGATATAGTACTGGAAAAACCGGGTCTTCGTGATCAGAATGTAGTCCAGCCCGATGATGTCAAAGGCTTTAACGCCGAAAAGAATTACAAGGAAGCGGACCAAAAACTGTTCGAAAGTGAAGCCCTTTTGTATCCCGTCCCATCCCCCGTAAACGATCACGCCGACAAAGCCCAGCACACAGAGCACCAGGATGACCCAGCCAATCACCGGCGCGGCCGGGAACGGCGGCTTATGCTGCCTGGCTTTTTCTTCGATATCATTTGGGAAAAATGTTAGCAGGCCCGTCCATGGGTAGAAGTATGTTGCCGACCAAATCATGAAAAAAAGCAGGACACACATCATCATTATCAGAATCAGGGTGACCATCCTTTATGCTCCTTTGTTCTCTTCTATTCTTTCATTACCGCCTGTATGCCCCCGAGAAACATCACAAGCCAACCCACCAGAGCGGCAGGAATCAACGCGAAGATAATGCCGGGAAACAACATTCCATTCGCGTGAAATTCTCATGCGTTGTCAAACCTCAAATCCGTGATTCTCACAACGCTTAACATTGGAAGCTGGAAAGAGAGAGGTTTTCTGTACAATCATCTTTCAAACTCCCGCTCGCCCACATACTTCTTCCAGCTTTGCATTAGAACCGTAAACATGATGATCGCGCCAAGACTCATATTGGACGTTCCGATCCCGTTGATCAGCGCAGTGTTCCCGAGCCGGCGCACGGAGTTGAACACCGCCTTTCCGAGAAGCAGGTTGAACACACAGTACCATTTGGGAAACGGCGTGCGGCCACTGATAAAGGCAATGAATTGCACTACGCTTGCTCCGATAAAAAACACGCTGAACACGGCTGTAGCCGGAAGCATAAAGTACAGCAGATATCGCAGCGCGATGTCATACCCGATCTCCCGGCTCGCTGCTTCCGCAACTGTTTTGTATATCCACATAAACACGCCGCAGGGCAGGTGCACCGCCCCGCCGCCGACAGCGAGATAAACGTACATTGCGAGCTGATAAAAACTGCCGCCGCGGGGCATCTTTTCCCGGATCAGTGGGCAGATCGTCATGAGACCGGGGAACTCCAGACAGATCCCCACAAAGCCGATCAGCCCGCCCAGAATCGGCCGCCAGGTGGGCATGGCCAACGCGATGGCGAAATAGCCTTCGATAAGGTTTGCCCCGTCCGGGAACTTCACTGCGCCGATCAAACAATCTCCGATCAGCGTCAGCAAGGCACCGAACAGTCCAATCATCAGCAGCTTTTTGATCCTCGGACAGTCCAGATTGTGGTCGATTCCTATCGTGTTCATTAAGTTTTTCCTCTGTATATTATTCAACATATTTCAGCAGGAAATCGGTGTGCACCCGAAGTGCCTTGGGATCCGATGCATTTTCAAGACACAATTTCCGAAAGCGTTCCTGCGCTTTGACGGCAATGTGCCCGGCACGCTCTTTCCCGATTTCTTCCGCAGCGATTGCACAGGTAGTTTTAATAAGCTTCTGCACGTCTTATTCCTTCTCTTATTTCTTTGCTAACACCGTGATCCAAGGCTTGGACGGGTGATGATCACTTGTGACATTCGAGAAGCCTGCGGTTCTCAACGCCGCCTCGATCTCCTCCTCCGTATAGTTTTTCATGCCGTCAATAATCTTTTCAAACTTCAGACTCGTCGGATCGGTCCCGTCCGACTCATTGCAGATCATGAAATAGCCGCCGGGCTTTAGTACCTTTGCGACCTGTGCAAAACACTTCCCAATCCCAGGCCAAAAATACACGGTTTCAAAGGCTGTAGCAAGATCAAACGTTCCAGCGGGGAACTGAAGATCAGACACGTCCCCCTGCAGGACTTCGCACCGACCCGCTACGATCATAGCCTTGTTGTAATCCTTCGCTTTCTCCACGGACAGTGCAGAATAGTCGACTGCCGTTACATGCGCTTTCTGATACATCTTCAGCAATTCTCCTGCATTCCGGCCGCCGCCGCAGCCCAGGTCCACCGCACTTTCCGGGGACATCTCAGGCAAATGGTCAAACCCCCAGTCTGCCAATTTCGCATGCCCGGAGTTCATCGTTCCAAGCATCATTTTTCCTAAGAAGCCTTCCGGCTTCCGCGTTTGACTGAAAAAGTTTTTCGCAAGACCCATTTTTGTCCTCCTTAATTGGCTGCACTCAGAAATCTGTTCACTTCGTTGGCAAAGCGCTCCGGGAACATCATCACAAGTTCCGCATGTGCCAGGCCTTTGAACTCTCTGAACACCGTCTGCGGATAGGTCCGGCTTACAAATTCGATATCATGCTCCTTTTCTCTTGACCGTTTTTCTTCCTCGCCGTACCAGTACTCGATTTTCGTGTCCACCCGTGGAACAGGATCCGGCATGGAGTAGTTATCTGTGGACCAGAAAACATTATAGATCGTTCGCGGCGTGTAATGCTGCTTATAGAATTTCAGCAATGCCCGGTAATGCGCCTCCGGGTTCTCGCCTTTGGGTGTCCACCTTTCCGGTGGACAGGCGAGCTTCATCATTCGAAATGACCGGGTCCCCAGCATAATCATAATCCAGTCCTTGACGGATATCAGCCTGCAGATCAGTTTCGGATAGGGATACGGCGTGATCCCGGCATCGATGATGGCTTTCTCCACAGGGATGTCCTCCGTTGCCAGGAAGCGGATCACGGCAGCGCCTCCCATGGAAACACCGTACATCGCATCTACCCGTCCGATACCCTGCGCTCTCAGATACTCTGCAGCGTCCTTGGCATATTTCTCTAGGGAAACGAACTCAGTGCCGAGCTCATCGTGGCCGTCTGCGATAAAAAGATACACATGATAGTCCTTCGCCATCTCCTCGGCGGAAGCTTTGAACACCCACCAGAGTTCAACCGCACACTGAAACATGGCAAAAGATTGCATATGTTCTTTTCCGAACTCATATACCTTCATTTTATTTCTTCCTCATTACCGCCACAGCGCAGGAAATACGTCCGTCGGCCAGAGAGACCTTCACATCTGGATATCCTGCATCCAGGAAAAACTGTCTGTAGCTTTCTACGGTAAACTGCCGCTTGAAATCTGCTCCGGCTTTCCCGACGGCACCGGCAAACCCGCTTGTTTTCCCTTTATCGTCTTTATTCATATAGGTTGGGATGATCAGCGTCCCCCCGTCTTTGCACACGCGGTTCAGTTCACTAAGCGCCGTCAATGGATTGTCCTGCAGGTGGATCACGTTTGCGGCAACAACTTTATCGAAACTGCCGTCCTCAAAGTTAAGCGCCGTAATATCAGCCTGAGTGTATGTGATATTGCGGAAGGAGCGGCAGTTCTTTTTTGCTTTCTTCAGCATCTTTTCAGAGAAATCCGTTGCAGTCAGCTGCCTGCACTTTGGCGCTATAACGGCAGAAAGGAGCCCTGTTCCACAGGCGCATTCCAGCACTGTATCATCAGGTTCAATCAGAGCAGATACGATCCTCTTCAGCTTCTGATGGGTCTTCCTGTTAATGACATTGACGAATACGTCATATACACTGGCCACATTATCCCAAAACATTCCGCTTCCTCCAGATGAACGCCTCTATCTCTTTCGCATATTCCTTCGGATGAGCTGCCATATAACCGCAGTGCTGGAATCCGGGTCGGATCACAAGTTCTGCCTCAGGCATGCAGATAACAGTATATTCTCCTGGCGAGTTCTTTCTTTATCTGCAGCCAAATTCCCAGATGAAACAGCACACAAAGCACTGCAGCTTCTATCAGAAAAGTTGTCTTTATTTAGTGGCTACTGCAGCAGCTGAAAAGTCAAGTAGTATGGGACAATTCAGCTATTTTATGGTACAATAGGTGCAAGGAAAAGC
>JBGUNA010000060.1:0-3316 GCA_045117135.1 Candidatus Limivicinus sp. | reverse complement strand
TTGCTGACAGGTTCGAATATATCCGGTTGGTTCAGGCTATAACCATACTTATCACTGAAGTCGATTTTGCCGGCAATAATCACCCTTGCACGTCTGTCTGCAAGCGACTTAATACTGCTGTAAATCCAATGCATATTGAACCAGCGAACCGTCAATCGCTGGTTAAGAGGCTCGATCACGCAGCTTGCGGTCACGAACTGTTTTCCGTTCCCCGGTCGGCGTTCACATGAAACGACGGCAGCACTAACCAAGGAAATCTGATCGCGCGGCAGAATTCCGGTAAGCTGGCGGAAATCCTTATACGTTCTTGGCAAATATTGAAGGATGTCTTCTACCGAGAAAATCCCTTTTGTTTCGAACTGCTTTTTCTTATTCGGTTTAATGCCTAACAATTCAAGTTCCATGTCATTATCCAATGTTCGTTTTTCCTTTTTGTCAACTATTATTATATATCTTTTTTTGTTTTATGTCAACACTCTTCGTTAAATCTTTTTGTTTGGCATTAACCAAGGATTGATAAAAACTTTCTTTTGCTGTACAATCCTATTACATTTCAAGCTAAGGTCAGGAGGCACTTTTCATGCAATATCGGAACTTTGGAAACACCTATGTCATCCGCATGGATCGCGGTGAAGAGATTATCTCTACTCTTACCGCCTTGTGCAACGACGAGCATATCACATTGGGCTCTGTAGAAGCGCTCGGCGCAGCAGACCATGTTGTCATCGGTCTTTATGACGTTGAGGCCCGTCAGTATCACAAACACACGTTCGACGAGCCAATGGAGATTACTTCCCTACTCGGTTCTGTATCTACGAAAAATGGCAAGACCTATCTGCATCTTCACATCAATCTGTGCCGGGAGGATATGAGCGTGATCGGCGGTCATCTCAACGAGTGCCGGATATCTGCTACCTGTGAGATGATTGTCCGAAAGATCGAAGGGAATGTCGAGCGCGAGCTGGACGAAGAAGTAACAGGCTTGAATCTGTTTAAGTTTGTGTAATCGGCTGTATTTATCATCACGGAGGAATTATCATGTTTCTGAAAATCACAAAACAATATGGAAAACCGATCTGTGTGGCCTTATACGCTGGCTTTGCGGCACTTGCCGCAAAGAAGAAACTGCTTCCTCTTTTGATTCTGCTCGCACTCCATACTTTTGAATACTTCCATGTTGGCCGTAAAGTCGCAAAAGAAAACGGACTTTCAAAGATAGAAGGTCTGGCAAAATGCCTTGCATTTGGGTTCACCTGGTGGCTGCCACTCCAGAAGCGCTCAGCCTCCTGAGACAATAGTCCCTGTCCCAAATTTTATACTACAGGTTTCTTTACAAACCTCAATAAGCGTGGTATAGTATCGCCAGAAAACAGGGCAATGCCCGGAAAGGAAAAAGAAATGATCACAGTTCGCTTCACTTTGTCATGCAAAGAGCACAAGGAACTCCAGTCCAGCTTTGATTATCTGGACCGTCTCTTCGTGCGCTCATATAAGGCAAAGAAGCATGGCTATGTGATCTCATAACCCCGCCCGGGAAGAATCAGATTTTCTTTGGCCGCTTGCCTTGTATGAGGCAGGCGGCCTTTTCACGTTCAAATAGGAGAATCATCTATGCTAATTGCTATGGATCCCAAATCATTATCAGACTTCTTCATCCTGAATGAAGATGTCGACGAAATCATCGAAGTTCTGAACACCATCAATTTCAAAAAGGCCAACTAAGTCGGCGTCTTTCCGGCTCAGTGCCGGAACAGGAGCGTAAATAAAATGAATCGTATTCCGGTCATTAATATGACCGCAACCGGAAACAATATTACTCGCTTGCGGATTAACGCGGGCTTGACGGTGAAGGATCTCCAGGACATCTTCGGCTTCAGCACGCCGCAGGCCATCTACAAGTGGCAGCGTGGAACAGCATTGCCGACTGTAGATAATCTTGTAGTTCTCGCAGCCGTATTCGGAGTGAAGATCGATGATATTTTGATTTTTCAAATTGAACAGCAACTCCGAATCCCCGCATAACAAATAACCAGCTCTGGCAACAGAGCTGACAAGGTCCCTTCGACTAACAGGCCAGGTCACTGCCCTTTCAAGGCAGCAATGCAGGGTTCGAATCCCGCAGGGATCACCATATTCCGGATTGGTGTAACGGCAGCACGCCTGACTCTGACTCAGGAGGTCGTGGTTCAAATCCATGATCTGGAGCCACAACACAGCCCCGTAGTGCAGATGGCTAACGCGCCTGACTGTCTATCAGGAGATCGCGGGTTCGAGTCCCGTCGGGGTTGCCATTTGGCCTCTTCGTCTAATCGGCAAGGACGCCAGACTCTCAATCTGGTAATGTTGAGTTCAAGTCTCACAGAGGTCACCAAGAATCACAGGGATGCGCAGCCGGTCATCGGCTTCCCATGGCGCCGGCTGCGCAGAGGCCTGATAAGCCTACGTGGTGGAATTGGGAATACACATCCGGTTTAAACCCGGATACCACAAGGATTGAGGGTTCGACTCCCTCCGCAGGTACCATTCGAAATGCGAGAGTGCTGGAACTGGCAGACGGGCCAGGCTCAAACCCTGGTGCTTGAAAGAGCGTGCGGGATCGTAGCCCGCCTCTCGCACCACATACCGAATTGGTGTAATGGCAGCACGCCTGACTTTGACTCGGGAGATCGCGGTTTAAATCCTTGATTCGGTGCCACATGGTTCCATAGTCAAGTGGAAAGGCGCCTGGCTGCAACCCAGGAGACGACTGTTCGATTCAGTCTGGAACCTCCATGCGGAACAACGCCGGACGGCTCCGGCACCAGTTTCGAAAGCTGTGGGCAGCAATTATGCTGTGGGGATCGACACCTCTGTTCCGCGCCAATTTGCAGTGTTGCCAGAGTGGTAATGGGTCCGCTTGGAAAGCGGGAGCCAGGTTGAAAGACCTGCGAAGGTTCAATTCCTTCACACTGCGCCAAAAATGCTGGGTGATCCCGGACGGCTCCGGGACCGGCCTTGAAAACCGTGGGCGGCAGAATTGCCGTGGGGATCGACACCTCCTCCCAGCGCCATCGTTATGGAGTGATACCCTAACAGGTAAGGGACCTCCCTGCTAAGGAGGAGACGCAGAAATGTGTTTGAGCGTTCGAGCCGCTCTCACTCCGCCACACGCACAGATGTTGGAACGGTAGACAAGCCAGTCTCAGGAACTGGTGCCCAAAAGGCATGCGGGTTCAAATCTCGCTCTGTGCACCATGCGGAGTGTCCTTATGGGATCTGAGTATCCTGTAATGGACACTCCGCATTTTTTATGCTCAAAATTGGGAAACGGCTTTAT
>JBGUNA010000059.1:0-53882 GCA_045117135.1 Candidatus Limivicinus sp. | reverse complement strand
GCGGGAATCACCGTCTTTGAGCAAACATAGTGTCCGCATGCCTGAGTCCCGCCGGACGAGAGCTGCTGTTGAATGTCCCGTTTCTCCTGCTGCCCACATTCGGTGCATTCATACAGCGTATATCCCGCCGAATCATATGTCGCGGATACCGTCTTCACGATGCGCCAGTTGTGAGAACACGACAAAGCGTCCGTGTAATTGTCTCGATAGCTGAATCCGCAGATTTCGCAGACATAGAGCGTGTATCCCTGCGCCCGGGATGTCGGATTCATGATTTGTGTCTTATATTTGTGCTCGTGGCCATCCGTCTTTGTCTTGTTTTCACCCGAAGCACCTGCAGGACTGACAGCGGAATTATTGTCAGGAGCACTTTCCGTTGCGGCACGGGTGTCTGACTGACTTTTGCTCTTTTGATCAGTGTCTGCGGTTTTCTCCCTACTGTCCGGTAAAGATAGCGAGATTTTCTGTGTATTGCCGTTAGAAAGGTTGCTCTCCGGTTGCGGAGATGCCGTCGCCACTGCAACTGCTTCGATCTGAGGAGCTGCTGGCGTGGAATCCTTCTCCTTCTGCGAAGCGCTGAGCATTTTGGTTCCCGAGATTGACGAGACTGCCATGATAATAACAGCCGCGAACGAGATAATCTTTTTCATGATTGGCACAATATCCACCTACCTTATAATAATATGAATGTCACATAACTGCGAAGATCATGCGCCTGTTGCCGGGGTATAATTGGCTTTATAGCTGTCTCCGCAGAGATCGCAGACGAAGAGCGTGTATCCCTGCTCGGTTTCTGTGGGCGGCACCGTAGTGCCAGTGTAGCTGTGAATATGCGTTGGCGCCACCGGCTCATCCGGTGTAAGCTTGGAAACGAAATCATCCTGGTAGAAATATCCGCAGCCGGTGCAGGTATAGGTTGTATAACCCATGCTTGTCGCAGTCGGTTCCGTTACGGTTTTCGCATAGGTGTGGACATGGTTGGCAGGATTACCGGACGCGTTGACAAATTCAGTAGCTCCCTGAATTGGCGCGATAGCCGGAGTGGGCGAAGGCGTCGGTGTCACCGCGGCGGTTCCACCACGTTGATTTGCTCCGGCAGCCTGCGTTCTCCTTGCTTCCGTCAGTTCTACTGACACAATGCACTCAGCTTCAGCCGTACGGTCCAGAGATCTTGCGATAATCCTGGCTTCTTCTGCCAGATTTGTCAGAACACGGACGTAAATCTGAATTGGCCGGGAAAGATCGTCCGCTCTCAAGGCCACTTCTCCGTTTTCCAGATCCTTGCTGTCTACCGTGACGAACCGTGCGTTGCTGTTCGGGCGAATCTCAATCACCGCGTCGCTGCCGCTCCGCACGCAGATCACGCTGTTCGTTGCTGACGCGGGGGCACAGTAAAGCTCAACGACGCAGTTGCTGTAAACCTGCGTCGAGCTGATCTCATTTCCCGCATTCAACGTATCTCCCTCTGCCGTCAGGTTGTAGCGATCCTGACTGAAATACATGGTTCGGATCGGCCGGTAATTCATGACATTGGATGCCTGGATAATCATAGAACCATCCAGATCCACCAGATTTCCATCCTTGTCAAAAGTGAACTGATCCGCATATTGTCCAAAATCATTCACGACATATTTATGGCCGTTGGATAAGGCATAGGCGTACAGTTTGAGTTCCTCGCTGTTCGATGTCGGAAGAGCGGGCGTAGGCTCCACTGGTTTCTCCACTGTTTGGGTCGCTTCCGGAGTTTCAACCGGCTCAATGACCTCAGGTATATTCTTTTTTCCACAGGCGCAAAGAGAGATGCACAGGCAAATCCCCAGCAGCACCGCTACAGTCTTTTTCATCATCGTCTTTTACAAACCTCCCATTGTTTATTGGTTCTTGCTGCTGATATTTCTCAGGATCAATAGTTTTGGTTTAATCTTTTTCAGGATGTTACCTCCTGCCGAAGCTGGAGCTCGACCTCGCCTTCATCGCTGATTGTGACACATCGATAGTCCCGGTATCCGCCTTCTGACCAGATTGTCTTCGCTGCCTCCGGGTCTGACAGGATCAGCTGGATATCGCAGCCTCTGGTCAGGTAAAAATGTGTTCTCAGCTCGTATCCCTGTCTTTGAATCTTCTGCATCACTTTTGTGTAATCTATTACGATGGAAGAAAAGACCTCCACATCGGTGATATGGGCTCCGTTTCTTCTGCTAAGACCTTTGCAGAGACCTGTCGGAAGAAAAATGTCGCATTCCGCGGAGCAGCATGTCATGATGCTTTTGCTTGTGTCGAAGTCCTTCGGAATCTCCGTCACCTTGCAAAACACCGCCGATTCTCTCCCCCTGGTCAGATGGCGGATAAAGCTCTCCAGCGTCTCCTGATAATCCTCGCTTGCCTGCAAAAGCGAGTAATTGCTTTTGTAAACAGCCTTTCCTTTCACAAATTCCCTGCTCACGGCCAGAGTGCTGTGGTTGATCATGGCGTAAAACGGTTTTCCTGTTTCCGTTGTGGTCGGCACTTCAGGGATCTGGACTGAAACCGGATCTTTCGTGGTAATTCGGCTGAAAAGCTCATCGAGATACTGAATCAATTCACGAAATGGGCTAAGTCCCAGCTCTTCCTTCCATCCCAGGCCTTCGGCAATCTGCCACTGGTTCTCCGTCAGTCCCGCGGCCCCGGCTGCCATTGCGTGTGCTAACATTTCTACCCTATCTCCTTCTTCAGCAATTGTTGATGGCAAACGCTCACCTTGAAAATTATAAGTTTGTTTTTTCTTTTTGTCAATTTTAGAGGGTAACACAAAAAATCCATGCCCAAATAATCTGGAACATGGATTCTTCATTGCTGTTTTTTTCTTTGATAGGGATAGCGCACAGGATTAACTCTGTATCCCTATGCCTGTTATGTTCTGTTGCTGAAAACCCAGTCTGCTACTTCTCCGCAAAAGGATCCAATTTCAAATCGAACGGATTCATCTCCGAGATAAATCTTTTCGCAGGCATAAGCCCTCGCCATGCGGTTGAGAGCCTTTGTCTGTGCAATAGCGCGTTCATGCGCAGTATGCCTGGTTCCGTCGAAGTGTTCTACCACTTCTCGCAGCTCTGCTCCGGTCAGAATTCCTTTCGCCATCCTTGTCTCAATCTGCTCTTCGTTGACTTTATACGCGTACTCGCAGAAAGCAAGCATTGCTGTTTTCAAAAAAGCGATGTCTTCGATGGCTTCCTGATCCTGCTGTGCTGCCTTACTTTTTATCAATGCTTCCAACCTCAGATATTCCTGATCATTAAACAGAGTCATAGATAATCTCCTTTGTCTCCCACCGGCACATGAAACGGATTCGGATCATTATTCATCACATTTTTTATAGTCTCAAACAAAGATTTTCCGTCAAGAAGCTGTTTGGGTACAATGATATTTTTATTCTGGCTGTGACGGTTGAAAACAATCCCGCCAATAACCGGTTTGTTGATCATGTTGTCGACAACGAATCGAATCGGCAGCGTTTCACAAGGTTCCGAAAGCAGAGGATCCGAGGAAGCCATATTCCAACTGGTATAGCACAGCATATAACGATTATTCTCGCTGTTCGGCTGTTCCTCGATGATGTTGACATACAGCTGATTATATGTGTCCTTGCCTTTGCGTTTGACCCCGCATATCACATTGAGATTTTCATCATACGCCTGCCGAATCAGTCTAACAGCTTCAAGCATGGATTCTTTCCTGCCCGAAAGCCGCTCCAGTTTGGCCCAGAATTGCTTTTCTGTCATAAACGTTCTTCTCCTATCTGCGAATAAACAGGCAGCAAGCTACATCATGCATAGCAGTCTCGGCACCTACTCTATCAAGCGCTCACGACAAAGTCGGATCAGATAATTCTTCGCTTGCTGCTATTATAATATGATTATCAAATTGTCGTTTAAATAGAATTGGCATCTTCTGCAGTTTAGACACTTTGCCATCGTTCAGTTCTTGCGTTTCCCGAAGATTGCAATTGCGCATAACGACCAAAGAGATACATGAATTCATTTGAGAAGAAGCCACGGTTTGTTGCAAAAGTCTTCCTGATTGATTCTATAAAGTCTGAGTTTTCCCACTGGCTTTCTTTGAAGCTCGATTCTGTGATTCTGAGCTTCACCTTATCAGAAAAATGTGTAAGCTTTTCTCTTGTGTCATCAACGAAGCATTCTACGTGTTTCCCATACCAATCCCAGTCTGGGTTCGGACATATCGTCAGAAGGTATCTTTTCAGCTCACTGAGACTGCTTTCGATCGCTTCGTTCGGTGTAAATCCATTCTTGGCACGGATAGAGCCGACTTGCTGGGTATTTCCGTTCAGATATTGCCGATAATTTCTTTCAATACTCTCCATGCCTTCGCGATACTTTCCAAGATCTGCTGTCCTAACAATTCTCCCATATCCCGGAATGGAAAGGGACATCTCCTTGTTTATGGCATCCACAGCTTTCCTTGCGATACCCTCATCCAGTACTTTGCTTATATCCTGTTTGTTAAAAAGTGTCCAGCTTCCTCTCAGTCTCCCCTTTTCGATTCTGTTCTTGTCATAGAATTCTGTAAGACTGATCGTTTTACTCTCAAAAGAAGTGCCGGAAAATCTGGCGTCAACAACCGTATATGTGTCCGAGAAGGCTTTTGCTAACGCTGCACGCACAAGATGTTTTTCAGTCTGCGCGCCTGACTCTGCTTCTGTAATATGCAGGGTGTCCTTCGGCATCTCGGTAATAGAATTCTGATGATCTATCGCTTCAGAAACCACTTTTACAATTTCCTCGGCATCCTTTCGTCGTACCGGCTGCATTAGTACCGCATTTGGCGCGGAGGCATTCTGAGATAGGTCCCCAAACGCAATGAGCATCTCTCCAGAATGAAGATAGTTCAAGTCGATAGAGTCGAGAAAAGCAATACCATTGCAGTCCTTCAGAGCATCCAAAGACTCCAGCGTCTTTGGACGCATCGTAAATACCGTCTTTTCTCCGTCATAAGATTTCAACCACTCCATGTCTTGAGTGCCAATCTGCTGTTTCACAAGCAGGACATCACCGCTGGCGCGGCTGTAGAGCTCCAGAGTATTTCTGATAGTCAGATACTCGACCTGTACATTGGGATCAGGAGTGATAGTGATCTGGTTCAGATGAAACATTTCGCAACATTCTGTGCATCGATCATCGATCCTTGCTTTAGAACGATTGATCTCCTCCCGGGGATTATCCGTGTTCATATTGTTCCTCCTCGCCAGTTCCTTTGGAATATGGGCTCAAATCTAAGAATAGTTTTTTCAGCTCATCCGGATTCTTGCATTCCCTAAACAGGTATTCCAAAAGTTCCTCCTGACGGGCCTGTCCAAGGGTTATTCTGTACAGGGAAAGGATTTTGATCAGTCGTTCATAGGAGATCTCATCCTGGCTCATCGGATACATCGGAACAATCCGTTCGATCTTTACATTCTGATTCTTCCCAAAGCACCAGTAAGGCACAAGCTCCGATTGGCCGTTTTCCCGCTCCCGCTCCGCTGCTTTGAACATTTCTTCCCAGATATCCCGATCAAAATGGATTGAACCATATTTTCCCGCCACATTCTGGCGGATTGCAAGGCACTTGAACCGGTTGATTCTCCCCTCTCTCTGTTCCAGATCGATGGGATTGGCCGGGAGATTCCAGTGAACAATTTTTCGGCAATAGTTGTGGAAATCAAGACCTTCCTGCCCGATGGATGTCGTGGCCAAAACGAAAGGTTTCAGCGGCGAATTGAATGCGCCTCTGATATTTTCCTTCCGCACCGCGCTCTTTTCCGTTTCTGATTTCCCGGCGTTAATAAATCCTACAGCAAAATGCGTCCTGATCCTGAGGCTTTTCTCACTTTCTTCTTTCTGATCTCCTCCGACCCTGTTCTGGAAAGCCTCGAAAGTATCCACCTCATAAGGAGCTGAACGCATTCGCAGGTTTTCCATCATTGACCGATGAATCTGTTCATCGATGATTGCCTCTGAGGAGAAGCCGCAGCTGTCTCTGATCAAATGGCGGTACTCGTCAATCATCGCCTGGAAGCAGCCGTCCTTGCAATAAATCAGGACATCCTGCCAATGTGCTGTTTCATCAGAGATTCTTGCATGAAAGCGCTCAGAAGACAGCTGGATGACTGCTGTCGACTCTATTGTATTGAAATAGTTCAGGAAGACCCGCGCCAATTCGGTAGCGTAGATGGAATTACCACCGTTTGACCGATAGCAGCATACTGCTGGGGAAGCCAATGCCATATTCGTCATTGTCTCTGCGATGTCATCAGGCATTCCCCCGAGAGAGATATCGTCCTCCTCGATCATCTCTGCCAGCCGGTCCAGGTGCGCCATGAACGCATTGTTGGTTCTTCCGCTTTCGTCTCCTTCCCCTTCTTCAGCAATCTGATCCTGATTCTGACTATTGCGAAGCCCTATAATCCAGCTTCGCACGTAATCAAAGCCATCCATCAACATGGGGGCAAGGTAATACCAGCGCCGGTCTTCGGCGCGTTTTTCTTTTTGATACTTTTCCAATGATTTGAGCTTCTGCCGGACCTTATCGCGTATCTCATGTTCAATTCAGGACAATTTCAGCTCATTGTTCATGCAGGCTATCGGATCATACAATTCTGCAAGGGTTCTCGATGGATAGATCAGCGTAAACACCGTCATTCTCTGGGGTTCTGACCCTTTAAGCTGAAAGTTCAGCCTCTGGTAGGGATACCGCCTTCTGGCGTTGTATCGTTTGTTTCCCGGCTCCACCTGATTGGCTCTTTTGCAAACCTCCCCTACTGTCAGGCATTCCGCCTGGTAGGACAGCAAAGCGCCTATCATTCTTGGCACCATCTCCCAAGCCGAAAAAACAAGGATCTTGGAGAAATTCCTCGCGTGACGATATGGCCCCTGAAGCTCGTAATAAGGTCTGGACGGAGGAACCCAAAGGAACAGTTCCGCATTGTTTTCAAAGACTCTGTTTTGAAGTTCAGACAGCCTGGCATTGGTAACCTGAAGTGGTTTGTAGCGATTGACTTTTTGCGGATCCACCCATAGAAGTGCATTATGTGCCAGCTCCGTATTTTCCGGATTGGCGGCAAAATACCGTTCTATTCTCTCCTTCACCTTGTAATTCTTCATAAAGGACATTAGATAGGGGCAGCTTTTCACATAGTCCATCGGGACTGAGTAATTGGCCTCGATATCCTTCAGAAGTTTTCTCATCGCCAGATACGAGCGAATGTCATTCTCTGTGATGGAGATGGCATGCTTGACGCTGCTGTCATCGGTATAGTCACCCGACTCCATGACTGAGATTCTTTCCGTCCGGCAAACGGAGCGATACATCGCATCTTCAGCCCGATTCTTCACCTGAAGAACGGAGGTATCGCCCTCTCGAAGCTCCCGCAGCGCTACATTATAGTTGGACCAGACTTCTTCAAATTCCTGATTCTCGCCGGAGAGGAGGAATCGCATCACCTGATGAAATTCCTGAAAATGATCATCCACGCCCTTTGAATCATCAATCTCTTCCATCGTGGAGTAGAGCTTATAAGGAGTTGCCGACAGCAGCAGAGTTCTCGTATCACTGCTTCCAAGGAACAGTCTTGCAAGAATCCCAATCTCAGAGTTTTCCTCGGAAGAGAGCAGATATTTGAATCTCTGAAATTCATCCATGATGACGAGATCCGGCTGCAGCATCCGGGCGCTCAGTCTGGCGAACAAAATCCTCAGGCGGTTCAGGATATTGATTTTCTCTTGCCAGGTCGAACTGCCATTCCTTCTCTTTTCCAGATAGCTCTTCAGATCCCCGATGATGTTGCTGCTCTGATTGTCGATATAGATTTTTTCGATCAGGTCGCCAGGATAGGTGCCGGCGGTCTTTTCCTCGCATTCCCTCACCTGCCGCTCGTATTCGTCCCGGTACCAGTTCCAGGATTTTACCGCGGCATACTGGAAAAGCGCCTCCAGCTCATCGGGATAGTCGGAGAAATCCTGCATGCGATGCAGAATCGCGTACATCAGTGCCCGCTCGTTGACCGTACCTCCGCCAGTAGTCATTTGAAAAGAGGTCCCCGGCGTAAGCGGAATCAGCTGGATAAACCCATCCCGAAGCTTCTGGTCATTTTCCTGTTGGCAGATCTTCAAATGCTGCATGGAAAGTCTTGTGTCGCTCATTCCCTCGATGGTTGCGGAATCCGACACGCGAAGCTTTCGAATATTCTGGTTTGCAATGCTGATATTGGAGCATATGTAGACAACCTTAAAGAGGTCATCGCCCTCATCGATACGGAGTCGAGCAGTTTTAGCGATCACGCCCCGGGCAATCAGTGTCTTGCCAAGGCCGACTTCATCCGCGACCAGGACCCGATTCTGTCCGTTCTTGAAGAGATGGTAGATTCTCTCCACCGTCATGCGCTGAAAGTCCTTCAGGACATCCATCGTGGCTTGTTCTGTTTTATCCACATTGAACTTTGCCATATCCGTCTCCGTAATGTTTCTTATCTCAGCCGCAATGTTGTCCGAAAGGTCTCATACAGTTCCCGAAACTCATCCGGGATCACTTTTCGATCCTGGACCATCTTCAGAAGGTATTCTATCTCCTTCAGTTTTTCCGGCTCATCTGAAGCCGTTCTCAGCATCTTCTCATACAAGGCTGGCATCCTCTGAACTTCCGTTGAC
Organism: Candidatus Limivicinus sp.; assembly: GCA_045117135.1. Classification (GTDB taxonomy): domain Bacteria; phylum Bacillota; class Clostridia; order Oscillospirales; family Oscillospiraceae; genus Limivicinus. The sequence continues at coordinate 45,201 of JBGUNA010000059.1, read as the reverse complement.
TGTTCCCCTGATTCTCCCTGGAGCTGTGCTTCAAGGGCAGACATCAGATAGCTGTCGCCCAGGACAAAGGCCACATACTCCACAAAGCTCTCTCTGTCCTTGACAATGCTGCCAACGATGGCATTCTCGCGCCCATCGGGAATACCCACCGTGGAAATCATGACAATCCGCTCAATGCTGTTCTCCCCATTGCTGACGCGGATCTGGTAAAACTCACTGAGCTGAAGCAGTTCCATACCCCGGAATTCCGTTTTCCCGCTCAATTCCTGATACACGCTTCTTCGCAGCGGAGCAATCTCTGCTTTCAGATTGCCAAGTTCCGGGAGCTCGCAGATGACGGTGACGTCATACCTTTCACCGTTGGCAGTTACTTCCGCTTTCTGTCTCTTGCGACAGAAAGCTTTGACAAACTGCTCCATCTCCTTCGTTTCGTCAACCTGCTCGGTTGCCGTGGCCTGCCTGACTTCCACCTCTTCAAACGGGTTGGTCGGTGCGTCAGCTGGGCCGCAGAACAGTTCCTTCAGAATACTGTCCCCATAGAGATATCGGCTCTGGCAGCCCAAGCGAATCATCATTTCCACATTCGCACCTACGGCCGCACTGGTTGCGTTCATGGATCCAAGATAAAGATCTGTATGGGCATAGATTCGTTTCAGATAGATCTTTGCATGAATGTCCTGCCGCTGTTTATTATCACCTGCGTCCGAAATGAGCTCCTCGCCATCGACCACATCATTCTTCAGAACATATATCTTAAAATTACTGACCTGGTCCTTTGTCAGCTTTTCAAGCTCGGATCGTCTGGTAATCAGGGTGCGTTTGGTATCGGACTTGCCCTGGTGATATCGATTATGCTCCTGCCTGTTCCATTCCTCAATAATACTCCCGCTGAGGAAGGGAGAGAAAACAACCAGGTCATGAAAGCAATACGGCGGCTTTCCCCGATTTGTGCAGAACAGTGGATCTTTCTTCATATCCCAGGCGTTTGCGCCGATCCCAAGCGGAAGGATATCAAAATCGTCTCCAAACTCTTTACTGTCTGTGGAGAATGAGACGGTCCGGACTTCTGACATCAGCGTTCTGAGAAAAAGCCGTTTCTGCCTTGCGTTTCGGATATCACCGCTGATTTGATCTGTCAGAAATTCGAGGAAGTGCGCCAGCGGTTCCGTCTTTTCAGCCTGCTGCCCGGTCTCCGTGCCATTCATGCAGAAACAGATGTCCCAGCTTCTGTCAAAGGTCAGATTCCTGCTGAGAACGGCAAATCGATACAGCCTTTTCCCATCCGGATTTCGATACTGCATCAGCCAGGTTTTGGGATGGAATGCCGGGAAACCCAGCATTCCTTTCTTCTTGGAAAGGGCTACCTGGATAACCATTTTTTCCAGGAGAAGCATCAGTGTTGACGGATGGGTGCTGTGTTTGATCTGTCCCGCTTCGCAGAATATCAGGAGTTTGCCGGACACCTTCTGAAGTGAGTTCAGCATGCTGATGGGATTGTGAAGGACCTGACTGTCCGTCTCTTCCTGCAGGCCAAGTACAATGGAGATTGCCGTCATTGCCTCCAAATCCAGAGAATAGGTCATCCCGACTGCTTTCTCCAGCACATAGCCGTCAGGTGGGATCAGGACCTTCCCATAATCCAGCCGGTCGCGGTTACTGTTTGTCTGAAACATTCCCTGCTCTCCCCTCCTGGATATCCGACACGATCTGACGGGCGCTCGACAGCCGGAAGTCCAACAGCCCCCCGCCTACCCACTGATCCGGAGCATAGTCTTCACGATGACACAGTTTGGCCCTACTTCTTGTTTTCAGCTCGATTTCTCTGTTTACTATCAGCCCATCGGCTGCCTCAACATCTCCGAAGAGCATTATAGTTTTCAGTTCTGTCAGGAAGCGGCGAAGCTTGAAATTGGTAATGTGAAGCGTAGAGTAGAGATCATTCAGGTCAACCACGCATTGTTCCGGGAGGTTTTCGCTCAATCTCTCCCATTCCGCGCATGCATCCTCATTTCTGCCTTCGGACAGAATCATGTTATACCGTACTCTAGCGAGATATAACAGTTTGTTAAAGTCGCAGGCAAGCTTCATCAGATGCGAGGTATCTTCCTGAACGGAATCCTCGATATCCGCTGTCATTGCCTCGAAGCTTGTGTATTTTTTGAGGTCAATCTCATTGCGAAGCACATAGCCCAGCAACGAATGCGGCACTGAAGACTCGATTTTGAATTTCAGGAAATCGGCTTCTTCCTTCGTCAGGCGAATTCCAAGTCCGTCGCGCCAATCTCCATATGCGCACTCCGGAAGATCGAAGAACTGGAAACCTTCCCCTTTCCCCGCATCCTCATCATCATATTCTCTGTTCTTTTTATCGTCAGTCCGATTTCCGAGCTCCAGTGATTTCTCGCGATTCCGTTGATAAACAGAGCTTCTGACCAAGTCGGAAATCGAAATTCCGAACTGCTGGCAGATTTTGTAGGTCTGTATTCCGTTCCAATAGATGCTGGACGGTTTTCGCGCTACCCATCTGTCCGGGAGCACTCGTGCCCCGATGATTCCGATGCCAATAGGACTGATTCCATTTTCTTTGCATCTGTTATACAGGCGGAGAGCACAGTCTTTTTCTTCCCGGTCAACTCGTCCGAGTATGGACCCCGGCTGGTTCCCATAGAGGCCTGCCGTTGCTTCCCTCAGAATATAAGGGACAAGGAGAAAGTATTTGGCACGTGTCTGAACCGTTGACGTTCCTGGGAAAAAACGGTTCGCAAATCCGTCTCGAATCTGCCCGATTCCCAATTCATCAACCGCTCCGGGTTCCTGGAGAAGATTGAGAACATCCAGGACCTTATCTCTGTCTTCTTTTGAGAAATCTATCCATCCGATTTCCATGGTCTTTCTTCCTCAGGGAACGTCCCTATTTCCTGCACAGATCCCGGTAGAACCGGGCAATATTCTCGTTGGTATTGGTGCTGCCCAGATAGAACAGCATTTTTCCCTTGCGCTTAATCAGATTCATGGCCTGGTAATATTGCTTATGCTGAAGGGCTGACGTATAGATGTAGACGAAATCAGCGCTTTCAAGACTGTTCATCGCTCCCTGACTGTCATCCTCTACGGAAATGAATTTCCACTTTGGATAGAGCTTCTTCATGCGCTTCGCCCAGCGTTCATTTCCCCCAAGGATTGCAACGTTTTTATCCTGAACCGCCTTGACCAGTTCATCCCGCGTTGCTTCATCCAGTTCAACTTCCGTATCGTCCCGAATGCTGTAGACATATTCGCGCAGAGCGATAAGCTCGGAGTGTTCTACGTCCCGTTCCTCAACGGTGGCTTCAAGCTCTGCATTCTTTCTGCTTTCCCGCTCGTAGAGCGCCCGCTGCAGAATGACCTTCTGCTCGGTCTCAGCCAGAGCCAGCTCTTTTTCCTCAAGCTGTTTTTTCAGCCGATCAATCTCGGCTCGGAGTTCTTCATCTGTTTCCGGTGCTTTTTCCACGATTGGAAACGGAGGCTCAAGTTCCTCAGGCCGCATCCCCTCAACGGTTTTCAGAAGCTTATCCGCCTTGATGTCCCTTCGCTCCGCCGCAACCACACCGGACCATTCGCCCTTGTAGAATCGTCTGTCAAAGCGCAGAACATCCTCTAACTCATTATCCCGCGCCATCATGACTTCACAGAGGCACTCCCCAAGGTACTCCACCATAGACAAATAAAGGACATCCGGGAAGCGCAGATCCACATCCGGGAAGCTCATTTGAAGCGAAACCGTAACATCTGCGACAAGATCGGCAAGTTTGAATGGCTTGCTGTCATACGGCATTCGTACATTCCGATCCATCTTCTTGAAGGTATCCAGGAGGATGTTTTCCGCAATCTCAAGCGGAAGAAACGCTTCATGGCTTTGATACAGATACGGATCGAACATCTCCGGCATTTCTGCCCGGAGGAAATCTTTGTTCCGCTCCACCATCTCTTTCCAGATTGTCCGGCGATCCTCAGAACCTGTGAAACTCAGCCTCAGCATACTCTCCGTCGCCTTGTTGAGGTGAAACGCCATCTCATTGCAAGTTTCCTCTATGGGAATATGCAGCAGCTCGCACATGATGAAAAGCCGCGCTGCGGTTGGTTGAAGAGGTGGCTCTTCAGGCGCGTCAGTCATTCCCTTCACATAATCAGCCGCATTGCTGTATTCGTCTCCATAGTGATCGACCATGGACTTGCTGGGATTTGGTGCCGGGCTCAGACTTCTCGCCCCGTATACATTGGTCCAGCCGGCTTCATGCTTCCGCTCCTCAATGACAAAATCCCGATAGGACTTCTCTCCATCCATGGTATGGCCGGAGGAATAGCCTTTTCGCTTGCAGTCTTCATCGTGCAGCTCCAGAAGATTCAGATATGTCAGAACCTTCAGCTGCTTGAGGCGGTTGTATTCCGGCTTATAATAGACTTTGTAAAGTGAAAGCAGGAAATTGCGGCTATAGGAGCTTCCCCGCCTTGCAGCAGTAAGCATTATTGCAATCACCCGGAAATAATAGGCATCGTCCCAGGTGGTTTCGTTCATCATGGGGTACGGCACATTCAGAAATTCCGTCCCGATCATGGGCTCATGGGCCAGGTACTCCCTGGCGATATCCGGGAAGACTTCCCGCATCTCCGGTGTGATGAAATTCCAGGTGAACCACATGAACGCCCCGAAGTCATCCTTCGGCCATTCCGGCATCTTCCCCATTTTTACGATCAGCTTTGTCTGCTCATACATGATTCTGTTCAGCTCTTTGTCCGAGAGCTTGTGAGTCTGATGCATGAACTCCTCCGGAGACAAGCTGTCCGGCATTCCGCTGTCATCATCGGCATGGATCGGGACAATCATCGTGCCGTTCATCATAAACGGCGTATCCGACGGTGCAATCGCTTTTTCCTGATTCCGGATTCGATTCTGGTTCTTTTTCTTCTGTGCCATTGTTATCCTCTGTTGTCTGCTGTCAGCATGCTTTGCTGGCAGTTTTTATTCGTCGTAAACCTTTCCGTAATACAACGCCGCTCCTACCCGTTCCTCCAGGTAGTTGTCCTCCCCTCTCATGAACTCATCGAGCGGAACGATGATCGCGGCAGTGAAAGGTCCGTTGTCATCCACACCACGTACCGCAATAATGATTCGGTCGCCTTCCTCCCGAACCTCCACTTCGCCATACTCCATGGTCTCTTCATGCCCGATCTTGTCGTAGGCCAGTTTGTCCAGCTTCATCTGTTCATAAGGAAGCCGCCCGGGCTTCTCGTTATGGCGCTGCTTCTTGATAAGCTGAGGAACAGACGGATCAAAGCCAAGAGACGCTGCCTGCTCTGCGATATAGTCCAGTGCTTCATCACTGTAGTCGGAGTCATAACGATAGCACCAGTCGAGCAGTTCAGGTATTGTGCCGTCAATGTCCAGCTCGGGCTTGTAGATTTTGATTTCACTGTTGTTCATTTCTTCCTCCCTACTGTTTGTACACATTTATCAGTGAATAGATTCAAACACAACATACCATTACAATTGAGCAGTGGCTTTCGTTTTAATAGATTCTGTGACCGCGTGACTCAAAAACTCGATTCTTATCTTCCCTTTTCTGCTGAAAGACATACAGATGCTTAATGTTACCCCTTTCACCCAGCCCAAAAACACGATTTGCGATATGAAGTGTGTTTTTCGGATTAGTTGTAGCAAATACATTAACGGTAGAACTATTCTTAAAACTCCTTACCACATTTATCGCCGTCTCTATAAATTTTTGACTAAAGTGTCGACCGTTACTCTTGCCATCATTTCTGCTAATCCGAATCGTATACAAGTCTCTCTTAGATGTAGGTATCTGATCAACTTCTATAATATATGTGTCCTCCAAAACAATATTGATTTCGCTATAGCTCTGATCAGTATTATCCTTCGTAACACTACACTCCGGCTCTTCTGCAACAGCCGGATAATCATCATCATTCAAAGGATACTCCTCAAAGGTTCCACGTATTGCGAGTTTAAATTGCATTTGTATCGGAACAAGAATCAGACTACACTTTTTAATGCCGAGAACTTTTGCGCAAAACCAATACCACGAATAAGAGTAATCATGGTATACTCTCATTCTGTTCATTACCAAACCAGCATTATATTTCCTAATTCCAAACAAAACTATCAGAGTCAGAATAAAAGATGCAATATATTTCCCTTTCGAGACAGCTGTATACAGCATGAAGTTTTCTGGGGATAGTGGGTTTTTTCCCAGATACTCCTCAAACAAATGCGGTAAATCAACGACAAATGGAAAAGCAGCTACAGCGATGAGAAGCAATATCTCAAGCATCTGTTGGGAATTACTTTTTACACTTTCAATTATTCTCTTCATTGTTTCCCTCATCACTCTTCAAATAAAAGCCCTCTGAATTCTTATGGCACTCTACTCCTTCAACGATTTCCCCAGACGCCATGTCCCCTACCCACATACGCCATTGTTCTGTTCCGGCAATAATATAAAAAACATATTCACTGCCAGTTCTATCAGTTTGGAGGGTTTTTTTCCAATCATCCCAATCTATGCTTGATGGTATAGGAACATTTTGCGGATGAGTATGCCACACCCCCATGTAGTAGCTTTTATTCTTCTTCGAACGCCTGAGAAACAATTTATGTCGTGGATCACGTATTCCAAAGTATACTCTGCTCTTTATATCCAAAGTAAATGGATGGGACACAGATTCCAAGGTAATATTTCCAGATTCGCGATGCTGGTATCCGACAATGTATCCCCCGCTTTCCTGTTTCATATTATCATCTTGTATCCACTTGCTGATTTCATCGAGTACTGTATTCAGCACATCGACCACCTTCCCGTTTGGAAGATTGATTTTGACGCATTTACTTTCTTTTCCCAGTACCACAGCAGGCGCATGCCTCCTCAGGAAATTGTATTTTTGACTTAATGATCCTCTCAGGAGTAATATCAAACAACAGGCTACCTACTAATCTCCCATCCATAATTGCATTCAACACTTCTAAAAGTGCTGCGGTTGTCCTGAGAAGAGTAGCAGTGCCATACACAGCTCTTGTTCCTCCGCATCCATTTCTTATTACTGCACTGACTTGTTCTTGGTCAAAACCCATTCTGGCTCTATTATTCACCAAGTTTCCATTCTCGTCCGTGTAAAGGCATTCATAACATCCTTGCTTTTGATAGTCAACCTTTAGAATATGGCTGTACTTGCCGCCAGCCTCAACCCACACGAACAGAACTGGTACGGAGCAATTTGCACCTTTCAAAGCTCGGTTGAGTTTGATCTGTTGATCGCTGCTTCCTATAGTGAAAATTATTAAATCTACGGAAACTAATTCTTTGACAAGATCCTTTTCTTCAATATTAGCATCTACAGCTTCTACTTTGATTTCTGGATGTAACAAGTTAAGAAGAAGCGAAACCGTACTGGCTTTTTTTGTACCTTTGCCAATCCCTCCATATGCCCATCTGAGGATATTTGCCTCTTCAAGCAAATCTCCATCATAAATTTTCAGATGTGACACCCCATTCTTAACCAGCTCGAATGCGATATAGCTCCCCAAGGAGCCGGCGCCTATCAGTAAAACTTTCGTATTTAATAACCCAACATCGTTTCCGATCAGTTCATTCAAATGCGAATAATCATTTCTCAGCGTATACAGTGGTTCAACAGAAACAATATCACTTAACAATTTTTCCAGCAGTGTGTGTTTCCTTATGTTATTGCATTTTATTTTTGCTGCGAAAGTCACTTTAGATTTTTCTGCAATCATCCCGAAAACCAATATCAAATTCTGAGTTTTCGGGACTGTCTCTCTGATTTGTTGAAATGTTGCTTTGTCAAGGTGCTCAATCTGAGGGGCGTAGACTATGTTCTCTATATCCTCTGCTGTCCACTTATACCCCTTGTGCGGAGGGAGAATATTTCTGCAGTCAGTAATTGGTATGTAATACACGTCATTCTCAACATGCGGCGTCCATATGCGATTTCCCTTTTCTCTCGACTCGCTATCTGAAAGAAGCATCTGGTGGTCAACAACTCTGTTGAGCTTCGCTCCAGAAAACGCATCTAGTTTTGAAAATAATAGATCATCCTTCAGAAACACCTGCAGCTGTTTTCCATCAATGGCACAAGAATTCCAGTAAAACATGAATTCCTTTTGGAATTCTTTTTCCCGCTCCACTTCATTCATGGATAGCAGTTCAATCAGGCGATTTATTGCATCTTTAGTCTTATCTTCAAACGAAATCAATGAATTTACGACACTTTCGTGTTCGTATAAGCATACCCAACGATACTTGCCTTCTGGAAACACCTCTGAATCCAGCACTTCTTCCTCGTGCAACATAATATGCGGAAAATCAAAACCCGAATCATTGTAAAGGTATACTGCAGGCGTTGATGTCGGGTCATCTTCAAATGGAGCAATAAACAAGAATTGCTTATTCAGCAAAGAAAACAAGTAACATCTATCGCTGATTTCTTTATCAATTCTTATTTCATTATAAGCTTCAAGTAACGCACGGGTCTTCATGCGATTATCCAAAGCTATGTTCCCGTCTGCTCAGAACGGCTGCTGCAGCTGCTTCTTTTGGCGGTACTTTGAACTCAGTACCCAAAACCTTCTGAACACATACTGCAGCATCATGAGCAGACTCTACATTAACAGCATCTGTCAGATCATCTACTGCTCTTGATAGTCTTTTGTAGAATGTCACCATATAAGAACTACTGCTCTCCTTCATTTTTTTGAACACATCAGCATAAGGTGTAACAGGTAATTCTCTGCTGATTGTGGCAGAAATAATATTCCCATTTACATCTTTTGTTACAGAAAACTTATCTAAAATTGATTTCATAGCCTTTTGAAGTGCGAGCAGATCATAGTCTCCTTCATCAGTAGACTGGGCCGTAAAGCAGTCACAGGCTAAAAGTGTTAACCCGATGCTCGGCGGAATCTCATGGTCTGAATCCGAATTAGCATATTTCACATTTCTCCACTTTTTTATGAAGCAAATAATACGTCGTAATTGATTGTTTCCATTAATCTTGCCGCAAAGATAGTCATTCAAGCCGTCTGGATCAGCACTTTCCCATGAATAATCACCTGTGCTTCTTCCTCTTGCCAAATACTGAACCTCATCATCCGCATACAGTGGGAGATCTATGTGTAGCTCTTCCTCTCCATTCTTAAAATATGAGACTCTAACGCATGGTTCTTTTATAACGACAGTTCTTGACGCTATATCGACAGATTCTTTCAGGTAGCCCTTGATCTTTCGTGGATCATTGTTGCTATTGGTATCTAATGGAATGATAACTGCAACATCACGATCCACGACATCGTCTTTTATAGTTGTATTGTACTTATAACTCCCTTGGTCAATCATACGTATATCACTTTTATGGATGGTGATATTATGCTTTTCTAGAATGTCTGGCAGTTTCTCTTTGATGTCATCTTCCAGAACTTCACGTTTGTCTTTTAACGAATTGCTTTCTGAGTCAATTCTGATTTCTTTAAAGAAGTCTTCAAACTCCTTTTTTAGCTTCATAGTTTTCTCACCCTCACAGTCTACATTATTTTTTTCAAAAGGCCTGAATTCAGCTCAAGAACGGAGATACTGTCCCATAAGCCGAGATCTTCACCATCTTCTTCGCACGGGTCATGGCGACATACAGAAGGCACCTCTCCCCTGTCATCGCGGCTTCCCGCTCAGTGGGATCAGTCCTGTTCACCGCCGACTTTAACGGCACATAGTTCTTGTTGGCGGCGACAACATAGACGATCGTGAACTCAAGGCCTTTAACACGGTGCATGGTTGCCAGTCTGACGCCCATTCGGCTGCGGTCATCTGCCTGCTTCCGCTTCACTTCGAAGCAATTCAGCCCCGCTTCTGTCAGGTATTTCTTGTACTCGCCGACCAGCGTATTGGTTCTGGCCACAACGCAGATCTCCCGCGGGTCGATTCCCGCAGCGATACTATCCTGAATGGATTTGATCAATACATCGGCCTCCTGATCCTGAGAAGCATAAGAAGTGACCGCCGGTTTTTCACCGTGACTCAAGGAAATATAGCCTTTCCCGTCATCAACACCGCCATCCAGATCGTCAAATGAAAGGCCCGCAAGGACATTCATAGCACTGTGACGGATTTCTTCTGTTGTCCGGTAGTTCATCCGAAGCTTACCGGAACGTCCTCTGACATTGATCCCGCAGCGGGATAACGTGACCTTATTCTTGTAGATCCGCTGATGGGCATCTCCTACAATGAACAGATCGTCCGGATGCTCACTTCCCGCGATCGCACGAATCAGCCGATAGGCACTTGCTCCAAAGTCCTGTCCTTCGTCCACAATAACAGATTTGTACAGTCTCACTTCCGGACCGGATGTCAGAAGCTGGGCGCATTCATTCATGGCGCAGGCAGAATCGCAGATTTTCTCCGCATCCATCATGGCGCGGTATTCTTCAAACACCTTCCAAACCTGCATACGGCGTTTGCGATCCAGACGGATCCCGCGCCCGGGTCTCGGAGCTTTCACATATTCGGCAAGCGACTGAATGTTCTGTGCCTGTACGACAGTTTCCCATTCTTCCTGGAAGAAGCCATCCGGCAGGTCGAAATCTTCTCCGGCAGCGATCTCGGCCTTCTTCCATATTTCCTCAATCGGATCACCGTATACGATCGAATAGGGGTAATCATGGGCACGGAGATAGCGGTTCACCCACTGATCCAGGTGGACAACTTCTATATGCTTCATCACATCCGGCGTGCAAATCTTGCGCAGGTTATCCTGGATATCCGCCGCCAGATTTTCCGTGAAGGTCGTGAACAGGATTCTTTCGTTCCCCAAGCAATGTGAAGCAAGCTCCTTTGCCCGATGCATGGCAACCACCGTCTTGCCTGTGCCCGCTCCACCGAGGATCCTGACGGGGCCCTTGTATTCTTTTTTTACAATTCTTCTCTGAGACGGATGCAGATAGACGCGCCACAATTCCAAGGGCGCATTCATCATTGCTTTCAGATCCTCTTCACCTTCCGCAACATAGAACTGCATTCTGGTGATTGGGTTCTGCAGCGCGGCGGCCATATCGTCCGTCTTCTCTGCCGGGCTGTCTCCATACAGCTCGGCGATCACTTCATTCGGATCCAATCCGACCCGAACATAATCCAGCGCTTCATAAGCGTCTCGCGGGAGTTTGTCTTTGGCCCCATCGAAGCTGGATTCCGTTAATCCGCGGACAAACACGAGCAGTTCCTCCGGCACGCCAAGCTTTTTCAGTGTTTTATCGTCCAGCTCTGCAAAGATCGGCTTTTCAACTTCAGTTGCCGACTGATCCGGTTCAGGAACAGCTTCCTGAGATTCATAAACCTGAATGCTCCCCGTAGCGTGGTTCAGAACACAGCGCTTCCTGACTGCCCATTCGTAAGCTTCATCATGATGATCCACCCAGAGAAGCAGATAGACATTGCTCCCGTCCTCACGGATCAGGATTGCGCGATATGCGTCGTCGATGCGGACGGAACGCATATTGGAGTCAGAAGCGTTCTGAATCTTTTCATAATTGAATCCGTTTGCTTCGGGGTTTGAGCGGAATTTCGACAGGAATTCCATCACCTTGTTCTGCTTGCTCTTGGGTAGCGCGGCAAAGGAGTTAAAGAAGTCCTGAGAAATTGCAACTGTCGCTTTCGCCATAGCTTAAGCCTCCTTTATGGCCTGAATCACGCTCTCATAGTCCGGGCCAAACACCTTCCAGCCCTGATTCTGCAGCGTCTCTTTATAGCTTGACTCATCCTCTGACTGGATGAGAATTCTGTTTTCATCCCACTGGAACTCAGACATCGGCGCATCGTCCTCTTCCGAATAGAGTCCCGCTCCAGGAGCGGAAAGGCCTTCATCGCGCAGTCTTTTTGCCAGGTCGATCACCGGCTGATCAACAAGGCCTTCAATGATATCCTTCCATTTCGGATCAATCGTAACAGCGGCGGAGGGTTGCTGAACCTCCTCAATCAGATTTTCATATCTGTGATTCGCAATACCGCTCTTAACCGCCAGCAGAGCCTTCGGGATGAATTGAAGCAGATTACTGATATGCAGAAATCCTCTCCATGCGGAGACAAGCTGGTCTTCCCCAAGGCTGTCATCCAGGATTACGACAGAACTGACCTTGCTCTCATCGTAAATGCGCTTAAGGTTCCCTTCCGCATCTTTTGCTCCCTTTACAGCATCTGCCGGTAAACAGGCATATACCCGCAATCCCTGCAGCGGTTCATGAATGCCGATCAATGCCTTTCTGAATACCGGTTTGGGTACTGTCCATCTGAGATCCGGTAATACGCTGTACCCTTCGCTCCATTCCGTCATATATGCCTGATCTCCGGACTCCTTCAGCTTCAGCATCCCAAGCCCGATTGCGGAAGCATAGGAATTGAAGAGCGCGTCTCCGTCAGGCGCCGCCAGGTATTCAACCAGAAGATCAAACGCGGATTTCCCGCTCATATCGTTCAGATGCTTCTTTTGAAGCGTTTCCTTGGTCAGATCTTTGCCTGCAAGCTTCTCTACGGCGAGAACTTCTTTTGCCTTTGATTCTTCCTTGCGGTCCAGCTTTTCCATGACATCCTGCCAGGTCAGCGACCATACCGGCCAGCCAAGTCCCTCACGGATAGCCATTCTCTTCTCCGCATCCTCCGCAATCTTATCTAAATGATAGCTCTTACCGTCCGTGAACACAGCCACAGGCTTTCGTCCCGGATTGCGCTGAGGATGAAACACAAAATCAGGTTTGGAAGAGATTTTTACGCCTTTCGCTCCGGTTAACGGAACCTGCAGTTCCAGACGCCAGAGATTATCACCGATTTCGAGCGTGTATCCTTCCTTTCCACCGACGACGGCCTTTCTCATTTGAATTCGCTTTCCGCGAACGATCGTCTGATCGAGCGCCTCCAGAAACTTGGCCTCCAGCAGGCTGTCCAGCAGCGTGTTCACCGAAATCTGTCGGATGTTGTCAATCTTTTCAAGAGAATCGCGTCCGCTCAGAATCTGTTTGAGCATATCCACCGCGATACGCCTGGAAATCTGATTCATTCGGTTGGACTGCCGATAAGCGTATACGCAGTGATAGCAGCCATCCTTATCCTGGTCAGAAGCGCAGGTGCAGTTCTCCATGGCTTCCAGCGACATCTGGAACATGTCAAGCATCGCGTTCTTATCCGCGGTCAGCTGCTTGAGATAGCCGGTTCCACCCGGTATCGCGTCATAAATGACCATATAAGACTTTCGAATTTCCGAATCCTGATCCGGAACATCCACAACCGTGAACCGCAGATGATCCACACTGCCGAATTTCTTTTTCAGGCCAAGCATGATGGCAGCAGCAAAAGATTCGACCTTTTTCGCGTCTTCCATCTTGATAGCCGGAATCAGGATACGGACTGCTTCAGAGGCAAACTCCCGGTACAGGTACAGACAGTTATCGAACGGATCCTTTAATCCCTGCAGCTTTGCCTTGCAGGTGGGCGTATGGGAAGCATACTTCTTCCCGCGCTGGACGGTACCGCAGGTATGGCAGACGGTAAAGCCTTTTCTGTGCTGCTTTACGCCGGCTACATAAAACGCCTTTCCCATGACATCGCTTTCGCCGAAATTGATTTCCCTTAAGGTGGCCTTCTTAACAAAATCATAACCGAATGGGAGATCTCCGGTTGTCGTGCGATATCCGCAGAGCACGTCTTTCTCTTCGTTCACATCCACCAGAAGCTGCTGCGTGTAGAATTTGGATGTCCGGTCATCGCTTTCGTCTCCGCTCCTTGCGGCTTCATATTTCATCTCGGAGTATACGGTTCTCGGCCGGATCATCGTGACTTTCTGATCCGTATCGGCCCATTCCGGAGAACCGCAGCGAGGGCAGGTCGCGACATTATGCAGGGATGAATCCTGTGCCGCAAAGTTGCAGCTTGGGCAGAGTCTCCATGTCTCCGGTTCCGGCGATTTCATGTCGATTCTGCTGATTTCCAGTTTTCTTCCCGCGGCATAGAAAGAATTATACGGCGCGAATTCAGAAATGGCAGTCGCGGCATCCCGGGAATACTCATAGGTCACCTTATCATTCACGTTGCCGGGATTATCCATTTCTTCTTTGCGTTTTCTCCGCGTCAGGACCGCTTTCAGCGTCACACCCGCTTCCGGGAAGGCATAGTTTGGCAGGACACCTTCGTCCGACAGGAAGTTGAAGGTGTTTTTGTCGTTCATTTTGTCCACGACACTGAGCAACGCGTTGCGCTCGTCGAACAATTCTTTTTTCTGTGCCTCAAAGGACGAATCCTTGGGCAGCGTGTCCAGATCCTCAATGGCTTTCTTCAGTTTTTTGATGTCATCCTGCAGGCGGTCTCTGTCTTTTTTCACCTCGGTAAAAGGCGTCAGCAATCTGTGTTCCGGATTCTCGTCCCCTTCGCCGATGACAAAGGAATGGATGCTGTTTTTGGTGTCTTCCTCCAGCTTTTCACCGAACATGCCCACAAACCGTCGCTCCAGGCGGGACATATTGCTGTGCATATAGTGCAGAAGGTTGAATGGGAATTCCTTTACAGGCTTTACGTCTTTATCCACGTGACTCAGGATTCTTTTAATCGTATCCGGTACCGCCCCATCATCGATGCCGGACTTCACCCAGCAGTCAAAGCAGAATGCCATGAACTGCCGTTCCAGCACGGCCGACGCGTTTAAGAAGACCGCGGGAGGTTCTACCGATCCGGAGATCATCTCTGTCGGTTCCTGATAAAAATAGAGATCATGCTGCTTGGTACCGGCAATCGTCACCGTGAAGGCATTGCCGTCTTTCCGTCCGGCTCGGCCGACCCGCTGAATATACTGCGCCTGTCCGGGAGGCACCTGGCACAACACAACCGTGGAGAGGTCTCCGATATCGATGCCCATTTCCAGCGTCGGCGTACAGGACAGGAGATTCGGATCCCACGCGTGGTGCGCTTCTTTGCCGTGCTTAAACGCTTCTTCAAGCGCCTCACGGTCCTGTCTCTGCAACAGGCTTGAGTGCTCCCCGGCATGAATACGGATCGGTTCGCCCTGACCGTAAATACGATAACTAACATCCACCGCCTCTTCCGCCGGCTCATAGTGGCCACCGCAGTCTTTGCGGAGGCACGCAACATCCCTCCAGATATCCTCTGTGCCCTTTGGAACGGATAAAAGCTGACCGCATTTTGCACAGCGCATTTTGCCGACGGACGAAGTGATGTGGAAAGCCTCCGGGTTCAGGCCAAATACAGGAGTACCTTTTGGGCCTTCCATGCGGATAAGAAGCTCCGCCTTTTCCGCCTCTGAGACAACCAGACTGATCGCGTCGGCGTATCCCGGAACTTCAAGTGCCGTGCGGCCGATGATTTGCAGGAATTTTTCCGCGTACCAGCATTTCTGTGTCAGCATCTCATAGTTACCGGCACGCTCGGCATTTGCTCCCGCCAGGAACAGCGGCGCAACAAAGCTGTCCGGCATCCAGGAATTATAAGGCATGTTCCTGTTTCCCGGAGACAGCAGCTGCTCATTTCCTCCGTTTTCGACATAGGATCGATAGAGCGGCAGCGCAAACGCACCATTCTTCCGCATATGCGTAACCCAAAGATGCAGGAATCCCAGCAGTTTCTCTTTTGTCAGGAGATCCCGGATGCCCGCTTCATTTTCGATTCTGGGCAGAACGCTCTCGGCGATCTGATTGATCAGCTTCTCATCAACGCCGGCCATGGATGCGCCGCTCCGTTCCAGCGTACGTCCGATGTGGCTCCTGCGGCCATATTCAATGAACGTTTCCAGAGAAATGCGGCGTTTCACATCTTTCAGAAGAGCTTTGGCCGCTGCCTCATTCGGGAATTTCCCGGTTCTTTGAAGAGTTTCGTAGGCAGGATCGTCCGACATATTGAAGGGGATGAAGGTATCCACATAGGTTTCTTCACCCATTCTATTAATCCAGTAATCATTCAAAGCCTGCCCAAACTGGCTCAGCGGCAGACCGTCGCCGCCGTCATCCACAAAATGCTGGATAGCGATGCGGAAGGTGGAAGACCAGGTGCGGGCATTGATGAAGCTTGCGCGGTGTGACGCGTCCTGCACATTGTCGCTGAAAGCAAGGAGTTTTTTGTCATCGTTGAACTGGGAGGCATAGACACGGGAAACACCCGCGCTGATGGCCGTGGCGCTCCGCAGACCGATAAAGATCATACTGCGTTCCGCTCCACAGCATGGGCACAGATAGTTATCTCTCTTTGCCTCGGGAGAGAAATACCAGACCGGGATCGTATCCTTGCCGCAAACCGTGCATTTGCCCGTACCCTGATCTATCTGGACATTCTGGCAGTCCGGGCAATACCGATAGGGATCATGAATCTGCGGTTTGTTCTCTTCTGCGGAAGAACGCGGATAAAGCAGGCGGACATGCTTATCCTGCGAAAAATACTGATTATAGAACGTATTCATGTCGCGGACAGTCACCCGCCCGCTCTCATCTACGCAGCCTGCCCAGCCGGTTGCGCCGCAGTCGCGGCAGTTCACAACCGGGAGGTATCGTGCCTGATCGGTGATATTCTGGTTCAGATCCGATTCCAGCAGCAGTTCTGACCTTTCCCCATCCACCTTGGCCATCATGCGGCGAAGCTCCCGCAGCCAGATCTGTACCTGAACCTGCAGGAAGGGGCGAAGATTGCCGCCGCTGTCTTTTATCCGGGCATGGCTGATCAGGGCAAGCATGGAGTCAATAATCGCAGATGCATGCTTCCCCGTCATTTCGGGATATACCTGAATGAGCTGTGCCTGAATCTCAGAAGGCGTGCGGGTTTTCCCGTCCATAACCCCCATCATGCTGTGGAAGAAGGAATGGCGCATCAGCTTGTCCGCCAGTTCCGTTCTGCCCTCCGGCGTCAGGGGCTCTTTCGGTCTGTCATCCTCTTCGAACCAGCCTCGGATTGCGCACTCCAGATATCCGTTCGCATCCTCTTCTTCGGCCAGCAGACTCAGTTCTTCCGCCTCTTCTTCAGTGGGAATCCTGTACAGGCTGACTTCAGCGTCATTCAGGAATTCATGTCCGGACAGGCGGTCTTCCGTAACGATCGCGTCTTTCTCAAACGTCTCGCCAAAAATATTCTCCGCGTAATCCAGCAGTGCCTGCTCGGTTCCCTCTCCGCCCATGGTCGCGGATGTTCCGATACAGCAGAGATCACCCTGCGGGATATTCAGTCGGCTCTTGAGCCGTCGGATCAGGCAGGCGAGATCGGTACCCTGCGCCCCATCAAATGTATGCAACTCATCCACAACAATGAATCGCAGAGACTCCGTCGTATCGCTACCGTTCCAGAGTCTCGCATCCTCCGGGCGCACAAGCAGATAGTCCAGCATCTTATAGTTGGTAAGCAGGATATCCGGCGGATTGTTCAGGATCGTCTCATGGTCGGTGATGACGGAGTCCCTTGTCATGACTTTGCTTCCACCATAGCCGCCAACAAACATTCCTGCTTTGATATTACCTCTCAGCTCATCGCTGCCGTGGATCAGCCGGGCAATGCGCAGCGCCTGATCGGAAGCCAGGGAGTTCATTGGGTAAATGATCAGCGCCTTGATGCCGGGTTCTCCGATGTGATCGTAACAGTATTCCAGGATAGGGCACAGAAAGCATTCTGTTTTTCCCGAGCCCGTGCCGGTTGCCACCAGAGTGGAGACGGGATCCGTCCCACAGAGACGGTCGTACGCTCTGTTCTGGTGTACATAAGGCGGATAAGCGGGATGCAGCGCGCGAAAGCGCTCGTTCCCGTGTTGGGCCACACGGAACGGGAGCTTCACAGATATATACGGTTCATGGAAGAAGTTGTTTTCCTTCTCCATGAAGCGTCGAACGCTTCCCTGGAAAGCCGGTGTCGTAATCGGGTACGACGCATCCATGTATTCGATCAGGCTGTCTCGAAATCGGGCTGCGAGAACTGACGGTATCATAAGCTGTACTCCTTACAGGTTCTCTGGTTATGTTTCTGCCTTTATGCTATGTTTGACCGGTAATCTTCTTTTGGGCAGCAGCAATTACTGCCGTTCCTTCTTGTACTTCTCTTCAAAGAACTTCCATGCCGTTTCATAGTCCTGTTCCCGGTCACAGCGGTCAAAGGGTGCGACATATTCGATCGTCCTCTTCACAGGGCCACCGGGCTGGGTGTCATCCGTGATCGTACGCCAGAACTTCTTTCCGGCAGGAGCGCCTTTGACATTGGTTTCCCACTCTTTGCGATCAAAGCCTACTCCGGTAAGACCTCGGTTGTTCGTGAAGATGATTCGACCGTTTGCGTCATACCAAGTATCTGCCTCATAAGACTGCAAAACTGGGAACTGAATACGGTAGATGGTTTTCAGCTGGTCTAACGTCATGCCTAAGGCCATCGCAGTGAGAACATCAATCTCCACAAGTGCTTGGTGGCGCTCGTAGTCAGTGCGGAGTGGAGTGTTCCATGTCCACTTATCCGTCAATGAAGAGAAGCGTTCAGATTGTAAACGGACATCTTGTTTTGCCCAACCATCAAAGCTAAACTCCTTGTTAAAACAACTTCCCCAAAAGTCAGAGTAGTATGAAGTTAGACAGTTAAGAAGGAGTGCACGAAGAACAATACTTTTTGTTTGTTTTGCCCCATCTAGAAATGGCATATTCTGTATAACATCCAAACGAGCATGAGCTTTCCCAGTTGCTTTAATATAGAAATCAAAAGGCAACGAAGCAAATGTTCCTGCAACAATAGAGTTTACACGGTTGTTGCTGACGAACTCAAACACCAAATCAACATGTCCGGTGTGCGGCGGGGTAATAGCAGGAAGCATTGTGCGTTCACCACTTTGATTCAGCATGCTGCGCCATACAACACGATACCCATCGAAGGCCTTTTTTCCCGACACGCCAACAGGTGCTCTGTTCCTATATTCTTGACTATCAATAGCTGGCTGGAAATTACATCTTTGGAGATAGTCTTCAGATATAAAAGAGAGATCCACAATATCATAGTCACTATTTAGTTCGCATTTTTTCCTTGAGCACTTAAATAATGGATTTGCATTACCGATATGAGGACCGGAAAAAACATAGTCTAAAACACTTTCAGGAAAATGAACTGCCCTCCTAATTGTTCCATCTTTTTGCCTGTTTACTTCATGCCACATTTCATTTGTAGCAATTGTGTCTCCCAAATCTCCTAATGTCTGCTCGGTATCTGCAAATCTTTCTAGCACTTCGACAAGCTGTTTTGCGTGCAACACTGGCAAGCGTGCTTGTTTCCACTCATCACTACCATCGAAAAGTCTGGAAAACAATTTTAATTCTCTATCGCCAACATGAATAATACGGTCTGGATGGCCTTGGGTGTTCCAGTTGTTATTATCATCTTTAATACCAGGTACTGGTCCAGTTTTATCCCCTTCATAGCACTCTTCTATCGTATTAACATCAAACAGGTTAGCAATCGTCTCAAATGATCGTGAGCTGGAATTTCTATATATGTTCAGGCTAAAAGATGTATGATGATCTACACCTTCAAACAATTTCAGCTCGTTGGTAAATTGAAAGTGTTTGCGAAGCTTCGGATATAGAGCGGTGCGAAGTAAACCTCCCTTCGGGTCATCGTATACTCCGTCAGGGTGTACAAACGCGCTGATACCGTTCTTTTCACAGTATTCCCACGCCTGCGGCAAAAAGCATTTGAACAAATTAGTCTGTTGCCCTTTCAGTAACCGGTAATTGCTGGCAGAGTTCAAGAATGCCTGCTGACCAGTAACACTTTCATATTCATTATAATACAAAGCATGTGTGCTACGGTCTTTCAACTCCTCTGCTCTATGATGCGTTGTTTGTGTCGCTGTGAATTTCTTGACTGCAAACAGAGGTTGCCTGTCTCCCAATACAGCCTGTTCATTCCATTCCAGCTTGATCCACGGCGGATTCCCAACCACAAGATCAAAACCGCCACGCTCTTCAAAAACATCTGAAAACTCCAGCTCCCAGTGGAAAAAGTGCTGCTGCTCTGCTACTTTATTTGCAATTCGAAGACGGCTTGCCATGGTTCCCGGCTCAACGTCTTTCCCAATTCCGCGCAGGAGATCCAGGTTCACCGCGCCAAATTTTCCATATCGTTCGGCCAGTTCACGGCCATAGGAATCCATTTCAATATCATCGAAGAGCGACATCTGGCCTACGCCGCGGCCTTTATCTCTGCTCGTGTCGACAACATCCAATCCCAGCATCATTTTGACATCCCAGAAGAACTCCATGCGATTCGGAAGTTCGTCGGCTTTATCGATTGGCCAGAACCACAGGGCGCACCAGTAGTCCATGACTGCCTTCAGCCGGGCATAGGGGCTGGCGTTACTGCCACCCTTGCTCAGATAGAGATTTTCATAAATACGGTCTTTGTCCCGGATGGTAGAAGGCTGGTGAGCTTCATCCTGCTCCTGTCCCCATACCGAAAGCGGATCGGTGGTCTTCTCCTTGATTTCCGCCCGCAGCTGCGTATGGGCTTCCCATAAAGCGTCGATCTGGTTGCAGAGGCGCAGGACATCGTCCGCTTCACTGTCGTTCAGCGGCTTGGTAAACGCCTTATTCCATTTCTTGATGGCCGCAATCTTCTCCGGCTCCAGCTCCTTGATCACCTTGTCTGTGTAGGCACACATACCGGGATCGCCAAGCAGGAAGTGGTAGACCTGCTGCTTAATCAGACTGCGTTTTTTCCCGGGGACAACACGCTCCGGAGCGCTGTTATACCAGGCTTTCGGCCCTTCCGCCATTGCCTGATCAAGGGTATAGCACTGCCGACGGGCGCCGATCAGGCTGTTCCCGTTCACAATCTGCGTCCGGAACCAGGGCACATAACCGCCCTGATAGATCGTGTTAAGCCAAAGAGAGACCTCCGCCAGCTCCACCGCGGTCGGATTCAGGTCGATGCCGTATACATTGCGGTCGGCAATGTACATCTTGACCTTCTGCAGCTCCTGCTGGCGCTGCTCGTGGGAGATGCCGCTGCCGGTTTCCTTCTGCTTTCGCTCCAGATATGCCTCCGCAAGCTGACTGACGGCTTCGTTCAGGAACGCCGCGCTTCCCATGGCGGGCTCGCAGATGGTCAGATTCAGGATCTCATCCGCGCTCTTACCCTCCAGCAGTTCTTTCAGGGCATACTTTACCAGACACCGGGTCAACACTTCCGGCGTGTAATAAGATGCGGATTTTTCCCTTTCTCTGCCGGCCAGACGATAAATGAATTCGCCTTTCGGATGAACACGGAGTGTGCCGTCTTCGTTTCGCACACGTTCATCCTCGTTATACTGTTCCAGATCCCGCAGCGGGATAAAGTAGCCGACATCCAGCTCGTCAACCTTGTCCCCCGCCCGTTTGACCTCATACAGGTCTTCTTCCGCGAAGAAGCCCCGGTAGCTGAGCAATGCCTCATACACTGCGCCCAACTGGTTAACGCCCAGATTGCTGTAGCTGATGCGTCCTCGGCGCTGTCCCTTGCCGCCACGGGAAAGGCTCATCAGGTTGATGATCTTCAGTAGCGCTCCATTGCGCAGATGCGCCTTTTCGATCAGCGCGGTACGCTCTGGATCGAAGATGTGCGCTTTCAACTGATCTACCTGGAACACACCCTGCAGCGGTTCGCCATCCGTGGGGCCAACAGCTTTCGTTGGATAACCGTTATAAATCAGGCTGAACAGCTTATCCAGACTCGTCTTCAGGAAGTCACCGTCCTCGTCAATCTCGCCGTCGCCCTCCGCCTGCTCGCAGATTTCCCGCAGGCTCTCAAAAGAATAGCCGGATTCGTAGGCCTGAGCCTTCATGGGCGCATAGCCAAGTTCCGATTTCGCCTCGATGAAAAGCATGAACAGGATGCGATACATATACCGCAGGCACTGAAGAGTCAGTTCCTCCGCCAGAGCGCGGTTATAGACCTGAACCTTCTGACGCTCCTTCATGTCATGGACGACTTCGTTGCCCAGGATCTCAATGCACTGCCGCAGCGCGTATTTCAGATCGCGGGATACCCCGGAGGCATGCTTGTGGCTGTTATTGTCCAGCACATCCAGCAGGCAGCCTCCATCCTTTGGGCACAGAGATTCGCTGTGCAGCAGGACGGCCATCGCCTGCAGAGTGGATTCCTCGTTCCGTCCGAAGATGGTATCCAGATCAAAAACCAAAAAGCGCTTTTCATTCCATTTATTGCGGTCGACCAGCGCCATCTGGCTTTCACTGATCAGCACAATCCAGCGGGGGCTCTCGTCCAGATCGTACAGCAACCGGCCAAGGAGCTCCTCCATAGGAGAATGAAGCAGCTCCTCTTCCTGGAAAGGCGCCTCCCTGTCTTCGCGGAGATCCGCCGCAAGCGGTGAGCAACTCAGAATATCGGTTGTTTCGGTCTCTTCCTCATCGTCAAACGACACATTGTCCAGGGAATTGGCCAGAATGCACCACAGAAGCGGCGCTCCGTTTTCTTTGCGGATCTCTAAAGCAACGGGAACCTTGCCCACATTCGGGATCTCAGCCAGTTCCGGTCTGGCCCCGGCAGCTTCATAGCCAAGGGCTTCCAGAATCTCACGGGCAATTCCCGTCACAGCTTCCAGATGTGCTGCCGCTGACCGCCGACGTTCCTGTTTTCCACGAATCAGAAAATAGCGTTTTCCGGCTTCGCGGAGCAGAGCCCATGGGGTACGAAGTTCAGTACCCTGAGCCGCTTCACGCCAACGTTTGATGGTATCGGAGGCATTCTCTTCAAAGATCGAGGCAAAGTAATGGTTGGTGTAGTATTCGTTCCGGTTCCGGATGCCGGTCAAATCCATACTCATGCTCTCACCCCCGTGAAGACCGCGGCAACCCGGATGTAGGGGTTGTCCCTCTCAATTTCCATCCCGTCTTCGACCCACTCATAGAACTGCTTAAAGACCTGATCAATATGACGCTGCTCAGCGTCTTTCTTTTTGCTCGGACCAAATATGGAAAGTTGCTCATACTTTTCCTGCAGATGGGCTTCATGGCGCTCCTTCAGTCGATCCAGCTTGCCCAGTTCCGCATAGACATCCAGATAAGGGCCTTCCATATACCGATCTGCGGCCTCTGTCAAAACGCTTTTTGCCTGCTTTACGGCATCTGGAAGCAGCTTGGACGCCTCCCTCGCGTCTTCTTCTGTCAGGGTTCCCGCGTTGGGACGGTCATTCCGGTCAAACTGCGTCTTTTTTATCAGTTCATCCATTGTCAGGCGCCGTTCAAAGCGTCCGTTTTTGAATTCCAGACCAAACCACTCATCGACAACCGGTGCGGAACGTCTGTTCGGTATGGTACCCGCCATGCAGAAGATTACGTCACCGTCCTCAAGCGTGGAGGTGCCGATCAACGGAGCCTGCTGTCTGCCGAAGAACTGTCCGGCCTTATCATCAGCCCACTGCATAATGGGATGCTGCCGCCAAAGGTATTGCACTCTGGGCCAGCTGTCTTCCTCCAGAGATCTTTGCAGACTCCGGCGATTTTCTCTCCCCACAAAAGCTTTATCAGAGGAGAGCATCAGCCAGTCATCGATCTCCGGCGTGGCTTCCGGCGGCAGGACATTGTGAAACCTGCGCTGCATATCCTTTGTCCAGCGAATCTCCAGCCCCTCGGCATCCTGAAGCGCCGTAACCTTATATGGCCGCGTTTCTGCCAGAAGGTTTACCGTACCTTCCAGAAAGTCCAGATCACTCATCAGGGTGTGATCCTCCACCGTTTCAGGCGAAGCGGCTTTGGGGGTCGTCGAAGATGCGGACTCATCAGACGGTTCATCCCAGAGATCCGCAAAAAGGTCCTCCAGCGTCGCCCCTTCTTCTATGGTCAGTTCCTGCTCAAAGGTCTCAGCGTTCCCTGTCTCCATCGCATGGTAGGTAAGCTGTTCCTCTGCGTCCTGATCATACAGATTCATCAGGGCTCCTACGTCGCCGATATTCTTGTTAGCTTCGGCTTCTTTCCGAATCAGCACCTGCAGGATGCGCATATCTCCGCGGATCTTTTCATTCGTGGAGCGGGTAACCATATAGCGAATATCCGGAGAGGCCTTCTGCCCGTATCGATCCACACGGCCGTTTCTCTGCTGGAAAACCATCAGAGACCACGGAATGTCAAAGTGAATCATCCTGTGGCTGAGATAGTGCAGGTTGATTCCCTCCGATGCGACATCGCTTGCGACCAGAACACGCACCGGCGCCTCATCCCGGCCAAACTCATCTACGATCCTTTGCTGTTCCAGATCGCTCATGCCGCCGTGGAGTGTCTGAATTGCGGCAACCGGAAGTCGCAGGTCCTCCTTCAGGTGTTCAGCCAGCCAGCGCATGGTCTCGATTCTTTCCGTAAAGATGACCAGGCGATCATCTGTGGCGCGAGGATTCCACGCGTATGCCGGATCCCGCAGCAGTTTGAGCAATTCCTGATATCGTGAGAAATCTGCGGGTTCAATCGCCTGGAGGGCGCTTTCCAATACGTCCAAAGCTTTCCGCTCTTTCAGGGCATCTTCCGTGCCTTCATTCTCCAGCCGTTTCATACGCCCACGGACGGACTGCAGGCAGGATGATGGGCTGGAAAACATCGCTTTTTTGAATGTCATATCCCGAAGGCGGCCATTCTCCGTCTTCGGCAGCATGGATTCGTAGGTCAGGAACGCTTCCAGCGCGGCTTCCTCTTTTGGAGTCGCTGAACACGGAACTTCCGCGATATGCCTCTCCTTAAATCCTCCCATCGCCTGATCCTGAATGTCTTTCTTGAATCGGCGAATGAAAAGGCCTTTGATATCTTCCCCGTTGTCCTTGATGTCCTGCTCGGTGTAGTTGTCCGGATCGGGGATAGCGGTCGGATCGAGCATGTTCATCAGAGATGCAAACGACCGTGCGTTCCCATCATGCGGCGTGGCGGAAAGCATGATCAACGTATCGCTTCTGCCGGACAGAAGATCCGCCAGGCGGGCACGCTGAGAATTGCTGTTTCCGCGCTTTGCCACATTGTGCGCTTCGTCGATCACAATGATATCCCATCTGGCACCTTCCAGATAAACGCGGTATTCGCTGTCGCGTTTAATGGTATCGATGGAAACAATCGTCTTGTCATAATAATGAAAAGGATTGTGATTGCTCGGGAGATCACGCCGGATCCGCTGGATCTTTGCGGAATCCAGACTGATCAGAGGGATGGAAAAGCGTTCCCACAGTTCTTTCTGAAACTGTGCCATCATGCTCTTGACCGTGACCACAAGAATGCGGCGGCCCTTCCCACGCGCAATCAGTTCGCTGATCAGAACGCCGGCTTCTATTGTCTTTCCCAGGCCAACGCCGTCCGCCATCAGAATACGCTGACGCGGACGTGCCAGACTGATTGCGGCCGGTTCCAACTGATAGGGCATCACGTCCATGACCGCGTGATGGCCAACGTGGAGTTTGTTGTCTGTCGGAATTTTCTGCCGCCACTGGCTTTCCAGGAAAAGCCTTGATCGGATAAAACGGGACGAATCATCCGGAATCAAAGCGGTTTTCGCCGGATCAATGACGCTGATTTTCTCCAGATCGCTCAGGAAATAAGCGGTCTTGTCCCTCACGAGAGGAGAAATCCCTACGCATTGCAGCGTATACGTCTTAAAGCTGTTCGGGTCGCATTTGCGGATCATCCACTCTTCGTCGCGGATTAACACCCGCATGCCCGGAGCAAATTCTGCCATCGCCGAAGTCCTCCTCTGGGTTATTTCGCTTTCCCGGAAGCGTCGTCTGGGACAAGCTCCATGATATCCTCAAGCTTGCAATCCAGCGCTGTGCATATACGCACAAGAACATCCGTGGTCACATTCTCGCCTTTCCCGATCTTGGCGATGCATGTGCCGCTGATCCCCGTAGCCTTCTTTAAATCCTGCTTTTTCATATTCTTATCGATCAACAGTTTCCATAGTCTGTTGTAGGAGATTCTCATTCCCGGTTCCTCCTGTCGCTAAGAAGCAGAGAGCACGTTCAAGCTCACCTCCGGAAGGTCCTGATCTGCTTTCCGGGCGCGTGATTCTGCCCTTTTCCAACTTCTGATAATATACCATAGAATGATCTTTTCGTCCACAAGAAATCCACGATAGTGGATATTCTGGCCTGGGAAAAAGCTCTCCGATAACACTTTTTATAACCTTCTTATTATCTGCTCATAATCTGGCTCATAACAATATGGATTATGGTTCGCTTTTATGGTAGAATGTATTATCCTGTTTTGGAAACTCATCCTGCAACAACGGAGGTATCCCCCATGACGGAACATGATGTAATCTGTCTTACAAGTGCCGACGCTGCCCAGAAATTCCGCGTGTCTCAGTCGGATTCCGGCACAACTCTCCTTCATTACCTTTCCGATGACATTGCCAATGTTGAAATCCCTGCTGAGGTTGACGGGAAGCCGGTCACGGTTATTGGAGAAGGCTGCTTTTTCTGTCATCGGGAGATAAAATCTGTTGTCTTTCCTCCCTGTCTGGAATCGATTGGCCACAGCGCCTTTGCCTTATGTTCCGGAATTCACGAATTGATCATTCCGGATTCTGTCACAGAAATCGGGCCTCATGCCTTCCGCGACTGCACGGGCCTTCGGGGCGGACGGGTTGTACTCTCTTCAGGTCTTTCTCGTCTCGATGTCGGCATCTTCGCATTCTGTTATATGAATGATGTGGATATTATTCTTCCTCCCAATCTGAAGGTTATCGAGGCACATGCCTTTTATAGCGCAGGATACTTTCCCCTGCGCATTCCGGAAGGAATTGAGGAGATTCAAACCGGCGCATTTGCTCAGAGCGCCGCTCAAATTGAAAGTCCCATTCCGATTGAAAAACGCTGGTTCCTTGACTGGCCAGGGGGCAAGGAGATTGTGGATAGCAATGGTGCCGTTGGTATCATATCTGATGTGCGTCCGGCAACATGCGGCTGCCTTATTCTTACCGCTGACATGAATGACGGTCCCAAGGATTATTTCTATCCTTCCGTTGGTGAACCCTCATTTTCCTTCACAGATCCGCTAACTCAGAAGCACATGGAAGAAGATCTGTCCAAAAACAGCGACGCGAAGGATCTTTACCGAGCCTGGCAGCGCGGGCTTCTTTCCTGCCCGGACGATACTTTTTGAAACCTGCCTGCGGTCTACGAATGATGTTTTAAACCTTCTGGCGTCTTCTGATGTCATATAATATCGCATGAGCTGTCCTAAAGTCCGGACAGCAACCAGAAAATTTATAGTGCTTTTGGGTGGAACTTGACAGGAAGCAGCGCTCAGGCTATACTCTCGCATGAGATCGGACCGCAATTGTCCGGTCTCCTTCCTGGGAGTAATCCCAGCTTTTATATGGACGGGTTGGATCTCTCCAGCCCGTCCTTTTTCTGTGATCTGTTATCAGCCGATTTCCCACACAACTGTCACGGTATCTGAAACCTCAATATCGTCAGGTTCAATGTCAAGGCTGTACGCCGCCGTCGGCTCCGCCATGCACCTCTCGGCCAGGATTCCTCCGTCCATCGGGCGGTACTCAAAGTCGATCTCTCCCCACGAGTAGTCAATGCTCTGGATGTCCTTCAGGCCAATTCCGGCGGCTTCGGTCAAAACGGAAGCCTTCTCTCTGGCGTCTTTTACCGCTTTTCCCAGCAGCGTGTTCTTTGTGGCCTCCGGGTCCTTCACGGTGTAGCTGATCCGAAATTCCGGTCGCACTTTTCCGTTGGCCAGGGCATACAGGATTTTCCCGAGCCGCTCGTTATCGGAATCGAACTCCACCTTCAGCATATGGCGATAACGATAGCCGGTGAAGCGCTGCTTGTAACTTCCATCCCGATCCTTATAGCTTTCGTATTCGGTATCCACACTGAAGTTGAGGGTTTTCAGATCTGATCTCTCAAAGCCAAAACCGGACAGGATATCTTTCAGCGTTTCAGTATCCTGAGAGGATAATCTGAGGGTTTCATTGTAATCTTTATAGAGTCCCTCCAGACTCATGGTGATTTGGGTCATATCCGGTCTGACCTTGATTTGCCCCTTGCCTGTTACACGGATTGTTCTCATTTTGTGCTCCCTTCTTCGTTCACTTGAAGTATCAGTTGAATCAGGTCTTTTGTCAGCAGGAAGGACTGCCCCCAGGGATTCAGGATAATTCCCTCCTCCGCCATATCCGCGCAGCCTTCCAGCATGGCGTCAATGAAGTACGAAATGATGGATGTTGCCTCTCCCTTTTGATATTCCTCATCGGATGTAAACGCCACGAGCCACATCTTTCCGTCGTTTGTCTGGATATGATGCAGTTTAAAGTGCAGATCCTCCTCATTGGTCACGGTATCCCCTACTCTGACATGCTCAACGTCGATCATTTCTGCCATTGCCTGCGGCGGTATGACCGGAATCATGAAGTGCCCATCTGCTTTCATACGCTGCAGGATTGCGTCCAGCACACCGATCAGGCTCTCTCTGTCACCTTTTTCGTAATAGCGTGCAATAGCGTCCTCAATGATCACGTTTCCCGTCAGCGTGTCATCCGGGAAAGCGTCATGTCCATGCTCGCGGGAGATATCGAAGCGGCCAAGTACATAAACCATGTCTTCCGGAAGCCTGCTCCGGCATTCCGCCTCCAGGATTGCGGGCACGCCGTAAAAAGCCTCCGCAATGCTGCCAGCAATGCATGTCAGCGTGTCGCAGTCTCCGCCGAGGGAAACCGCCGTACGGATGACATCCTCGAAGTCCGTTCCTTCCAGAAATGCCGTGATCGCTTCCGGAACAGTTTTCTGGCAGCTCTCGACATGATAGTATGTCGGTCGAATCTCATCGCAGCTCCGCGACAGGTCATAGCCGAACTCCCGGATGATGAAGTCCCGGATTTCTTCTTTGCCGCTTCCTGTCCGGGCAAGGAAGATGGCACACGCGGTTGCTTCCGCTCCTTTGATTCCCTCCGGATGGTTGTGCGTCACTTCCGCTGTGAGTCTGGCCATATGCCGGGTCTCCTCCAGTGTGTCAAAAAGCCAGCCTGCCGCGGACACCCGCATCGCCGATCCGTTGCCGTAGCTTCCGTAGGGCTGGGGATCATCGCTCCGGAGCCAGTGCCGGAACCGGCCGCCGTATCCGGCATGAGGATATTTTCTCCCCCATTTTCTCATGGACTGGATGAGAGCTTGCCGGATGTCCTCATCCTCCCGGAACTGGCTGTCCAGCAGAGCCTCCGCCACGGCGATTGTCATGACGGTATCATCGGTAAAGTGAGACTCCTCGCAAAACAACGGAAACTCCTTGCTTTTATTACCTCTGTCAAATTCGTAGGGTGCTCCGATAATGTCTCCAAGTATTGCTCCGTACATCTGACTTTCCTCCTCGTTCGTTTGATGGTCTCAGTATAGCAGAGCAAATAAAGAAGTGGTCGTTTGCCAAACGACAAATGACCACTTCCTGAATTATTCTCCTAGGATCGGCTGCCCGTACTTGAAGAGGGCTGCGTTGATCTCGTAGATATCGTAGATTCTTTTGGAAACAAAGTATGTGATAATCAGATCAAACCGGTTGTTCGGTGAGAGTGCAATTTCCGCTCTGGCCAGCAGATCTGTCATTGTAGGCAGATCCAGCTCCAATGCAATCGCAAACGCCACGGCTGTTTTCTTTTTCGGTTTGTAGTCCGGTTTGCATCGGATTCGCGAGAAGACCTTCCGGTCAATGTTTGCCTTCTTATAGACGGCAACATCATCCATGCCGCTCTCATCGATCAGTTCCAGCAGACGCTGCTGAAAGCTCTCCTCCGCGCTTCCCAGTACTTCATCAAGGCTTTTCCCCGCAATGTCCGGCATTGGGGAGCCAACCGCGGCTGGCGGAAGAATGTCCTCTTTGGCCTCGTCCCACGGTTCCGGAGCAAAAGCGATGCTCTCCAGAAGCAAGGTCTCTTCTTCACGGAAAGGTCTTCGCCTGTAAAGCTCTTCACTTCCCTGCCTGCGTTCTCGGGCGCGGAGTTCACTGACCGCGTGATCGTCAATGAACTGTTCAATCCCTCCGACGAGGCCCTCGGAAAGTTCCATGGCCTTGCGGTCAAAAACAACCAGGATAACCTTCATCTCATGAGTCAGCAGGAATTTCTGAATCTCTGTGAGTGCGATGTGCAGCGCCTCGTCTTTTGGGAACCCATAAGTACCGGAGGCAATCAGTGGAAAAGCGATGCTCCTGCAGTGCAGCTCATCCGCCAGGGCAAGGGATTTCTCATAACAGGAATGCAGCACATCTCTTTCGCCATGGCTTCCGTCTATCCATTTCGGCCCTACCGTATGGATAACATAGCGGGCATTCAGGTTAAATGCATCCGTACAGGCTGCCTGGCCTGGAGCAATCTCTCCAATCTTCTCTCTGGCTATGAGAAGCTGCTCTTCCCCTGCGGCCTCATAGATTGCGCTGTCAGTTCCTCTTCCAATTCTTGGTTTTGGATTTGCAGTATTGACAATGGCATCCGCTTTCACTTTTGTGATGTCATTACGGATGATCTGAAAAGGCACGCAACATCACCTCAATCTCTGTTTTATGCAAGTCAGTCTTTCTCTCCGTATTCCAGCCAGTCAGGATCAACCCGCAGAGCAGAAGCAATTGCATCCATCCGCTTTTGATTCGGTATGTGGCCTTTTGTCTCAATAGCGGAAAGGGTATCACAGCTGATCCCTGTTCTTGCAGAAAGATCTTTTCTGGTGATCCCCTGCTCCTGCCTGGTTCGGAGCAGCCTTCCTCCCAAGCTATCCGGAATCTCTTCCTCTCCATAAAGCAGCCAAAGGGGGTCAACCTCCAGCGCTGGAGCAAGCTTCCCGGCAACAATTGTTCCCAATTGCCTGCCCCCTATTTCAAGGCTTCCAACAGAAGCTGTCGGAACGCCGGCGCGGTTTGCAAGTTCAGTCTGTGTCAGCCCAAGCTCTTTCCTTCTGCTTCTGATGCGATCGCCGGCTTTTCTGCGGGATGCTTTCAGATCATATCTCTTCTTTTCTCTGTTTTCGTCGCTCTTTTCTTTTTTTAGAAGGGCATTTGCTATTGGTGAGTCTTTGACTGCTTCTTCCAAGGTCATATCCCCGGTGAAATATTGGATGTCGACGCCATAGGCTTCACAGATGTCCGAATAGAAAAACATAGACTGTTTTGTGTTTCCATACAGACGATTTTCGAATATTGTGGCACTCATCCCGATACCTGCGGCCATTTCTGAGATTGTAAGGCCTAATCTGAGACGAAGGTTGTTCAGTTTTTCGTCAGGCTTCGGCATTGGCTCACCTTCTCAGGAACTGTTTAAAATCCGGGTTATTCTACCACAGATGTGTTTTTTGGTAAAGACAGATAACAACAACCTTTATTGCCCAGCCTGTCTTTTTATGATAAAATACCCAATGTCATGAACCGCAGCCGGGTCTGGATACAAGAACGGAGCGCAGGATGGAACGTCTTATCTTTCATGTTGATGTGAATAGCGCATATCTTTCCTGGGAATCCGTCAGGAGGGTTAAGTCCGGTCTGCCCGATCTTCGGCTGATCCCTTCATGCATCGGCGGTGACCCAGAAAGCAGGCGCGGCGTTGTATTGGCCAAATCCATCCCGGCGAAGAAATACAACATCAGGACCGGTGAGCCGATTTCCATGGCGCTTCGAAAATGTCCAGGCCTCGTCATTGCCAAGCCGGACTTCAAGCTCTATTCCGAGTGTTCCAGGGCTTTCAAGGAAATCTGCCGGAGCTATGCCCCGGCAGTAGAAGAGTTCTCCATTGATGAGTGCTTCATGGATCTCACACGAACTGACGTCATGTATCCCGATCCGATTGCTCTTGCTCATGAGATCAAAGACAAGATCCGCGATGAGCTGGGCTTTACTGTGAATATCGGCATAGGCCGAAACAAGCTCTGCGCCAAAATGGCCAGCGACTTTGAGAAGCCGGACAAGATCCACACGCTCTTTCCGGATGAAATTTCAACGAAAATGTGGCCGCTTCCTGTCGGTGATCTGCTTTTTATTGGCGGTTCCTCTGTGAAGCGATTGAATGACTCTCAGATCCGAACCATCGGTGAACTTGCCCATGCCAGCCCTTCCCTGCTGAAATCCGTTCTTGGTGACAAGATGAGTGTTCAGGCATGGAACTATGCCAACGGAATTGATAATTCCCCCGTCCGTTCTGAGCCGGAAGAAGCAAAGGGCTACAGTAACTCCGTCACATTGGAAGACGATGTAAAAGACATGGACGCTGCAAACTCCATCCTTCTTGCTCTGGCGGACAGTGTCTCCGCTCATATGCGGAGTGATGGAAAGAAAGCTTACGGAGTATCCGTCACGATCCGATATCTGGATTTCAAAACCCGTTCGCATCAAAGGAAGCTGGAGCATCCGATTGAATCCACAAAAGACGTTTATGAAACAGCGAAACATCTGCTGGCCGAGTTATGGAAGGATCGGAGGCCATTGCGTCTGTTAAGTATCGCGCTCACCAGCCTGACCACTGAAGAGGCTGGAGAGCAACTGTCCCTATTTGGCGAAGAGTCAGACAAGACGCGAAAGAAAAACGAAAAACTTGATAAAGCTGTCGATGCGCTCAGGAACAAATTCGGCTCAGATATTATTCAGCGGGGCACTGTCATGGCAAGCGGTCTGAACGTTGCCCGAAAATTCAAGGCATCACAGGATTCCGAGGAGAGCGCGAAGTGACCCTCATTACAAACAGAATGGTTTGATGAAATATGTCGAGTGCAAGAAAAGAAAGATTGAAACAGGCGAGAAAATGGTATCCTGAGCAGCATTTCACAGAAGACTCCCATATTATCAGCGCCTATCGACGCACTTTTCATGTTGACCGCATCTGCGCGATGCGGGAACTCTGCATGCTGAAGATGCTTCCGCCGAATCTCCAGGCAGAATTTGAGGATCAGCTTGAGCAGCGCTCTCAGCGGCTCAAGGGAAAAAGACTTGAAGCCTCAGACAATGAGTCGGATCAGGATGATACTTTCTACTTTATTGCCGGGTATACCTCCGGAGGTTTCCCTTATGGAATTACCTGGGAGGAAGCAGCTGCTATTGAACAGGGCAACGTTGAACGCAAAACCGATGATGACGACGAGGACTGGAGTGATATTCTTTGAAATTGCAGGGCTTAATTCGCAGGCTGTATGATCTGGGCAGTCACATCGAGATTGTTTCCGAAAGAGCCATTGCCAGCCTGTTCAGGAGATGGAGAAGAAAATGAAGAAACTGGCTGTTTTTTTCCCGGGCATCGGATATACCGTGGATAAGCCGCTCATGCATTACAGCCGCAGGCTTGCGGCAGAATCTGGTTTTGAAATCAGGTTGCTTCCGTACAGCGGATTTCCCGACAAAATAAAGGGCGACAGGGAGAAAATGGACGAATGCTATCGGATTGCATTGGCACAGGCGATTGAGATGCTCTCTGAAGTCGATTTCTCCTCATATGACGAAATCCTTTTTGTTGGAAAAAGCATTGGCACCATTGTTGCTGCAGTCATCGCAACAGAGAGTTCGGTCCCTGATCGAATTCACTTCGTGCTCTATACTCCGTTGGAGGACACATTTGCATTCCCGCTCGGTCACGCAATCGTATTCACTGGAAGTGCAGACCCATGGGTCAGGGAAGGAATCATTCCGGAGCTTTGTCAGAAAGCTGATATCCCCTGCCGCATAATAGAAAATTCAGATCATTCTCTTGAAACCGGAGATGTCAAAGAAGATATCAGGATCATGAAGAAAATCATGAAAAAGACCCGGAAATTCATCCGAGAAATCTAAATCAGAGCATTTCAGCTCCCCAAGAGTGATTTCACTCCGGGGAGCTGATAGTTTCATTTCTTAAAAGTTGCCGCCATTCCAGCCCCAGTGTTCACTGGGCTCATGGCTGATATAGATCCGATCCTCCGGTATTCCGAGCATCTTGCTCACGGTCTCACAGAATCCGGCGGTCACCAGGTCATAGTATTTCTGTGCCGGCTGTCCGAAGGTCTTCAGCGTGATCATTGCCGTAGGTTCTTCTGTTCCGGCGAAGGTCATGAAAGCTTCATCGTCGATGCTGGTCATGATCCAGTTCTCTGTTTTTCCCGGAATGAGCTCAATCGTCTTTGTCAGCGCTTTGCTCAGTTCCTTTTTCTTCTCAACCTTGATATTTGTTTTCACATTGCAGTACGGCATGATGACTCTCCTTAAAATTCCGTATATTTCTTATTGCTCCCATAGGCCTTGTCTACGGGATATTTTTGTTCGTTCTGGTCTATCTTGGCATTGACAATCTCATCCTCGTCAAGTCCGAGCGCATCCAGCAGATTGCGGCAATAGACGATCACATCGGCAAGTTCCTGCTTCACATGCTCAACATCTCCATTATCGGACCACTGATAGCATTCCAGCAATTCCCCGGCTTCGATGGCAATGCTTTTCGCAAGGTTTGCCGGTGTATGAAACTGATCCCAGTTCCGGTCGGAACTGAACTTTCGTATTCTGTCAATTGTCTCTCTCTTCATAAGGCATTCAGCATCTGTTCCGGGTTTTCCGCTGCTTTAACCTTGTCCATTGCCTTTATGATGAAACCGTTTTCATCAATCAGGTAAGTTGTGCGGACGATGCCCATCGTCACTTTGCCGTAGTTCATTTTCTCTTTCCAGACATCATAAAGCTGAATAACTTCTTTTTCCGGATCGGCAAGCAATGTAAACGGCAACCCGTATTTTTCTTCAAACTTTTTGTGTGATGCAACGCTATCCTTGCTCACACCCAGGATCACGGCACCTTTCTCCCGGAACAGAGGATACCGCTCCGCGAACCCGCACGCCTGCTTTGTGCAGCCTGCGGTCATGTCCTTCGGGTAAAAATACAGAATGACCTTCCGGCCCGCATAGTCTGAAAGGCTCTGCTCTGTTCCGTTCTGATCCTGCAGTGTAAAATCTGGCGCCTTTGTTCCAACTTCAAGCATTGTCTTTATTCCTCCTTCATGCCAATCCGTAGTCGATAAATTCCACTTTGACATCCACATCATGGTCAGGCATTACGAACTGGTATTCAAACCAGTTGTTTCTTGTGCCCTCGACTCCAATTGCCTGAATCTGAATATCTCCGTCTGTTGCATCAAGAATACTTACCGTCACGGTTTCCCCTGCCTTCGCAGATTCAGGACATGATTCAACCAAATCAGTGTCTCCGATAATGCTGATGCGGTATGTTGGTTCACCTTCATTTTGACCGGCAAACGGGGATACCAGATGATAATACCATCCGGCGCCGGCAATAGAAACGATTCTCACAATCGTTTCTATCTCACCATACTGGTCAATGAACATTGGCTGTTCTAAGTCCTGCCAGCTCAACGTCTGTTCCAAAAGCTTTTCCCTGGTCAGCTTGGTGGTGACCCCCTCTGGAATCTCCGGGCCTATTTCTTCAAACTTAAGCTGAACTGCCTCTTTCAGCTTTTCAAGGTACTCTATCTCGCTGATCCCTCTCTGCGCCAAAATCATTTCATTTGTGACTCTTTCCCCGGTATCAAAGTCATAGCCATATGCCGCATAATCATTACAGTCGCCATTTTCATCGGAAGTAATAAAAAGAAAGATTTGCGAGCCGTTCCAAAATGACTGCCATTCAGTATGCCATGTCCAAAGAGAATATCCGCCTTCCATGCTCTTAAACTGCGCTTCGACCCGAGAACCAAACCGTTCTCCGATCTCATCGTTTATCTCTTTTGCAGCAGAACTGTCTGCATTGAGCTGCGGCACATGATAAGAATAGTTTGACTGATTCCCCAAAGAATTCTGATAATATCCATCAACGCTGTAAAGCTCAAGGACGGCAGCCTTCTGAGTCTGATCAGCAAATGCTGTTCCTGAAAGTGTAATCATTATGCAGAGCAGCAGAATAGCTGAGAGAATTCTTCGTTTCATTGTATTCGGTCACTCCTTTACCAGTCATCATCCAGCAGAGCCGACAGGCCTTCGGCTTCATCTACCCAGGATGGTTCATATTTTTCCTTTTTCATCTTCGCCCCACAGACGGGACATTCCCGAGAAGGCTTTTTGCTCGTAGCCTGACACGCCGAGCAGATATACTCGTCTGCCCGGAGCAGATGCGTCTTCTGCGTCCAGAAAGCAGTCTTCACTCCCGCTCTCCCATCTTTTCCGTCAGATCATGCAGGCTTTTGTCGTGCTGTTCCTGAGTAATCGCGCCGTGTTCCAGAAACATGTCCAGCATATTCTTTTCCTTCAAATAAAGCTGATGGTTCTTTTGCTCATAGGTCAAGCTGTCCCAGGCAACGCTGATTTCATTTAGATCATATAAACTCATACTCGTCAACGGACACCCTTCGTTCTGTATTGATCCCGCTCTACGGATCGTGTCGGCGTATTATACTCTTTTTTTATTTTCCCTGCAAGAAACAACAGGTGATGATTGAAAGAAAGAATGTATTTCTCCCGTCAGCCATGAAATTTCTACAGTATGCAAAACAAACGTTGGCGATGAGATTGGAAACACCGGACGGACTTTTCTGTTGTTCCATCCCTGTCAGGCAACTACTCAGAATTAATTCGCTCTCAAAACTGCGTTATGAGTATTGTCGTAATGGGCAGGGTACAGCGTTTTTTTACTATAATTTTCGGTGAGTAAGAGAAAAGATCATTTCACCGAATAAAATATCAAATTAATCTTGACAAAAAAGATATGTTGGGATATATTTTTCGGTGAAGCCTGAAGAAGTGAGTTTCACCGAAAAATATTTAAGGAGTATGCCCAATGTTAATCGGCAGAGAAAGAGAAATCAAAAAACTGAAAGAACTATATTGCAATGACTCCGCCGAACTGGTCGCAGTTTATGGAAGAAGACGGGTAGGGAAAACATATCTCATTGACGAAGCTTTGGCTGGAAAATTCACGTTTCGACACGCGGGATTATCGCCGGCAGAATACAGGGGTATGGAATCCGAAAAAAAGAAAAACAGGCTGAAGGATCAACTCGATCATTTTTATCAGTCGCTGCTGATGCAAGGAATGAAAAGAACAGCTGCCCCTCAATCTTGGCTTGAAGCATTTTACATGTTGGAGGTATTCCTGCAGGAGAAAGAAAAAGATACGTGCCGTATCCTGGTCTTTCTTGATGAGATACAATGGCTTGATACACCGAAATCCGGATTTATGACGGGTCTGGAGGCTTTTTGGAACAATTGGGCATGCCACAAGCATAATGTCATGGTCGTTGTCTGCGGAAGTTCAAGTTCCTGGATTCTGGACAAACTGATCAATAATCATGGGGGGCTTTACGGAAGAGTAACCTGTCAGATCAATCTTCAGCCCTTTACACTGCATGAGTGTGAGCTTTTCTTCGAGGCAAAAGGCGTGATGATGTCACGCTATGATATTGTACAAGCGTATATGACCGTTGGAGGCATCCCTTATTATCTGAACTATTTCAAACGCGAATTAAGTCTTAGCCAGAATATCCAAGAAATGTTCTTTGCCCCCGGTGCTCCATTGGCGAATGAATTTGACCGTTTGTTCTCTTCCCTGTTTGTCAACGCCGAGGTGATGCAATCAATTGTCAGGGCCTTAAACACAAAAAACCGTGGTCTGACACGCGCAGAGTTACTCAATATTACCGGAATTCCGGAGAGCGGAGAATTTAGCCGTTATCTTGACGCTTTGATAACTGGAACCTTCATCATCCGATATTACTCATTTGGAAATGGGAAAAGAGAAAGCTTTTATAAGCTTGCCGATCCTTTTTGCATTTATTATCTGAAATTTGTCGAAGGAAATACCGGGAAAACAAATGTTGATTGGGTCGCTCTTTCCGATACACAGGCAGTAACCAGTTGGAAAGGTCTCGCTTTTGAGAATGTCTGCTTTAACCATATAAAACAGATTAAATCAAGCCTCGGAATCAGTGGCGTCAGCACCAGCGAGTCGCTCTGGTCAAAAAGAGGATCTGAGGATGCTGCGGGGACGCAGATTGACCTCATTATAGAAAGAAAAGACAATGTGCTGAACATGTGTGAAATGAAATTCTACAGTCAGGAATTTACCGTGACCAAAGAGTATCATTTTATTCTGGAACGCAGGAAAAGCATGTTGTATGAAAAAGTTTCGAAGAAAACGTCGGTCCACAATACGCTTATCACTACTTTTGGATTAAAACATACCGAATATTTCAGCGATATTGTAAACACAATTACATTAGAAGATCTGTTCCAGAAATAAGACGGATATCAATAGAATCGAGGCGTGGAGTACACAGTATTAATGTACTCCGCGCCTCCTCTATTCTGTTTTATTTTCATCATAATTACAGTAAGGATATGGGCATCGGTTCCACAGATCTCGAAAATAGCCGGCAAGTCGTTTCCCATCGCGATCAGATGAACTTCAGACTCAGCGCGATAAGCAGCTGGGCAATATAATACAGGCCGATATTCGTTATTCTCAGGCTCATCTTCGTTTCCGATCCAAATGTATTCAGGATCAGGACGATATCACTGATAAGGAACAGGACTGCTCCGGCAGCAAAAATGCCTGTGAAAGCAGATGGTGAGGAGATCAGATTACCAATCGCGACGCAGTTCAGGATCATGATCGCGCCAATGTAGAACACGCCGAAGATCTTGAAGGCTTTTTTCGCCGTGATTCGTTTGAAGATCCACATCATCAGGAGAGCTGTCAAAATCGCCCCAATCAAGATACAAAGCAGTTTCGACTGGCACATCGGAAGGATGGCGGCGAGATAGAAGATGTGACCGCTGAGGAAAATCAGGATTCCAACCAGGAAGATCAACTGTCCCTTCTCCTTAAAGACCCAGCGCAGGTTCAGCATCACATCGGCCACGCAGCCAAGGATCAGTCCGGTGACAATCAGCTTTGCCATGTGGGTTCCCGGGCTTGTAAGTAACCCAAGAATAACAAAGCAAAGAGACGCCAGCCCCTTCAAAACGACTGCCGGAACATACTTCTCCTGCTTTTCTACCCAAAGAAAAGCACCTGCAAGAGCAAGACACAACGGAATAAGAAGGTACATGACTATCATCCTTTCAAGTGTTTTCTACGGTTTCTATGACCTCGCCCACGAAGACCCAGTGCGGCTGCCAGTCGCCCTTTTTGTCGGGGGGAAATGCTTTTGGGAAGCTCCGGTAATATTCCTGAATCTCTGGAGCAAGATCATCCTTCTCAAATTGGTGCTGATAAAGCTTCCGGCACAGAAAGGTCAGGTTTGCCTCCTGATAGCCGACACTGTCGCCCACGGCAACGGGCGTCAGGCTGGCAGTGCTCACCTTGTCTCCATCGCGTCCGGATCTGGAACCCATAATTTCCAACGCCCTTTTATGGCTCTCCGGAAAAAAGCTGACTGTGAAACTGTCGTTTTCCCTCAGGAAATCGCGCGTGTAGCGGGCCGGATGCAGAAACACGGTTACAATCGGTTTGTTCCAGATCGTGCCCATGCAGCCCCAGCCGACGGTGCATCCGTTGAAATGCTCAAGGTTCCCAGCCGTGACCAGGGCCCAGTTCTTTTCAAACAACTCGAAAACCTTGTAGTCTGTTTCTTTGCAGCTGCTCATTACACTGATCCTCCATGCTCTTTCCTCATAGGATCCTCTGCGGCTTCCATTTCAGGTAATCTCCGGATACCAGGCTATATCGTATCCCGTTGTGGTCTCCCTGAATGCTGTCGTGAAACCTCGATTCGCCGTGGCTGTGGGCATAGATCACCTGCTCTGCTCCATACTCTTCGGCGATTTTTGTAAACGGGCTCTCATCTTCCAGAATATTCGTTGGCGGATAATGGAGGAACATCAGGTATTTTCTGTAGCCCACAGTTCGAGCTGCCTCAAAGGATTTTTGCAGCCGTTCCATCTCCCTCTCCACGAGTTTTCGGGATCTTTCCTCGTTTTTCTCATCCCAGCCGAGGATTCTTCCCCTTCGGTCAAGATAAAACGGCCCTTCAAAGCAGTGGCCTTTAGTACCCACAAGGGCATAGTCCTCATAAGCATAGAAGTTGTTCTGAAGGAAGTTCAGCCTTCCGGCAAACTGCTTATTCAAGCCGTCGGACTTCTTTGCGTCCCAAAACTTGTCATGGTTTCCGCGGATCAGGATTTTCCGTCCGGGAAGCGCCTCGATATACTGCATGTCCTGTTCGCATTCCGTGATATTCCTGCCAAAGCTGTTGTCGCCGACCAGCACAAGCGTATCCTCCGGCTGCAGTAGTTCTGAACAGTTCTTCTGGAATTTTGCCTCATGATTCTTCCAGACCCGATCTTTCATTTGGAGCCTTGCATTTAACTCGATCTGGAAATGGAGATGAAGGTCCCCGATCGCGTATAGACCCATAATTACCTCATACAGTATTCGCTGTCAAAATATGTTTCGCCGTATTCTGGCAGTGTGTACCCACCGGTTCCGAGTCCTATATAACCTATACAACTGAGCAAAATCAAGTGTCCCAAATATCTCTCGCCGAAGTCCGGGGCGCGATACTTAGGACGCTTTGTTTTACTTAGTACCCCCAACTAACTATTTCCCAATCACCATTCTCCGTGCGAGCCAGCCACCACTGGTAGTCGGTATACTCCGTATCCGGCTCCCAAGAATAAGGGCCGTCCTCCACGGGAGAGTGGAAGTTCATCAAGAACTCAGTCGCCTGCGTAAACTCACTACCTTCAACGAGAGAGTTCAGCCATGCCAGGTTTTCTTCGCTGTTCGCTTTGTCCCCGGCATAGCGGATGGAGTGCAGCTCGCAGCCTGCCCAGGATGCAAACTTGCACTTGATGGCAAGCATGGCGTCGTAAAGCTCGTCCTCGGTGTAAAGCGTGGAGCCGCTGAGGTCGATCATCACCTCCGGCGAAGACTGACCGGCCAGATACTCTTCGAGCGTCATGCCGGGCTGAGACATAATCTCCCGGGCAATCTCCACACTGTCCAGATAGCGGATGTGCCAGGGCTCATAGCGGTAGCCGGTGATGTGTTCTTCACCTGCGAGATAACGGAGGATGAAGCCGTAGTCCGCAAGCTTGGCATGGATCGCGTCCCAAATCCATGTATACTCCGGCTTCTCCATGTCTTCGTTGTAATAGACGTCTGTAAAGCTGCCGTTCTCATTCCTGATCTTGAAATACAGATCCAGTGCCAGGCCGGTATGGTGCTCGGAGTAGCCGGGCTGGGCGACGGTCTTGGACGCATAGTCCGCGCCGTACTTCTCAATGAAGCGGTCCATGATATCCTGTTGGGCAGCCACGCTGCGGCGGGCGGAGTCGAGTTCCAGATAGATACCGCTGTTCTCTTCAAGATCGGCCTTCAACAGCTCATAGGCGGCATAGGCTTTGGCTTCTACCTCCACCTCATCGCCAACGGAGTTTGTAATGGTAACGGTCTCAATTGCATCCTCCCAGCCATCGGGCAAAGGGTTGAGCTTATTCACCAGTGCCAGATAATCAATCTCATAGACAAAGGGAAGCCGCTCAAAAACCATATCTTCCCCGGATTCGGACTGATCCTCATGCCAGGTAAAGGTCCCGTTATCGTTGAAGACGATCGTACCGGTACCGCCCTCGTATTCCGGCTCCTGGCTCTTTACCTCGCCGTTGTCGTCATATACAATGTTCGACTTTGTGCAGCCGGAATAGTTAATGGTCAGCGTGTCTGTGTCGAGCGTTCCGAAAATATCCCACTGGGTGAGTTCCCAGGCGCTGCTGCCCCACTGGATAGTGATCCAGGCATCCTCGAAGCCTGAGCACATGACGGTGGCATGAGCCCGGTCACACTGGTATTCGCCGATAAAGTTCATCACAGGGTTCTGCCAGCCCGGATCTTCTTCAAACACTGCAACATATTCCGCACTCTCATCCAGCAGCGCCGTGAACTGCGGCTCCGTCGAGAAGTCTTCGCCGTTCTTCGTCCACTTGACAAACACATTACCCGCCTGCGGCCAGGCAATGAATGTGTGGACAGCAGGCTCAGCCAGACCGATGTAAGCCGACTGAGACGGATACTCCGTGTCGATCTCCGGCGCCTCCTCACCTTCGGCGTAAGCGATGTAGCCCCAGCCCTCCGTATTGACAGTGACGATAACAGTTGCCTCCGGCATCTCGTACCCTTTGAAGTGGTATGTCTCGCCGCCTTCAACGGTAAGGAGGAGGCCGTCCTCACCCTCTTCGGAAACGGTAACTGTCAGATCGCTCTTGCTACCGGAAGACGGCAGAGTCCCGTACAGGCTGCTTCCCTCCTGCGGAAGCATACCGCCCCAGGCATCTTCAATCCAGTCCTCACCCAGCACGACGCCCACATACCAGCCCGGTTCGTCCACGTCATCCATCCAGGTCACGGACAGCATGTTCTCATTTTCATCCATAAAGAAGCCCTGTCGGGTCCACTCCTTGAGTTCAGCTTCCGCCTTCTTATCGCCGCAGGCTGCAAACGCAAAAAACATGCAGAAAGTCAGCATCAGGCAAATCATCTTCTTCATATCCATTCTCCTCCCTAAAATCATTGGGTGTTTTTCAGCTATCAATGCAGCGGGGGCAGTTCGTGAATGTCATAGGTTTCGTAGTAGATCTCAAAAGCAGTGTCCACGTCACCGGACAGTTCGATCAGCGCACCGGCCTGGAACATGTTAGACAAGGTACCGGAGGGAGCCTTCCATGAAGCATTGGAGACCACATGCACTGTTTCACTACCAGCCTTCTCTGCACGTAGAACGGACTCTGCCTCAAATAGGAGCGCACCTGTCGCGATATGGTAGTCGCTGGACACGATCACCAGCTCTTTTACCTGCGGATAGCGTTCTGTGAGTATGTCGAAGGTATAAATGGCATTCTGCGCTGTGGTGAGGGATTTATCCTCCACGATGACGCGATCTTCCGCGATCCCGTTCTCGATCAGCCATTCCGCCATCTTGCCCGCTTCTGTTGCGGATTCGTTTTCCGCGGCCGTCCCGCCTCCGGTGCAGACGATGAGAGCGTTGGGATACTTTTCCGCGCTGTTTTTGACAACCGTGAGGCGTTCGATCAGTTCATCGCGCATGGTCCCGTCAGGGTTGAGCTGAAAGCCGAGAGCAACGATGCAGAGCTCGTCCGTATCCGGCAGGCCGTCAGGCAGCACATCATAGTTGAGCGGCAAGTCCGTGGTGATTGTTTTCCAAAGCGTCATGATGCTTGTCCATCGATCCGCTGCGTCGGTATCCACAGCCCGCAGCTCTTTCAGCAGAGACTCTATACGCTCGTCGGCCTCATCGCCGTAGCTGCCGTAATCGACAACCATTTCCTCGATGATCTCCTGGCGGTCTCTTTTTTCTGCTTTCTGCCCGCAGCCAGAGCAAAGGCAGACGACTGAAAGAACCAGAATCAGACACATCGCTGCAACAAAATTGTTTTTCTTCATTTGAATGCACGCCTCCTCATAGTGCTTGATAAAACTCTACTGCTCCCTTGATCTCGGCTTCCGTGGGATGGCCCTTCGCAATCCCTCCAACCAGTTTGAAAGGACCAAAGGTATCATAACCGAGGCACTGATAGGCTCCTAATTCCTTGCAGTTTTTCTTCTCTGTGATCTTCCTAATCGCATTGAAGTAGATTCCAACAGGGTTTCCGCAGGTGTTGATGAAAAAGACTTCCTTGCCTTCAGGCAGATTCTCTTCCGCAAAGCTCAGAATCTGCTTGGAAAATGAGCTGAAATAGATTCCCGAGGCAAAGCCGATACGGTCAAACTCCGTCAGATCCGCTTTTTTATCTGAGGTAACGTCGATCAGCGTAACCTCATTCTTTTCGGCAATTGCTTCCACGAGCTTCTTCGTGTTCCCGTGATGAGTTGAAAAGTAAACAATAGCTGTTTTCACTGGTTATCATCTCCTTCATTATCCAGTCCCAAGAGGGATCTGACCTCTCCGCATTTTTCAGTGGCTTCGTGTGCTCTCTCGATCAGCGTATCCTGGATTTCTTCCTCCTGCTCTTCTGAAATTGGATTCTCCAGGTCAAAATCTGTCATGGCATAATCGAACATTGCAATGATGAGGCCTTCTTTCAGGTCATCAAAATCGTCAGTCAGCTTATCCACCTTGCGCAGGCGCTTGGAGAGCTTTCCATTCTCCTGCATATTGTCCAGCAGCTCTCCTGCAGCTTCTTCCCCCGTTTCGTAGAGTTCAATGTAGGAGAGTATCGCCAGAATCCAGAGATGAATTCCTGTAACATTGTTTTCCGTCGCCATGAATAGGATCTCGCTTTCCAAATCATCTGCAATATCGGCAACGCCATCCTTTTGGAGCAGTCTGTCGTATCGCTTCTGGAGCGGCTTCATGAAGGTTTCCAGGATCGAATCCAGCTTCTCTATCCATTTTCCGAACGGGTCTGTTTCAAGAATGCTCGTTTCCCTGAATGTTGACTGGATATAGTCTGTAAACAGGTCAATCAGTTCTTCATAACATCTACCGCTCCGCTTACTGATTCGTTCCGCATCTGCGTGGAGTTCCGTCTTATCCGGCTCATTTAGAATTCGCTGTGACC
Organism: Candidatus Limivicinus sp.; assembly: GCA_045117135.1. Lineage (GTDB taxonomy): Bacteria > Bacillota > Clostridia > Oscillospirales > Oscillospiraceae > Limivicinus. The sequence goes on along the minus strand of JBGUNA010000059.1, from coordinate 642 downwards.
GCAGCGTCATCAGGCATGTACAGAGCAGCGCATGAAACACGTCCTGGAAAATAAGTTCATCTTCCTGCATCATCTGCTCGTCCGTAAGCTTTCTGCCCCAAGGATTCTCGTTAAGATTATCCTTTTCCATTCTCTGTTTCTCCTCATCTCATTGTATTGATTTCCGCACCAAAAGCCCGGAATCATTCCGTGCGTTCTTTCAATCGAAATACCTGGCGGATGAACGGTCGAACATAGGTCTCGTTCGATTCCAGGTCGTATCCCAGGCTTTCAGCAAGCTCCCGCGCCTCCTGTGAAGCTTTCTGTCCAGCCGGAAGTTTCCGGATGTAACCCTGGATCGACGCTTCTCCAGCCACATAGTCTCCTTCCCGTTTGGGCTGAACGCCATCATAGACGTTGCGGAGCCGGCCGCCCTGTCCGTAGCAGGAAGCTACCAGCCGGTCACAGCCCTGAACGGGAATAAATCGGTTGATCTTCTCCAGATTATATTCTCCGCCCAAAACCTGCGTTGCATAGCAGAACAGCGTCAGGGATTCTATCCCGGCAGCCAGATACTCATGTTCGATACTGGTCTGGAAAATGCTGTAGCAGAAACAATCCTTTGTCTCATACACCCCACAAAGATCGCCATTTGCCGTAGAC
>JBGUNA010000058.1:0-85812 GCA_045117135.1 Candidatus Limivicinus sp. | reverse complement strand
GCTTTTCCTTGCACCTATTGTACCATAAAATAGCTGAATTGTCCCATACTACTTGACTTTTCAGCTGCTGCAGTAGCCACTAATTATAAAACTATGTTTGAGCAGTGAATAAGCCGTACAGGACTGAACTTTTCCCGGCGTCTCTTTCGCTGATATAGTACAAAGGCATCAGCTGTACTCCAAAAGGAAAACAGCTGATGCCTATTTTTTGCACGGTGCTTTGCAGTAACGTTATACCGGTATCACTTTTTTATTCTATTCAGGTATGACTCTTCTGCTCTAGCGCATAAACGCGGTCCGCCTCATGCAGCACTTTTTCTACCCAATGCTCATCCGGTTCACAGATACGCATAGTCCTGTATCCATAGCGAAGAGCATTGTCCTGAATTGCTTTTTCATCGTCAATATGCAATGATATTCTGTAGAAATTAGGAAGCTTCTGTGGTAATCGCTCTTTACGGTTGCTCTGGACTTCATCGTTATGCCGCGAGGCATTTACAATCCCGTCAAAACAGATTCCATAATGTCGAAATAGCGCTCGCAGATATCTCACGCTCCTAAATGAGGATGTGTATATCCAAACCTCATAGCCCCGTTCCTGCAAAGTGTGAATGAGTTCCGGGGTCCCTTTTCTCAGGCGTTCATGAAACAACCGTCTGTGAATCCATCTCGGCGCCGGTTCTGTTTCATATTTATCCGGTGGTACAAAAAGTACATCATCCAGATCAAATGAGATTCTCATCGCACTCTTCTCGTTCCTCTCCTTAAATCACTTTGACGGATTCTGGATAGTCGCCCGTATTTTCCCCTGTCCACTCTTAATGGCGGCTGCCCAACGATGATGCCCATTCAGGATCAGATAACCGCCTATAACCAGCTTGTATACAATGACCGGAGTCGGAAATATCTCTTTATCTAATCGCCGTAAGTCGGGTATCTCATGAACGTATTCGTTGATAATCCGATCGCTCGGCCCGATATCGGGATCCGAGAACTCATCGTCAGGATTCGCATGCATTTCCTGCGGATCTATATGTTTGGTAAAGAGTCTCTCCATCAAGCTCGCTCTGGCGATTTCCCGTTTCCCCTCATAGGCAGAGAGATCCTCCAACACATAGTTTAAGAAAGTGGAGCGCAAACCAGAATAACCTGTTTTCCTTTTTTTTGCTGTACTGCTGATCTTCTGCAGTTGCTGATCCAGATCGGCACTTTTGGGCTGGCCATTTTTCTCTGCTTTCTGATACGCTAAAAGAGTGCGGCAGGTATCCCGATATTTCTCCGTGTTCTCACGGATTCGTGCACTCATTTGCCGCATGATCTGAAGGATGCGTTCCGGATTACACTGCAGAAAAGCGTAGAATTCTTCCTCCCTAATCTCCTGCAGGGTTGTATCGTCCTCCATTGCAACCGCAGTAGCGGAACGCGGGCACGCTTCAATCAACCCCATTCCTCCAAGGAGCTGCTGTCCTTTTAAAACCGTGAGGAGCTGTCTTTGCTCTGAATCATAATCCAGATAGATGGCAACGCTTCCTTTCAGGATGTCAAACATCGTCAGTTCAAACTCACCCTCGTGAAAGATCACTTCACCAGAGGAATAGCTGATTGTTTTCATGTTTCAGCATCTGCCTCCTTTTCTCCCATTCGTGACACTTCATATCCGGCTAGCGTCTTGGCAATTCGGTTTTTCAGTGAAGGACTCTTCTCGATTCCGGCGCTATCAGCCTCCATCACATCGCTGACTGTACGGCAGGCTTCGGTATAGTCCCGAGAGATTTGGCGCAGACGCATACTCATCTGCTGCAGCATAAAAAGTATTTCTTCAGGATTCTCGGAAAAGCAACGGGTGAAGTTCTCTTCATCGATTACCTTCAGGGCTGTGTCATCACTCAGGGAAATCGCCGACGCAGAGCGAGGAGCCTTATCCAACAGCCCCATCTCTCCCAAAAACTGGCCGGCAGATAGTTCCGCTATTTTCGCCTGGCTGCTTCCGCCGTAATCTGTAAAGATACCGACCTTCCCGCTCTCAATCTGGTACATACAATCACTCGGATCTCCCTGCCGGAAGATTGTTTCTTCTGTTTTATACCGTTTTATTTCCACCCGTTTCCTCCTGTTTATGCTCTGCATTTCCTTTATATTCGAGACACAGCATAGTCAGATCATCAAACTGTTTTGCTTCATCTGTGAATCCATCCACATCTGCCTTGATTCCCGACAGAATGTGCTTCGGGTCACGATCTGCATAACGGTTTAGAGCTTCTATCATACGCTTCATTCCGTAGAAATCACCTTCGGCGTTGTTTGCTTCAGGAACACCATCGGTATAAACAAAGATAGCGTCTCCGGGCATCATACAAATCTCATAATTATGATATCGGGACGCAGCCATTGCTCCAACCGGCAGTCCATGTTTTTCCTTGAGGATTCGGAAAATGCCGTCACCGCCCCGAATAACCGGGTATTCATGGCCGGCATTCGAACAGGTCATAACACCTGACTCCAGATCCAGAATCCCCATCCAGACAGTGACAAACATCCTTGCTTTGTTGCTCTTACAGATCTGAGTGTTTACCGCTCTCAGGATTTCACCAGGACTGCCTCCGAGCTGAGCCCGATCGTTAATAAGGATCTTGGTCGACATCATAAACAGCGCGGCAGGGATACCTTTATCGGAGACATCCGCAATCAGGACAGCCAGGTGTTTGTCGTCAATCAGAAAGAAATCATAAAAATCTCCGCCGACTTCCTTCGCCGGTGTCATGACAGCATAAAGATCGAACTCATTTCTGTCCGGGAAAGCAGGAAAGATATTCGGCAGCATGGATTCCTGAATCTGGGAGGCTGTGCGCAGCTCCGTACTCACCCGTTCTCTTTCAGCCGTGACCGCGGTCAGGTGTTCCGTATAATCTACAATCCGGCTCTCCATACATTGGATTTCCTGATAGAGATCACTGACCTCATCATTGGTTTTAATATCCAGATGGATAATGTCATCTTTCGTGAAGGCCCTGTCCTCTTTGGCAAATCTGGTAGCTGCGTCTGCCAGCTGACGCAGCGGATTTACCGCGGTACGCTGCAGCAGGATAACGCTGGACACAATAGCCACTGCCAGCAAAACAGCTACAAACACAAGGCTCTGGTGCAGAAACATATACCGCTCCTGCACAATATCCGTCATATTGATATCCACCCCAGCCGTTCCAACGACTTCTTCCGTCTCAGGATTCATAATCGGTTCAATTGCGGTATAAAGCCAGCCGAAGGAAGAACGATAAACAACAGGCGGAACCGCTGCATTTCCTTCATATTGTTCAAATTCTTCGATAGGTTCTTCCTGTGTCCCGATATAAAAGAGGTCTTCATCGGGATCAGCAATATTATATGTAATACCGCCTAAACTGTACTGGTAATAAGCAGCGTCAACATCGAGAAATGCCTTGACAGCACTTAAACTGCTGAGCATATCCTCATAGTCGGAAAGGAGGCTCCAGACTTCATCGCCGTTCTCTTCCTCGTCAGGGTCTTCTTTAAATTCGACTATCGTATAATAACCCGGGCGATTCTGCAGCCAGTCCCAGATGAGTTGCTCATCATCAGCTGCTACTGCACGGTCGTGAAGATCCCGAAACTCATCTGTGTTGATCTCAGACCAGAAGTACTTTACTTGTCCTGGTTCGACATTCGTTGCACTGGCTGTTGCAGCATGTTGAATCTGATTGTAATACTTGCTGTCCACGCGCTGGCAGAAGATATAATAGCTGATCAGTATCAGACCTATTGCAACTGCCAGAATGCTACCAATTACGAGAGCATTCAGCTTTGTCTGCATGGTCAGCCTTCGAGGCATTCGTTTCATCCGCTGGTACTCCCCTCTTCTTTTTCCCAGGAAGGCACCGGATCTGCCTGATCCTGGTTTTTCAAACGATGGTCAGAATATCCAGAAAACCTGTCACCTCGAACACATCACGAATCATGTCATTTACATGACAGAGCTCCATCGGCTTTCTATTTTCTTCCATTTCCTGCTCAAAGGTAAGAAGGACTCGCAGCCCTGCAGATGAGACATAGTCAACTTTCTCAAAATCCAGCGTCAGTTTGGACAGGTTTTCCAGCAGCGGCTCCACTTCTCCCTGAAAGACGGGTGCAGTGTTGGTATCGAGGCGGCCGTCCAACTTTACAGTCAGGGCATTACCTTCCTGCTTTTTTTCAATATTCAGCATTGTTATACTCCTTGCTCACTATATTAATACTGATAGGTACCGTGATATTTTTTCAGGACAAACCAGGTAACAAAAAGGCTGATCAGTTCAGCCGCAGGCCATGCGCTCCACAAGCCCGGTCCGCCGAATAACGCAGTCAGGCCGTAGAGGCACCCTGTCAGCACTGCAAAAGAGCGGATCAGCGAAAGCATTCCCGAGACGACCCCGTTTCCAAAGGCTGTGAACAGTCCGGAACCAAAGATATTGATGCCTGTAAAGAGGCAGGCCGGAAGAGCGATCAGATAACCTAGGGATGCAATGTCGTAAAACTCGGTGCCCCGGTGGAAAAAAATCCCTACAATGCGGCTCCGGAATACGAAAAGCAGCAGCATGGTAACCGCTCCAAGGAGGAGATTCCAAAAGACACTCATACGAAAGACGCGACGACGCATCTCAATATTTCCACTGCCATAGTGATAGGAAAATACCGGTTCTACTGCTGAAGTATAACCCATAAACACCATTGAAATCAAGACCTGCACATAGGTAATTACTGCCAGCGCACTCACGCCGACTTCACCATAGCAGCGATACGCCAGATGGTTCATAAACAGCACTGTAATGCCTTCTGCCAGATTGGAAATCATATCGGAAGAACCGTTAAAGCAGATGCTACCGATCTCTTTCGGATCCGGTTTCGTCAGTTCAAGATGGTAGGAGCTCTTACGCGCAATGCAGTAAAACCAGACCGCATAAGCAATGGTGCTGCAATAGCCGATCACAGTGGCAATGGCTGCCCCACGGATTCCCATTTGGAGCTTCGCCATAAAGACGTAATCCAGCACGCAGTTGAGTACGCCGCCTACCATGATAACAATGGCAGCAACCACGGTTTTACCTTCTCCGATAATGAGGATCCCCAATTCCGATTGCAGGAGAATCGCAAGGGAAAATGTGCTGAGTATCGTGTAATAGGGGCGAAGATACTCAATATTTCCGTCCGTAGCGCCGCAGAGACGCATAATGGGAGTGGCAAAAACCAGGCAGATTGCTGTGAAGAGGATTCCACAAAGGACTGTGAATGTCATCACCCTTGAAAAAGTCTCTCCGGCTTCCTTCCGCTTTCCCTCTCCAACCTTCTTGACAATGACAGCATTGCCGCCACTGCCAATCATAATACCGACCGCTATGAACAGGCTGATAATCGGATAATACAGGTTGACGGCGCTGATTGCCATCTCCCCGACATATCGCTCAATAAACAGCCCGTCTACCATCTGATAAACACCGATGAATACGAACGTAAAGATACTGGGAGCGACAAATTTCAGAAGTGACCAGAAGGTAAATTCCTGTGAAAGTTCTTTTTCCTGATCCACTGCAGTTTACTTCTTTCTGCCGAAGATACCAGCAATCGTCCTGAAGAAAGTCTTTTTGTCTTCGACTTTCTCCCGAATTTCACCGATGGTAACGTCCGCTTGAGAATTGTGCGTTACAAGAGCCTGGGCAAGCTTTACATAGATATCCTTGAAATGTTCCATGCTCTCTTCCGTGTAGCGGCTGGCAGCAAAGTCGATCATGAGAGTGAGTCCATCAGCTCCGTCCAGTATCTCCATGTCCAGAATTGTCTGAGAAGCCGCCTGGTTCTGGCGGATGTCCACCATCTCAACACAGAAACTGTCCATTCCTCCCATATCGCGGATATCCTGCTGATAGAGAAGGTAGGCGCATTCCCCCTCGTCGACCTGATTACGGCTGTCCACGTAAGGATAGCAGTTGTGTTCAATGCCCTTTTGCACCTGTTCGTGAACATCTGCAAAAACATTGCGAAGCGTGTCGGTATCTTTCAGGCGAATGCCCACAGGCAAGTCGCGGAAGAGGAGACCGACGGTAGTCATATTCTGCAGATCCTCACGCCCGTTGTAAATCCAAGAGATCTTCACATCTGGCGTATGGTTGTAGATAGAGATGGCCAGCATTGCCACCGTGATAAAAAACTCATTCCGGCTGATTTTATAAGCCTTTTCCATAGCATTCATCTGAGGCTGCAGAATGCCAAGCGGTGCAAAAAGCTCACCCATCTCATTTTCCCGGGATTCATGATCAATCTTCGGAAAGCAAGACCACTCGATCCCGTCATAACGGTCTTCAAAATACTTCCGGCTCTCCTCATAAAAAGCTGTTTTCACAGCGTCTTCCCGACGCTGCAGCATCAGGTAATAGAAATCAGGATCTGCCTCCATGCCCATATAAGTCTTTCCGATGTCACTCATGAAGACTTTCAGTGAAGTCCCGTCAAACACGGAATGGTGGACATCGAAGAATACATATCCAGCCTTTTCCGTCTCGAAAACTCTGCAGCGGCAAAGCCTTCCTCCCACAATTTTAAAGGGATAAACCAGCGTATCCCGAACAAAACGGAGTTCAAACTCCGTCAGGTATTCCACACGGATATCCGGAAGTTTCTCCGGATGATAGCTCTGCACCAGCTCCCTGTCTTTATTCCATGAAAACCTTGTCAGCAATGCCGGATGCCTGGAAATAACATTCTGCAGCACCTCCGCCATTTTCTTCATGTCAATACAATCTTTATCAAGCTTCATCATGGAGTAGAGGTTATACATGGTGGAATTCGGGGTATAGAGCTGGTAATCAACCATGTAGAGCTGCTCTGCCGTGAGAGGATGCTCTGTTGCCCTGGCTTCCTTCTCTTTCACTGTAGGAGGAACTCCATCGTTATCTTCCAGGCTCTCCAGATAGAGCGCTGCAATCTTTTCCGGCGTGCGCCCGCGAAAGATGATCCCGGCATTCAATCCTTCCAGAGAACACTGGCTGACAAGATCGATAGAGCCAAGAGAGTCACCCCCCAACTCATAAAAATCATCGTGAATACCGACCTGGGATAATCCGAGAACCTGTGCCATTGCCACGCAGATCGCCTGCTCGGTATCATTGGTCGGAGCAACATAGCTGCTCTGGAAGTCTTTCGCATCCGGTGCCGGTAAAGCACGACGATCCAGCTTTCCGCTGGCCTTGAGCGGAATGGTATCAATTTTCATAAAATAGGCCGGGATCATGTAATATGGCAGGCGCTTCATCAGTTCTTCACGAAGAGAAGCCGGATCAAATTTTACATCCCCTGTATAATAAGCACAGAGATAGCTCTTCCCCTCCTCTTCAAACCCTCGTGCAGCACACCAGTCAATCCCCAAAGCCTGCTTAACGGCAGCCTCAATCTCTGCCGGTTCGATGCGATTGCCGTTGATTTTAATCATATCGCCGCTGCGTCCCAGAAGAACATAATCCCCATTGGCGTTTCGGGTTGCCAGGTCACCTGTGTGGTACAGGCCATTAACAAAAGCTTTCTCTGTTTCTTCCGGCAGATTAATATAACCGCGTACATATGGATTGACGAAACAGAGCTCACCGGTTTCTCCTTCAGCAACCTCTTTGCCATCCTCGTTGAGGAGCTTGATTTCTGTTTCCACCTGAGGCTGTCCGATCGGGCAGGTCTCATACGCTTTATCGATCTTGAAAAAACCCACCGCAAAGCCACTCTCACTGCAGGCGTAGATATTGATAAGATCAAGATTCTTATTATAAAGGTTATTTGCCGGTTCACTGCCGACAAACAGCATTCGCAGGAAGGGTCCTGTGTTGTCCCCCAGCTTTCGCACATAAGACGGTGTCAGGAAAGTGATGGTAATCCGTTTTGTCAGGAAAAAACGAGCCAGAGCCGACGGATTTTTAATAGTGGAGTAGGAGACGATGTAGTTTTTCCCACAGTAGACATTTAATGCTGCAAGAATGACGATAACGGTTGCGACAAAATTCATCGGAGCAAGCGTCGCCAGACGGTCTTTCTCCGTAAACGGAACGACACCATCGATACGGATCGAGTCGATTGCGCGCTGAAGATTGCCGTATTCATGCAGCACCCCTTTTGGGTTCCCGGTTGTTCCGGAGGTATAGATTGCATAGGCGGCATCATGCTCATCCGGATTCTCGTACCCTTCATATGGCTCGCAGCGCATAATATCTTCCCAGTTTTCCATAGAGAGTTCCAGTTTGCACCCACAGTCGGCCCGGATATAGCTGATACGCTCAGGTGCATAGGTGTCTTCCACCAGTGCCCAAGCTGCACCTGCTTTCCAGACACCGATCATCGCAATAACCGGCAGCACGCCGCGGGGAAGATCAATGAGCACAAAGTCCTCTTTCCCAATGCCATTTGCTTTCACCCAGCCGTAAACACGGGCTGACATATCGTCCAGCTGTGCGTAGGTAATGCCTTTCGAATGTGCATCGTCAAAGAGGATCGCTGCACCTGGATTCATCTCAGTATAACGCCGGAGTTTTTCAATAATGGTTTCCACAGTATAATCTCCTACTATTCATCCTACAAATTCAGGATAATATTCGCCGGTGCCTTTTTTTCCTGCAGGCTATGTGATTGCAGGAAATAAAAGCAGCAACGGCCAGATACTACGCAATCCTTTCACGGGCAATAGCCCGCGAAAGGATTGTTATTAATTACAATGCTCAGAACAGATTGTTGATGAAATCCGTCAGTGCGGCACGATTATACATATTTGCAATATTGTCGATATAATAATCCGGATCAATTCCCTGGTCAATGTCGTAGAAAGAACCGTTCTTCAGGAAAGACATCCGCATGTTGGAGGATATCTGGAAGAGGGTTCCATAAGCTGTGCTCATAGGCTGCACCACACAGCTGCCCCCGCCGGTAGTTCTGCCGATCAGTGTCACTTTTTCAGAGGACTTCAACGCAGCTGGAACCAGGTTGCCGCAAGAGAAGCTCACCGGGGAAATCAGGCAATAAAGGTGTTTATCCGCCACGGTGTCTCTCTCATCGAACTCGCCATCCAGATTGATATCGGCACGGTAGACGGCAGTAGACAAGGCTCCTGTCGCCGTATTCTTGACACTGAAAGGGGCGTCACCCAAAAACCAGCTGAGCAAAACAACGGCTGCATCCACAGCTCCGCCAGTGTTGTTGCTGAGATCCAGCACCACATTTTCAATGGGGCTTCCTTCCCGTGTAATACTGGCATGAGCTGCAATGATCTGCGCCACAGTATCATCCAACTCCTCACCCGTTTCTTTGCTCATGTAGTATGCAGGCCCATAATAATTGGACGTAAACGAATCAAATGTTATGTAAGCAGTGTTGCCGACCTCTTCATACTGCAGCCACCCGTCTGGATAAGCATTCTCGCGGGCTGCGTAGTAGGTGTCGCTATGCTCGCCGATCTTACGGTTGGCAATGCCTGTGCTCTTGGAGATCGGATTCACTCCGGCGAGATAGGAGTATTCATTAAAAACAGAATGCAGGTCATCCAGATAATAATCAATGACGGACTTCAGCGCATTGTCCGCATCAAAAGCGTCGTTTCCACTGAGCACTTCGTCATAGCCGATCTGCCAGAAAAGCTGACTAAAACTGTTGATATCGTGCACTTCTTTTAGGCCATAGAAAGTGTCGAGCGCCAGGCACAGCTCGTTATAGCTGTATTCTGCAAGGGCGTCACTGCGTTCACCGGTAGGGACACCGTAATAAACATCCGCGACTTCGTTGTACGCTCCTTCTGCATAATCATAAAAGATATCGTCACTTGCCAGGAAGAGTGCCTCCCCGTTGAAAATGACACTGATCATGGTACGCATGAGGGTAAAGTCATTCATCGTCTGGAGAGGAATATAATAGCCTTCGTCCTGCACAATCATGGGAATATCGTAAGCTCCGAGATCTATCGTCATCACATCGCCGTAGCGGTCAAAGGAGTCTTCCTTATTCCGCCAGATCAGGAGGGCATTGCCGTTTTCATCCGTCGTATTCTCTGAAACCAGGTCAATCAGACTGGAGTCGTTGGAGTTATGCATAAAAGCATCATAGTCTTCAAACACAAGCCTTTTGTTGCCAAAGTCAAAGTCCAGCGTATAGCCGTTCTCACGCTCTAGGGTAACAACATCATTTTTGTACTCGATGCTCAATCCATAACCCGGATCACTATTTATCTGGGTATTGAGGAAATACAGCAGCTCTGCCCAGTCATGAACATCGACAAAAGGGAGATCATCTGCACTATCGATAAAATAAAGTGAGAACTCCTCATCGAGACAATACTCCGAAGTTTTACCGATATAAAACGGGTAAGATCTCTCAACAATGGTATGAGAGACGTTGGCTTCTGCATATGCTGGGGACATACAGGCAAAAACTATCAATACTGTCAGCAACAGGGATATGAGTTTTTGGGGGGTTAATCTGTACATTCTTTTATCCTCCATCGTACTATCTGTACCTATTTTATATCCTGCAAACCACTTTTTCAATCCTTACTTTTTTATTTCTCATTCAATCAATATTTCCCCCGGGAAATGAGATGTCGCTATCATATTGGAAAGAAACGTCGGGTACGGGCGAAAAAACAGCTTCTGTTTCTATGGTGGATATGCCCTCAACGGCATCAGCATCAAATTCACCGCGGATGAACATGACAAGGAACATAATGAGAGCCAAGATGAACATCCCGATCATCATGATTTTAAACATTTTGAAAAAACCATTGCGCATTTCCCGGCTTGTTTCCCGTTCCTCTTCCCGTCGCTCTTTACGCTCTTCTCTGCGAAGTGCACGGCTTTCACTCATCTGCGTGCCGACAAAGCTGAAAAAGGAATCTGCAGTCCCTTTCATGTCGATATTAACGGTATCAACATGCTCGATGGTCGCGTGCTGAATGTTATAATTCTGAATCGCTTTTTCAACAATGAATGGGGTGCCACAATACTTGCAGACAGCCGCTTCCTGCGTGGGATCTACCTCCAGCTGCCCACCGCATTGGGTGCATATGGCCGGTACAAGACGGGTGTTCTGATTTGCTTCGTTGCTCATTTGTAACTTCTTCCTTTCATGATATGATTGATCGCCGTATCGGCAGATCTCTTTGTCTCCTACCAGGAAACGACAGGCTCTCCTACAACCTCCGCACTGGCAATTGTGTTCCCTGAAGAAACTCTATCATGCAAAAACCGCAGTATCGCATTATGACCATACTATACAGTCTCTCTCTCCTGTAAAAATCTCCGGGAACCGAAACGGAACCCGGAGGATTTCACTTTTTTAAGGAAAACTGTCAGTCCTCTTCGCGGGCAGTAACGGCGATATGTAACTCATCCAGCTGCTTCTGTTCCACGGTAGACGGAGCGCCCATCATGACGTCGGTTGCATTCTTGTTCATCGGGAACGGGATTACCTCACGGATACTCTCTTCCCCGGAGAGAAGCATGACCATACGGTCGATTCCCGGAGCAATGCCCGCATGGGGAGGAGCCCCGTAACAGAATGCATTGTACATGGCAGGAAACTTTTTCTTCACATCTTCTTCACCGAGACGTACCATTTCAAAGGCTTTGATCATGATCTCAGGGTCATGATTCCGGACAGCGCCGGAGGACAGTTCAACACCGTTGCAAACGAGGTCATACTGATCTGCAGTAATGGTAAGCGGGTCAATTTCACCCCGTTCAGCCTTCAGCAGAACGTCCAACCCACCCGCAGGCATGGAGAACGGATTGTGGCAGAATTCAAGTTCCCCGCTCTCTTCTCCGATTTCATACATTGGGAAGTCTACGATCCAACAAAATTCATAGCGTTCTTTGTCCATATGCTCCGGGCAGGCGTTTCCAAGCATTTTGCGCATCACGCCGGCTGTCTTCACGGCATCGTCATGCTTCCCGGCCGCTACTGCCACAAGTGTACCCGGTTTAAGATTGAGGCGCTCTGTTAGTGTTTCTCTGCAGGTGCCGAGGAATTTTGCCACTCCGCCTGCCAGTTCTCCGTTTTCGTCCATCTTGAACCAGTACGGTTTGAAACCTACCTGCACCTCAACATCTGAACAGAGCTTGTCGATCTGCTTGCGGGTGAGCTCACAGCCGGACACTGCAACTGCTTTTACAACATTGCCGGGGGCAAACGGAGCAAATTCCGTATTCTTTACGAGATCAGAGATATCCTCTACGATCAGGTCAATACGAAGATCCGGCTTATCAGAGCCGTATTTCTCCATTGCTTCAAGGTACGGAATTCTCCGAAAAGGAGCCGCAGAGGCAATATTGTAAGTACCATATTGGGCAAAAATCGGGGGAAGAACATCTTCCAGAACAGCGAAAACATCCTCCTGAGAAGCGAAAGCCATTTCCATGTCAAGCTGGTAAAACTCACCCGGGGAACGGTCCCCGCGGGCATCCTCGTCACGGAAGCAGGGGGCAATCTGGAAATAGCGGTCAAAACCGGAGGTCATGAGCAACTGCTTGAACTGCTGCGGAGCCTGCGGCAGAGCATAGAACTTACCGGGATGCTTTCTGGCAGGGACGAGATAATCACGCGCTCCTTCCGGAGAAGAGGCAGTCAGAATCGGGGTCGTGATCTCAAGGAATCCATGCTCCATCATCGCCTTACGGATAGCTGCGACAACATTGCAGCGGAGGATGATGTTCTTCTTCACAGCAGGATTTCTCAGATCAAGATAACGATACTTCAGACGCTGAAGTTCATCCGCCTCACGGCTGCGATTGATTTCAAACGGAAGCTCGTTATACCGGCATCTGCCAAGAACTTCGATCTTTTCCGGGACGATTTCAATTTCTCCGGTATCCTGCTTCGGATTGGGATTGGAGCGGGCACGAACCGTACCTTCCACAGAGATGGTGGACTCCTTGTTGATTCCCTTCACCTGGGCAATCAGATCCTCGTTTTCAATGACAACCTGCGTCGTACCATAGAAATCACGTACAACAACAAAAGCAAAGTTGCTGCCGACCATGCGTACATTTTCCATCCAGCCGGAAATCTTCACCTTTTGCCCGACATGTTCCAGCCGAAGCTCATTACAGGTATGTGTTCTGTTCTGCATCATGTTTCTTTCCCTCTTATTTACAGTTTTCACAGATTATCGGCGCATTGTTTTTGACGTCGATTGCGGATTTTATCATGAGCGCAGCTTCTTCGGCTGTCAGCTTCTGCTGCTCCCCGGTCTGCATATCTTTGACGGAGACAAGTCCTTCCCGAATCTCATCCTCGCCGAGAAGCACCACAAACGGGATCTTCTGCCGATCGGCATACGTCATTTTTGCTTTAAACTTTTTCTTTTCCACATAGAGCTGCGTACGTACCCCTCCTGCACGAAGCACAGTGGCGGCCGTTATGGCCGGGCCGGGCTCCTCCGTCATCGGAATGACAAGAGCATCAGCCGGAGATGAGACGACCTCCTCTGACAGCAGTTTCTGTTCCTGAAGCACGTAAAACAGTCTGGTCAGACCGATTGATATTCCCACTCCGGGTAGTTTCTTATCTGTATAATACCCGGCAAGATCATCATACCGGCCGCCGGAACATACAGAACCGATCTCCGGATGGTCAGTCATAATAGTTTCATAGACTGTACCGGTGTAATAATCAAGCCCCCGGGCTATGGTGAGGTCGATAGCAAAGTTTTCTTCCGGCACTCCGAATTCCTTCAGATGCGCCGTAACGGCAATCAGCTCATCCAATCCTTCATCAAACATATCATCCATACCGCGATACCTTGCGAGAGCCGCAAGCACCTCATCGTTGGTACCGGTGATTGCCATAAAGTCCATCACATTCTCGGCCTTGCAGGGCAACATCTTCACTTCGTCAATCAGAAGGAGGCGCACTTTTTCCGCCCCGATCTTATCGAGCTTGTCGACGGTGCGCATGATCTCCCCCGCTTTTTCCGACATACCGTTCATGCGGTAGAATCCGTTCAGGATTTTGCGGTTGTTCACATGGATTTTAAACCTTTGAACTCCGAAAGTTCTGAATGTATTATAGATGATTGCAGGGATTTCCGCCTCGTTCATAATATCGAGGGAACCGTCCCCTATGACATCGATATCTGCCTGATAAAACTCCCGGAAGCGTCCTCGCTGAGCGCGTTCCCCACGGTAGACTTTACCGATCTGATAGCGCCGGAATGGAAACGCGAGCTCACCGTAATGTGCAGCAACATATTTTGCCAGCGGCACTGTGAGGTCAAAGCGCAAAGCAAGATCACTGTCTCCTTTTGTAAAACGGTAGATCTGCTTCTCTGTTTCCCCGCCGCCTTTAGCGAGCAGAACTTCTGCCGACTCAATCACGGGCGTGTCAAGGGGGGTGAAGCCATATATGGAATACGTATTCCGGAGCACTGCCAACATGCGCTCCATTTTCATCTGATCTGCAGGAAGCAGCTCCATAAAGCCGGAAAGGGTCCGGGGTGTTACTTTTGCCATCGTTTTCTTGTCCTTCTGTTTTTTTCAGGTTTTGGTCCTTGGTTTATAAGGTGGATTGACAATATTACGCCAATCGAGATCACCGCGCCTGAGCCCCTGCACCAGAACTTCTGCCGTTGCCGCGTTGGTGGCAAACGGGATCTGATAGGTATCGCAGAGACGTTCAATTCTGTTAATGTCGTCAAAACCCTTCGGATTAGACGGATCGCAGAAGAAAATCACCAGATCAATCTCATTGAAAGCAAGCCTTGCCGCGATCTGCTGCGCACCACCCTCGTTGGCGTGCATGTAAAGTGTGATCGGCAGACCGGTTGCATCTGAGACCAGTTTTCCGGTAACATGCGTCGCACAAAGTCTGTGCTCCGCAAGGATCCCGCAGTAGGCAATGCAGAACTGTGTCATCAGTTCCTTTTTCCTGTCATGAGCCATTAATGCAATGTTCATTCTCTCTATCTCCCCATTTCTATAAAGTTCTTTTTCTGGTCTCTATCTTTTTATCGAAGAAGTGTCATCTCTGCTTCAGAGGAATCGGAATAAGACCGGATGTTAATATACACATCCATTATTTCACGAGCCATAAACTGGGTATTGGCTCCTGCGCCTCCGCGTTCTACGATAATGCAGATAGCAATTTCCGGGTCTCTGTAAGGACCGTAGCAGATAAAAATACCATCATTGGTGATCCCTTCGCCTTTCTGAGCCGTTCCCGTTTTGCCGGCGCAGGTCCATCGGCAGTCTACCCAGAACGGATAGTTTGCTGTCCACGGGCTGTTCAGCACTTCGTGCATGCCATACTGCACAGCAGCCCAGTTAAAGTCGTAGCTGTTTACCGTAGCCATTACGGTGCTTTCCCGCTCGTACAGCTTATCACTGTAGTCGTAGTTTCGAATTGCCTTGAGAATCGACGCTGAGTGACGCGTACCTCCATTGGCTACCGTTGCGCAATATTCCGCCAGCTGGATCGGTGAGAAAATGCTGTCGGACTGGCCGATTGCCGCCTGCAGCGTGTCACCGATACGCCACTCGGTGCCGGTATAATCGGAGTGGTTTTCCCGGTTTGACATGTTGCCAAGCGTTTCCACAAGTTCTATTCCCGTAGCGGATCCAAGCCCAAGCTTATGTGCATACTGTCCAAGCAGGTCGACGCCGAGTTCGTTTCCGCAGGTATAGAAAAAGTAGTTGCAGGAATCACGCAAAGCAGTGGAAACATTCTCTTCCGGATGGGTATAACCCTGCTGCCAGATCCAGCATTCAGGCGCATAGCCTTCCGCTGCATACTTGGTGAAAACACCTTCACATTTCACCTTGGTTTCTGTGTTGATAATGCCCTCGGTGAGGCTGGCAATGGCCGTACACGGTTTGAAAGCAGATCCTGGTGCATAAGCACCAAGCAATGCCCGGTTGAAAAGCGGTGCATTCGGTTCGGCAAGCAATTCACCGTATTTTTCAATAATTGTGGAAACGTCATAGGTCGGGAAGCTGGCAATAGCGAGCGGTTCCCCTGTTTTTACATTGACGACAACGGCTGCTCCGCCCGTGATTTCATCCTTCAGATCCGGATTATAGTCACCTCGGGCAATACCTTCTGCACGTTCTGTTGCACGGTTGCGCCGCATATAGGCGATACCATTGGCCAGGATACGTTCCGTCTGTTCTTGAAGAACACTGTCAATTGTAAGGTAAATATGATTGCCCGGCTCCGGTTCTTTGAGATAGACTGTGGAAAGGATTGTCCCGGAGACGTTACGGGTCTCCTCAACTTCCCCGTCCTTTCCATGGAGTTCTGTTTCGAAGGCATATTCAATGCCGTCTTTCCCGACATAAGCATCGTTTGCATATTCCAGGAGATTATACTTTTCATATTCTTCCTTTGTCATCAAACCGACATAGCCGAGCAGGTGCGCCGCATATTGGGTATTATAGTGGCGTACATAGGCGCGGGACACTTCAATCCCTGTCAGTTTGTTTTCCATAATGGAAGAAATCAGACCCATGCTTGCGTCCTGAACAAATACATAGTCCGCTGTGTTGATAGCATAACGCACATTGATGGAATACCGGACTCCCGCAATCAGCCGCATCTGCTCAGCAGAATAGCTGTTGTCAATATCGTAGCGGGTACGCATGTATGCCATCAATTCAACTGCGGTCGGATTCTCTGGGAGATTGTCCCCTTTATCCCGAAAATAAGCCTTCAGCATCGTACTCTGAATCTCCGTCATATTCGGGTCATACTCAAAAGGCGGAGTAAGAGTAATTGGCAGATCGTCAGTATAATCATCCCCATACCCGCGGACCATGTCTACCAGATCAAGAATTACACTGTTCGGATCTTCACTGGCAAACAACTTGGTAATATCAATTTTAATATTATAGGCTTCCTTATTACTGACAAGGATACGCCCGTAACGGTCAAGAATATTGCCTCTGGCAGCTGTTACCGTTTTTGTTTCCTTGATCAGTTCTTCATTTCTATGGTAGTAGCGTTCTCCTTCGATGATCTGGAGCTTGTAAAGGAATACCAGATAGACCAGGATGATTATCACAAAAATGATGAGGAGCGCCGCAACCCTGCTGGGTTTTACAAGTTTATACATGAATTTCTCTTAACACCTCAACTGATCCAGTGTGCAGGCGGGAAATACGCCAACACAGCAGGCGGGAGAGACCAAAGCGTCTGCAAGATAACAGTTTTCAACATAACAGGAGACCAGGCGTCCCCCAGGAAAGTCGCCACCATCTGAACAACAGCTGTCCCAAATGCTGCCACCAGTGAAAGCCCCATGAAAGCAAAGAATCGCCTGTTCACAAAAAACTGGCAAACAAACCCCGAGAAAAAAGCAATCGCAGGGAAAAGCAGTGTGAACAGAAGTGTGTTTTCCACAAAAGCCATATCGGCAAAAATGCCCATTACCAGAGCAAAGGCCGCACCCCAGGTTGACCCGAGGAACATTCCCACTGCTACACAAACAGACGGAAGCACCATCGGATGCACGCCGAAAAGCCGAACCTGAGTAAAAATCATGTTCTGCAACACGAGGGAGAGAAACATATAAAGGATGTACTGCAGGATCCGCCTGATATACAATTGTTCGAAAAACTCTCTCACAAAATTCCTCCGCCGCGGAAACTCTCCCTTTCAACCTGCAGAGAGCAGGTTTTTATTCAACAACCGCGAAGTCCTTAATAATAAATACCTGCACAAGCTGACTGAAATCACACCCTGGTTCTACAACTCCATACTCGAGTTGTCCGCCCGATTCCGTTTTCACAGCACTTAACGTACCGATTACCAGCCCGGCCGGAAACGCTCCGCCGGAACCTGAGGTAAGAACCACGTCTCCCACGAAAATCTGTGCACCGTCTGCCATATAGGTCAGCTTCGCCTGGTTGCGCTTCATGAAAGAATACTCCCCTACTACCATACCGGAAGTTCCGGTATCGCCGACAAATGCACCGACAGACATATCAACATCAACCAGGGTTGAAACTGTTGCCCAGGTAGTTCCCAATTCCGTAATCTGCCCAACTACCACACCGTACTCTGTGATAACAGGATCTCCAAGTTCAATTCCACTGGCAGAACCCTTACTGATGGTAAAGGAAGATGACCAGTTGGAAGATGACCAGAGCACGATCTTGCTGGATTCCATCACATAGTCATTGTGCGCATCCCGCAATTCCAGAAGTCTACGGAGACGTGCGTTTTCTTCCGACGCAGCAATGCCGTCACGGGCAGATTTCTGTGCGTCGGCAAGCTGTGACCGGAGCGATTCATTTTCAGCGAGAAGAGAATCATAATCGAACAGATAGCCATAAATGGTATTAAACCAGTTAACGGTCGAACTAAGCACTTTTTTTACCGGAGATTCCAGCACGCCTGTCATATTCTGAAGAAAACCTATTCTGCCATTCCTTGCAGCAGAACCAAGGCCGATAATAAACGCAACAGAAAAGACGATAATCGCCATCCGTATTCCGTTTTTCCTCAGATATTCTCTCAAAGAAGTTCCACTCCTGTTTTTTTCAGCATCAAACCGAGCCTGCACAGCGGCAGCCCCATCACATTAAAGAAATCGCCCTCAATACTGCTGACAAAAAGAGCCCCAAGCCCCTGGGCTCCGTAAGCCCCTGCTTTGTCCATTGGTTCTCCGGTAGCAATATAGTCCAATATCTCTTTCTCAGTCATAACGCGGAAAGTAACCGCAGTTTTTTCGTGTTCCGTCAGTTCCCGGTCCCCGTAAATCAGGCTAACTCCGGTATAAACTTCATGCGTGCAGCCGGAAAGACTACGCAGCATAGCTGCAGCTTCCTCCCGGGAATGCGGCTTGCCGAATATCCTGCCTTCATGCCAGACGATGGTATCGGCCCCGATTACAATGTCCTCCTGGTTTCCCGCCCCCTTGGCACGAAGCCGGGCAGCTACTTCCCGTGCTTTCCCGCGGGCAAGAGCCTCCACTGTTTCTCCGGGTCCAATCTTGTCAGGGACTACTTCTTCTCCCTCTGCCGGGAAAATCACAAGATCCTTCCCGCAAAACTGTTCCATCAGCTCTTTCCGCCTCGGTGAAGCGGAGGCAAGCACTATAGCCATCAGTCTACTCCTCTGTAATATAAGCCGCGTGTCAGCACGTTTGGTTTATAATCGGACAGCCCCAGATATCCTCTGGCAACCTCAGCACATTCTCTTCCACTCTCCGTGGTAAAGAGCATCCTCAGCCCCCAGAGCCCCGCGCTGTACATGTCTTCTTTTTTATCCGCAAGGTATAGTTTGTGAGCATTATAAATTACATTCCTGCAGCCATATTCCTTGACAACCGGGAAAACAGATCCCATTCTGTCTGCAAGCTGACCAGGTACCTGGCAGGCACAGTGACCTGCACTTTCTTTGATCACACACTGGTCACTCACCATAAGTGGCAGACGTCCGTAAACAATAATCTCCGTATCAATCGGTTTCGCAAGATCTTTGATCTGTGCCAAACGCAGTTCAAAAGATGCCGTTGCAGAGAGAAGTCCGGCTTCTTTCAAAACACCAAGCGAGAATGAATTAAATATATTGAGACCGAAATCTCCTCGCACCGCCATTCCGGCGTTGCGCGCATAAAAGATATGCCCGAGATTTCCGACCAGAGCTTCACGAATCCCTTTATCTTCCAGTTCCCGCAGCACGCTCATCATATCCTGCACCTGATTGTCACTGATAACCCGGGGCAGAACAGCCACAGGTGTTGAACCGTTATCAGAAAAAGGCTTCAGCAGATCAAAGTGCTCCTTCATCAGATGAGCAGGCACATACAAATAGTCCGGCTTCAGCCTCGCCAGTTCCTCCGAAAGCTGGTCTTCAGTACGAACCTGGAAGATGATTTTCGGATCTGTTACCGGAGGAATACTCTTCGGCAGAGCCGGGATACTGCTTCCCCGCCTTTCCGGTGCCTTCCCACGTTTCTCGGAAAGTGTTCCAATCAAGCTGCGGCGCATCTCGTTGATTTCTGCAGCAGAAATATAGAGGCCCGGATCCGTCTGTGCTTTGTTTTCCACTACATGGAAAGGTGTTCCGCCTGTTTTGTACATTTGTTCCACGATATAGGCATCGGTAAGCCCCTGCCGCTTCGCCTTTTCCGGCACAGGACCTTCCGCCACAGCTTTATTGCCGTCATCATCGAAAGCTATCGCCCGGATCGGTTCATCTTTCCGGCAGACCGTGTAAAAATGCACCGGAACACGCCTCATTTCACCTTCCCCGTAAGAACGGCGCGTTGCTGCAAACAGCTTTTCCACATCTTCAGCAGGTTCTCCGCGCACACCGAACATGTTGCGCTTATCCCCGTCAAAATACCCCTGCGTAAAGCCGTTACGGGAGAATGCATTTTCCAGCATCTCCATCTCTTCCTTTGTAGGTTGGCGATGCTCTTTCATAGCCCGATGATAAATATCCGTAACAATAGCGGTGTATTCCGGACGCTTCATCCTGCCTTCTATTTTAATACAGGCAACCCCGGCCTCTTCAATCTCATCCAGGCGGCTGATCAGGCAGTTGTCCTTCAGGGAAAGTGGGTAATCATCCATTCGCCCGCCAAGGCTGTATTGCATCCGACAGGGCTGGGCACACATACCGCGGTTCCCGCTTCTTCTGCCGATAAGCGCAGACATATAGCACTGCCCTGAATGGCAGAAACAAAGTGCCCCGTGGACAAAGATTTCGGTCTCAACCGAGGCATTTTTCGTGATAAAACGAATCTGTTCCAGGCTGAGTTCCCTCGCAAGCACCACACGTGTCAGACCCATCTGGGCTGCTGCTTCCGCACCTGCCAGATTGTGGATACTCATCTGGGTGCTGGCATGCAGAGGGAGATCCGGTAGAGCATCCCGCAGCACTCGAATCAGCCCGACATCCTGTATAATAATGCCGTCGGCTCCGTATTTTGCTGCCATACGGGCGCAACGAACCGCACCCTCAATTTCTCTGTCATTAACGAGTGTATTGAGCGTGGCATATACTTTGCAGCCACGTACTCTGCAGTATCGTGCTGCTTTTTCGAATTCCTCTCCTGTGAAATTTTTGGCTCCTCGCCTTGCATTGTAATCACCGAACCCGAGATACACTGCGTCCGCACCGTTCTGAACGGCTGCAATCACTGCCTCGGGAGATCCTGCCGGTGAAAGGAGTTCAAGCATGTTTCTTCTCCTTAGGGAACTGAGAATAAGCTTCTCATATTGCTTAGACAGGGTATTATATCACAATCTGGGAACTTGCTACAAGGGAAATTTAATGATATAATGATTTTCCTATTATATTTCATAAATTGTTAACACGATTTTCCCCGTTCCGTTTATACTATCTGTTTAAGGACTACTGCAAGGAGGCCTCTCATGCCGTATAATGCCAGGCTTTTGGCCCGCGCACGTGCGCGTCTTTCAGACATTCGTGAAGAAAACGCTGCTGAAAGGCAGAAACGCATTCGCAATGTCTATGCTAAAGTGCCGGAAATTGAAGCCATTGACGACAAGCTCCGTTCACAAATGATAGAGCTTGCAAGGCTCGCTGTTACCCGAAGAGAAAGCAGCGATGAAAAAATAGCTGCCTTACGGGATAACAATCTCACACTTCAGATGCGGCGGGCTGAACTCCTTGTGGAAAACGGTTTCCCGCTCACATGGACAGATGAAATCTATTCCTGCCCGCACTGCCACGACACCGGCAGAGTATCTTCCGGTATTTGTTCCTGTCTGAATACTCTTTACAACAAAGAGCTTTCAAAATCTCTCAGTTCCCTTCTGCGCAGTGGGGATGAAAGCTTTGACGCATTTGATCTTTCACTATATTCCGATAAGTACAGTGATTATTTTCAGTGTATCCCGCGAGAGTATATGCGCAAAGTATTTACTTTTTGCCGGGAATATGCCGGGAGTTTTAATTCTCCCACTTCTGAAAATCTTCTTTTTCAGGGCGATCCCGGGCTTGGAAAATCTTATCTTTCTGCATGCATCGGCCGGGAAGTTGCTGAAAAGGGATTTACGGTTTTTTACGATACAGCTGTTTCCGTTTTCTCTGCTTTTGAAAAACAGCAGTTTTCCCGAAACACCGATGAAATGGAAGCAGCAGCTGAACGTGTACAGAATATGCTCACCTGTGACCTGATGATTCTTGACGATCTCGGAACGGAAATGACCACGCCAATGGTTATGAGTGCACTATACACACTTATCAATACGCGCTTGAACAGCAACAAACCCACTCTGATCAACACAACCCTGTATCCTGACGAGATCCGTTCAAGGTACAGTTCTTCCATCTGTTCCAGACTCAACGGATTCTATAAAACAATTCATTTTGCCGGCAGTGATATCCGTGACATTTTAAAATCACGCAGATAAAAGGAGTATCCCTTTATGGCCAATTCATACAGACATCGTTCCGGAGACCGCAAAGAAGGCCGTCTTCTCCGTTCCCTCCCCGCACTCAATAAATTTATCCCCTATCTTCTGCGTGATCGGGATGGTTCCAGCATCCTTTACGAAGAGGACTTTGACGTTTCCGCGGCAGACAAATGCCTGCGTCAGGAACGCGTAAACGGATATAAAAACATCGGATTCCTCCATTTTTTCATTGCCGCATATATCCGCTGCCTTTCTATGCTTCCCGGGCTGAACCGTTTTATTGTCGGCAGAAGAGTATTTGCACGCGACGAGATTGATATTGTCCTTACCGTGAAGCGCAGCGAAACACTGGAATCCTCTGATACACGGGTGAAAATTCGTTTCGATGCTAATGATACGATTTTTGACGTCTATCGCAGAATCAACGATAAAATAGATGAAATCCGCACACAGGAGGTCTCCGGCTCATTCGAGGACCTTATGGAGAGCTTCAGCCGTTCCCCGCGATTTCTGATCCGTCTCGGTGTTCTGGTTATCCGTATACTGGATTATCTCGGTTGGCTTCCGCAGAACTGGCTGGACCGTAGCCCTCTCCACGCATCGATGCTTATTTCTGATGCTTCTATGTTAAAAACTGCCCCTGCCTATATTCAAATGGGCAAAATCGGTACATTGCCTGTTACCCTTTCGATCGGGCCCAGACATCATGTTTATGAAATGGATAAATCCGGTCTCGTCACCGATACAAAGCATATTATCTGTAAGGCTGTAATCGACAGCCGGCTCGCAGATGCCCGATATTATTCCCAGTTTCTCAATGCCATGCGTTATATCTTTCAACATCCGGAGATACTTGAACGTTCTCCCTCCCGTGTTGTGGAAGATGTCGGCTGAGTTTCATTGCCTGTGATAGATGGCTTTGATCTCTTCCGTGTCTGTTCCGTCCGGATTCTTCAATAGCAGCACCTTCTCCAACTTCATACCGGGTTTCCCACCGCGTCTCCCTTCTACAAGGACAAGGCTCGGTACGGATGTGACATTGTGGCATACGATACGCATTCTTTTCGGTTCTATGCCATATTTTCTCATCGCTTCAAAAAGCTCAGGAAGTCTGTCCGGTCGATACACAACGGCAAATCTGCCATCCCACCTGCACAGGAAAGATGCTGCTGCACAAAGATCCTCCAATGTGCAGGCGACCTCCCCTCTCGCCTTTGCCCGATCAGCATCCGGTGAAACCTCTCCGGTCGTCACTGCATAATAGGGAGGATTTGACACGACAACATCAAAGCTTCCGGCTCTCAGCAGCCCCCTGACATTTCGAATATCTCCAAGAAGAATTGTGCTGCGTTCTGCAAAGCCATTATGTCTCATGTTTTCTACTGCAAGTGCAGCTGCATCTGCGTTGATCTCAAGCCCTGTTACGTGGAGGCTACTGTTCCGGAACAGCATCAGCAGTGAAATAACACCGGATGCACAGCCAAGGTCCACTGCCCGCTTTGCCGCAGATAGGTTAACATAATTTCCAAGGAGAACGGAATCCGTCCCGAAGCGGAAGTGTTCTGACTGGGCAAATTCCGGTCCGCCCTGCCAAAGATAATCAAACTGTGCCATAAAATCGCTCTCCTTTTTCTTTTCATGTGTACTACACAATTTCCGTGCTATTCTGCAAGCCTCACAAAAACATCAAAACCAAGCAGCAAAAAAAGACAGAGGGCAAATAATCACCCTCTGTCTGGCATTTTAAGGAATCTTATTCCTCAGAAATTGCGTCTGCCGGGCAATTTGCCTGGCATGCACCGCACTGCAGGCACTTGTCCTGGTCGATCTCGTAATGTACATCGCCCATGTCAATTGCTTCAGCAGGGCAATTTGCTGCGCAGGTCCCGCAGGACAGGCAATCATCACCAATAACGAACATTCAGAATACCTCCATCTCTTATTCCCGTTCGGGTTTAATTTATAATAGCACATTCCGCTTAAAAATCAATTCCCAATTTTAAAAAATGAGGAATTTTTTTACACGTCTTCAGTTAGGATTATTTAATTAAGATGTTCACATTTTAACAATAAAGGCCATTCTATCTTTGAGCCCGGGGCACTCTTCCTGATCCATTCACCTTTTTTGACCTGTTTGTTTTCCTTGCTTTCCGGGATCATTTCTGTTAGGATGTGATGATGTGTTTTACACAGGAGGAAAAGTAACATGGGTTATAAACATACCTATTGGATTTACCGCATCATTAAATGGATTGCCTGGCTTATTTTCCCGAAATTCAGGCTTTCCGGAACGGAAAATCTACCGGATGAACCCTGCGTGATTGTCGGAAACCACAGCCAGGCAAACGGACCGGTAGCCGCCGAAATCTATTCGCCGGGCAAGCATTATACCTGGTGCATTGGCGAGATGATGCACTGGAAAGAAGTTCCATCTTATTCTTTTCAGGATTTCTGGTCCGCAAAACCGAAATCAGTTCGCTGGTTTTATAAGCTTTTGAGCTATCTCATCACGCCTATTTCAGTGGTAACCTTTAACAATGCTGATACCATTCCGGTCTATCACGATGCTCGACTGATCACGACATTCCGACAATCTGTGGAAAGGCTTCAGGAAGGCAGCAGCGTTGTGATCTTTCCGGAATGCTATGAAGAACACAATAATATTGTGCACGGCTTTCAGGACAAGTTTGTAGACCTGGCCCGGTTTTATTACAAGAAAACCGGAAAAGAGCTTTGTTTCGTTCCGCTCTATATTGCTCCTCGGATCAGCCTTATGGTCTACGGAAAGCCAATCCGGTATCGTGCAGATGCCCCGATCGCAGAGGAACGCAAACGCATCTGCGAGGCTCTGATGGATGGGATTACATCTCTGGCCATAGCCCTTCCGGAGCATACTGTTGTGCCTTATCCGAATATTGCAAAAAAAGACTATCCAAAAAATATCCCTCTCGAGGTCTATCCCCATGAAGAAAGAACTGATTGATTACTCCGGCTTTTCTCTCCGCAGACTGAATGAACCGCGCTTTTCCCATCTGAAACTGCTGGGAGGATGGATCGTATACTTTATTCTTTATTTCCTGACAGAAAACTTTATCCCGATAGAAAAGTGCCATCCCGTCCACTGCCGTTTGGATGATCTGATCCCTTTTAATGAATTTTTTCTGTTTTTCTATTGCGGATGGTTTTTCCTTGTATTCGGCTCTCTAATCTATACCCTGCTGACTGATGTGGAGAACTTCAAAAAGCTGCAGATCTTTATTATGTGCACCCAGGCTATCGCTATGTTCTGTTATATTGTCTATCCGAACAGACAGGATCTCAGACCGGATGTTTTCCCCCGCCAGAATATACTGACAGCTCTAATGGGCTTCATTTATTCCTTTGATACAAGCACCGGCGTCTGCCCCTCTCTCCATGTAGGATATTCAATTGCAATCCTCTCTGTTGCATGGAAAGACCCTTCCCTGAAGCGTATCTGGAAAATTCTTCTCTCGATTTTCGTCTTTATGATCTGTCTTTCCGTCTGCTTTGTCAAACAGCATTCCGCTGTTGATGTCTTTGCAGGACTTATCATGTGCTTTTTCATTGAAATTGCGCTATACGGCAAAGATTATTGGCTTCCGCGTCTGCGTGGAAAGAAAGCATAATTTTTGAAACCGCTTCTAAACGAAGTAGCAAAACAGAATATTAAAACACTGAGTGCCTCCGGATGCGGACAGTTCCGCTCAGCAGGAGATCACCGGTTTCAGACGCTGCAATGGTCAGGTTTCCTCCCGGCTGCTGCAGCGTTATTTCGATTGCCTTTCCGGATTCAGCCGCGAGAAAAGCACCAACGGCGGTCGTACCACTGGCACAGGAGTTTTCCCAGAACAGCGTACCAGCTGATGGAACATAAACAAGCGGGTACAACCGGGATTCTGGCCTGTTCAGGATCATGATACCAAGAGCATCTGCCCCGAGAAAGGCACACCATTCTCTGATGAGTGATTCTGCTTTACTCTTCTCCATTGGGAATTCCACTATGACATGTGTAATGCCCGGAAAACTAACCACAGGAAGGCTTGCAACGCCGGGCAATTCCATGGAACGATATCCGATAGGCCGAGGCATATTCACAGTTCCGAACCAAGAACCATCACTTTGTTTTTTTATCTTTACTGACACCGGATGAGGCGCTCCAGAGACGCTGACCACAACTGTACTGCTTTCCTCTCCTTTTCGAGCTGCAGCTACCACTGCAGCACTCATGGCCGCATTTCCACAGAATTCACCTCCTGCCATCCGCAGAGCGATATCGCATCCCGGCTCATTGCTGAGGAACCCAGTCTGTTCCGCTTCCGGCTCCGCCAGCATCAGCCTGGAAGCCACAGAAGGCTGTAATTCTACAGGCACCGGTGTTTCTGCCAGAATAGTAATATTGGACGTTGGATCCAGGACATAATATGAGATATTCACCTCTGATAATTTCTCAGGAACTGCCTGGTTCTCTCCTGCTGCGGACTGCCCAATACCTGTTCGGGATGTCCTTCCTCCACAATGACGCCCTTATCCATAAAGATTACACGATTGCTTACTGCCCGAGCAAACGGCATTTCATGCGTGACCACTACCATCGTCATTTTTTCCTCTGCCAACTGCCGGATTACTTTGAGTACTTCTCCCGTAAGTTCCGGGTCGAGTGCACTGGTCGGTTCATCGAAGAAAAGGATTTCCGGATTCAACGCCAGTGCACGGGCAATCGCTACGCGCTGCTGCTGGCCACCGGAGAGCTGACAGGGGTAAGCATTCTCTTTCCCCTCAAGACCCATTTTTTTCAGCAGTGCCGACGCCCGTTCTGCCACTTCCTCTCTGCTCTCTCCCCGTATAATCGGCGGCTCCGTGATATTTTTCATTACGGAATAATGCGGAAACAGATTGAAGTTCTGAAAAACCAATCCGAATCTGGTTCGGAACCGGTTCAGTTCTGCCTTCGTAGCGTAAACGCCGTCTTTCACGGCATGCTGTCCGTCATACAGGATATCTCCTCCGTCTGCCTTCTCCAGAAAGGAGATGCAGCGCAATAAAGTTGACTTGCCGGAACCGGACGGCCCGATCACCGAAACTACATTTCCCTGTTCAACACGAAGAGAAATATCCTTCAGGACTTGGAGAGAACCGAATGCTTTCCGCAAAGCATTCACAGCCAGAATATTTCTAGCTTTCTGCGCACCCATGTTTTCCATACTATTAAAATCTGCCATTGCTGCTGTTCCTCTCACCGATAATAGTCCAGGCTTTTCTCGATTCTGCCCATCAGATAGTCCACGATTGCATTGAAGACATAGTAGAACACACCGGCAACTACAAAAGGCATAAAACTTGTTTGTGAGTTTGCAATCTGTTTGCCGATCGTGAACATCTCCTGATAGGACACGGTAAAGGCCATGGATGTATCTTTCACCAGTGTGACAACTTCATTTGTAACGCTGGGCATGATCCTCTTAATCACCTGGGGAAGAATGATACGCATGAAGGTCTGGAACTTCGTATATCCCAGAACTTCTGCTGCCTCATACTGGCCGATGGGAATTGATTCAATTCCCCCGCGATAGATCTCCGCAAAGTATGCCGCATAATTTATGGAAAACGCAATGACAACCGGAATCAGCTTGTTTCTGGAAACGTTGGTCCTGAACAGATAGTACGGCCCGTAGGTCACCGCCAGAAGCTGCAGCATCAAAGGGGTTCCCCGTATTACTGTAATGAAAAACCGGGTAACAGCGGATACCACTTTGACTTTGCTCATCCGGAGCAGTGCAACAATCATTCCCAGAGGAAGAGAAAAGAGCAGGGTCAGGAAAAAGATAGCACAGGTTTTCCCCAGGCCCTCACTCATTTTGATAATCATAGTCATTAATGACATCAGGAGATCCTCATTTTCTTAATTGATACTTTTATTTTCGGCAACAAAACAGAATTTCCCGAAAGCACCTGGAAACGGTGCTCTCGGGCTTTCCTTCATAATTTTTACAGTCATTCAAACTGTCCCGAAGCATAAACACACTGCAAAGAATGGTTAATGACATAGGAATCGAACCGGATCAGGAGCTTCCTTCTGAAAACCTGCTCCTGCTCATATTGCTTTAAGCAGCATTTTCATTCGCATTCAGAAACAGCAGATTGTTGACAATGTCCACGTACTCGCTCTTGGATGCAATTTCCGCATATGTTCCATTTTCAACCAGAGCCTGAATTGCTTCCTCAACCTGTGCGCACAGTTCGGCATCTCCGGAACGAAATGCGATACCATACTGCTCAGCACCCAGCTGCTCATCAATGATCAGCAGACCATCATGATTAGCTGCGTAGCTTGCTGCAACCGGGAGATCAACAAACACTGCATCCACAGCATTTCCTTCTAGTTCGGTAAAGCACTTCAGGAAGCTGTCACAAGTGACGATATTTCCAAAAGTAGCCGCCAGATCTGCCAGGTCGCCGTTAAGGAGCGCCTCACCGGAAGTTCCCAGCTGCACGGCAACAATCTTTCCCGCAAGGTCTGCAGAAGAGGCAAGGCCGCTGCCTTCTTTCACAACGAGAACCTGGGTATTGTCATAATAAGGTTCAGAGATTACGTATCCTGCTTCCTTCATGCTGTCAAGGATGGTCATACCAGACCAGACGCAGTCACACTCCATGGAATCAAGCTGTACCAGCTTCTCATCCCAGTTCACGCCAAAGATCTCCAGCTTCCATCCGAGATAATCACACACAGCCTGGCAAACTTCCACATCGAATCCGGTGTACTCACCGTCATCACCCAGATAGCTGAAAGGCGGATACTCTGGATCGATCCCCATGATAAAGACTTTCCCGTCATCCGCAAGAGCAACTGCGCTCAAAGAAAAGATCATGACAATGGCCAATGCAGCGGTAATAATTTTTTTCATAAAAGATTTCCTCCGTTTTAATAATTTTCTTTAGCCGAGTAGTATATTACCACATTAGCGTAATAAAGCAAGACTTTTTTTACTAAAGATATTTTTTTTACAGATCCTGTCTTTTCTTCCTTTATTTTTGGATTCCTTTCCATGAGCATTGCTACTATAATTTTAAAGGAACCAGGCAGGAGAAAAGTATGTGCAGATCATCTTGTTGGGCTTATCCTTCTGGGTCAATGTATAAAAACTACTTCCCTTGTATACGCTCAAAAAAGCAGAATTCTTTTCCGGAAAAGCTCCCGTGTAAACGGAACTCCCGCATGCATTGTAAACATAGACGGGACAAAAGGACATTATTTCCATAAAAGGTGTATTCATTTCCGCCTTGGAATATTGTCCTTTTGTCCCGTTTTTTTGAGATCTTCTAATTAATATTTTATGTAAACCTCATGATCCCGAAATCTTCCGGTCGATGAAAGTCCGGAGCATCTGAAGTGACAGGATTCCATGAAAGATAATGTGCCTGCGGTGTATCATCTCCGCATTTATAGAGGTTTGCACGGATCGTTCCGGAAAATGTTAAGTTCGGATAAAAGATTCTGAGAAAGATCAGGGGAATGCGATAGAATACTTCCCACCCATCTAATGTCCTCTCGGTTTGAATCTCAAAAAGCTCTTCCGCATCTCTTCGAAACAGAACAACACGGGTACTGCGGTTATACCCGAAGCCTATGTGAAGGCATCCGTTGGGATTACACTCAAAGTTGAAATACCGGTCTCCTCCATCCGGTATAAAGAAAAACTCCAGGCAGCTATCTTTATGGACTGGTGAAAGAGGTGCCGAATATTCAGCCCGAATGTGTTTTTCCTCAGCCCATAAGTGCACATAGAGATTCTCTCTATCATAGCAAAGCTGTCCGTACGCTCGGATTCCGCAGTCCTGCTCCCACTGAATATTGTCAATGGAAATACGAGGAACCGCAGCCCAGTCATTTCTTTCTTCTCTGTATACAATGTCATATTCTTTTTTCATGAAGTACTCCTCCCTAAAACCCGATGTTTCTTATCCGTTTAAAACAGCCCCGGTAGCTTCGTCTTCATACTGGCGCTGATAAAGTTTGTAATAGACACCCCGGTGTGACATCAATTCTTCATGTGTTCCCTGCTCGCAGATCTTTCCATCATGGACCACAAGAATAAGATCTGCATTACGTACAGTGGAAAGCCGATGCGCAATCACAACAGAAGTCCTGTTCTGGATTACCGTTTCTATTGCAGACTGGATTTTATGCTCTGTAATGGTATCCACAGAAGCCGTAGCTTCATCCAAAATCAGGATTTTCGGATCGGCCAGAATTGCGCGTGCAAAAGAGATAAGCTGTTTTTCTCCGGTAGAGAGCAGATCACCTCCTTCCCCAACATCGGTATCCAGACCCTTTTCGAGGCGATTAACGACACTTTCAGCAGAAACCAACCGAAGTGCCTGCAGGATCTGTTCGTCTGTAGCCTCCGGGTTCCCGTAGAGAAGGTTATCCCGCACCGTACCGGAAAAGAGATGCGGCGTCTGCAGCACACATCCGATTGCCGAATGCAGCCAGAGCTGAGAACGCTCGCGGGCATCTTTCCCATCGATCAGGACGCTGCCGGATGTCGGTTCATAAAAGCGGCAAATCAGGTTGGCAAGGCTCGATTTCCCCGCTCCCGTCTGGCCGACAACCGCAAGATTTGTGCCGAACGGAATCTTCAGGGAAAAATGGTCCAGAACGGTTTCATCCCCGTCCGGATAGCGGAAGCTGACGTCTCTCAGTTCGATATCTCCCCGGATTGGTTCCCAGTTCTCCCGTTTGGGAGAAAAACTGTCCCCGTAACGGGAGATTACTTCCTCGGTATCTCTGACATCAGACTGTGCAGAGAGCAGCTTCGTATATCGTTCAATGTTCACCTGCCCGGTAATCAGATCAGAAATGACGTCTACAAGCCACCGTACAGGTTCCATCATTCCCTGTGCATAGGTCATAAACATGGAAAATGTGCCGATATCTGATTTTGCGATGAACCCGCTCCGCCAGAGCAGAACGGCAATAGCAAGAGAGGATGAAAAGGCTGTTGCTGCAGCAAACATTCCTCTCAGCCTTGAAGCTTCAACAGATTTCCTTCTTATAGCAGATGTGTCTTTTCGGAAATCATCTTCCATTTTCTTCTCGATTACCAGCGATTTGATAGTCCTAGCCCCGGTAATTCCTTCATTGAAATTTCCCGTGATCCTGCTGTTAATCTCCCGCACCTGGCGGTTCACCGCAATCATCTTTTTCTGGAAATATGCAAATAGAAGCGTAACCAATGGCAGAATCATCATCACGAGCAGTGCAAGCCTGATATTGATAGCCATCATAACCACCACAGAACCAACCAGATAGGCTCCATGCCATACACTCTCTATCAGAGACCACGAAAAAATGGTGCCCAGCCTTGAAGTGTCACTCATTACGCGAGCATGGATATAGCCGACACTGTTTTGGTTAAAGTAGGAAAATGAAAGCATCTGAAGATGTTCAAAAGCTTTATTCCGCATATCACGATCAAGCCATACTTCAATTTCTGTTGCAAGCTTGCATGAAATATAATTCATTATACCGGCAAAGACGACCGCAAACATATACACAGCTAGAAAAAGAGGAAGGGTATCCAGCGTTTTCCTGGCAACAAAGTGATTCAACGCGTAGCGCTGCAAAACCGGCACGAACACATCGGTTGCCGTCCCGGCCATGGCAAGAAACACCATGAAAAACAGTTCCTTTTTATATACCGACAGGAAAGGAAGCATCCTGTCAATTCCGAAAAACCGGAGACGGACTGAATTATCCTTCTCTTCCATTACACCGCCTCCTCTCTGATGCCGGACTGGATCTCATAGATCTCACAATAGACCCCGTTTTGACGGATCAATTCCTCGTGAGTTCCTTCCTGAGAAATACGCCCGTTGTCCAGAACAATGATTTTGTCTGCTTTGGAGAGAGTTGTAATCCGGTGCGAAATAAGAAAAATGCTTGCTGTCCCAAAGCGTGTTTCCAGCTCTGTTCGGATTCTTGAATCCGTCTCAGTATCTACGGCAGAGAGAGAATCGTCAAAGATCATGATAGGAGTGGCAGAAATCAAGGTTCTCGCAATAGCAGCTCGCTGCTTCTGACCACCCGAGAGCGTTACACCACGCTCACCGACAAATGTGTCATAACCCTTCGTGAAAGAGGAAACCGTTTCATCCAGACATGCAGCCCTGGAAGCTGTGCGGATTCTTTCCATTCCGGCATTCGGTTCGGCAATGGCTATATTTTCAGCAATGGTACGGGAAAAAAGGAATGGTTCCTGCATGACAAACCCTATATTCTTCCTCAACCAAGCTGTTTTGATATTTCGGATATCTACCCCTCCAATGGTAATACGGCCACAATCATCCGGAAGTTCCATCATTTTGTCCAGAAGAAGCATCAGGGTCGATTTGCCCATTCCCGTACCTGCAAGGATGCCAAGCGTTGTCCCGGCTTTCATCGAAAAGCTGATATCATGAAGGATTTCCAGACCGTTCTCATAGCCAAAAGAGACATGCTCAAAACAGATGTCTCCGTTGAGCGGCGGTTCGAAAGCACCTGCGCGATCCCGCTCTTCTTCTGCAGACATAATCTCTGCAATTCTGCCGATGGAAACCCCCGCCTTAGACATCTCCGTAAGCATTCTTCCAAGCATTCTTACCGGCCAGATCAGCATAGTGTTATAAGCCAGGAAAGCGATATATTCCCCCGATGTCATCTCCTCACTGATACAGAAAGCTGCTCCGAACACTACCACAAGCAGCATCTGAATTCCTGAAAGAATATCCTGGCTACTCCAGTAAAGGCTCAGGATTTTGCCAAGCTTTACCCAAAGACCCGTATAATATTCGTTCTGTGCTTCAAACCTCTCCTTTTCCCGGCGTTCCGCAGCAAAAGCACGCACGACCCGCACCCCGGTAAGGTTTTCCTGAACCATATCAGAAAGCTTTCCCTCATTTTCATCGCATTCCAGAAATCCCTCTCCGACTTTTCTGTAAAAAATCAGGGAATAGATCAAAATGACAGGAAGCGGGAGAAAAGAAATCAGAGTAAGCTTAGGATTCATGGAAAGCATAAAACTCAGAGAAAGGACAACCAGAAGAACAATGCGAAATACCGACGTAAGCTGTTCCGAAACAAAACTTCGCAGAGTTTCCACATCCGACGTACAACGTTGAATGACATCTCCGGTATGGTTATTCATATGCCAACTGAAAGAGAGGCGTTCGATATGGGAGAAAAGCTGATCACGCATGGTCTTTACCAGGGTTTCTGATGCTCTTGTATTTGAAACGCGGAAAGTATACTGCGAAAACACACGAATCATCGCAATGCAAAGGATGACAATCGCCATAATCCAGATATGCCTGCCAAGATAAGTAAACCCACCCAGTGCATCTGCAACGACCATAATCGGCTTACTGTAAGCTGGTTCTTTCCCTCCCAGTGCATTGTCCACTGCCATACGAATTACCTGCGGCTCCGCCATATCCGCCAGAGCAGTGATTCCCGCAGACAGAATACTCACCAAATACAGCGCTTTACTCCCTTTCAGAAACTGCCACAGCAGAGCTCGGTTTCTTCTGCGCTTTTCTGTTTTCTGTTCCGGTCTGTCTTTCATCAGTCCCTCTGCTTACTATTTGTAGATTGTCTGTATCTTACCATAATCTTTCGGCAGTTGCAAATTTCATTGAAGTTTTCTTCTGCTGTGGTATAATGGCAGAAAGAAACAGAAAATGAGGAGAAAACGGATATGCAGATCATATTACTGTCCGGCGGATCCGGAAAGCGTCTTTGGCCGCTTTCCAATGAAATCCGTTCTAAACAGTTTATCAAAATATTCCGAAAAGACGACGGTAGTTTTGAGTCCATGGTGCAGCGTGTCTGGCGCCAGCTCAGGAAAGTTGATCCGGACGCTTCG
Organism: Candidatus Limivicinus sp.; assembly: GCA_045117135.1. GTDB lineage: Bacteria > Bacillota > Clostridia > Oscillospirales > Oscillospiraceae > Limivicinus. The sequence continues at coordinate 51,494 of JBGUNA010000058.1, read as the reverse complement.
CTTACCATCGCCACCTCCAAAACACAGCTTTCTTCCATCCATAATCAGCTTGGAGAAGATGTCGGTGTTTCCATTGAACCCTGCCGGAGGGACACATTTCCGGCAATAGCCATCGCTTCCGCTTATCTCCATGATATTCGTCAGGTGGACGGTGACGAAGCTGTGGTCGTCTGTCCGGTGGATCCTTATGTAGAGGACAGTTATTTTGAAACGCTGAAAGCTATCTCTGCCCAGGTTGATAAAGGTGAAGCAAACATCGTACTGATGGGAATTGAGCCGACGTATCCGAGCGACAAATATGGTTATATTATTCCGAAAAAGGCCGGTTCTGTCGGTGTGGTGGACCGCTTTGTTGAAAAGCCCGATCGACAGGCTGCAAAAGCCTATATAGAAAACGGTGCGCTCTGGAACGGAGGTGTTTTCGGCTATAAGCTGAATTACCTGCTTGCCAAAACAAAAGAGCTGCTGGGTGATGCAAGCTATACTTATCTCTATGAGAATTATGAACAGCTCCAAAAAATAAGTTTTGACTACGCTGTGGTGGAAAAAGAACCTGTTATTCAGTATGTTCGCTATGAGGGCGAATGGAAAGACATCGGCACCTGGAACACTTTGACGGAAGCTATGACAGAGCAGGTCATTGGAAACGGAATTCTGGACAACACCTGTGAAAACGTACACATCCTCAATGAACTTGACCTGCCTATTCTGGCGATGGGGCTGAAAGATGTGGTTATTTCCGCCAGCCCGGACGGTATTCTTGTATCTGACAAAGTGCAGTCCGGTTACATCAAGCAATATGTGGATCAGCTGGGTCAGGAAGTGAAATACGCCGAGAAATCCTGGGGGGAGTACCGTGTCCTGGAGGTCGACAGGGACAGCCTGACCGCCCAAATCGTTATCCGGGCCGGTGCTGCCATGAGTTATCACAGCCATCAGCACAGGGATGAAGTATGGACAATCACAGCCGGAATCGGGTCCGTCATTGTCGATGGGATGGAACGGAAAGTTTCTCCGGGAGAAGTGATTGCTGTCAGCGCCGGGTGCAGACACACAATTCGCGCTGATACGGAAATGAGACTGATTGAAGTGCAGCTTGGCAGGGAGATTTCCGCATATGACAAGCAGAAATTTGAACTGGATTAAAGAACCCTTTCTTCTCCGTCCTGCTGCCAAAGACTACCTTTGGGGTGGGAATCGGTTGAATGAAGATTTCTCCAAAGGCATTCCCGTCTCACCGCTTGCAGAGACGTGGGAGTGTTCTGCCAATCCTGATGGTGTCAGTATCGCTGCCAGTGGACCGTTCGAGGGGATTGATCTTGCTTCTATTCTGAGAAGTCATCCCGAGCTGCTGGGGAAGCATCATGAAGCTACCGCCTCCCTGCCGATCCTGATTAAGTTAATAGACGCGAAAGAAGATCTTTCCATCCAGGTTCACCCTGACGATGCCTATGCCCGTCTCCACGAAAATGGGAAGCTCGGCAAGACAGAGTTGTGGTATGTGCTTGCCGCCCGGAGTCATGCCCAGCTGGTTTATGGGCTGCAATACAGTGTTGACCGGGACACGCTTCGGGAAAGTATCCTTCAGGGGGCGATAGGGAAGTACCTTCAGCGTATTCCTGTAAAAAAGAATGACATCTTTTTTGTCCGCCCAGGAACCATCCATGCAATCTGCGCCGGAACCCTTCTCGCAGAAATCCAGGAAAACTCCAATATAACCTACCGCCTTTACGATTATGACCGGCTGGACAAAGACGGAAAAAAGCGACCTCTCCATATTGAAAAAGCACTCGATGTGATTGACTATACGCCGACGCCGGTACCTCGCCAGCCCGTCCGTTTTATGAAGTACGAGCTCGGCTGTGCATCGGAGATTCTGTGCAGATGCAGATATTTTCAGGTTGAGCGGCTGCTCGTTAATACCGAAGCGTTGCGCAGTATGATCACCTTCCGTTCAGACGAGCTTTCCTTCCAGGTCTTCCTGTGCGTGGACGGTTGCGGCAGTATTGTACTGGAAAGCGGGACACTTCCTTTCTTTAAAGGAGACTGTCTCTTTCTCCCGGCTGACTCCTCTTTCTGTCTGCACGGACAGGCACAGATCTTGAAAACAGTATGCTGAAAATGATACCAGAACCAGAAAAGGAGAGAATACGATGAGCAAAGCAATCGTCTTTTTCGCAGACGGATTTGAAGAATGTGAAGGTCTGCTGGTAGTTGATCTTCTCCGCCGGGCTGGGGTAGATGTGAAAACCGCTTCCATCAACGGCAGCACAAAAATACTATCCTCACACGGCATTACTCTGTTTGCAGATCTCCGTGCAGAGGATGCCGACTATGCAGCTGCAGATATTGTAATCCTGCCAGGTGGCCTGAAAGGCACGGAAAACCTTGCTGCAAGTTCTTTCGTAAAAGAGAAATGCCTGGAATTTGCAGACGGAAAAAAGGTGGCTGCAATCTGTGCTGCTCCAAGTATCCTTGCCTCGCTCGGACTGCTTGAGGGAAGAAAATCGACCGTCCATCCTAATTTTGAAGACAAAATGTCTGATGCAGAACTGACACACGAGCAGGTTACCGTTGACGGGAACATCACTACCGGTCAGGCCCTCGGTGCAGCCATTCCCTTTGCTCTGGAACTGATCCGACAGCTGGAAGGTGAAGAAAAAGTTGCAAAAGTACGAAAAGGAATCTGTTTTTAATCAAAAATGTTTTAATTAATCATAATACTATTAAACGCCTGTACAGAACAACAGTTCAGTCTGTACAGGCGTTTTTATTTCTGGGTCAGAATAAACTATTTACTGACAATGCCAGTCTCTGCAGGCTTTGTGGATACCCTATTTCCAGCCGAAAAAGTCATCTATGTGTTCAGCACATGATTACTTTGACCTCTGTTACAGTTCCGGGTTTGGCAGGGGGAATAACCTTTCCGGTAATTGATTTGCCATTCACGAATACCTCTTTCACCCCATACTGCCCACCGGCAGAATTATCCACTATAATATGATAAGTTGCACCGCGATAACGGCGGGAAACCGTATAGCCTTTCATGTGAGGAGGAAGGCACGGATCCACTTTCAGTCCGTCAAGTGTAGGCACGATGCCAAGGATAGCCTGTGTGATGGAAAGAAGCGTCCATGCAGCGGTACCGGTGAGCCAACTGTTTTTCGCCTCGCCGTGCGTTGGGGCATCCTTGCCGGCGATCATCTGCGGATAGACGTACGGCTCGGTGCGGTGGATTTCACTAATATCCTCGAGATAGGACGGGCAGGTACGGCGATAAACTTCAAATGCACGTTTCCCATGGCCGAGGACAGCTTCCGCACAGACGATCCAGGGGTTGTTATGGCAGAAGATTCCCGCGTTCTCCTTGTATCCCGGCGGATAACTGGAAATCTCACCCAGATTGAGGTAATAGTGCGAATAAGCTGGCTGCAGAAGAACGATGCCGTACTCCGTATCAAGCCTCTCCTCCACACTCTTCATTGCCCTGGCTGCCTCGCCTGTTTCTTTCCCGATGCCAGCCATGACACACATCCCCTGTGGTTCAATAAAGATCTGGCCTTCTTCGCATTCTTTGCTGCCGACAGGAGCTCCAAATGCATCGTATGCGCGGCGGAACCACTCTCCGTCCCATCCGGCAGAGAGGACAGCCTTTTCCATAGCTGAAACATGCTTTTCACTTTCAGCGGCTTCATCATTCAGCCCGATATGGCGGCAAAGATTTGCATACGCTTTGCCGTACTTAACGAACATGCCTGCAATAAATACACTCTCAGCTACCGGACCCTCGCTCGGCCCGGTAATCTGGAAGCTCTCACCCGGATGCGCAGAGAAACAGTTAAGGTTCAGGCAGTCATTCCAGTCCGCTCGGCCGATCAACGGTAAGCCATGGGGGCCGAGGTGCTCAATCGTATATCGAAAGCTTCGACGCAGATGCTCCATCAGTGGTTGTGCTACTGAGGTATCACAGTCAAAGGCAACCATTTCATTGAGAATAGAGAAATCTCCCGTCTCACGAATATAGGCATCCGTACCGGCGATCAACCAGAGCGGATCATCATTGAACCCGCTGCCGACCGCCATGTTCCCTTTCTTTGTCAGCGGCTGATACTGGTGGTAGGCACTTCCATCCTGAAACTGGGTTGCAGCGATATCCAGAATCCTCTCACGTGCGCGCTCCGGAATCATATGCACAAAGCCAAACAAATCCTGACACGAATCGCGAAAACCCATCCCGCGGCCCATCCCGCTTTCATAATAACTTGCGGATCGGCTCATGTTAAACGTGACCATGCATTGGTACTGATTCCAGATGTTTACCATACGGCTGACATGCTCATCCTCACAGGTAAGTGTAAAGCCGGAGAGGAGATTATTCCAGAAATCAGCAAGCTGCTGCTTTGTAGCAAAGAAGCTCTCATCCGTACTGTAACGCTGCTGCATAGCAACTGCATTTTTCTTGTTGATGATGCCTTTACTTTCCCACTTGTCATCTTCAGGGTTTTCAATATATCCCAGCCCGAGGATCACACTCTGCGTTTCACCTGGCTGAAGCTCAAATGTGAACTGCATAGCCCCTACCGGTGCCCATCCATGGGCGATGCTGTTTTGACAACCGGCACCGAAAACAGCTTCCGGCTTTGCGGGACTGCCGTAAACACCGATAAACGAATCACGTGCAGTATCAAATGCATTGGGAACACGATTCGCCCAAAGCTGTGCAAAATGATTACGGCGTTCTCTGTACTCTGTTTTATGGTAGATCACACCCGGAGCTACTTCCACCTCACCGGTGGAAAAGTTGCGCTGGAAATTGGAAGAGTCGTCCATAGCATCCCAAAGGCAGAACTCCGTATAGGGGAAGACATCTATCCTGCGGACCTGATCGTCCGTATTTGTGACTTCGACGCGGCAAAGAAGACAATTATCACCCCGCGGAACAAACATATCCTGTTTGGCATAGATGCCATTTTTTCGACTCTCAAACACAGTATAGCCGAGCCCGTGGCGGCAGGAATAAGTTTCCAACTCTGTCTGTACCGGCTGCCAGGCAATATTCCAAACTTCTCCGTCGGATTTCAGGTACACATGGAACCCATCCTGATCCAGGGGGCTGGCATTGTAACGGTAACGAGTCAGACGCCGGAGACGGGCATCTTTATAAAAACTGTAGCCGCCTGCGGTGTTGGAAACCAGCGTAAAAAAGTCTTCACTTCCAAGGTAGTTAATCCAGGGCAGAGGCGTGCGCGGAGTATCAATCACATATTCCCGATGCTCATCATCAAAATGACCGTATTTCATTGCTTTTCCTCGTCCTTTCCTCTTTACGCAAGTTTTAACAGCATTTCCAGAACACGGCGGACACTTGTCTCCAGGGCTGCACTGCTGAGGCGCCCGTCGCGTAGTGCTGAAAGCGTATGTTCCGGCATTCCGCGACCCATCTTGACATCGTTTCCGGCGTTGATCTCACGGTATTGCTCTCCATGGGTATACCAGTCAGTCGTGACAAAACCTTTAAATCCCCACTCGGTGCGCAGAATATCTGTCAGAAGCTCCCTGTTTTCACTGGCGCGTACTCCGTTGACTATGTTATAGGAGCTCATGATGGTCCAAGGCTGCGCTTCTTTTACGCAAATCTCAAATGCTTTGAGATAAATTTCGCGTAATGCCCTCTCACTGAGACGGGAATCCGATTCCCTACGGTTAGTCTCCTTATTATTACAGGCAAAGTGCTTCAGGGATGCAGCAACCCCCTGACTCTGTATACCACGTACTGCTGCAGTTGCCATCACTCCGGCAAGCAAAGGATCCTCAGAGAAGTATTCAAAGTTCCGCCCGCAAAGAGGAGTTCTATGGATGTTGATAGCCGGAGCCAGCCACGTGCCGATGCCGTTTTCACGCACCTCGGATGCAGCAGCCGCCTCTACAGCAAAAACGAGTTCCGGATCCCAGGTAGAGGAAAGAACACTAGCAACCGGAAACGCTGTCGTCTTCACCCCGGTCTCCTCTTTAAATCTCAACCCGGCAGGGCCGTCAGCCGTCATGGCATTGGGAATACCGAACTTTGGAATATTCCCGAAACCAAATGTATTGGCAGGGCCCCTGTTTGGCTGCCCGCATAAAAGATGGATTTTCATTTCGTCTGACAAATGCGAAATGAAATTCTCCAGGGTTAATTTCCCATCATGGACATCAATCAGGCGTATACCCTCCGGTTCAGCCCAGACGCAGTATTCTACCGGCCAGGTAAACTCCGAGGGAGCCTGACCATCAAAGGGAAGGAGCGAAAGGTTATCATCTGGCCGTGGGAAGCCTTCTTCGGCCTCCACAGAGAGATAGCTTCCGTCTGCAAGCATGCGCTTATGCAGCTGCTTCGGTGCACATTTCTCCGAGAGTTGCCGGAGAACAGAATCCGCTTCCACTTCATAAGTATAAGCAAGCTTTTCCGTATCCCGCGCATTAAACCCGACATGGAAAAAGTAACTGCCTGCTTCGAGGACCCATGCGGATTTCTGAACAAGACCTCGATCGTCGTAGCTTGCGAACTGTTCCGGAGAAACCGTTATCACGAGTTCTTCGCTTTCACCCGGATTCAAAAGTATTGTTTTAGCAAAGCCGACAAGCACTTTTTTCGGCTTTCCCAGCTTTCCCTGCGGGGCTTCACAATAAAGCTGGACAACCTGCCTCCCTGCAGCTTTCCCGACGTTGGTTACAAGAGCAGAAAAGCGAAAATCAGCTTCTTCCGGAATCATGCACAATTCAGAGAGTGAAAAAGATGTGTATGTAAGCCCGAATCCGAAGGGATAACTTACCTTCTCCGCAGCTCCTGGTATGGTTTCAAAATACCGGTAACCGACGTAAATATCTTCTGTATACTCCACATAATCCTGCGAATCGTTGAAATGAGCAGAGCTGGGATATGCTTCAAAGTTGACAGCGAAGGTATCCGGCAGATGCCCGGACGGGCTGACATCACCACAGATAATATCCGCCGTAGCAAGGCCGCCTTCCATCCCTCCCTGCCAGGCCAAAAGAGCTGCTTTCACTTTCTGCTCGTTTTTAAACCAGCCGGTATCAACCATACCTCCGACATTTAAAACCACAATGACTTTCTCAAACCTGCCAAAGACAGCCTCCACCATTGCTTCCTCTCCGGGGCTCAGGTAAAAATCACCATCATGGGGGATACCGGTTCTGTCCCATCCTTCGGAAGAAAAACGGCAGATCACAAGCATGGCGGTATCCGTAAATGTACGTGCATCCTCCAGAAGCTTTTCCGGTACTTCCGGTTCCACAGTAAAGCCGGGAGCTTTTCCTTCCGCCCGCTGCATCGAGACGTTTTCCTCATAATAAGAGGATAGCGGTGCAAACAGGCGGACCTTACCCTCGGTCTCTTTGCTCTGCAGCCCCTGCAGAATACTCCTGACATAAGCGCAGGTCACATCTCCACTGCCGCCGCCGCCTTTTACATAGTCCGCCTGTGCTTTTCCAAAGACGGCAAGTTTTTGTCCACTGCCTAGAGGTAAAAGGCTATCTTCATTCTTCAGAAGCACCATACCTTCCGCCGCTGCTTTACGGGAAAGTGCAATATGTTCCTTACACCCTGTCACGCGCTCGCCATTCTCACCGATCCCGTGTCCGGGCATAAACTGTATTCTCTGCCATTTCGGTTCCTGCATCGGTTATTTCCTCCTGGGGTTCTCAAAATCTATTGTTGTCTTCGATTGTTGCAAAGCTGTTTTATTGTATCAGATAAAGGGGGATGCGTCAATCAGACGCCGGTTGTTTTGAAACAAACCGGCGTCTGATCTTCAGGAAAGGAAAAACCTAAGCAATCTTACTTGATGAACGGATTCTCCGTGGGATACGGCAGGCTGGCTGGCTGGTTATAAGCCACATCTGCTACACCGAGATACTTAAACAGTTCAAAGAGCGCTGCACCGTAATGACCGAAAGCGACAGCCCCATGGTGCGGATAACGCTTCTGAACAAGAACATGCCGGTAGAAACGGCCCATCTCCTTGATGGCAAAAATCCCGATACCGCCAAAGCTGCCTGTGGCAACAGGGAGGACTTCGCCTTCCGCGATGTAGGCACGGACGATGCCTTCACTGTCGCACTGGAGACGATAGAACGTGATGTCGGATGCTGCAATATCGCCCTCCAGCGTACCACGGGTAAAGTCAGGCTCGCTTCCTTCCGGCTCCAGCAGACGGTGCTGAATGAGCTGGTATTTCACGGCACGGTCAGCGCACATCTTGCAGGACGGTGTATTTCCGCAGTGGAAGCCCATAAAGGTATCCGTAAGCTTATAATCAAACTTGCCCTTGATCTCTTTTTCAAACAGGCTTGCGGGAACAGAGTTATTGATATCCAGCAGAGTGACCGCATCTTCTGAGATGCAGGAACCGATGTACTCGCTCAGAGCACCATAGATATCCACTTCACAGGATACCGGAATACCGCGGGAGGCCAGGCGGGAATTGACATAGCAGGGTTCAAATCCGAACTGCTCCGGGAATGCTGGCCAGCATTTGTCCGCAAAGGCAACATACTTGCGTGCACCCTTATGCTGCTCTGCCCAGTCAAGCAAAGTAAGCTCGAACTGTGCCATACGCTCCAGCATATCAGGATAATATCTGCCTTCACCCATCTCGTTCTTCATGTCTTCACAGACAGCAGGGATTCTTTCATCTCCGGCATGGGCTTTGTAGGAAACAAAGAGGTCAAGCTCGGAGTTCTCCTCGATCTCGATGCCGAGTTCATACAAGCCCTTGATGGGTGCATTGCAGGCAAAGAAGTCCTGCGGACGCGGCCCGAAGGTGATGATCTTCAGATTTCTGATACCGATCACTGCGCGTGCAATCGGAAGGAACTTCTTCATTTCAACAGCGGCTTCTTCTGCTGTGAGCACAGGATAGGAGGGAATATAGCCCTTCAGATGCCGCATGCCGAGATTGTAAGAGCAGTTGAGCATACCGCAATAAGCATCGCCTCTGCCATTGATCAGGTCTCCGTCACCTTCAGCTGCCGCAATAAACATTACCGGACCGTCAAACTCTTTCGCAATAAGCGTTTCCGGCGTCTCCGGTCCGAAATTGCCGAGGAACACGACGAGGGCATTGCAGCCTGCAGTTTTTACATCGGCGACAGCGTTAAGCATGTCCTTTTCATTTTCAACAGTGACTTTGCACTCATAAACGCCCTTGCCATAAGCCTTTACAATCGCTTCTCTGCGGGCGATAGAAAGTCCAATGGGGAAACAGTCACGGGATACGGCAATAATACCAAGTTTTACTTCAGGAACATTCTGCATAGTGTTTTCTCCTCTCATTTTTAAGTTTTTTCCTTTAATTCAGGTCAGGGGAAATATCAATATTTTCGCCTTCTATGGCGACCACCGCACCAGCTGCGGCTTCTTTACTGTCACAATGGGCAAGCAGCCACTTGTTGCAGGCCCAGAGAAGCTTGTCTTCATCATTGAGCGGGGTAATTTCAGGCTTCGGGCCATTTGTGCCCTTCGGCAGGACAACCAAAACCTTAAAGCCCTCACCTTTCGCTGCATTGCAGGGGGCATAATGGAGCGTCGTACCGAAAACTTCGACTGGAACACCAGCCGGGCAGAGGAAAGCCTTTACTTTAGCTGCATCCAGTTTTCCTTCTTCCAGATCATCAATCTTGGCCAAAAGAAGAATAAAGTCCTTCGTGCCAAGATTCACCTCACTGTCACGGTGATACTCCAGGCAATTCATTTTGGTGTTATGCCCGTTGCACCAGCCAATCTGAATCGGCATTCCACCATATTCATTGACAGAAAGCTGTTTTGCAATCGGAAGTGCTTCAAGAACCGGATTACCGGGTACATATTCCGTTCCCTCCGGGAGCGGAGAAATACGATCCAGCGTCTCCAGCAGTTCAGAAACATCGTAACCTGTAATCACATGGCCATAACGTGCAAATTCCTTATCATAGACTGAGAGTATTTTCATCTGATTTCCTTTCTCCTCTGATTTATCCGTTGAGCTTCGGGAAAAGCGCCTTCACAGAAGGATAGATCTCCCGGAAACGCTGATAACGGTCTTCATATCTGGCAGAAAGCTCGGGATCCGGCTTTTCGACTCTGACCACCTTCACAAACGACTCCGCTATCTCCTCCACACTCGGATAGACGCCGCAAGCTACCATTGCCAGCATCGCGCCGCCGTAGCCGGGACCTTCCTCTGCAGCAATGGACTCGATTTCAATGTTGCAGACATTTGCAAAGATCGTTCTCCAGAGCGGACTCTTCGCACCGCCGCCGCAGATCGTGCTCTTTTTAATGTCAATGCCGATGGCACGAGCTACTTCCAGCGAATCGCGGATGGCAAAGGCAACGCCTTCCAGCACTGCCTGGGTAAGATCCGCACGGGTATTATCCATCGTCATCCCGATAAACGTGCCTCGAGCATTGGTATCGTTGATTGGAGAACGCTCTCCCATCAAATATGGGAGGAAGTAAACATGGTTCCTGCCGAGCTTTTCCGGATCGATTTCCTTTTGCTCCTCGACGAAATCACCTGTTTTCAGGATCTCTTCCATCCACCACTTGTTGCAGGATGCAGCTGAGAGCACAACACCCATCAGATGGTACTGCCCGTCGGCATGAACAAAGGAGTGCAGGGCGTTGTTTTCATCCACACCGAATTTCTCGCTCGAGATGAAGATCGTGCCTGAGGTGCCAAGGGAAATGTTGCAGGAACCGTCTCCGACCGTGCCTGTCCCGACGGCCGCAGCGGCATTATCTCCCGCACCGGCTGCAACGAGAACCGTGTCGGGCAGGCCGAGTTTTGCCGCGACTTCCGGAAGGATCTGCCCCACCGGCTCATAGCTTTCAAAGAGCTTAGGCATCTGAGCCTCGGAAACGCCGCAGATATCCAGCATTTCCTTTGACCAGCACTTGTTCTTTACATCCAGCAGAAGCATTCCGGATGCATCCGAATAGTCAGTGCAATGCACACCGGACAGCCTGTAGTTTACATAATCCTTAGGTAGCATGATCTTGCGGATCCTTGCAAAATTCTCCGGCTCCTGATTTCTCATCCAGAGAAGCTTCGGTGCCGTGAAGCCTGCAAAGGCTATATTGGCCGTGTAGTCCGAAAGATTGTCCTTTCCGATCTGCTGATTGAGATAATCCACCTCTTTGTAAGTTCTGCCGTCATTCCAGAGGATTGCGGGGCGGATCACCTTGTCATCTTCGTCGAGAACGACGAGGCCGTGCATCTGTCCACCGGCTCCGATGCCGACGATCTGAGTTTTGTCAAATCCTTCCGTCAGCTGGGCAATTCCCGTCATCGTCTCCCGAATCCACGCATCCGGATCCTGTTCCGACCAGCCGGGCTGTGGAAAAATCAGCGGATATTCACGAGAGACAACATTCAGAATCTTTCCCTTTTCATCCATCAAAAGGAGCTTGACGGCCGAGGTACCAAGATCAATTCCTATTGTAAGCATAATTATTCTCCCAAGAACCTTTCTATTCAGTATGCGGCCTTATCTGTCTTTCTTTTTGGACAGGATGTCAAATACCACTGCGGCAAGCAGTACAAATCCTTTGACGACTCTCTGATAGTTGGCATCAAGGCTGATCAGGCTCATACCCAGGTTGATAATGCCGATCAACGTTGCACCGATTACCATGCCCAGAACTGAGCCTGCACCGCCGCTGGCAGATACGCCGCCCACTACACATGCAGAAATAGCATCCATCTCAAAGTTTTTACCTACGTCGGCATAGGCTGACTGGGAACGCGCAATGACCGTAAAGGTAGCAATCGCAGTCAGGATTGCCATATTCAGGTAGGCCAGGAACATGATTCTGCGGGTATTGACACCGGAAAGCCGGGCTGCTTCCATATTCCCGCCAACCACATAGAAGTGACGACCGACAGTTGTTTTGCTGGTAATGAAACTGTAGATCAGAACGATACCGGCAACCCACAGCAGTGTAGTAGGGATACCGCCGTCATAAGACAGCTTGGTCATTACCAGAATGATCACTGCACCACCGAGCCCGCTTTTCAGGGCCGCTGTCCGCACGGAATCCGCTTCATATCCCTTTGCCAGTCTGTTCTTTCTGGTCAGGAAGATAACCAGTACTACGGCAGCAGCAGCCAGCAGGCCGAAGATAAAACAAGGCATATTGAGAATACCCTTTTCTGTCGGGAAAATTCTGCCGTAGAACAAATTCTGGAAGTTTACGGGAAAAGGTGCCAGAGAACCGGTTTTGGAATTCTTTGACAGGATCGATGTACCCAGACCGCGGAATGCCAGGAATCCGGACAGTGTTGCAATCCAGGGCGGAATGTGGACATAAGCGATCAGGAATCCCAGAAAAATACCATATATCACGCCTATTCCCAACATTAACAGGATAGAGACGCCAACTCCCATACCCCGTACGATCATAAATACACCGCCGAATGCGCCCAGGAGACACACAAACGCACCACAGCTCAGGTCAATGTTTCCGCCGGTCAGCATGCACATCAGCATGCCGGTTCCGAGAATATATACATAAGCGTTCTGGTTGATCAGTTCTGTAAAACTGGACGGGGCGAAGATTCCGCCCTTCGTCAGGATCAGGAAAAACAGATACACCAGAACCATGACGACGAGCATCGCGTTCTTTTTCAGCGTGGCAAGAAATGACTTGTTTTCCATAGTTTTGTCCTCCTCGCACCATTATCGCTTCTGCCGCTTGGACAGGACATCAAACATAACAGCAATCAGCAGCACGATACCTTTGACCACTTTCTGATAGTTGGCGTCCACCCCGACAATAATCATACCTTTATTGATGACACCCATAAGCGTTGCACCGATGATCATGCCTGAAACTTTACCGGTGCCGCCATATGCAGAAGCGCCGCCGATAAAGCAGGAAGCAATAGCGTCCATCTCATAGCCTTCGCCATATACAGGGTCAATACCTTTTGCACGCCCCGCTGTCAGGATACCTGCAAGACCAGCCAGCAGGCCGATATTCGCGTAAGCAAACCAATATACATTTCGCGTCTTGACGCCGGAAAGTGCTGTTGCCTTTTCGTTACCGCCAACTGCATACAGATGACGCCCGATTGCTGTTTTAGTCGTGATGTATGCATAGATACCAAGCACCAGTGCCACCCAGATCAGCACCATCGGGACGCCGCGGTAACAGCTCAGTTTCATGCTGATCCACAGGATCAGAGCGGCAATAATCACCATCGAAATGATCTGCCCCGGGATCGACTGGCTGATCCCCAGCTTTTTCTGAATCAGGACTTTGCGAACTCTGAGCAGAACAAATATCAGTGCAGCAACAATGCCGATGCACATGCATGTCACATTGAATTTTTCAACAAAGTTTTCTCCGATCAGCCCTGTGAGGAATGCATTTTCCTTTGTAAACACCCCATTGAGATTTGGGAAAACATCCCGCATCACATCAGGAATGTAGCTGGCTTTACCATTCCCGAAGAGCTGAAGGAAAGTCTGGTTTGTGATATCCACACGGTAGCCATTGAGCACCACATTCGAAAAACCACGGAACGCATACATGCCGGCCAGTGTAGCGATAAATGCCGGCACCCGTACCTTGGCAATCCAGAATCCCTGGAAAGTGCCGATACCTAAACCAATCAGCAGCATGACCAGAACCGTCAGCCACATGTTGATACCGGAAGCCATCATCACACAACCGACTGCTGCCGTGAAACACACCACTGAACCGACAGACAGATCAATGTTACCGCCGGTCAGGATGCACATCAGCATACCGGTTGCCAGTACAAACACATAGGCGTTTTCGGCAATCAGACCCGTTATGTTGGACGGCAGAAGGATCATTCCTTCCTTGCCCTTCCACGTGGCAAATACGATGGTTACGACAACCAGCGCAATAATCATTGTATACTTCTGGAAGAATGCACCGACCTTATACTTCTGCATAAAGTCTGATAACGTCTGCTTCCCGCCGGAAGAACCGTTTATCTTCTCGTCCACGGTTATGCACCCCTTCCTGATCTGAGAATCGTCGCCATAATGTTCTCCTGCGTCGCATCCTCTGCTTTCATCTCTCCGACAATCCTGGCTTCATTCATGATGTAGATTCGATCACTCATGCCCAGCACCTCAGGAAGCTCAGAAGAAATCAGGACAACGCATTTTCCTGCCGCGGCAAGATCATTGATAATACAGTAGATTTCATATTTTGCACCTACATCAATACCACGCGTAGGTTCATCCAGCAACAAAATATCAGGTTCAGCGAACATCCATTTTGCCAGGAGAACTTTCTGCTGGTTACCACCGGACAGATTTCCTACCAGCTGCTCTACAGACGGCGTCTTGATTTTCAGTTTATCTCTGTATTCTTCCGCTACGGCATATTCCTTGTCACCATCGATCACCATATGGTTTGATATCGCACCAAGATTGGCGAGGGAAGTATTTACTTTGATGGATTGGGACAACACCAGGCCATTCCCTTTCCTGTCCTCGGTTACATAGGCAATTTTATGCCGGATGGCGTCCGCTTCGCTTTTGCGAATCTTCACCGGTTTTCCGTCAAGCTTCAATTCTCCGGAGAAATTCACTCCATAGCTTTGGCCGAAGATACTCATTGCCAACTCTGTGCGCCCCGCGCCCATAAGACCGTAAATGCCGACCACTTCGCCCTGGCGCACATACATGGAAACGTCATCTACCACTTTTTTCTCCGGATACAACGGATGATGTGCCGTCCAATGGCTGATTTCCATTCTGACATCACCTATTTTGACGTTCTCCCGTTTGGGGAAACGATTGGTGATCTCACGACCTACCATCCCTCTGATAATCCGCTCTTCACTGACAGGTTCTGCACCGTGGTTATCAATGGTTTCAATCGTAGAACCATCACGAATTACCGTTATTTTATCCGCCACATAGGAAACCTCATTCAGCTTATGCGTGATGATGATCATTGTCATCCCCTGCTTTTTGAAGCTGAGCATCAGATCCAGCAGTGCACGGGAATCTTCTTCGTTCAAAGAGGACGTTGGCTCATCCAGAATCAGCAGCTTCGCTTTTTTAGCCAGCGCTTTGGCAATTTCAACCAGCTGCTGCTTGCCGGTGCCGATGGTTTTTACCTGAATTTTGGAACTTTCCTGCAGGCCGACCATCTTCAGGTATTTGTCGGCTTCGGAATAAGTTTTATTCCAGTCTATGGCGAATTTATGCCCGCATTCATTGCCCAGATACATATTTTCGCCGATCGTCATCTCCGGAACCAGCGCCAGTTCCTGGTGAATGATAACGATGCCCAGTTTTTCAGAATCCTTGATATTGGAAAACTTACAGACCTGGCCGTCGTAAATGATATCCCCCTCATAGGTCCCGTGAGGGTAAATACCGCTCAGCACGTTCATCAGTGTGCTCTTCCCCGCTCCATTCTCCCCTACGAGAGCATGGATTTCTCCTTCTTCTACCTGGAGATTCACGTTGTCAAGCGCTTTTACACCCGGGAAGGTCTTCGTAATATTCTTCATTTCCAGCAGAATCTTGGCCATGGTTCTCCTCTTCCCTTCTGGAAACGATGCAGGCGAGCTTCGCCCACCTGCATCGTAATATGTTTTAGCAGTCTATTCTAATTTTCTATAGGATTATGCCAGCTGATCAGCGGTGTAGTAGCCGGAGTCAAGCAGGAGTTCCTGATAATTGTTCACATCTGCGAATACCGGCTCGCAAAGGAAGGAAGGAACTACGATCTTGTTGTTGTCGTAGGTCTCGGTATCGTTCACGTCAACCTCTTCACCCTTGAGGATCTGGCC
Organism: Candidatus Limivicinus sp.; assembly: GCA_045117135.1. GTDB lineage: Bacteria > Bacillota > Clostridia > Oscillospirales > Oscillospiraceae > Limivicinus. The sequence continues at coordinate 35,664 of JBGUNA010000058.1, read as the reverse complement.
AACCATCTTCACGACCTGAGCTGCGAGCGTACGAGTGTCTTTAAACACGGACATGCTCTGCTTGCCGGCGATCATGTTCTTTACGTTGGAAATATCGCAGTCCTGACCGGTGATGATGGGCCACTCGCCGTCATAGCTGTCTTCCAGAGCGTTGGTTACACCAAGTGCAGTGGAGTCATTGGAGCAGAGCCAAACATCAATGTTGGAACCATCTGCATAGAAGGAGGAAAGAATGCTGCTTGCACGGGTCTGAGCAACTTCGGTCTTCCAGGTTGGAGTAGCAACATCAGTGAATTCAACCTGGCCGGACTTAACAATGATTTTGCCTTCGTCGATGTACGGCTTCAGAACATCCATTGCGCCGCTGTAGAAGTAGTTTGCATTGTTGTCGCCCGGGTCACCGGCGGTGATTTCCATGTAGAAGGGGCCTTCGGCATTGTCGAGGTCAAGGGTTTCTTTTACATAGGTGCCCTGCTTGGTGCCGACCATGTAGTTGTCGAAAGTTGCATAGTAGGAAACAGCGTCAGACTCCATCAGGAGGCGGTCATATGCAATGACATAAACGCCCTTTTCCTTGGCAAGATCCAGAGCGGAGCCGAGGGAAGAGCCTTCGACTGCGGAGATCACAACGACTTTGCAGCCATTGTTGATCATGTTGGTGACCTGGTTCAGCTGCTGCTGAACGTCATTGGAAGCGAACTGAAGGTCAACGGCATAGCCTTCTGCTTCGAACATTGCCTTCATGTTTTCGCCGTCCTGGTTCCAACGCTGAAGGTCTTTCGTCGGCATGGAGACACCGATGAGCTCGCCATCTGCAGAAGCAGTGATTGCGCACAGAGCAAGAATCATGCAGAGTGCAAGGGCAATTGCAAGAATTTTTTTCATTTTGCTTTCTCCTTTTTTTATTCCCCGAAGGGTTTTAGTTTGTGGTTCTACACCACTTGATTCTATTTTATAAAGCTTTTTTACAAAAGTCAATTATAGATTTAATATTTTTCTTTTTTCGGTATGTTGCACAAAAATTAACGTTCATTTTTAGGCACTTTGTACAATAGATCATTTTCTTCCGGGAAAGAAGTAAGATTATGGTTGACTTTTCGAAATAATATAAGTAAAATATTTTTATAAAATTCGTTTATGTAATTTTTCTGATCAGGGGGTGAGGTTTTGTCAGACCTGAATGAGGCCATTTCCGACCGAAGGCGGCAGACGCGAAGCAACGTCTATCATTATTTATATCAGTCTCCCGAGCCACGTTCAAAGCAGGATATCTCAAGAGATTTGAATCTGAGCCTTCCGACAGTCTATCAGAATGTCTCGGAACTTCTGGATGCCGGGCTTATTGAATACGCCGGGACAACACAGTCCGCCGGCGGACGGCCTGCCATGCAGCTCCGTATCCTTCCGGGGGCACGGTGTGCCATCGGAATCAGTATCACCGGCCATCGTCTCCGGTTTGCGGCAACCGATCTGTCCCGGGAGGAAATAGCCTACAAAGACCTTCCGCATACTCTGAACGTTGAGGACGAAGGGTACTCTGCTTTTGTAGCAGATCAGCTGGAAATCTTTATCGACGAAAATCATCTTGAACGGAAAAGGATCCTGGGTGTCGGCATCAGCCTGGCAGGAATCATCCTGCCGGAGATCTCCACTGTTCTGTATGCTCCGACGCTTTATATCCGTAACCTCTCCCTGAAGGCACTGATCAATGCCATCCCCTACTCCGTCTTCCCCGGGAACGATGCCAGCAGCGGCGGGTTTGCGGAATGGTTCAGCAGTGAGAAACGCGAAAGCATAGCGTTCCTCTCCCTGGCAGAAGGAGTGGGAGGCGCCGTCCTGGTAAACGGGGACCAATACGACGGCAACAACTACCGCAGCGGAGAATTCGGCCATATGTGTGTAGAATGGAACGGATTGCCATGCTCCTGCGGCAGAAGAGGGTGTCTGGAAGCCTACTGCAGCGCAAAACGGCTCAGCAGCGATCTGGGCATTTCTCTCCCGGAATTCTTCAGCGGCCTGGAAGCCGGCAATCAGGAATATGCAGCCCTGTGGGAGGACTTTAAAAGGCATTTGATTATCGGACTGCACAACATCCGTATGTCGCTTGACTGCGATATCGTCCTCGGCGGATACCTGACGGAACACCTGAAGCCGTATCTCCCGGAACTGCAGGAGATGCTGGCAGAGGCCGATCCTTTTGAAAAGGAATGCCACTATCTCCGGATCAGCCGTTATTCCAAAGACAGTTCCATGCTCGGCGTCGCCCTCACCTTTATCCGGGATTATCTGAACAGTATTTGATTGATGAGGAAAGCAAAATGAAAGACCAGTTAAAGAAACTCACGGAAGACTATATTTCGGCAACTGATGCCCTTCTTGCAAACCGCAGATTCGGAGAAGGAATGTTCGGGATGCCCGATTCCGCCAGAAGCAGCCCTGTTCATATGGAATATTTTAATGCGGTGGAAGCAGCCGTGAAGGAATACGTCTCCGGGACGCCCCAGGCTGAGACAACGGATGAAGCTGTCCGTTTTCTTCTCACAGCCAGTGAAGAAATACCATGCAACAATCTTGCTTCCTGGATGCTGATTGCTGTTCAGAATCATGCCCTTCCGCTGATCCCCCTGATGTCAGAGGAGAAGCGAGCAGAAATGTACGCCTGGTTTAATGAACACGTCCCGCGTCTCCAGCGTATGCCTGTACAACAGAAAATCATAAAAGCTTTAAAGAAGCGTTGAAGCTGACAAAGAAACGCCCCATCCATCTGCTCTCCGACTGAACAGAAGATGGATGGGTTTTTTGTTATTATAAAACGGTAGAAAGGCGATTCGTCATTTTTTCGAAATCGTTTACGTCTGTTTTTCCGGAATTTTTCGGTGTAATTTGTCTGCTATTTTCGGAATTTACGAAAAAATGCCCTGGTTTCGTATGTTTTTTGATTATGTAAACAATGTGGTTCGTTCTTTTGCGCAATTTGCACAATTTCAGGCATTGTATTTTGTGCATTCCTTACAAAGTTAGTGTTTTTGGCTGCTGTTTTTGCATTTTCCTCTTGCGTTGAGGGGCAAAATACGCTATATTGAAGTCACGAAATCGATTAAGTAGAAGGGAGCTTCGCAGACAGATGGTATCTCTGAAAGACATCGCCAATAAGTGCGGCGTGTCAGTCGCCACTGTCAGCAAAGCACTGAATGATCAGCCGGACGTAGGGCCGGAAACCCGGGACAAAATCAAAAATCTGGCTGATGAACTCGGTTATTTCACGAATTCTGCCGCCCGGGCTCTGAAGACGAACCGCACCCACAATCTCGGTGTGCTGTTTGTAGATGAAGGCCACCGAGGTCTGACACACGAATTCTTCGCCGCACTGCTCAACAGTTTCAAAGACGAAGCAGAGCTTGAAGGATACGACATTACTTTTATCAACAACCGGAATGTCGGCGGAAAGAAAACCACCTATCTGCAGCATTGCCTTTACCGTGGTGTGGACGGACTGCTGATCGCCTGTGTCGATTTCTTCGACAGCCAGATCCAGGAAGTCGTCAATTCCTATCTCCCCCTTGTCACGATTGACCACGTCTTCAACAACCGCGCAGCCGTAATGTCCGACAACGTCGGCGGGGTGGAAACGCTTGTCTCCTACGCCTATGAGATGGGGCACCGGAAAATTGCCTTTATTTACGGAGAGCCGACAGCTGTTACGGAAAACCGGAAGATCGGTTTTCACCGGGCCTGTGAAAAACTCGGACTGGCCATCCCGGAAGGATACCTGGTTGAATCCAAATACTACGATTCCGAAGACTGCTACGGTGTGACGGCTGAGATGCTTGCTCTCCCCGACCGGCCGACCTGTATTCTCTTCCCGGATGACTTCTCTCTCACCGGAGGGGTAAGGGCAATCCGGGATGCAGGGCTTACGATCCCCGATGATATTTCCGTAATGGGCTACGACGGCATTATCACTTCCCAGCTGATGAGTCCGAAAATCACAACCCTTCAGCAGGATACGGATCGGCTCGGAAAAGAAGCTGCGAAAAAGCTGATTGAGCTGATTGAAAGACCTAAAACCGCACTGCTGGATCGGATTCTTGTCCCCGGAAAGCTGCTCCCCGGTGAATCTGTCAGAAAACTTGTGTGATTAGCGGTAAAAACCGCAAATATTATATAATCACAAATTATTTAAGGAGGAAATTCCAAATGAAGAAAGTTCTCGCACTTGCACTTGCTCTTTGCATGGTTCTCAGCTTCTGTGCAATCAGCGCATCCGCAGATGGCAAAACCGTCATCAACGTGATGTCCTTCACCGATGAAGTACCCGGCATGATTACCAAGTACATGGAAGCACATCCCGATGTTGCTGAAAAGTACGAGGTAAAGACCACCATCACTGCTACCACTGACGGCCTCTATCAGCCCGCACTTGACCAGGCTCTGGCAGCCGGCGGCGCTGATGCTCCCGACATCTACTGCGCAGAAGCAGCATTCGTGCTGAAGTATGCCCAGGGCGATGCCTGCGAGTATGCAGCAGCTTATGAAGATCTCGGCATTGATGTTGCAGCTGCAATCGAGGCTGCTGACATTGCTCAGTACACCATCGATATCGGCACTCGTCCGTCCGACGGCAAACTCGTCGGCCTTGGCTATCAGGCAACCGGCGGTGCATTCATCTACCGTCGTTCCATCGCTCAGGATGTCTGGGGCAACGATGATCCTGAATTTGTCGCTGAGAAGATCGGCGCAGGCACCGGCAACTGGGATGCATTCTTTGCTGCAGCTGCAGAACTGAAGGAAAAGGGCTACGCCATTATCTCCGGTGACGGCGATATGTGGCATGCTGTTGAGAACAGCTCCCCCACCGGCTGGATTGTAGACGGCGCTCTCAACATTGACCCGGCTCGTGAAGCATTCCTCGACCTCTCCAAGGAACTCAAGGACAACGGCTACCACCACGATACGCAGGACTGGACCGAAGGCTGGTTCGGTGATATGCAGAAGAACGGCGGCGTATTCGGTTTCTACGGCCCGGCATGGTTGATCAACTACACTCTCGGTGCCAACTGCGGCGAAGGTGACAACAGCTCCTACGGCGACTGGGCAGTCTGCACTCCGAACATCGGCTTCTTCTGGGGCGGCACCTGGGTCCTGGCAAGCAAGTATGTTGTCGGTTCCGAGAAGGCAGAAGTTGTTGCTGACATCATCAAGTGGATCACTCTCGACTGCGATGAGACCTCTCTCCAGTACTACTGGGCAAACGGCACTCTGAACGGCGAAGGCGGCACGAAGGACACTGTTGCTTCCGGCACTGTCATGGCAATGTCCAACGGCGAGATGGAATTCCTCGGCGGCCAGAACATGTTTGACGTGTTCGTTCCTGCAAACCAGTACGCAAACGGCAAGAACCTCACCCAGTATGATGAGACCATCAACAACTACTGGCGTGATGCTGTCCGTCAGTACACTTCCGGTGCACTTTCCCGCGACGATGCACTGAATGCTTTCAAGCAGAACGTTGCTGACAACCTCGACGTCGAAGTCAACTAATCTCTGAATGTTTAACGGGGAGGGAGCTCCATCCCTCCCCTCTTTTTTTCAGGGTAGACGCAACAGCCCTGCTGTTTGGGAATAAGGAAGGCTGCTGCGTCTGTCCTGTACAGATTTTAATGAAAAGGAGAGAATAAACCATATGACCCTGCAAAAGAAAAAAAGCATCAGTTATGCAAAATACGGTTATCTCTTCAGCCTGCCCTTTGTTATTGCCTACCTGGTTTTCCATCTGTATCCGACGGTTTATACCGCCGTCCTCGGATTCACAGATTGCAAAGGCCTCGGCAATACCAACTGGCACTTTCTGAAAGATGATATCTGGAAGAACTTCCGCACGATTCTGAACAACGCAACCTTTAAAACCTCTTTGAAAAATACTGTGGTACTGTGGATTATGAACTTCTTCCCGCAGATCACACTGGCCCTTCTGCTGACCGCCTGGTTTACGAGTAAGCGCAACACCATCAAAGGCCAGGGCTTTTTCAAAGTCGTCTTCTACATGCCGAATATCATCACGGCAGCATCCGTGGCTATCCTGTTCAATGTTTTGTTCGGTTATCCAAAGGGGCCGGTAAATGATATTCTTGTTTCTTTAGGCTTGAGAAGTGAGGCGTTTTTCTTCACTAACAGTGCAACCGCTTCCCGATGGATCATTGCCTTTATCCAGTTCTGGATGTGGTACGGCTATACGATGATCATTCTGATCTCCGGTGTGCTGGGTATCAATCCGGAAATCTATGAAGCTGCTGAGATTGACGGTGCAAATGACTGGCAGACCTTCTGGCAGATCACAATCCCGAATCTGCGCACCATTCTCACCTATACCCTGATCACAAGTATGATCGGCGGTTTGAACATGTACGATATGTCGAAGATGTTCAACAACGGCAACCCGAACAACTCTACACTGACCACAAGCGTTTTTATCTACAATCAGGCCTTTGCCGGCAGCTACATGTACAATCGTGCCGCTGCTGCCAGCATGATCATGTTTGTCATCATCGCATTCTTCTCCATTATCGTATTCTATCTGATGCGTGACAGGAAGAGCTGAGGTGGAATCAATGAAAAAACTTGAAAAAAGAGACGGGAATCCCGTTTATAAAACCATAATCTATATCGTCTGCATCTTTTTGACCGTTTTGAGCCTGTTCCCCTTTATCGTCATGGTCGTCAACTCCACAAGGAATACGCCTCAGATTCAGCAGCATGCAGTATCGCTGATCCCCTCCCATTATCTGGCACAGAACTGGGCTGTATTCAACGGGAAAACATTTGACCCGATCCGCGGCTTCTTCAACTCTCTGATTATTTCCTCAGGATCTACCATCTGCACGATCTACTTCTCCACGCTGACGGCCTATGCCCTCGTTGCCTATGACTGGAGACTGCGCAACCCGTTCTTCACCTTTATCCTCTGCGTTATGATGATCCCGGCGCAGATCACCTCCATCGGTTTTTATCAGTTCATGTACAAGATCCACATGACGAACAACTTCCTGGCCCTGATCCTTCCCGCAATTGCCGCACCCCAGTGCGTGTTCTTCATGCGTCAGTTTATGCTGGCTTCTCTTCCGCTGGAGCTGCTGGATTCGGCACGAATTGACGGTTCCAGAGAATTCCACACATTCAACCATATCTCTCTCCCGATCATGAAGCCCGCTATGGCCACTCAGGGCATCTTCAGTTTCGTCTTCAGCTGGAACCAGTTGTTCCTGCCGAGCATCCTGCTTACCAATAACAAGCTCTATACCCTGCCTCTGATGGTTTCCCAGCTGAAAGGTGATATCTACAAGGTAGAATACGGTGCCGTATATCTCGGACTGACGCTCTCTGTTCTGCCTCTGTTCGTCATCTATTTCGCACTCAGCAAATACATTATTGCCGGCGTTGCACTCGGCGGCGTAAAGGGATAACTCCCATTCAGTTTAAAAACAACCATACACACGATCCGGATGAGAGGAAGAAATGCCTCTCATCCGTTGTATAGAGGGAAAAATGGAGCAGAAAAACAAACTGAAATCCTCTTTTGCACGCTTCATGGTTGCCATGGCAGATCTTCTGATTCTGAATCTTCTGTGGCTGCTGTGTACACTCCCGGTTCTGACAGTCGGGCCAGCAACCTGTGCACTCTTTTCCGTTACCCTAAAGATTGCAAAGGATGAACCGGTGCAGACTGTCCGGGAATTCTTCTCCGCATTCAGAAGCAATTTCAAACAGGCTTTCGTGCTGGGCATTATAGGGCTGTTCGCTATGGCAGTCGTATATGCGGACGGCGTATACGCTTTTTCGGTAGAAGGAAACCTGAAGATCCTGTTCTGCATTGTCACCGGCATTGTGGCAGCCATTCTGCTGACCTATCTCTGCTATGTGTTTGCGCTCCAGGCAAAGTTCGAAAACAGCATAAAAGCTCATATTAAAAACGCTTTTCTGCTGGCTTTCTGTGCGCCCGGAAAGACCGTGCTGATGTGGATGATTCTGTCCGTTCCCGTACTGCTGATCATTTTTCTGCCTCAGTACGTTGTGGCAACTATCGGTTTTCTTTTTATTCTGTTCGGCATTTCCCTTCCCGTTTATTGCAACAGCGTTATTCTCGGAAAGATATTCGACCGCTTTATCCCTGCCGAGCAGAGCGCGTCTATGATGGAGGACAACAGTAATGACTAGAGAAGAAGCAAGAAAAAAAGCGGAACTTCTGGTTTCGCAGATGACAGTGGAAGAAAAGGCAAGCCAGCTCCGCTTTGATGCCCCGGCAATCGAGCGCCTCGGCGTGCCGGAATACAACTGGTGGAACGAGGCACTCCACGGCCTCGCACGCGGCGGCACCGCAACAAGCTTTCCGCAGGCCATCGGCATGGCTGCGATGTTTGACGATGAGCTTCTGGAAAAGATTGCAGATGCCATTTCCACCGAAACAAGGGCAAAATACAATGCCCTTTCTGCAGAGGGCGACCGGGATATTTATCACGGTTTGACCATGTGGTCCCCGAACATAAATATTTTCCGCGACCCCCGGTGGGGCCGCGGCCATGAGACCTACGGAGAAGATCCTTATCTGACTTCCCGTCTCGGAAAAGCCTTTGTCGCCGGGCTGCAGGGCACGGGAGAAACCTTGAAAACCGCTGCCTGTGCCAAGCATTTTGCCGTCCACAGCGGTCCGGAAGCTCTCCGGCACAGCTTCGACGCAATCGCATCCCGGAAGGATCTGGAGGAAACGTATCTCCCCGCTTTTCAGGCACTTGTGCAGGAATCGGGAGTGGAAGCGGTTATGGGAGCTTACAACCGTACCAACGGAGAGCCGTGCTGCGCCAGCGAGTACCTGATGGGAAAACTCCGGGGAGAATGGGGATTTGAAGGACACTTTGTGTCTGACTGCTGGGCAATCCGCGACTTCCACGAAAATCACAAAATCACTTCAGCACCGGTTGAATCCGTCACCAAGGCGCTGAAAGCCGGGTGCGACCTGAACTGCGGCTGCACCTACCAGCATATTATGCATGCCTACGAGCTTGGGATGATCACGGAAGAGGACATCACCCGCTGTGCTGTCCGCCTGTTCACCACGCGCTACCTGCTCGGTATCCTCGGAGACGAGGGAAGCGAATATGACGATGTTCCCTACTCTGCAGTAGAGTGCAAAGAGCATCTCGATCTGGCACAAAAGGCCGCCCTGGAGTCCTGCGTGCTGCTGAAGAACAACGGGCTGCTTCCGCTTGACCCGGAAAGCTGCGGTACCCTGGGCGTCATCGGACCGAATGCCAACAGCCGTGTCCCCCTGGTAGGGAACTATCACGGAACTTCTTCCCGCTATATCACGGTGCTGGAAGGTATTCAGGATCTTGCCGGTGAGAAATGCCGTATTCTTTACTCCGATGGTTGTGCCCTGAACACCGACCGTGTGGAGCCCCTCGCCAAACCGAATGACCGGATTGCCGAAGCCGTAACCGTGGCAAAGAACAGTGACACCGTCCTGCTCGTGCTGGGCCTGGATGAAACGCTGGAAGGGGAAGAAGGTGACACCGGAAACAGCTATTTCTCCGGTGACAAAGAGGACCTGCTTCTTCCGGAACCGCAGCGGATCCTGATGGAAAAAGTTCTCGCAGTCGGAAAGCCGACCGTTGTCATCCTGATGGCGGGCAGTTCCATTGACCTTTCTGAAGCACAGGAAAAGGCCGATGCCGTGCTGCTCACCTGGTATCCGGGTGCACGGGGCGGAAAAGCTGTCGCAGAGCTTCTTTTCGGGAAGCACTCCCCCTCCGGGAAGCTGCCGCTGACCTTCTACACCAACGATGCTCTTGAAGAGATGCCTGAGTTCACCGATTATTCGATGGAAAACAGAACCTACCGTTATTATACCGGCACGCCGCTCTATCCGTTCGGCTATGGCCTCACCTACGGAGACTGCTCGGTTCTGACTCTGTCTGCCTCAAAAGATCGTGCAGCCGTCTCCGTCGTCAATAACGGCTGCCGCGAAACGGATGAAGTGCTTGAACTGTATCTCCGGGATGAGAAGTCTCCCGATGCACCAGCTCATCCGGTTCTGTGCGGCTTCCGGCGTATTCATCTCGGCGCCAGTGAGCAGGCGGAATTTAACGTACCGATCGATCCGCATGCATTCACGGTCGTGAATCAGGATGGCTGCCGAATCCCCGGAAGCGGGACATGGACGCTCTATGCCGGATTCGGTGCTCCGGACAAGCGCACGGAAGAATTGACCGGTAAAAAATGCCGGTCCGTCATCCTGACAGACTGACCTGCACCGGCGCGTCCTTTCTGTAAATTCTATAAAAATATGTGGGGCGAAGGAATCCGGAAACGGATGACCTGCGCCCCACAGTTATTATATGATTGAGTTTTTATTTGAGCTGTGTTTCAAAGTACTCCAGGATGAGACGGTTGGTATTGATTCCCGTTACACGCTCACCCGACCAGGAGTGGCGGCCATCCTTCACAAGCATATGCCATACCTGTCTGGCTGAAGCTGTGCTCCCGTATTTCGTCAGAACAGAGCTTTTGCCCGCAGGCAGCACATCCTGCACTGTCAGGTTATTCGCCACTGCATAGTATTCAATCACATCTTCGATGGCGGGATCCTTTGCATACCGGGCACTGCCATCGCTTTGTTTAGGCACTACATTGTCTTTCTCTCCGGTAATCTGAAGTAAACCGGTCGAACAGCTATCGGGTCTTTCTTCCCACACGCTCCCGGACACCGTGCCGGCCACACTGACAACCGCAGAAAACGTACTGTCTGCTTCCAATGCGAGGCGGTGTGCCATAAATGCTCCGTTACTGAATCCGACCGCAAAGGTATTCCGCTCATGTAAATGATATTCCTGCCGAAGGTACGCAGCCAGAGCCGTGAGGAAGGCGACATCCCGATTGGGGGAACTGCCTATTCCGGAATTCCAGGAAGTCGCTGACGTTTTATCTCCGGGATCCGGAGCCCCTGTCACATACACCACAGTATACCCCAGGGGATTTGCATCTTTTTCAAATCCGGTTTCCGTGCGAAAGCTTTCAGCCGTTCCGCCATAACCGTGAAGCATAAGAATCAGAGGCGAATTTTCCGGTGTTTCCGGCAAATCCACAAGAAACGCGTGTTTTACACCGTCAAACATACAGGTGTAATGCCGTTCATCAACTGCGACGATATCTTCGAGCTCTGCCTGATCTGCCAGGCAGGCAGGTGATGGCAGGAAAAGCAGCGTTGCCAGGAGAAGGACAACAAACACTTTTAAAAGTTTGCTGTTCATGAAACACCTCTCATCTACAGGATTCTGACCGCTACGCTGTCAATGCATCCAGCATGGCAGCGTATTTTTCATCCGCTTTGATCCGGACAGCGAGGAAAAGACCGTCAAAGCCATGCCCCTTCAGCTCTTCACAGCCGGAAACCGGCACAGCCTCCGAAGATTCACAGATCCCGTTGGTAACTTCCTCAAATACTGCCGGATCATCCAGCAGGAAAAGCCCGCTCACATTGCCGACCAGATCTGCATCAAGGGCAGAAATCTGGTTGCTGTCCTGCCCGTCCATCCCCAGGGCAACCCGGTAAACCCGTGGATTTACGACAACACTTCCGTCCCCGTTGCAGTCGTTTCCGAACTGCCCGAGCTTATCTGCAAGAGCAGAAAGCTGTTCAGGGGAGAAATAGTCCGGCGAGACGATTGCAACCTCGTAATCCGGTTTTACTGTTTTCGTTTGCTGCAGGAACAGATAGGTTCCTGCTGCCGCAACCAGAACCGCTATCAGGAAGACAGTCTTATGATAATACCAGAAATTTTGAATTTTCTTCTTCATCCGTACGTTCAACCTGTCATTGGAGTAGATTTTTATAAGAGAATTCTAGCATAAACGGCTCCGAATTTCTACAGAAAGATGCACGGAAGGGATAGGCAACCCTCGCAAACTGTGGTATAATAATTTAATTTATGAAACATCTCAGATGATCGGAGGGAGAGCATTGAAACAGACAAGAAAAGAGATCCTGCCCGGCGTCCATCTCAACCATATCCAGACCGACAAATTTAAAATAGCCGTCATGAGCATTTCACTGCTTGCTCAGCTGGAGCGTGAAACAGCGTCGATGAATGCGCTGATCCCTTATGTGCTCCGCCGCGGAACGGCCCATTACGGGGATATTGAAAAGATCAGCAACCGCCTCGATGAGCTGTACTGTGCCACGATTGACCCGATCGTGAGAAGAATCGGCGAAATCCAGTGCGTCGGGCTGCTCGCCTCCTATCCGGAGGATGCCTGGCTCCCGGAAGGTGAAGCGGTTGCAAAGGATACGGTCGGGCTGCTTTGCGAAATGCTGATCAACCCCATGACACGTGGCGGGCTCTTGCTGCGCAGTTATGTGGAAAGCGAACGCGGGAAGCTGGCTGATGTGATCCGAAGCCGCATCAACGAAAAAGGCGTCTACGCCGTGACCCGCTGCATCGAGGAAATGTGCTGCTTTGAGGACTATTCCGTCGGCAGATACGGCAGTGCAGAAGACTGTGAGGCCGTCAAATATAAAAAGCTGACTCAGCAGTATCATACTCTTCTGGAGACTGCACCGATAGAAATCTTTTACTGCGGCAGCCAGCCTGTCAAAACCGTTGCCGGCTGGCTGAAGGATGCCCTCTGCACCATGCCGCGCGGCGAAATCAATTACGAAATCGGAACCGACGTGCGTATGAATTCGGTGGAAGAAGAACCCCGCATCTATACCGAAACTCTCGATGTGACGCAGGGCAAACTCGTGATCGGCTTCCGGCTGGGCGAATGCATGGAGGATCCGGACAAGGCCGCGCTCTCAGTATTCAACACCGTATACGGAGCGGGTGTAACCTCCAAGCTGTTTGTGAACGTACGGGAAAGGCTGCAGCTTTGCTACTATGCCTCCTCCACTGCCGATTCGCATAAGGGACTGCTCTTTGCCAGCGCCGGGATTGATTTTGATAAGTTTGACGAGGCAAAAGACGAAATCCTCCGCCAGCTTGACGAAATCCGGAACGGGAATATCACGGATGAGGAAATGGAATATGCCAAAAAGGGCATCTGCTCCGACCTGAAATCCATGCAGGACAGCCAGACCGCCATGGAGAGCTATACCATCACCAACATCCTGGACGGCTGGACGGTTACTCCGGAAGAATACACGGAGCTTGTAAAGGCTGTGACGAAGGAAGACGTCATGGCTATTGCGAACAGCACGGTTTGTGATTTGATTTACTTCCTCCGCGGTGAGGAAGGCGCAGCAGAAGAGACCGATGAGGATTTTGAAAACGAGGAAGATTCATGCAGATCATAAAAAAAGACTATAAAAGCGTCGGCGAGACCCTTTACAGCGGGGAGCTTGAAAACGGGCTGAAGATCTACGTCGTCCCCAAAAAGGATTTTTATTCCAGTTATGCGGTTTTCGGTACGCACTACGGCGGGGCAATGCGCCGATTTGAAATTAACGGAGAGATTGTGGATACGCCTGCGGGTGTGGCACATTTTCTGGAACATAAAATGTTCGACATGCCGGACGGAAGCAATGCCCTTACGACGCTTTCCGAAAACGGGGCCGATCCGAACGCTTTCACCAGCACGGATCTCACCTGCTACCATTTCAGCTGCACGGAAAACTTTGAAGACAATCTGCGCCTTTTGCTCCGGTTTGTCTCTACGCCGTATTATACCCCTGAAACCGTCCAAAAAGAACAGGGCATCATTGGCCAGGAAATCCAGATGGGTGACGATTCCCCGGGACGGCAGGTCTATTACGATCTTCTCTCGATTTTGTACGAACACCACCCGATCCGCGACGCGGTTGTCGGCACGGTGGAGAGCATCTCCGAAATCACCGATCAGACGCTGTATAACTGCCACAGTGTTTTCTATGCGCCGAGCAATATGGTGCTCTGTGTAGAAGGCGACGTTGACCCGGAACGGGTCTTTGCCATTGCGGCGGAAGAACTGCCTCCGGAGCGGAAAGGCGTCCCCCTTGCAGACTTCGGCGAGGCGGAGAGCCCGCTTCCCGTCAGCCGGTATAAAGAACGGCAGATGCCGGTCGGTTTGCCGGAGTTCCTGATCGGGTCAAAGCTCAGTCGCGGTGCCAGACCCTCTGATGACGGAGACGTTACGGCCATGCTCCGCGAACGGCTTGTGGCCGGGCTTTCCCTGCGGCTGCTGGCCGGGTCTTCTTCACCGTTCTACACAAGGCTCTATGCAGAAGGAACGTTGACCCGGGATTTCGATTTTGAAGCGGACTATACAGCCGATACCGCTACCATGATCATCGGCGGCCAGAGTGCGGACCCTGAAAAAGTTCTGCAGGAACTGCTGGCGGAAGCGGATACCGTACGGGAAAAGGGATTCGGCAAAGCCTATTTCACCCGCACGCGGAAATCCATGATCGGCGGACGACTGAGAGGCCTGGAGGACTTTGACGGCTTCTGCGTCTCTCTCCTGGCTGATGCATTTGACGGCTTCTGCACACTGGACGCCATTGAGCTCCTGCCGGATATCCGGCGGGAAGAATGCGAGCACTGGATTGCGGAGACCTTTGCTCCCGAAAAACTCGCCATGGCGGTCATCCGCCCGGTTAAGGAATCCTGATGAATTTGCCGGGACTCTATACTTTCGCCTCCCTCTCGGCAGGAGAAGCGATCCGGCCTCTTGCGGAGGCCGTTTCGCGGGACAGCGTCATCACCTTTCCCCTGTTCGGCAACCTGACGCTCAACCCGCCTGCCGCTTTTACCGTATTCGGCAAAACGATTTATCTCTACGGGGTAGTCATTGCCCTTGCTTTTCTCGCCGGGATGATGTGGAGCGTACACCGGGCAAGATATTTCGACCTCGGGGAGGAAGATCTTTACGATGTCTTCCTCTGGATTCTGCCGGCTGCCATTATCGGTGCACGGCTCTATTATGTCCTGTTCCGGCTGGATTATTATCGGGAGAACCCCGGTGAAATCTTCGCCGTATGGGAGGGCGGGCTGGCCGTCTACGGCGGCATTCTCGCAGGCGCAGCAGCAGTGTTCCTCGTCTGCAGGCGCAAAAAGATCTCTCCCCTTGCGATGCTGGATCTGCTCGCCCCGGCCTGTATGCTCGGTCAGGCGATCGGGCGATGGGGAAACTTCTTCAACCGGGAGGCCTTTGGAAGAGAAACGGACGTTTTCTGCAGAATGGGGCTGAGCCTGCCGGACGGTGGGATCGTCACCGTGCATCCGACTTTTCTGTATGAGAGCCTCTGGAATTTTGCAGGCTTTCTCTTCCTTGCGAGCATTATCCGCCGCGGGAAGCGGCAGTACGACGGGCAGTGCCTGTGGCTGTACTTTTTGTGGTACGGAATCGGGCGCAGCTGGATCGAAGGACTGCGGACAGACAGCCTGATGATCGGCGACACCGGGATCCGGGTTTCCCAGGTCCTCTCCCTCGCTCTCGCCCTTTTTGCTGCAGGAATGCTGCTGTTCCACAGCCGGGAACAAAAGAAATCACAGGAGAAAACACAGCCTTGAAAGAAGCAGCCAAAAAATACTGGGCAACGGTGCTCGTTTTTGTGAGCATCGTCGGTGTATGCCTGCTGTTCTGTTATCGGAAACAGGGGCTGTTTATCGACGAGATTTACACTTACGGGTTATCCAACAGCTACTATGCTCCTTACCTTACCGACGTCAAAGACGGCAGCCTCATTGACAAGACTATCACCCGGGCAGAGGTGGAAGCATACCTCTGCGTGGGAGACGAGGACGCTTTCCGTTTTGACTCGGTGTACCATAACCTGAAGGAGGACGTCCACCCGCCTCTCTATTACTGGATCTTTCACTTTGTATCCTCCCTGGTACGGGGAAGCTGCTCCAAATGGATTGGCCTCGGCATCAATGCGGTTCTGTTCCTGCTGACCTGCATTGCCCTCTATGCGCTGGCCGAGGAACTCTATGGAAGCACGGATGTCTCCTGTGCCGTCACCGCGCTTTACGGCATGAGTGTGCTGGGGCTCTCGACGGTGACGATGATCCGGATGTATATGCTGCTGACTCTCTTTACCGTCCTCCTCGCTCTCACGGTGGCGCATCTTCTGCATAACCCGGAGAAGCGGGAATATTACTTCTGCCTGGCGGCAGTGCTTTTCGGCGGAATGATGACGCAGTATTATTTTGTGTTTTACGCCTTTTTCCTCTGTGCAGCCTTTGACATCGCTATGCTGTTGCGCAAAGAGTATAGATGCGCACTCCGGTTTTCCCTCTTCGCTCTGGCAGGCGTGGGGCTGATGGTGTGTGCCTTCCGCGCAAGCCTGCAGCAGGTGTTCCTCGGGAACGGGCAGGCCGTCGGCGGGATAAGCGTCCTGGACGCCCTGCGAAAAACCGCCACCTACGGTGAGCGGCTCGGGAGCTTTTGGGAGAAAGTGAAGCTGATGCTGCGGGGCATGCGGTGGGCTGCCGCAGGTGCCGCAGTGTGCATCCTGCTCAGTGTGAGAAAACTGCCCGGACTGATCCGGAACAAGCAGATTCCCTTTGACGCGCTGGTCATTCTGCTCCCTCTGCCCTGTGCCTATATAGTGAGTGTGCTGAT
This sequence comes from Candidatus Limivicinus sp., assembly GCA_045117135.1. Classification (GTDB taxonomy): domain Bacteria; phylum Bacillota; class Clostridia; order Oscillospirales; family Oscillospiraceae; genus Limivicinus. The sequence continues at coordinate 19,071 of JBGUNA010000058.1, read as the reverse complement.
TGCACCACTTCAGGCGCAGGAGCTGCGGTATATCTACAACCTCACTCCGATTGCCGCAGCGGGCATCGGCTTCCTGCTGTGCCTGCCGGATCGAAGCCTCGGTGAGGCACGGTACGGCTATGTTATCCGGAAAGCAGCCGTTTTGCTGGTCTTCTCCGCAGCACTCCTCAGCGCAAAAGCGAAACCACCCGCCACTCTCTTTGTGGAACAACCGCAGTATATCGCTCTAGCCCAGGCCAATGCCGGACGGAAATGCGTCTACCTCACGGACGGACCCCGCGCCTTCGGCCCGGTCACCCAGGATCTGTTGGAGCTGAAATGTTTCCCGGATTTCTTTGTCACCAATGACACGGCATCCGCTGCCCTGAAGGAATATCTCGGGGATGCGAACAGCGCCGTTCTGTACATCAGCACAAATGACTACTGGACGGATGGATACGGATTTGATCCGGAAGACGAGCTCCGTTCCTTCGGCGAGGATACCGGCCTCACGGAAAGTGAACTCCTCTACCGCTATGATTTTGAAGGCCAGGGCGGACTGTCCGAGACCTATCTGATGAAAGGGATGAAACCATGATTTCAGTTATTCTCCCTGCATTTAATGAGGAAAAAAATATTGCCAGAACCGCGGAAACTCTTTCCGGAATTCTGACGTCGGCAAACATCCCCTATGAGCTGCTTTTCGTGGACGACGGTTCTACGGACGGAACCTGGGCCGAGATCCAGAAAGCTTCGGACAGCAATCCGCAGATCCGCGGGCTGCATTTCAGCCGGAATTTCGGAAAGGAATCCGCCATGTTTGCCGGGCTGGAAAAGGCGGAGGGCGACTGCTGTGTGGTCATGGACTGCGATCTTCAGCACCCACCCGAGAAGGTTGTGGAGATGGTGCGCCTGTGGGAACAGGGCTATGAGGTTGTGGAAGGCGTCAAGGAAGACCGCGGAACAGAGTCCGGCGCACACCGCTTTGCCGCAAACTCCTTCTATGCCCTGATCAGCAAAGCCATCGGGATGGACATGTCCTCCTCATCCGACTTCAAGCTGCTGGACCGCAAGGTCGTCGACACACTGAACAAGATGCCGGAGCGCAACGTCTTCTTCCGGGCCCTGTCCTACTGGGTCGGCTTCCGGAAAGCCGAAGTGAAGTATTCGGTGCAGGAGCGCACTGCCGGAGAGAGCAAATGGTCCACCCGGTCACTGATCCGGTATGCCGTCAAAAACATCACGTCCTTCTCCTCGGCCCCGCTTCACTGCATCACGCTCATGGGCGGGCTCATGCTGGTCATTGCAATTATCTTTACAGTCATTTCCCTGGTACAGAAGATCAACGGAACCGCCGCAGAAGGCTTCACCACCGTGATTATCCTCCTCCTGGTCACCGGCAGCCTGATCATGCTGAGCCTCGGCGTCATCGGGTATTACATCTCCAAAATGTATGAGGAGCTGAAGGGGCGGCCGCGGTATATCATTTCGGAAGAATGCGGAGGAAATCATGATTGAAACCATAAAAAAACTCCTTGTAAAATACAGGGAGTTGATTGTGTATGTCATTGTCGGCGGGATCACCACTGTTATCAACTGGGGCGTAAGCTTTTTGCTGGATGCCTTCGTCTTTGACTCATCCGTCCCGCTCCAGAACACCATAATCAATGTAATTGCATGGTTTGTGGCAGTTGTTGCATCTTTCCCCATGAACAGAAAATGGGTATTCCAGAGTAAAAATCCGAACTGGGTCGGCGAATTTTTCGGATTCACAGCCTCAAGGCTCACAACTTTGGGAATTGAAGAACTGGTCATGCTGCTATGCGTCAATGTATTCGGAATCTCTTTCCGGATTTCGAAAGTATTCATCGCCTCAGTGCTTGTCATTATTCTGAACTACGTATTCAGCAAAATCCTCGTCTTTCGCAAAGGCCAGACTCAGTAAAAACACATGGATTCCGCATACAGCTTTCCGTTCTGCCGCAGGATGGAGAGCTGTATGTTTTTTTCTTCGATGGCAGTCCTCCTGCCCACGCTTTCCGTCCGGTACGTGTATCCGGCGAGATAATGCCCTTCGGAGACCTCCGTGCAGAAATCCTCCTCTACGGAGAGTACCGAAACCGAGCGGACAAACGCGTAACCGAAACTGCCGAAAGCTCCGTACAGACGGTTTATCAGGTCACCGTTCGGTACCACCAGATCGCGCAGACGGTAATAATGGATGTTGCTCATTGCGCCGGCATCTGCGGAGAAGTTAACATAATGCTGAATGTACTCGCTTGCAAAATCCTTCAGCTCCGCTTTCACCTCTGCCGCGCAGTTGTCTTCCATGGAAGCGGCATCGGGAGCAAGGGCCTCCATCTCCTCCCGGGTCATACCCGTGCGCTCCGCATCCGAAATTTCCGGAACCGTATAACCGGGCTTCTGCTTCAGCACGACAAAGCTCGTCGGAATCGGGCGGACATCAAACGTGCCCACCGGGTTGTTGATATAGTGCCCGTCCAGCCACATCATGGAGGAATTCCCGCCGTCCAGATTCGTGGCATTTACCGCGCCGAATCGAAGCATAATCTCCGTCTCATCTGCGAAGGAAGCGCCGAGGCTGTTGGGCTGCCTCCCGTCAAAGACGAGGAGGAGCATCGCCCCGTCACTGCGCTGCCCGATTGCCGTGCGGGGATTCAGCGTATCGATCCAGTAGGAGAAGGCACTGGTGGTGGGATCCACAGGGTCTCCGTCCTTTACCAGGAGAGGGCCGTATCCGGCGCCTTCCTTGATGTTATTCTGTGTCAGTTCCTCTACATGCTCAAACCCGAGATGAAGCTTCCCGTCGTAGTCGATCCCGGCAAACCCCTCTCCGACGCCCGTCCAGCCGTTGTAGACGACACCGCCACTGACTATCGCATGCTCGGGGACGCTGCCGTTTCCGGTCCCGCCCTCATCGGCGAACCCGCCGCCGTTGATCCCGGCCACGGCATGGAACTGCTGCACATATTCCTCCACCGTATACCCTTTGGTAAACAGCCGGTCCGGCCGACAGCCGAGCACTACCCTCGTCGGATCCAGGACAATGAGCATATAGGCTGTGCAGGTTTCCCACGGGACGGTGACAAGAATCAGGCCGTCGCCGTCTTCATCCGTATAACCCCAGGCGTCGGTATAGCTTTCTGCCGACGCTGCCCCGGAGGCCAGGGTGCAGAAGAGAATCGCAGCGCACAGGCAGGCAGCAAGAAGCTTTCTCTCAGTCACGCCGTTCCTCCCTTCTTTCCTCTGCCGGAATCCGGCGCGGAACAAGTGCGACATCACTGCCGATCAGGATCTTGGTGACCCAGATGAAAAACATCATCACGAGAATCGGGATCAGGCAGGACGTGACCAGCATCACCGCAAGCGCATTGACAAAATTGTTCAGCACTCTCTTGATATTATCCCCCGTGCCGGTTATCGTCTCCTTCACGCCGGAGATGAATTCCCGGATCCCGGTGTTCCCTTCCGCCGCAGCCGCTTCCTCCTCTGTACCCTCTTCCACTGCAATATGGTCAGTCGACTGGATGGCAGCGTTGATCGTTGACTGAATGGAAGCACTGTATGTTTCATCGATCAGGTCCGACACACGGACACTCGCAGGAATCACCAGTGCAACGGCGAGCCCGAAAACCGTCAGCTTCCAGGCAATCCGCCGGATCATTTCTTTCCGGGCAAAAACGTTGATCGAGAGGAGAATGCACGCAGCGGGAATCAGGATGACAAAAGCCGCATATCCGGTGATGGTCGTCAGGTACTTTTCCAGATAGATGGCACTGATCACAATGAGAAAATAGGAACTCAGTTCCGCAAGCTTGTCGGCAATCGGTGTGGCCGTGTCACCGGGAAGCAGGGTAATTGCCGCGGAAGCTGCTGCGGAAGCCGCCGTCAGTTCAAGCACGGTGCCCGTTTTCTGATCGAGCGAGCTGATCGTAGAGGCATGGAACTGGGGAGAAGCTGCATAGCCGGCAATCACAAAAACAGACGCAGCTGCCACCAGAAGCGGTATCAGTGTCCTGAGAACTTTGGAAAGCGTCTTATTCATATCCTTGTTTTCCTTTCTCCTGCATCAATTGCAGAAAAGAACCGATCCAATGCGTGACCGGTTCTTTTTCTATCGGTATCAGAGAAGATACCCGTATCCGTTACGGCGCTTAAATGCCGCAGCGTTTATTTCTTCTTTTTCTTCGCGATCAGCAGCACGCCGAGGCAGACTGCCGAACAGAGGCCGAGAGCCGCCCACAAAGCTATGTTGGAATCATCACCCGTTTTCGGCCTGGTATAGACCGATTCGAACCGGACTGCCAGCGTCTGGTTGCGGTTCTGCATCATGTCATAACTCACGGTAAAGCCGTACCCCGGATACTCTCTGTAACGCCCGGCAAGCAGGACGCTGTACACATAGTTTCCGCTGGCAGGATAGAAACCGAATGTCAGCGATTCGCCCGGCCGGATGGTAAAGCTCTCGCCGTTATAGACATAGCGCCCGTTGACCTGGATGGCTCCGCTGCCCGAGTAGCCCACGGTAAGCACCAGCGGCCCCTTGATCGGCTCCCAGTAGGGATAGACCGTGATATTCTCATACAGCATCGGCATCGGTGCATTCAGGGCTGCATTGAATTCCTTCCCGTACGGATCCCAGGACCAGCCGGCCTGGATGTAGCCGGGACGCGTAAACGTCGTGCCTCTCAGCCAGCCGATACCGGGATAAGCGGTATCCGTCACCGCCGACCCTGCCCCGTATACTCCCGGATGATAGGTGATTTTGAACTCTTTGTAGGGGTAAGGCGGTTTGGGTACAGGATCTGGGCCAGGGCCGGGATCCGGCGCAGGCCCCGGACCTGGATCGGGATCTACAGGAGTAATTCCTTTTTTTACAAACCGGGCCACAAAGTCTATGTCTTCTATGAACGCTCTGGTTATTGTTTCACTATCGCCTACTTTATAACCCTTTACATACCATCCTTCAAACTGATAGTCTGTGTTCGGCTTAGCAGTAAAACTTGCCGATATTGATTCTGAATATTCATGGGTAGCATTGGAGTCTCCGAGAATTGTACCACCTTCAGAAGCAGTAGCTGTCATAGTGATTACTTTTTTCTGAAATACTGCCTTTAAAGTTACAACTCGACCCGGATAAAATGTAATATCAATCGGATTTCTGTCAGCTATTGCATTTCCATCCACTTCCCAACCCATAAATACATATCCTAGTGCCGGTTTTGCCTGGTAATATTCATTTTTGCTGCTATCCGTATTAACCAGTACTACTTCTCCTCCGCCGCCAGGAACAGAATAATTCACTTTCATAGGACGTGGTGCAAATTTTGCAACTAGTGTAACATTTCTCCCGCTCGAGTAAGTAATATCGATTGGGTTCCTACTGACGTCAGTAATTGGATTCCCATCCACTTCCCAACCTATAAAATCATATCCATCATTTGCAATAGCGCGATAGTATTTGTTGCCTTTCTCATCCTCTTTTTCAAATTCAATCTTGCCTCCTTCGTCTGAAACTGGATTAACATTCATAGGTTCATCCCCAAAAGCACTGATACACATATTCAAAGAGAGAACAATTATAATAATTATTGAAACAATCTTTTTCATATAATAAATCTCCTTTCAGGAGTAGTCAACATAATACAGAGTAAGTATACAAGGTATTTCTCCATTTTGCAACAATTATTTTCGATTTTCTTACAAATTTATCACATCGGTTGTTTATTTACAGCATACTGCCAGTGATATCCGCTGGCTGTTTAGCTCCCGCCGGTACAAACCTTGTAGATCCCGCCGAACCTGGTAGCGCTCTCCTCCGCTTTCTGGGAAAGATAATACTGACCGGTCTCCGCACAGATCACCGGTTTTGCATGGCTGTCCAACTCTACAAATACTCTGTTCCCCGGTTTGGAAAGATATTCTTTCATCCGACGCCTGATTTCTTCTTTCCTCTCCGGATGCTCCTGAAAGATTCGCTTCTGAATCAGGCTATGCCTCTTAGACAACTCCGGATTTTCATTGGCAGCAATGCGGGCAGATGTACACCTCTCATGGAAATCAGGATCCTGCTTATCGTCAGAGAACCTTATCACTGAAGGAATACAGATCGAAAATCCCGACATCGTCCGAAAAAGACCCTTCCTCGTTGATTTAATTTATGAAATTCATCGCTGAGGTATCCCCCTGACGGCTTTTGAATCACGCTGAAGACGATAGATGACAGCACACTTCAGCCAGCCGCATGACTGCGTCAGACATTCCCGGACGGCATCCGAGATCGGCAAAGGTGAAGAAAGCAAGTGAATGTGCAAACCATTGAGTGTTTTAAAAAGTATCACTCTTTTTATAGGGATCTAACGAGGAATACTATGAAAAAAGGACTTGTACTGAGCATAATTATTATGATGTTGGCATGCCTTGCCGGTATTAGCAGACAAGGCGTCGACTCCCGGTAATCAGAGCGTCAGCCACCCGGAGGAAATTGAAGACGGAGGCTGGAGTGCACCGGAAAACGCCGGTATCTCGGATGCTCTTGCGGAGATTTTTGATAAAGCCACCACAGACCTAGAAGATTTTGAAGAAGTACCCGTTGCGCTCATTGAATCGAAGATCGTTGCAGGATACTGCTATCGCTTCCTTTGTGAAACCAGAGAGAAAATAGACAATGAAGAGCCGGGAGTTGCCGTTGTGGAAATCTTTTTGGACCTCGAAGGAAATGCCAAAGTCATCAGCATTGAGGAAGAAGAAATGCACAGCATGTCGGAAGTCGCCGCTTTTGCAGAGGATGACTCCCCTGCTGAGGAAGCCATGCAGACGATCCAGGGCAATGCAGGAGAAAGCTATACAGCAACCTGCACCGTTACTTTTGTGAAGGAATAACAGGAAAACACAGAACATACTTTTATCATGCAAGGACTCCGGAAGTCCTTGCAGTAATATTTGAGACTTTACAGGCGAAAGACAGAGAACCGTTCTCTGTCTGATTTGAGACATAGATTGTCTCATCTTTGGAAACGGGGCATTTGCTCACTTTGTGTCCTGTTCTTAATGGTAAAATTGAGTTAGGCTTAAGCCAGAAAGGAGATCGACAGAATATGGATCTAATCAAAACCGGTAAATTCCTGCAGCTACTTCGAAAAGAAACTGGATTTACTCAGGAAGAACTCGCAGAGAAGTTGAACGTCTCACGCAGAACGGTATCGCGTTGGGAGACGGGAACCAATATGCCAGATCTTGTTATTTTAATGGAATTGTCCGATCTTTATGAAGTCGATCTCCGAGAAATTTTAAGCGGTGAAAGGAAAAGTGAGCGCATGAACGAAGAATTGAAAGAGACTGTATTACAGGTCTCGGATTACAGCAATGAGGAAAAAACGAGATTGTTGCGCAGGATGCACTGGTTGTTTATTGCAGGATTGATTGGATTTGACACATTCCTTGTGATTACATTACTTGGCCTTGATACAACATCACCTTATGAAGGCATCGGTAGTTTTGGTCTTGGAATTGCATTTGGTATGGTTATTCTTGGTGTAGTTTTTACAAGCAAGTATGCGGCAAAGATAAGGAGATTCAAACTTAGATTGCTCGGGAAAGCAATGCAGGATGGTTAATCAAAAAGATACGATTCCAGCTTGCATAGATACAAATGATTTATAGACGGCATCAGCAATATAGAAAAAGGCATACCGACGATCATAATTAACAGAGACTGCTTCACCGATGGATGGCGACGCAGTCTCTGCTTTATTTATAGATTTGAGAACTACCTATCAGGTTGGGTAAGGCGTTCCGGTTTTAGCAGCAAAAACGGCTCCGTCTTTTGGGACGAAGCCGGGATTTTTTGGAGGATTTTTATTGAAAGAGGAATGATTATGCGGCGACCGCAGGTGCGGGGGTTGCTTCCTTGCGCATGGTGTATGCCGCTGCAACAAGCAGGCCGTCGAGGACTACGCCCACAATTGCGGAAAGCGGAGCTCCGCCATTAACGAGGGAAGTGACCAGGTTGATTCCAGTGAGCACAAGGCTGATTACGGCAAAGACAAGTGCAGGCCGTGCTTTGGAAGGATCCGTTGCAGCTTTATGGGAAACGATGCCTTCTGCGAGAGAGAACACACCCATAAGGACAATGCCGATTCCGAAGACGAGGACCAGGGGGCCGGCAACTTCGGGGACGTCTGCTTCAGCGAGGGAACCCACTGCCGAGATCAGGCCGCCGCCTGCCGTAGTCATGACGCCGAGAAGCATCTCGAGGACACCGTAGATCATAGCAACTACTCCACATACTTTCAGAACACTCTTGCTGGTTTCGATTTTCATTTTTATTTATCTCCTTTGTTTTTGATTGTGGCGCAAGTATAGCACCCGTATAGTCACAGAACTATCACACAAAACAAGAAAAGAAAAATAATTTTTTCTTCACCCGAGCAAGCAAAAGCCCTAAAGACTTTACACCCTGGAAAAATATACTAACAGATTTTCAGTTGACATTGGCTGATCTGCAGATTAGACTATTTTGGACATCATAATAAAAACAGTTATCTCTTCTTTTTGCGGTATGCTACTACCGGTTTCATTATAAGTTAATTGGAGTCAGTTATGCTTTTTCACCTACAGATCAATCCTCAATTTCGCGATGCGGACCATGATGGGCTGATTGGGCTTCGTGGCTGCATGCGATACTTTCAGGATGCACACACCAATTTCATGCATTCTGTTGAAAAGGGCAATGATGTAATCCCAGAGCGATATGGGGCCGCATGGATTTACACCCAGTATCATGTAAAGATCAACAGAAAAATCAATTATGACGATCCACTGATACTGACGCAGTGGATTCAGCCTTATCACCGCCCTTTACTCCTCACACTGGATTCTACAATTCAACAGTGTGATGAGATCGTCGCATGCGGAAAGATCGAAACCTGCGTGTTCGATCTAAATCGTCAAATGCCCCGCAGGCTAAACTCCATCGAATTTCCTGAAGGTATTGCCGAAGATATTGAGAACGACATTCCCGCTTTTATCGGTTTAGCCAAGAGCGCAGACGGGATGGCTGAGTGCTACAAGAAAACCGTGCGTGTGTCAGATCTTGATAAGAGCAGGCACATGAACAACCTGCGCTATATTGAGATGTATCAGGACGCTTACAGCAGTGACTACTGGTCAGAAATAGAGCCTCATCAGATGGAGATCCGTTTTCTCTCACAGTGCAGGGAAGGTGAAACCATTTCGGTTTGCAGCAGAGTCGATGATGCAGGAATTCATTTCGCTGCGATGTACCAGGATGGAACGGTAGCTTCTACTGCATTCTTTGGAAATTAATATCTGAAAAACAGCTTGTTAAAGAACCAAAAATCGGCTCCGTCTTTTGGGACGGAGCCGTGATTTTTTGGAGATTATTATTGAAAGAGGAGTGATTATGCGGTGAGTACAGGGGAAAAAACGAGTTTTTTCCCACAACCTCTTGCATGCTTCCGAAGCTTATGATAATATCAAATAAACAAAATAATAAGTAAATTCTTCTATGTTATTTTATAGACAGCATGTTCAGAAAGAGGTATTGCTTATGAAAAACCCGGATACACGTGTACAATTTACCAAGAGCAGGTTTCATCAGACTCTGGCAGAACTATTGGAGGAAAAGGCGATCGGCTTCATCTCAGTCAAGGAGCTGTGCGACAGAGCCGGACTGAACCGCGGCACCTTTTATCTGCACTATGCCGAGCCGATGGACGTACTTCATGAGCTGGAGGATCGTTTGTCCAATAAGATTATGGAGAATTATTCCGGCACGGAAGATATCCTGACAGATCGGCTCCGGCTGATGCTGACAGAGCGCAAAGCTTACGCGGCGATCCTCGGCAGCCATGGTGAGCCCGCGTTCTTAGCCCGTGCCTGCCGCATGGCCTATCAAGCGACGAAGCCTTATTTTGGAGCGGAAGAGAGTGCTTCAGAGGATGAGCCTCCGGAGGAATTCCAGTTCGCTTTTGCCGGCTGCACCTGGCTGATCTGCAGGTGGCTTGCTTCGAACGACCCGATCCCGCCGGAGCAAATGGCAAAGAAATTGCTGCTGATGAGCAACAGCGTTTTTGATACCCAGAAAAACAGGCAGAAGGGAGACGAGAGTGAATATAAACTGCAATGATAAAAAAGCATACCCATGTCGAATCACCCAACCATCAAATAAAGGAGTGGTAAAATGAAGAAAACACGGTTATACCGTGGCCTGGGAAGCATTTTTCTCGCCATTGGCGTCCTCTTCTCCGTCGCTGCGTCTATTGCAACGGCCTGGGCGGGCAAGGTGGACGAGCTCCTGGGCACATCCAAGACCGGTATCGAGCGCAGTCTCGATCCTGCCGACTATCGTTATCAGTCGGATTTCTCCAACCCGAGCGATCTGATCGCCGCGGAAATCGCCTATGCGACCCGTGTCTCTGCTGAGGGCAGCGTGGCTCTGAAAGGCCTGCCCGCCATAGACGGCGACAAGGTCACACTGTTCGGCATGCGCAGCGGAAGCAAGATGCAGTTCGGCGGTTCCATGGGCGAGCTGGTCGAGGCGTCGCAGGCGATCACGCTGGCCGAAGCGCTGACCAGGGAGGGATTCTCCGTCAACCCGGATATGGTGCAGTTCTATCAGGAAAGAGAGACAACCTATGCTCCGACCAAGGGCTCAGGCGGCAACGTCATCAGCTCTTATGAGAATCAGGGCGCTGCAATCGGCGAGGTTCCGGCCAGTGAGCTCAACGCTTCGCTGCTGGGCGATTACAAGGACGCGGCAATCATCGTCCTCGGCCGTGACGCAGGCGAATCCTGCTGCTTCTACCCCGGTGTCAACGGCCTGGCTAATCCGGATGAATTCACCGATTCCCCTACCGGTAACATCCTGTCCCTCTCCAATGACGAACGCGACCTGGTCAACTGGGTCAAGGAGCAGGGTTTTAAGAAAATCGTTGTGCTGCTCAACTCCGGCACCTCTATGGAGATCGAGGAACTCAAGCAGGACGAGGCGGTGGACGCCATCCTATGGATCGGCAACCCCGGCTGCTACGGCACGTATGGCATCGCACAGCTGCTGAAGGGCACGGTGCTGCCCTCCGGCCACCTGCCGGATACCTGGGCAGTCAACTCTGCGCTCTCTCCCGCCGCGCAGAACTACGGCATCTATGTCTTTGACAACGCAGCGGACATTGAGACGACCAGCAACAACGGCCTGCGCTCCAGCTGGTATCTGGCAGAGCTGGAAGGCATTTACCAGGGCTACAAGTATTACGAGACCCGCTACTTCGACACGCTGGCAAAGCAGGGCAACGCCGCCAAAGCAGCCAAGGGCCAGAGTGTGGACGGCAAGACCTGGGATTATGACAAGGAAGTCAGCTACCCCTTCGGCTACGGCGTTGAGGGCTCGACCTTTGCGGAGGAAATCACCGCCACGAATATCGACTGGAGCTGTGAGACCGAATCGAGCGTGACGGTTAAGGTGACGAACATCGGTTCGGTTCCCGCCAAGCATGCGGTACAGCTTTATGTTTCCGTCCCCTATACCGACCGTGACCGTACGAACGGCATCGAAAAGAGCGCCATCCAGCTCGTTGGCTACGGCAAGACCGGCGAGGCACAGGAGCAGAGCTACGCGGATGTGGTACTGCTCCAGCCGAACGAATCCGAGGAGCTCACCATCAGCTTCAACGCAATCGACTTTTATTCCTACGACAAGAGCTATGAGCACGACGGCGTGACCGGCGCCTGGCTCCTGGAGACCGGAGACTACTATTTTGCCACCGGCAACGGCGCGCATGACGCGCTGAACGCGGCGCTGAACGCGATGGGTCTGGCGACCGATAGCAGCGGCACGGCTGTCAAAGAGACTGTCTCTGCAGACAGCTTCAAAACGCACGGTGTCAACGACACAGTAATCCAGAACCAGCTTGGTCAGGCTGATCTCAACAGCTTCGGCATCCAGGTCAGGTATCTGACCCGCAGCGACTGGCTCAACAGCTTCCCGAAGAGTGTGGACAGCCTCACGGCGACGGACGAAATGATCTTCATGCTCCGCAACGAGATCTACAGCGCCGAAGCAGAAGCGGCGGCCTATACAGGCCCCTCGTCCTTCACCTATGGTGCAAAGAATGGACTGTCGGCGGCGAATCTCATTGGCCTGGACTACGATGATCCTCTTTATGATCAGGTGCTTGATCAGATGAGCCTGCAGGATCTCATCAACCAGTATATTGGTTACCTTGAGGAGATCGAGGAGATCACCATGCCGATTGAAAACCGCGCGGACTCTCCGTTGGGTATCATCGGCTTCATCGGCCAGCGCAGCAAGGGCCTGTACACGGTCTCTCAGGATGACCCGGCATACCGACACTATACCGACGTCTATCAAGCCGGCCCCGTCCTCGCCGCGGCCTTCAGCCCGCTGCTCCAGTATGAAAACGGGCGCCTTGTGGGCAACGATGGCCTCTGGACCGGCTATGAGGTCTGGTTTGCGCCCGGCATGAACATCCACCGTACCCCCTATAACGGCAGAAACATCTGCTACTATTCCGAGGACCCTGTCCTCACCGGCAATACCGGTGCTTATGTGCACCAGGCGCTCAACAAGTACGGCATGGTCACCAGCGTCAAGCACTTCGCCTTCAACGACCAGGAGACCAACCGTGACGGTCTGGCTGTCTTCCTCAACGAGCAGGCAGCCCGTGAAAACGAGCTTCGCGGCTTCCAGATCGGCATCCGTGACGGCGGTATCAAAGGCTTCATGTCCGCCTTCAACCGCATCGGCTGCACGCACGTCGGCGCTTCCAAGGCGCTGATGGTCAACATTCTGCGCAGCGAATGGGGTTGGAACGGTTTCCTCATGACTGACTCTGTCAAGTCCGCCGCTTACTTCCTCCCGCGGGAGTGCGCCGCGGCCGGCAATGATCAGATGCTGGGTGCCTCGAACAACGGCAAGGTCTGGAACCTCAGCGAATCTGAGGTCCTGAAGGACATCGCCCTGCAGGCCAATATCCGTGAAAGCTACCACAGAAAGCTCTTTACACTTGTCAACAGCGCGGTCATGAACGGCATCAAGGCCGATACCGCCGCAAAGAGTGCAGAACCCGTTTGGCTCACAGTGATGAAGATCTTCATGGGCGCGGGCTACGTTGGCTTTATGGTGCTGACCGTCTTGTATGTACTGGCTGAACGCAAGGAAAGGAGGGCGTGACCATGAAAAACAGCAAACTGACCCGTGAAGCGCTTTGCTCTCTCGTTGTGATCGCGCTGACGATCCTTGGCATCATCCTGTTTGTCCTCAGCTTTTCGACGGGCTACTACACTTTCGGGCAGCTTAATTCCAAAGCAGTTCTGGCATCGGCCATCGCAGCTGCCCTTGTTGCGTGCGTCGCGATGCTCCTTAGAAAGAAGTTTGACAAGCAGTGGTGGCCGAAGCTCCTCAGCTTTTGCGTGACAGCTCTGCTGGCTTACGCAGCCATGATCCTGATCGGCGACCGCGTGGAAGGAATCGGCATCTGCATTCTGACGGATTACGACTCCGGCCACGGCGGCGAGGAAGCGATTTACATGTCCCTCGGCGCCTCCATTGCATGGCTTGCTGCTATGGTTTTCAACATCATCGGCTCCTTCGGCAAGGATGAGCCCGTCAGCAAGGGCGGCAAGGCAGGCATTCCGGCCGTTGGCGCGATAGTGCTGCTGGCGATCCTGATCCCGTCTCTGGCTCTCGGCGGCATCTTTGCGCTGAAGAGTTCAGCACCCGGCAGCGCGGGCAGCAGTGAAGCCTCTCTTGCCAGGACCTATACGACGACCTTCACCGGCGCGGAAGGCAACGTGGACCTGGTACAGGATTATCAGTTCCAGTGCGCCGATTTGCTCGGCCTGATGAATTATGACAGCCGCCTGACCCTCACGCTGACTCTGACGCTCAATGAAGACGGCACCTATGCGCTCTTCTCCGACGCATACTGCATTGAAGCGGGCAAGCGCGCAGAGATCGGAGACGAGACCGGCCTCGGCATGATCTCCACCATGAACGCCGAAGGGACTTATGTAGTCAACGAGGACGGCACTGTGACAACGTCCCCGGCGACCCATGCCGTGTTTGAGCTGGCGCTGGACACCTACTCCAACCAGATGCGCGGCCCGGCCAACTACAAGATCGGAGATCTGGATGCCGATGGCACCTACGATTCCGACGAGCACCCCGCCGTGCTGGACGCCGTGCCCGAGACGACCTGGACGCTGGGTGACGGCACGATCGAAGCCTACGGCAAACCCGTGGCCGGCGTAGGGACTTATACGACGACCTTCACCGGTGCGGAGGGCAACGTGGATCTGGTACAGGATGTCCAGTTCCAGTGCGCCGATTTGCTCGGCCTGATGAATTATGACAGCCGCCTGACCCTCACGCTGAGCCTGAAGCTCAATGCCGACGGCACTTACGCGCTGTTTTCCGACGCCTACTGCATTGAAGCGGGCAAGCGCGCGGTAATTGGCGACGAGACCGGTCTCGGGATGATCTCCACCATGAATGCTGAAGGAACTTACGTCTTCAACGAGGACGGCACCGTGACAACCTCCCCGGCGACCTATGCCGTGTTTGAGCTGGCACTGGACACCTACTCCAACCAGATGCGCGGCCCGGCCAACTACAAGATCGGAGATCTGGACGCCGATGGCACCTACGATTCCGACGAGCACCCCGCTGTACTGGATGCCGTGCCAGAGACCGTCTGGACGCTGGGCACAGACGGGAGTATTTTAGCCTATCACATAGCCGGCGCTGTGGAAGAACCTGCGGAAACCGAAGAGCCGATTGCCGATCAGCCTGCGGCACCCGCAGCAGAGCCCGCTGTCGAGGGCGTGGAAATCGTCAGCGACGACGGCGGCACGAGCATGACATTCTATCCGGACGGCACTTATCGCTTCTGGTTCGAGGCCTACAGCATCGAGGATCTGGGAAGATATACCTATGAAAACGGCGTGCTGACGCTCACCGATGCAAATGGAAAGCAGAGCACAGCTGAGGGCGACCCGCTCAAGCTGCACTATGCCTACTCCATGAGTGACCAGCTGACTGGCGACTACACAATCCCGGCCGACACCTTTGACTTCGCTGCGGCACCCGCCGCCGAGCCTGTAGCAGAGCCCGCCGCCGAAGGTGTGGAAATTGTCAGCGATGATGGCGGCACGAGCATGACCTTCTATCCGGACGGCACTTATCGCTTCTGGTTTGAGGCCTACAGCATCGAGGATCTGGGAAGATATACCTATGAAGACGGCGTGCTGACGCTCAACGATGCAAACGGCAAGCTGAGCACAGCTGAGGGCGACCCGCTCAAGCTGCACTATGCCTACTCCATGAGTGACCAGCTCACCGGTGACTACACGATCCCGGCCGACACCTTTAGCGCTGCAGCGGAAGCGGACGAAGCCGCACCGGTCACCGTAATCAGCAACGACAGCGGCACCTCAATGAGCTTCAACGCCGACGGCAGCTACCGCTTCTACTTTGCAGCCTACGATATTTCCGACGAGGGCAGTTACACCTACTCTGACGGCGTGCTGACGCTCACCGATGCAAACGGTACGGAGACGAAAGCAGAAGGAGAGCCGCTCAAGCTGCATTATGCCTATTCCATGAGTGACCAGTTGACCGGCGATTATACGATCCCGAGCAGCATCTTCTCATTTGAAAAAACCGGCACGGTGATCCCCAGCGCGGATGCGGGGACGACGATCGCCTTCTTTGACGATGGCAGCTATCGCTTCGAGTTCGGCGCTTACAGCATTGTTGACGAAGGCAGTTATACCTTCGCCGACGGCGTGCTGACGCTGACTGACGCAAATGATAAGGAAACGAAGGCGGAAGGAGAGCCGCTAGCCCTGCATTATGCCTATTCCATGAGCGATCAGCTGACCGGCGACTACAGCATCGACCCTGCGATCTTCGCATGATACAACTGAAAAAGGCGCGGCTCTGCCGCGCCTTTTCCCGAAAGGAGATGTAAGTTTGAAAGCGATTCGAGGAACCAATCTGGGAAACTGGCTTGTCCTGGAAAAGTGGATGAAGCCGGATCTCTTTGAAAGCACCCACACGGAGGACGAAACCTGGCTGAGCCGCAAGCTGCCCGCAGATGAGTTCGCCGCCCTTATCAAACAGCACCGCGACACCTATGTGACCGAGGAGGACTTCAAATTTATCAGCGAAAACAGGTTGAACACCGTCCGCCTTCCGGTGCCGTACTTTACCTTCGGCGACCGGCCGCCCTTTGTCGGTTGTGTAGAGTGGATCGACAAGGCCTTTGACTGGGCCGAGAAATACGGCTTACAGATCCTCCTGGACCTGCACACCGTGCCCTACAGCCAGAACGGCTATGACAACGGCGGCCTCACCGGTGTCTGCCACTGGTACAAGCACCCGGACGAGGTCGAGTTTGCCCTCACCGTGCTGGAACGCCTGGCGGAGCGCTACGGCAAACGCCCGGGTCTCTTCGGCATCGAGGTGCTCAACGAGCCTATCAGCTGGATCGTTTATATGACCGCGCCATCCACCGGCATGGCCGTGGACAAGGAGGAGGCCAAGGGTTCCGGCTATGTGCCGCTGCCGTTCCTGCGAGATTTCTACACCAAAGCCTACACCCGCATCCGTAAGCATATAGGCGAGGAAAAGACCGTGGTGTTCCACGACGGCTTTCGCTGCACAGCCTGGAACAAGTTCTTCCGGGAAGCGAAATTCACCAACGTTGCGCTGGACACGCACCCCTATATCTTCGCCATGGAGAACTTTGTCCCGATCCCGCGCCCCTGGGTGTACAAGCTGTATCTCTCGGGCGTCATGAGCCAGATCCGCAGCGCACAGAAGGACATCCCCGTCATTGCCGGCGAGTGGTGCATCTGCAACAAGTATGCGGATAAGGTCTACGCCGACAAAGAGCTCTGCGCCGCACGCTACCGCGAGATCGCGAAGATCGAGCTGGACGCCTGGCGGGAGACGGCGGGCTGGTTCTATTGGAACTATCAGCTGCTGCGCGACCGCGAGGCCCCGACAGACGAGACCTGGAAGCAGAGCTGGGATCTGAGCCGCTGCCTCAAAAACGGCTGGTTGGATCCGAAGGAGTTCTGAGCATGAACGAAACCAGACAGAAGCTCAAACTGTGGGACCTCCCTGCCATGGATTCGCGCGTCAAGTCTTCGGATGTGACGCTCAGCGAAATGATTTTCGGCTATTTCCTCGGCCCCTTCCTCGTGCTGGCTATGACCACGGTCATCAGCACCTACTATCTGACCTTTTACCGCACCTATGATGATATTCTCAGCACCGTCTCGTCCTTCCTCGTGCTCCTGCCGCTGATCTCTGTCATCCCGATGGCGCTGGCAAACATCATTGTCGGCGTAATCCTGGGCCGGATGCAGACCCGCCAGGGCAAAGCGCGCCCGCTGCTCTTTACCGCGGCGCCGCTCCTGCTGCTGTCAGGCATGGTGATGTTTCTGATCCCATATCTGAGCCTGGGCTTCCGCCTGGCCTGGATGGCGATCACCTACAACATTTTTGCCGCTGTGGCAAACCCAGTTTACAGCAACGCGCACTATCTGATGGTGTCGCTCTCCACGAGAAATCTGGAGCAGCGCGGCAAGCTCTCGATGGTAGCCAATATTCCCGCCGTGGCCGGGAACGGGCTGATTTCCAGCATCCTGATGCCCGTTGTGCTCAGCTGGATCAACAGCGCGCCGCGCGTGCTGGACGGCTTGGACGTTGGTCAAATGATCGTGCAGAACCGCTGGCAGACGGTCATGGCGATCTTTGCCGTGCTGGCCTTCGTCGGCTGCCTGCTGGAGTACCGCTTTACCAGAGAGCGCATCACGGAAGAGGACATTTCCGCCGATTTGACGACCGAGGAAAAAGAACCGATCCCCAGCACCGTGCAGCTTAAGCATGCGGCAAGTGACAAATACTGGTGGATCGTCATGATCTTCTATGCGCTTTATCAGATGGGAGTAATGTTCAAAGGCGGCTATGTGTTCAACATCTTCTGCCATGAGTTCTACACCGAGGGCGTGCAACTGCTGGGCTATACGGTGGCGGCGGACAATGTGCAGGCGCTGGTCGCACTGGTCGGCGGTGTGCCGCTGGCTGCCGGCATGCTCTTTGCCTGGCCGGTGGCCAACAAAATGGGCAAGCGGAATTTCATGATCCTCGGCTGTGTGCTCTCGGTGATCGGCAGCGTCATCTGCCTGCTCGGCCCCGGCAATATCTGGATCCTGCTCATCGGGCAGGTGGTAAAGGGGCTCTCGTCCATCCCCGGCGCCTATATCATGATGGCGCTTTTTGCCGACGTGCTCGACCATCTGGAGGCACGCTTTGGCTACCGCGTGGACGGTGTATCCATGTCGGTCTACAGCACGATCCTCACTGTGGTCAACGGACTTGCAATCGCATTTTTCAACCTTTTCTACGACGGAGGTGTCTTTGCCGCCCGTTCAGTGGCGAGATTCTTTTTCCTCGGCTTTGAGATCCCCGCCCAGATCATCCTGGCTGTGATCCTTCTCTTCCTGACGGTGGAAAAGGGCATCAAGGAGGATCAGCGGATCATCGCAGAGCGAAAAGCTGTGCAACAGTAAACACTATTTCATACTGAAAAAGGCCTGTCATTCTTTCAAAACATAACGACTCTGTTTCTATCATTGGGAATACCCGGAATGCAGGGCAAAGAAAAAGAAAGTAAAATACGCCCCGTCTATGTGTGCGAAGCCAAGACATAGCAAGATAACAAAAAAACCTACAGGTTTGTGATCGTCGTGTCATCACAAGCCTGTAGGTCGATAGAAGCCGGAATATTTAACCGGATTCTGAAATATTTATTTTTTCAATCCTGCGGGAACCACATATTACCGTCGAGATCGGTAAGCAGGCCTTCGTCATTCGTTACTCCGGTGAAGATGGGGTCGCCGTCTTTATATACAATCAGTTCACCGTTTTCTCCGACGCTGTAATCAAAGTAATAGCCAACTCTGAGATTGTCATTGTATCTTACCAATACTGTGCCGTCGTTGTTTACATAGAACGCA